>NZ_JBYTDE010000003.1:502533-567540 GCF_058791075.1 Curvibacter sp. EU05-FHT14A10
GGGTTCCTTCCATCAGATCGGGTAGGTGGGCAAGTGTGGTGGCAACGCCTTTGCTGAGCTCGGGCGGGGCCTTGCGGCTGAGTTGTTCGCGCAGCCAAGCGTTGAGCGTGCGTTGCAGTTCATTTTGCCCCGGGGCCTGCAAGGCGAGTCGGAGGGCCATGACCAGCCGACCAACGGTATCAAATTCGGTGCTGCGTTCGAGTTGAAACACCGCGTCCACCAGATTGCGCACCTCGGCCGAGGGTGACAGTTGCAGCCGGGCCTCATCGATCAGGTGGTACATCAGCCGGGGCCGAAACCTGGCGAGGCCGGGCAGGCTGGGGGCGAAGCACTGGTTGACGTCGGTGGGGGCCCTCCAAGGGGCTTGGCCGTTGTAAAGCACCAGGGGGATGAGGCTAGGTAGCTTGCCCTGCTGCAGTTGTTTTTGTTTGATCAGGCTTTGAGCGAGGAGGCTGACGTAGGCCATCATGCGCACGGCCATCCACTTGTCGGGCTTGCTCTGAAACTCTAGCAGCAGATAGACCCAGACCCAACGGGTGCCCACTTTGAGGCGCCACACCATGTCGTTGTGGCGGTGTTGCTCAGACTCACTCACGTAGCTGGCGTTGATGCGCTCCAGGGTGTCAAAACGAGCGTTCTTGAGCCAGAGCCCGGGCACAAAGCCCAGCAGCAGGTCGCGCACCATCTGGGGGTGCGAAAACAGTTGCTTGTAGCCGCTGTCGTGCGAGGTTGTGGAGGCCATGGCTGGCCATCGTGGGGGGCCTTGGCCCGCCCGGACCTGGGGTTGGCAGGCCGTGGCCCTGGAGGGCCGCTTTCGGCGGTCGTGTGGGCCGTAGGCCGCACGCGCAATGGGTTGTTGCTGATCAAAGCCCGCTGGTGGGCGGGCTGGAGCGGGCCTTGGGTTAGCCGGGCTTGGCAGACCGGGGCTTTGGCGCCGGCTGGGGGGCGTGTTGGCGCAGCAGTGGCCGAAGTTCGGTCTCGATCACCTCGAGCACGGCCTGGCGGAAGGCGGCCACCATGCGTGAGTTGGGGGCCTGGGGGGCCAGCAGGATGGCCAGGCGCACGGTCACCGGCGGGCTGAAAGGCTTGATCACGAAGGCATGCCGGGGCTGTTCTTCGAGTGCGGCCAGGGGGTTGAGCAGGCTCACGCCCAGGCCGGCGGCCACCAGGGCGCAAACCGAGGCGCCCAGGTCGGATTCGAGCACGGTGTTGGGGCGCACGGCCTCGCTGGCCCAGACCCGGTCGATGCGTTCGCGCGGGTCGCTGCCCTGCGGAAACGAGATGAAGTCTTCGCCCTCAAAATCGGCGGCCTGCAGCCGGCTTTGCCGGGCCAGCCGGTGCTCGCCCGGCAGCAGGGCCACGCAGTCCATGCTGAGCAGGGTCTCGACCTGCATGCCCGGCGGGTCGCCGCCGTACAGAATGGCCAGCCCCATGTCGCACAGGCCGGCGCTGACCCAGCTGTTGATGGTGGTGGCGGCGCCTGAATGCAAGGTGACCAGCGATTGGGGGTGGGCTTGCTTGAACTTCACCACGGCCTGGCTCAGCAGGCCGCCGGCAATGCGGGCCATGGCGGCCACGGTCAGGCGGTCGCCCCCGAAGCTGCGGATGTGGTGGGCGGCCGATTCGAGGCTTTGCAGGCCGGCAAAGGTTTTTTCGACATCCTGAAAAAAGCGCTTGCCGTCGAGTGAGGGGTTCAGCCGGGTGCCGCTGCGGTCAAACAGCGCAAAGCCCGTGATGCCTTCAAGCTGGGCGATCAACCGGCTGACCTGGGGCTGCGAGGTGTGCAGGGCGCGTGCGGCTTCGGTCATCGAGCCGGTCTGCATCACCAGCCTGAAGGCCTCGATGTGCTTGAGGGTCATGCGGCGTTCGCTCATATCAATATTGTATGAAAAGCCCTTCAAGAAGCATTTGATGTATTGGGCGGCGGCGTGAATACTGTGCTTCATGACTTTGGCCCGACCCCTCTCGGCGCACCTTGCCGATGCCCATGCCCCCTGGATTGATCTGCGCAGCGACACCGTCACGCTGCCCACCGAGGCAATGCTGCACCGCCTGGCCCAGGCCGAGCTGGGCGACGATGGCCTGGATGGCGACCCCACCGTGCGGCGGCTTGAGCGCGCCGTGGCCGATCTGTTGGGCCACGAGGCGGGGCTGTACACGCCCACCGCCACCATGGCCAACCTGCTGGCGGTGCTGAGCCAGGCGCCACGGGGTTCGCGGGTGGTGCTGGAGTCGGGCTCGCACATGCTGTTGTCGGAGGGCGGCGGGGCTTTGCTGGCCGGGGTCGATTATCAGGGGGTGGCCGGGCAGGGCGGGGCCATCTCGACCGAGGCGCTGCAGGCGGCGCTGACCATGCCGGGGGCTTCGCCTTGCCGCCTGGTGGGCCTGGAGAACAGCCACCTGAATTCGGGCGGCCAGGTGTTGTCGGCGCAAGTGCTGCAGGCGGCGCAGGGCTGTGCGCATCGGCACGAGGCGCGGCTGCATCTGGATGGCGCGCGGCTGATGAATGCCGCCGTGGCCTTGCAGCTGCCGGTGGCTGAGCTGGCTCGCCATGCCGACACGGTGTCGCTGTGCCTGTCCAAGGGCTTGAGCGCGCCGGCGGGTGCGGTGCTGGTGGGCCGTGCCGAGACGCTGGCAGTGGCGCGTCGCCATCGCAAGGTGCTGGGGGGCACGCAGCGGCAGATCGGGCTGCTGGCGGCCACCGGGCTGGAGGCGATCCACAGCCAGCCGGCGCGCTTGGCACACGATCACGCGATGGCCGAGCGGCTGGCCCGCTCGTTGCGCCTGCAGTTGCCCCCGGCACTGGGGGTGACCGAGCCGGTCACCAACATCGTGTTCATCGATTTGCCGCAGCCTGGCCCGCAGAGCACCGCCTGGGCCGAGGCGGCGCTGCCGCACGGCGTGCGGGTGCGGCCCTGGGGCCCGTGGCGTCTGCGCCTGGTGACCCACCGTCACATCGACGAAGCGGCGGTCGACAGGGCGGTCGAGGCGCTGCAGCGTGTGGCAGGAACCTTGGTCGGATAAGCCCCCGGGCCCGCTGCCAGCGTGCATCCAGCCCCGTTATCAACCCTTGTTTTCAGATCCATCCCTTTCAGGAGTCACGAGCAATGTCCCAGTTGTCACGTCGTCATCTTCTTGCAGTGGCGGCCAGCGGTGTCTGCGCCACGCTGGCTGCGCCGGCCCGCGCCGACGCGTTTCCTTCGCGGCCGATCCGCATGATCGTGCCTTACGGTGCCGGGGGCGGCTCGGATTTTGTGGGGCGTCTGCTGGCCCAGAAGCTCACCGAGACCCTGGGCTGGAACGTGGTGGTGGACAACAAGGCTGGCGCAGCGGGCCTGATTGGCACCGATGCCGCGGCCAAGAGCGCCGCCGACGGCTACACCCTGCTGCTGGCCGATGCCGCCCACGCCACCAATGCGGCGGTGCATGTCAAGACCCCTTTTGACCCGGTGAAAGATTTCGCGCCTTTGAGCCTGGTGGGCTCGTCGCCGCAGTTGCTGGTGGCGCACCCTTCGGTGCCGGCCTCGTCGCTGCGTGAGTTGCTGGCGTTGCCGCGTGAGCGCAGCCGCGAGCTGAGCGTGGGCACCCCGGGCCAGGGCACCATCCCGCACCTGCTGTGCGAAACGCTGCGGGTCAAGACCGGGCTGGATCTGATCCATGTGCCCTACAAAGGCGGCAGCAGTGCCCTGAGCGATGCCGTGGGCGGGCAGATTCCGCTGGTGATCAACTCGGTGCCGGCCTGCATGCCGCACCTGGAGGCCCGCCGCCTGAAGGTGCTGGCCATTGCCAGCCCGGCGCGCCACCCCCGCATGCCGAGCGTGCAGACCTTTGCCGAGAGCGTGCCGGGCATGGTGGGCCAGGCCTGGTACGGGCTGATGGCCCCGGCGCGCACCCCGCCCGACATCCTGCAGCCGCTCAATGCCGCCATCGACAAGGTGCTGGCCTTGCCTGAAGTGAAGGCCAAGCTGGCCTCGGCCTTCATCGACCCCATGCCCGGTGGGCCGCAGGCTTTTGCGGGCTACCTGAATGACGAGATCGCGCGCTGGCAGGCGGTGGTCAAGCTCACCGGCGTGACGGCCAGCAGTTGAAGCGCCGGCTGCCGCGGCGGAGCGGCCCCGCCCACATGGCCGGTGCTGAGCCATGCCGTGCGCTTGGCCGGTGCGTCAGAAAGCCCAGGAACCGCTCAAGAAAAGAAGCGCTTCAGCGCGTCTTCAAAGGCTGGCAAATCGGCGCCGACGTGGGTGGTGTCGTACTCGGCCCTGAGCGCGACCAGACCCGGCAGGTGTTGCGCGACGATCTGGTCGAACAGGGGGCCGCCGATCAAGGGCTGGTTGCCGCCCACGGCGCCGGCCAGGAACAAGGTCGCCGGTACGGTTTTGCCGCTGATCTGCTTTTCAAAGGCCAGAACGGCGGCGGGGTTGGCGAGCTCGCCGACGCTGCACTCCGTTGACAGGTAGTACGAAAAACGGGGGGCCAGATTGGCGAGTGCGTCCAGGATCAGCGCGGCCACAACAAAGTAGCCACCGTGCGACAAGCCCGACAAGGCCCTTCGTTTGGGGTCTGCGCGGTACTGGCGCTCGATGACGGGCGCGAGTTCTTTCACGATGAAGTCGAGGTACTTTGCAGCGCCCGGCATGAGGAAGTCGGCGTTGCGCCAGGCCGTGCCGCCGATTCCCACCAGCACGGCCTGGGTGCTCCGGCGTTGCATCACCTCTTTGAAGGCGTCGAAGCGCGAGACACCGGGGCCGGCGTACTGGGCGTCTGATTCGATGGCGTAGATGACGGGCAGCAGGGCGGTGCTGGTGGCGTAGGCGTCGGGCAAGAACACCTGGATGGGGTAGGTGTTGCCGGTGGAGGTCGACTTGATTGTCGAGTTGATCACCTGGCCTGTCGCAGCAGACGTTGCCCCGCCGCCAGAGCCTCCGCCGCCGCAGGCCGATAGCACGGTGGCGGCAGCGGTGATGAGTGCATGGCGGCGCGCGGCTTGGAAACCAGTGCTCATGTGTGTGTCCTGTGGGGGCGCGATTCAGGTGTGAACCCGGCGCAGCTTGGGGCCGGTCTGTGCAAGATTCTGGCGCATCGGTCGGGGGATGTCACATGCAGGTCCGCGTTGGGGTCACCAAAAAAAACGCACCGCCGGGGCGGTGCGTGATCGGTGCTGGGGCCGGTAGTCATGGCCGCCCAGGGTAGGGCGGCCATGGCTTCAGGGGCAGGCCTTGGTCACAGGGCGCCGTCACCCAGCACAATGCCCTCGCGGCGTGGGTCGACGCCGCCTTCGAGCTTGGTCTGGCCATTGCGGTTGACCCGCATGATGGTGGAGACGCCGCTGGACTGCGCGCCATTGTTCACGGTGTGGCCCTTGGCCTTGAGGCCGCTGATCAACGCGCTCAGGTCGAGCGAGGTGTTGGACCCGTCCACGTTGGTGGTCGCGCTGTTGGTGGCACCGATGTTCACCAGCGAGGTGGCTTGCTGGGCATCGAGGCCCCAGTCCAGGGCGCCCACCACGGTTTTGAGCACATATTGGATGATGGTGCCGCCGCCCGGCGAGCCAGTGGCCATCACAAAGTTGCCGGGTGCTGTGCCCTTGAACACCAGCGTCGGGGCCATGGTGCTGCGGGGGCGCTTGCCCGGGGCCACGCGGTTGGCCACCGGCACGCCTGCGGTGTCGGTGGGCAGGGCCGAGAAGTCGGTGAGCTGGTTGGTCAGCAAAAAGCCGCCCACCATGTGGAACGACCCCATGCTGGATTCGACGGTCGAGGTCATGGAGACCACGTTGCCATAGGCATCGACGATCGAAAAGTGCGTGGTGCCTTTTTCGAGGGTCTTGTCGACGCCCAGCGGCACGTCGCCCAGGTTGCCGGCGGCAGCGGTTCCCATGGAGTTGCCGTTGGCGTTGATCAGCGTGGCCCGTTGCTTGAGGTAGGTTTTGTCGATCATGGACGACACCCCATTGGCGGGCAGCGGCACAAAGTCTGTGTCGGCCACATATTTGTCGCGGTCGGCGTAGGCCAGGCGTTCAGCCTCAGACACCAGGTGCACGCCCATCACGCTGGGCACCCCGCCTTCGTTGCTGGGGTTGCTTGGGCCGTATTGGGCGAGGTCGAAGTTCTCCAGAATGCCCAGCGACTGTGCGATGGCGATACCGCCCGACGACGGCGGTGCCATGGTGCAGATGTAGTAGCTGCTGCGGTACGTGGTGCACACGGGGTCGCGTTTCTTGGCCTGGTAGGCCTTGAGGTCGGCCACCGTGATCAGGCTGGGGGTGATGGGGGTCTTGGCCGTGTCGTCGCCGACCGACTGGGCAGCCTTGGCCACGATGGCCTCGGCCATGGCGCCTGAGTACATCACGTCTGCGCCGCCGGCGGCAATCGCACGCAGCGACTGGGCATAGGGCAGGTTGGTGGTCACGGTGCCGGTGGTCTTGGGGCTGCCGTCGGCATTGAAAAAGGTGGCCACGGCATTGGCGTCCAGGCGCAGGCTGGCCGCGTTGGCGGCAATGGCATCGCCCATGCGCGAGGGGATCTTGTAGCCATTGGTGGCCAGGCTGACGCCTTCGTCGAACAAGGGGCCCCAGGACAGCTTGCCGTGTTCTTTGTGAGCCAGATCGAGCATGCGCATCACGCCGGGCACACCAATCGAGCGGCCACTGCGACGCGCGCTGGGCACGGGCGCGGGGGACGAAGCGTCTGATTGGGTCTGGCGTGCCAGGTAATAGCCCGTGGCTGCGGCAGGGGCTGCTTCGCGGCCATCGTAGGCAACCACCTGCCGGGTGGCCGCGTCGTAGTAAACCATGAAGGCACTGCCCGCAATGGTGCTGGATTGGGGCTCGACCAGGCCCAGCACGGCTTGCACGGCCACTGCTGCGTCCACTGCGGTACCCCCGGCCTTGAGCACATCGCAGCCGGCTTTGGTGGCCAGTGGGGTGTTGGCCACGACCATGTAGTTGCTTGAGGTCTTGGCCTTGTAGCCCAGGCGATAGCCCGAGGCGGCTTCGGGGGCGGCGGGGTCGCCCGCCTGGCCTGAGCCCACCACCACGGGGGTGCCGGTACTGGAGGCCACCGAGCAACTCTGGGCATTGGTGTCGACGATCAGGCCGGAGTCTGAACCCCCGCACCCATACAGGGCCAAGGCCGCGGCCACGGGGGCTGACGCCCAAAGCCATGCTGTTTTCTTCATTTCATATCCCTGTGACAACAAAAAATAGGCAGTTTTACGCTGCGGAAATAATTCAGCGCAATAACTGTGCCTTGCTGGTTGCCGGGCGCGGATCAAGGTAAACCCGCGGTGCACCGATTTGGTGAGGGATGCCTGGTGTGGCAAGGGGGCCGTGGCAGAGACGCGACGGCCGGTGAGTGCAGCGCACTACCGGCCGTCGGTGGAAGGGGAGAGGGGGCTGCCAGCCCCGCGGCGGATCTGCCGCGGGCGGGCATCAAGGCACCAAGGGCCTGGTAGATCAGGCGGTGGCACGCCTTTTGGATTGGGCCCAACGGGCGCCAAGAATCCCGAGGGCGGCCATCAAGGCCGTCAAGGCCAACTGGGCCCACTGCGACAAGGTGGGCACGCCGGCCACGCCCGCGCCACCTGGAACCCCTGGGCCGCCTGGGTCAACAATCACGCTGTTGGCGGTCAAGTCGTTGTCACCCAAGCCGCCATCGGTCAAGGTCAGGACCACGGTGTTGCCACTGATGGAGGCGCCCGGAAACTGGTACCAATGGGCCACGGGGTTGGCGGCTGTCTTGCCGTACTTCCAGTACACGGCATTGGCTGGCAATGCCGTCGGATAGGTGATGGTGACGGTTGCGCTGGTGCCGGCGGAGCCGGTATCCAGTTGCAGATCAAGCAGTCCGTGCGGGAATGAATAGCCGCTGGGGGGTGTGCCGGCCGTCGAGGCGACCGACACAAAGCTGGCACTGCGCACCTGCCATGCGGTCCCGCCGCTGGAGCCCGTGAGGACCAGCCGCCCACTGCCGGAATCGGTGGCCGTGGTGCTGTTGGGGGCCGAGCACAGAGCGGTGCTGGCTGTCGTGGTGCAGCTCCAGGTCCAAGGGGACCCGGTGGTGACCGCGCTGGCATCACCCACCTGACACAGGCTAGCGCCCGAGGGGGCAAAAACTGTCGCCGTATTGTTGGCCGTGCCGCAAGTGGCGCCCGAGTTGGTGCCCACGCTCAGGGGGGCAGAGTAACCCCAGCCCGAGGTGCCCGCGCCATTGATGCGCAGCAGGTAGCTCGAACTTGCGCTCAGGCCTGTCACGGTTGCACTGGTCGATGTCGAGGTGATGGCGGACTGGAGTTGGGCTGTGGCCCAGTTGGTTCCGCCATCTGACGACTGTTCGATCCGGACGCCGGTGGTGCCAGGGGCGCCAAAGCCGACCGTGGCCGTGGTTTCAGCGACCGAACTCAGGGTCAGGACCGGCAGGCCGATCAGATTGGACCAACCCACGTAATTGGAATTGCTGTCACTGTCGTTGAGGCGGAAGAAATATCGAACGGCCGGATCCAATCCAGAGACTGAAAAGCTGGTGTTGGCGCTGTTCAAGGTGCCCGAGGGGGTGACTGTCGCGTTGCTCCAGGTGGTTCCATCGGTCGATTGCTCAACCAGGAAAGCCGTGCTGTTGATGGCCGGCACGGTGCCGCTGGCCAGCCCCAGGCTGGCGGCGGTGGGGGTTCTGGCATTGAAGACCAGAAGCGGGGCGCTGTAGGCCAGAGCGCTATCGTCTTGATCTTTGACGATGGTGAGGGATGGGCCGTGCACACCCGCACCCAAGGTGTTGCTGTGACCGAGCGAAAAGCCGGCCAGACCCGGATTGCTGATCAGGCTGTAGCCGTTGACCGAGAGCTCGCTGCCGGGGCGGAACGACTGCCAACCCCCCGCCATCGAGACATTGGTCGAGCAATTGGTGATGACGTTGCCTGTGATCGTGGCATTGCCGCCGGCAAAAAGGCCGACGCTGGTGATCCCGGCACTGGTGTAAGTGCTGATGAGGTGGGCCTGGTAGCCGCTGATGGTGTTGCCCGTGATGGTGTTTTGGCCGCCGTAGATGTAGATCCCGTTCTCGAAGCCGTCGGCCGCCCTCAATCGTTCTGCATGGGCCGTGCCGTTGAAGGTGTTGTTGGTGATCGACGCGCTTTGGCTGTTGTACAGGTGCACGGCATCCCTGAAGGCGTTGCTGCTGCCAAAGGTGCTGCCTGTGACGCTCAGGCTTCCCTGAAAGTCATAGTCGGCATACACGCCATAGCTCATATCTGAATAGCTGGCGTACAGGCCTTGTGCCGTGGCCAGGTTGTTTTGCGCCATGAATTGGCTGTTTGTGAACCAGAAGTTCTCGAAAACAATGCCATTGAGACTGGCCTGGGAGGCGCCTGTCAGCAGGATGGCCCCGAAAATGCCGGTCAGGCCTTGTGCATTGGCCGTGCTTGCAGCATTGCGCACCGTGAGGTTGCTGACCACCAGTTGGCCGCCTGTGCTGACCAGCCAGAACAGGTTGCCGCGGTACCTGCGGTTGTTGCTGGCATCGGGCATGCCCAGGTGAAAGATGGTCTGGTCGTCGTAGCTCTGACCCAGGCCGCCCAAGGCTTCAATGATGGCGCCGTTGCCTTGGATCGTCAGGGGGCGATTGATCTCTGAGCCAAAGATTTGATAGGTCACGCCGTTGACCAGGCGGATCGTCGACACCGTGGGGTCATTGATGGCTGCGCTCAAGGCAGCGGAGTCGGCAGGGTCGACGGTGGAGCCCGTGACTGCATTGACACCGATCGTGAAGGTGCGGCTGGCGCTGGCCACGCCGTCGCTCACTTGCAGGGTGAACGTATCCGTGCCGACGTAGCCGGCGGTGGGCGTGTAGGTCAGATCGGTATCGGGCAGCGTGACCTGGCTGCCGGCTGTGCCACACACGCTGTTTGCACAGCTTGTGCTGGCCGTGGCGGGGAAGCCGGTCAGGGTTCCGTGGGTGGGGGCGGTCGTGACGGTCCAGGTCAGGGTTTGATTCACATCGATGTCACTGACGGCGAGCTGATGGCGGATGCTGGTGCCGCTGGAGTTCACCGTCAGGGCGGACTGCCCCCCCACAAAGGTCGGGGCAGTGGCGGTGACCACCGCCACGTTCGAGGCCGCACTGACGACCCCGTTGATGCTTTGTTCCACATAGTGGCCGTCGCTGACCGGGGTGACATTGGAGAACCGATAGATGCCGCCCCCGATGTCTGTGGGGGTTGTGGAGATCACCGTCCCGTTCCACGATTTGAGGGTGACCACAGCCCCCGGATAGACGTTGCTCACATCAACCTGCCGAACGCCTGCAACGATGCTGGGCGTGCGCAAGGCGACGTTGAAGAAGGGGGTGTTCGAACTGCTGAATCCATTGGCAGATTGAATGACGTAGTAGCCAATGCCGTTGGGTTCGACAGAGCTGAACCTGTAAACACCACCACCTTGCGCGCTGGGGGTGTTGGAAACAAGAGTGCCATCTGTCAAATAAAGCTCAATCGTGGTGCTCGCCGACACATTGCTCACGTCCACCAGTTCGGTCCCGGGGGTGGCCGTGGGGGTGCGCAGTGTCACGTTGAAGAACGAGGTGTTTGCACTTTCGCCGCTGCCATCGTCTTGAGTGACGTAGTAGTAAATCGCATTGGGCATCACGTTCTCAAAGCGATAGTCGCCCGAAGCATTGGCCACGCCCGTGGTTTGCAAACTGCCATTGGTTAAATACAAACGAAATGTGGCGCCAGCAGCGCCTGATACATCCACATATTCGGCACCGGCCGTTGCCGTGGGTGGGGATGACGCTTCAGCAGGCATCGCTGACCACGACAGGAAAACCATGGCACAGACCAATAGCCTGTTTATCAATATTCTCAGCACAGAGCGCTCCCTTTTACGTCAATCAATCATGTCTTGAAAATCAAAATCCAATTATTCTCAGTGCCATGGCACGCGCGATCATTTGCGATCTGTTTTCGGCTTCCAGCTTTTCTCTGGAGCTGTTGATGTGAGAAATGACGGTTCGGGTGGTGATTTTTAATTCTTTGCCGATCTCGGCATCACGCAGGCCCCGGGCTGCCAGTTGCAGGCACTGCAATTCACGGGCGCTGATGGAGCGCGCAAGATTGATGGGCTGCATTTTCATGATCCGCTGGATTGCCGAGTGCATGTACATGCTCAACAGTTGACCATACGGAAGAGTATTCAAAGTACGCTCATATTCGGTATCAGGATCGGCATCCTTGGCGATGCCCAAGCCGCCCACAGTCATTTGGGACGGCCCCAAGGGGAATACCGCGCCAGCCCGTATACCGTAACGAGATGAGGTTTCCAGGATTTCCCGACCTTCAGGACTGTCGAAATCTGAATTTCGCCAGGCATGTGGTAAATCACTCGTCAGCATTTTCAAAGAGGGTGGATCAATTCGGTACCATTGCTTCTCTTTGAATATTTTCATATATTCAGGATCGTAGGTTCCGACGAAGACAGGGGCGGGATCTTGTGAGATGGATTCTTCTTTCCGCATCATCACAAACATGAACCACTCAAAGCCAAGCTTCTCTATCGCTTTTTGAGCGAATTCTTTGAGACTGTCAAAATCTTGGGCATCGCGTACGGCGGCCAAGTCTTGATGTGAAACGGCGAAGGGCATGGAGCTCAGAATTTCAGGGCGAGGCAAACATGCATTTTGCCAAACGGGAGAAAAAATAATATTGTCAGAACTGACAATGCGCCCAGGTAGCAGCCAGAAGGTGTTTTATCTGCGAAACTGTTTGTTTGGGGTGCCGAAATCGGCTGTGCCCATCAAGGATAAGCCACGAATGTTTGTGTCATATATGGGACATTTCGGCGCCGTTTCCAACACAGAAACTAAGCTGGATGGTATCCATGCTGCCAATCATGGCTGTTTTTTGCTGATCCTGATCACTTGTGATTATTTGAGGTGTCTGTGAAAGGTATATATGATTTATATTCCTGTCGAATCGGGGCGGGATCCCCGCCTTGAAATCCGGCTGGGGGCAAGCCCCACGAGATGGGTTGTAGGGCTGTTGGCCGTGCTTCCGGGTTTTGCCGGTGCGGTCTGCAGTGTTTCGGGTACAGCGCAGCTGTCCGTGACGCAGTGCGGTGTCGGCGGCGTGCAGTATCGGACGGGGGCGGGCAGCTTGGTGCTGAACGTGGATGCGATGACGCTCCCCAGCGCGGGGGTCGACGTGGCGCCAGAGGGGCCTGACGACCAGAACAACACAAGTGGCGGCCCCTACGACCATACCCTGAATCTCACAGGATTGACGTCGATCAACAACCCGACTTATAGCGGCGTGATCATGCAGACGTACAAGGCTGACCGCAAGGCGACGGTCACGGCAGAGTCGGGCGTGGTCATCGATTCAGGAGGGGGGTTTGGCGGTATCTGGGTGCGTAACGACACATCCGGAGACATCTCCATCACGTCGGCTGCGAGCGTGACCTCAAGCAACGATGCGGGGGTGACAGGAACCACCAACCTGGGCAATGTCTCGGTTTCCAATTCCGGGCGCGTCATTTCATCCACATCGCGTGGGCTTTATGCCGATGGGGGTTACAACAACCCGAGCTCCGGCCAAGCGCTGGTTTCCATCCTGAACGACGTGGGGGGATGGGTCACAGGGTATACAGCCGGTGCGCGCTCAATCAATTATCAGGGGATGTCGCAGATCGAGAACCGGGCCAGGATTGAATCCACCACCCGTCAAGCGGCGGTGGCCTGGTCAAACAATGGCCCAGCAAAAATCATCAATTCGGGCACGCTTGTCTCAAGCGACGATCATGGGATTCAGGTGGCCACAGAGTTTGGCAATGCAACGGTGATCAACAGCGGCAGCGTCACGGCCAGCGATGATCCGGGAGTTGTGGGCGGGGGGGTGTCTGGTTTTGCTGCGATTTATGCCGAGGTTGATCTCGATACGGCCAGCACGCCCGGCGTCCATGGCGATGTGTCGGTGACCAATCAGGCCGCAGGGGTGGTCAGTGCGCCCAACGACTATGCCATCTATGCAGCATCTCCCCTGGGGGATGTCTCGGTGTTGAATGCGGGCTCTGCCAGCGGTTTGCATGGGGTTTGGGTCAATGCCGTGTCGGGTGCGGTCACCGTCACCAACAGCGGAACCGTCACGGCAAGCGATTCTGCAGGTATCGGTGTGCGTGTGGCCGCAGGCAGCAGTGGGGTGATTGAGAACAGCGGCACGATCACGGGTGTGGTCAATGCGATCCAGACCGACGCGGCCGCGTCATTGACCCAGATCCGCAACCTGAGTGGGGGTGTCTTGGAGGGTCACCTGGCGTTGGCGGGCAGCGGTGCCGTCATGAACGGCGGGACACTGGTCCTGCCTGCGTCGGGCAGTTCAAGCGTGGCGGGGTCGTACACCCAAAGCTACAACGGCAGCACGGGGCTGCTTCGGGTGCGGGTGTCAAGCGCCACGGTGTTCGGCAAGTTGGCGGTCACCGGGGCAGTCAATCTGCCCAGCGGAGCCCGGATCGACGTGCGTACCGGCGATTCGGCCAACTGCAACGCCATCCCGGTGGGCACTGTCCTGGCCAGCGTGATCAGCAGTGGGGCGTCGCTGTCGTCCAGTGACATCACGGTCACTGACGACTGCACGGGCATGAATTTCAGTGCGGTGCGCAATGGCCAGGCGATTGATCTGGTCAGTGCCTTGCCGGTTCAGGCCGCCTGTGGCGATGCCATCAACCATGCGACAGCCTTCAGCCCCAGTACCGACCTGTGCTTGCGCGGTACGGCATCTGTGGTCAGCAGTGGCAGCCCCTGGACCTGGACCTGCCAGGGCACCTCAGGCGGAAGCGACGCAGTTTGCACGGCGCCGAATGCCAGCACCGCAAACATTGGCAACGGCACCGGCTTGGGTCGCGCCGACGTCAGCAGCCCCAATGGCAACACCAATGCCTGGACTGTCGATGCGGCCAACTCGAAGGGCTTCATCGCCACCACAGACCCCAAGGCGCCCCCGCAATTGCCCCCCGGGGTGACCTTTCCGTTGGGCCTGTTTGACGTCAAGCTGGTCACCGGTGACCCCGGAACGCAGGCCCAATTGACGATCCGCTATCCGGATCCGCTGCCCGCTGGCGCTGTCTGGTGGAAATATGGCAAGACCCAGTCGACACCCAGCCCTCACTGGTATGTCTACAGCGGTGCCGTCCTGTCGGGCAATACAGTCACCCTGACGTTGCAAGACGGTGGACAGGGGGACGATGACCTGCAGGTCAACTCTGAGATCGTGGATCCGGGAGGGGTGGGGGTGGGTGGAGGCGCCAGCATTCCCACGCTGTCTGAATGGGGCCTGGCAGGGTTGATCGCCTTGGTGGGTGGCATGGGCTGGTGGGGGCGCGCCAGGGCGGCCCGGTTCAGGGCGTCTGGTGCGTTCATCTCGGGGCGTTCTGCCTGAGCCTCTGGGGGGATGCCTCTGGCGCGGTGCGCCGAGGCGTGCCGTGCCAGGTTTGGGTTTGGGTTTGGGTTTGGGTTTGGGCGAGGCCATCAGCCCGCTGCCCGGGTGATGGCGGGCAGTCTGGCACTGCAGTCGATCTGGTGGTGCGCGCCTAGGTCGGCGCTGGGTGGGCACTTCGCGGTTTGGCGACGGGCGGTGTCTTATGATCCAGCCGGTCAAGGCGCTCAAGCAGAAGCGCCGGGGCAGTGACACCCGTCCTTTCGGTGCGCTGCACGATCAGGGATTGAGGGTTTCTTCGTCGTCCAGCTGCAGGTCTGTCCGCTGCAGGGCCGGGTGTCGCCCGTTTGGCGGGCATGAAGCCTGCTTGCTGGCGCGGGGTTGTTTGTTGCCGAGGTTGCTGTGCGCTCCAAGATGTCTTTTGCCCCGAACCGTTCGATGGCCCTTGCCATGGTGCTGGTCCTTGCGTCGTTGACGGCCCAGGCTGCCGGCGTGCTGGACCGCATCAAGGCGGGCGGGCACCTGGTGCTGGCGCACCGCGATTCATCGATTCCGTTTTCATACCTGGATGCCGATGGCAAGCCGGTGGGGTATGCACTGGACCTGTGCTTGCGGCTGGCGGAGGTGATTCGCAAGAAAACCGGCGCCCGCGACATGCAGATTGACTATGTGAAGGTGACGGCAGCCGATCGCCTTGATGTGATTGCGCAGGGCAAGGCCGACATGGAGTGCGGTTCGACCACCAACAATGCCGAGCGGCGCGAAAAGGTGGCGTTCACCGTGCCGCATTTCATTGTGGGGGCGCGCATTCTGGTGCGGGCCAACAGCACGGTCGCCCGGCTGGAGGACCTGTCTGGCAAAACAGTGGTGTCCACCCGCGGCACCACGCCGCTCAAGGTGATGGACCAGTTGAACCGCCAGCACCTGCTGAACCTGAAGATCACCGACGCGGCAGACCATCAGCAGGCGCTGCAGATGGTGGCCCAGGGCAAGGCCGATGCCTTTGTGATGGACGATGTGCTGTTGTTCGGCCTGGTGGCCAGCAGCCCCACCCCGGCCGATTTCAAGGTGGTGGGCCGTTACCTGACCACCGAGCCGCTGGCCATCATGTTGCCCAAGGGCGATGTGGCCTTGAAGCAGTTGGTGGACGAAGAGATGAAGCGCCTGATCGTCAGCCGCGACATCTACCCCGTGTATGAGCGCTGGTTCATGCGCCCGATCCCGCCCGGCAACGTGGCGCTGAACCTGCCGGTGAGCTATTTGCTGAAGGATTTTTGGAAGTACCCGACGGATCAAGTGCCCTTTTGAGCCGGCGACAAGCGGTTTTTGGTGTTGGTGGGAGTGGGTTTTGGAATTTTTTTCCAATTAACACCTATTCTTTCAATGCACCAAAAACAGAATTGGCAGCATATTTCTGTCGCTGCACCCCCAGTGGGGCGACATTTTTTGAGAAATCTCACCAACTTGGTGAATCGGGGCAGCGACTTCATCAAATCATTCAGTTTCGCTGGTTTGCTGCTGCGCACAAAAAAGTTGTTCCGACGAACGGCTTTTGCTAGACTGGCATCACTTTCAACCAAAGCAGAGAGGTAACTATGAACAGTTTCACCAAGAAGGCTGTGGTCGCGCTGGGCATTGCATGCCTCGGCTTCGCCGCTAACGCTCAATTCGCCCCGGGTCAGACCGGCGCTGCCCTGGCCGCCCAAGTGCGCGAAGCACTGGCTGCCAAAACGAGCTTGGCTGACCTCGCTCAAGCCGCCATCGCTGCAGGCGTTTCGCCCGCTGCTCTGGCTGTTGAACTGGTCGCTCAAGGTCAGTCTTCCTCGGCTGTGACGAGTGCTGTCGTGTCGGCTTCTCCTTCGTCCGCCAACCAAGTGGTGGCTGCCCTGACCATCGGCGTGTCCGACGCCGAAAAGGCGGGCATCATGACCGCAGCCCTGAGCGTACCTGGCGTGAACGTCGCGTCGTTGGTTCAGGCAACAGGTTCTGGCGGTGGCGATGCCGGTGGCGCAACGGGCGCTGGCGGTGGCAGCAGCTTCGGTAGCTCGGCCGGCTCCACCTTTGGTGGTGGCGGTGGCGGTGGCGCAAGCCGCAGCTGATTGACTGCATAAAATCCCCGAAATGGCAGCTGCGCGCTGCCATTTTTTTTAGTCAGCCGGTTCGGATCAGGGATGGCGCGAATCAATAAGAGCACAAATCGCGGGGTGCGCAGTAGCCGTCAAGGCGGCACCACCGTTGTCAGGGATGGATGGATTTTTGGCGGCTTGATCGCCTTGCTGTTCTGGGCGCCTTTGCCCTTGGGCAGCAACCGCACGTTTGCCGTAGGCATTCTGGTGGCCTGGGTGGCTTTGCTGCTGCTGGGGGCCGTGTGGGCATGGCGGCATCAGGCCGACCAGGCCTGGCAGCGCCTGTACACCTTCAGGTGGCCCCTGGGGGTGCTGGCGCTGTTTGTGTTGCTGGTGTGGTTTCAGACCTGGGAGCTGCCGTCGGCCTGGCTGCAGTTGATATCACCCGAAACCTGGCGGGTGCAGGACGGCGTGGCGCCATTCCGCATCTCGCTGGACGTGTTTCAGACCCGCATTTACGCGTCGCTTTCGACCGGGTACTTCTTTGCCTTCTTGCTGGTGTTGCTGACGGTGCGTGACCGGGCCCGGTTGGACACCCTGGCCATGGCACTGGTGGTGGCGGGCGTGGTTCAGGCGGTGATCGGCGTGATGCTGTTCTCGGCCGGGGCGCATTACCAGATCTATTTCTTTGAGGTGATTCACGACCGCGTGAAGGGCACCTTTGGCTACCACAACCACTTTGCGGGTTACATGGAGCTGTGCCTTTCGATCGGCGTGGGCCTGATGCTGGCGCGCCTGGGCAACGACAGGCAGCAGGGCTCGGGCTGGAAGCACCGGCTGGCGCGCATGATGCAGTTTGTGCTGAGCCCCAAGATGCGGCTGCGCCTGCTGTTGGTGGTGATGGTGATTGCCCTGGTGCTGACCCGTTCGCGCATGGGCAATGCCGGCTTTTTTGCCGCCTTGCTGGTGGTGGGCGTGATCACGCTGGCCCTCACGCGGCGCTCGGCGCCGGCCATGGTGACCCTGATCATCAGCCTGATCATTGTCGACGTGGTGGTGGTGGGCTCGTGGGTGGGCCTGGACAAGGTGGTGCACCGGGTGCAGGAAACCGGTGTGACCGACGCGACCGGCGGCACCGAAGAATCGATCGAAGCGCGCCAGGACGCAGCCATGCATGCGCTGGATCTGGCCCGTGCGTTCCCGGTGTTTGGCACGGGCGGTGGCAGTTTTTACGGCAGCTATGTTCGTTATCGCACGCCTCGCCCCATTTATTTTGACCATGCCCATAACGATTACATCGAGCTGGCCTGTGATTATGGTTTGGTCGGGCTGGGTATTTTGGGCGGCTTTGTGCTGATGACATTTGGCGTGGCGGCCCGCACCATGGCGCGCCGGCGCACCTCGTTGCCGCGGGGCATTGCCTTTGGCGTGATGATGGCCATCACGGCGCTGGCCATTCACAGCTGGGTCGATTTCAATCTGCAATTGCCGGCCAATGTGCTCACCCTGATGGTGATCATGGCCATGGGCTGG
Source organism: Curvibacter sp. EU05-FHT14A10 (assembly GCF_058791075.1). Lineage (NCBI taxonomy): Bacteria > Pseudomonadati > Pseudomonadota > Betaproteobacteria > Burkholderiales > Comamonadaceae > Curvibacter > Curvibacter sp. EU05-FHT14A10. Next base: position 520,548 of record NZ_JBYTDE010000003.1, read on the forward strand.
GTGGCGCATGCGCTGCCCTCGGGGCGACATCAATCGGGTGATGAAGGGGATCAGCCATGACTTTGCGCCGTCAGATTCTGGGTGTGATTTCGCTGGTGTTTTTGGGCATTTTGGCGGGCCTGCTGGTGTTCAGTGTGCGCGGCACGCGCGATTACCTGGAGCAGCAACTGGCCTCGCATGCGCAGGATGCGGCCACCGCCTTGTCGCTGCCCCTGGCGCAGTCGATGGGGCGTGACGACATGGTGCTGGCCGAGTTGAATGTGGCCAGCGTGTTCGACCGCGGGTTTTTCAAGCGCGTTGTGGTGACCGATGCCAAAGGCAAGGTGCTGGTCGAGCGCGAACTGCCTGACAAGGTGGCCGAGGTGCCGCAGTGGTTCACCCGCGCGTTTCCGCTGGCGTCGCCCGGGGGCGAGGCCTTTGTGTCGTCGGGCTGGCGCCAATTGGGCAAGGTGATTGTGCAAAGCCAGCCCGAGTACGCGTATCAATACCTCTGGAAGTCGGCCCGCGAGGTGGCCATGTGGATTTTTCTGGCCTACCTGGTGGCCTTGTTTCTGTCGCACCTGTTGCTGCAGATCATCTTGAACCCCTTGTATGCGATTGAGCGTTCGGCCCGCGCCATTCAGGAGCGGCGCTTTGAGCAGATCGTGACCCAGCCGGCCGCGCGCGAGCTGGCCCGGGTGGTGCGTGCCATGAACGACATGGCGCGGCGCATCGCCGAGATCCTTGATGCCGAAACCGCCAAGGTGGAGGGGTTTCGCAAGCAGGTCTTGCACGATGAGCTGACGGGCCTGGACAACCGCCGCAGTTTTGATCTGCACCTGGGCGAGCTGCTGTCGGGGCCTGAGCCGCACATCCATGGTGTGCTGGTGGGGCTTGAGTTGAATGGCCTCAAAGACCTGAATACTGGCGGCGGTTACCTGCGCGGCAATGCCTTGCTGCAGGCGGTGGCCCGCATCAGTGCTGAGGTGTTGCAGGGGCACGCCCGCATTTCTGCGCGGCTGAGCGGTGCGAGCTTTGGGTTTGTGCTGGTCGATGTGGGTTTCGAGGAGGGGCGCCATCTGGCCCATCAGTTGCTGGCCGGGCTGCATGAGGTGCTGGCCGATGTGGAAGACGCCGGGGTGTCGTGCAGCGTGGGGGCGGTGCCTTTCAACCCTGGCGAGCAGAAGAGCCACCTGATGGCCCGACTGGACCTGGCGATCGAAGCGGCGCGGCAACAAGGGCGCAATTCGGTGTTTGCCAGCGACCACCAGGGGACCGAACTCGACGCCCTGGGTTCTGAGCGTTGGCGCGCCCTGATCCAGCATGCCCTGAACGACAACCGTTGGCGCCTGCTGGCCCAGCCGGTGGTGTTTCTGGAAGACCGGCGTCTGTTGCACCAAGAGCTGATGGTGCGGCTGCTTGACGAGCACAACGGCCTGGTGCCGGCCGCCAGCTTTGTGCCGATGGCCATGCGCCACAAATTGATGCCCGAGGTGGACCGGGCGGTGGTGCTGTTGGCGGTGGCCCGTTTGCGTGGCCATGGCGCCCCGGCCAAGCCGATGGCCATCAATGTGTCGCTGCAAAGCGTGCGCCAGCGCAGTTTTGTGGAATGGTTGCGTGGCGTGCTGCGTGAGCAGGGGCCGCAGGCGCCGTTGTTGTCGTTTGAGCTGACCTGCTTTGGCTGCTCGCAAGACATTGAGGCAGCGCGGGCCTTTGCGTCGATGGTGCGTGAGCAGGGCGCTCGTTTTGGCATCGATCGCCTGGGTCTGGATGCGCTGTCGACCCGTGTGCTGCGCCAGGTGCCGCCTGATTACGTGAAGCTTGACAGTGCCTTGATCCACGAGGTGGAAGGCGAAGAGGTGTCGGGCGACTGGGTCAATGCGATTGCGGCCTTGGCCCGTTCGATGGACGTGCAGATCGTGGCCCAGGGCATTGAGTCTGAGATGGACGCCCAGCGGCTGGTGGGCATTTACGACGCCGGGCAGGGCTACTTCTTTGGCAAGCCCGAGCCGGTCTGAAAATAAAAAGGGAAGAAATCATGATCTTGTTGACGGGGGGCGCGGGCTACATCGCCAGCCACACGGGCGTGGCCCTGGCGCTGGCGGGCATACCGTACGTGGTGCTCGACAATTTTTGCAACAGCGTGCCGGCGGTGCTGGATCGCATGCACGAGGTGGGCGGGCTGAAGCCCACCCTGGTGCAGGGCGATGTGCGCGACGCGGCCACGCTGGATGCGCTGTTTGCGCGCTACCCGATCCAGGGCGTGATTCATTTTGCGGGCCTCAAGGCGGTCGGTGAGTCGGTGGCCGAACCGGCCTTGTATTACGAGAACAATGTGTCGGGTTCGGTGACCCTGATCCGGGCCATGCAGCGTGCGGGCGTGAAGACACTGGTGTTTTCGTCGTCGGCCACGGTGTATGGCAACAGCGATGCCTCACCGCTTCCCGAGTCGGCACCGCTGGCCCCCATCAACCCCTACGGCCAGAGCAAGCTGATGGTCGAGTACATCTTGCGTGACGTGGCCGCCGCCAACCCCGATTGGCGGGTGGCCTGTTTGCGGTACTTCAACCCGGTGGGCGCGCACATCAGTGGCCTGTTGGGCGAAGACCCAAGGGGCGTGCCGGGCAACCTGATGCCGTTCATTGGTCAGGTGGCCGTGGGCCGCCGCCCGCAGCTGAGCGTTTTTGGCAACGATTACCCGACGCCCGACGGCACCGGGGTGCGCGACTACATCCACGTGATGGACCTGGCCGATGGCCACCTGGCGGCTCTGCGTTATCTGCAGGGCGAACTGACCGGCCGCAACTGCCTGATGGCCAACCTGGGCACTGGGCAGGGCATTTCGGTGCTGCAGATGGTGCAGGCCTTCGAGCAGTACACGGGGCAGAAAATACCGTTTGAAGTGTCAGCGCGGCGTGCGGGCGACCTGGCCAGCTACTACGCCGACCCTGGCCTGGCCAACCGCGTGTTGGGCTGGAAGGCACAGCGTGGCTTGAAGGAAATGTGCGAAGACAGTTGGCGCTGGCAGCATCGCAACCCGATGGGGTATGCCCAGGGCTGAAGACGGCCTGCCCGAGTGATCTAGTGAGTGATCATTAATGGGATTTCGAGAAGTAATTGACATTGCCAGGGTGTTGCAAATAGAAATCTGACGCATCATCACCGGCATGGCAGACTTTCAAATCTCGTTGGAAATTCTGGCCTTCAGCCTGTTGTGTACCTTTGTGGCGCTGGGTCTGCTGTTGCGTGAACGCTGGCGGTCGAGGCGCATCCGGGCGAAGTTGGTGACGGTGTCCGAAGAAATGGATGCCCTGTCGCTTTACGACAGCAATACGGGCCTGCTCAATCGGCATGGCATCGAGACCGCGCTGGGTCATTGGATCGCCCGGGCTGATCGGGACGGCAGCGCGTTTTGCGCTGTGTTCCTGAGCATCGATGAGTTCAAATCCCACAATCAGGCCTTCGGCCAGGAGTTTGGCGATCGGCTGATCAAGCTGAGTGCGCAGCGGCTGGGGGCTTCGCTGCCCGACGGTGCTGACCTGAGTTGTTTCAACGACGGTGAGTTTGTGTTGCTGCTGTCGGGCAACGAGGCGGTGGGCTTGGACACGGCCCGCCTGTTGCTTGACCGGTTTGCCCAGGCCCTGACGCACGACGACGGCACCACCGTGCTGACCTGTTCGATCGGGGTGTCGGTCTACCCGGCGCATGGGGGCCGTTCGCGGCTGCTGGTGAACGCGTCGATTGCAGCCCGCCAGGTGGGGCGGCAGGGGGGCGGCGACTTTTGCCTGTACGACCCCCAGATGAGCGCCGATCTGCGTGAGCAGACCCTGTTGGTGGCCGACCTGCGTCAGGCCATCGAACAAGGGCAACTGGCGCTCTATTTTCAACCCAAGGTGGATGCCCGCACCCTGCACATCACTGCAGCCGAGGCCTTGCTGCGCTGGCATCACCCCACGCGCGGGCATGTCAGCCCGGCGGTGTTCATCCCCCTGGCCGAACGCAATGGCCTGATCGGCACCATTGGCAACTGGGTGATCGAAGAAGCCTGCCGGGTGGCGGGGCACTGGCGCGAGCTGGGCCTGCGCATGCGGGTGGCCGTCAATATCTCGGGCTATCAGATGCGGCAGGACGATCTGGTGGAGCGCATCGCGGAGGCACTGCGTCGCCACCGCCTGCAGCCCGGGCGTTTCACCTGTGAGATCACCGAATCGGTGGCCATGGAAGACACCAAGGGCACCCAGCAGACCTTTGAAAAAATGCGCTCGATCGGCCTGCATGTGTCGATCGATGACTTTGGCACCGGGTATTCGAGCCTGGCCACCCTGCGCCGGCTGCCAGCCTCTGAGCTCAAGGTGGATCGGGCCTTTGTGTCTGACCTGGCCGAGAGCGAAGACGCCCGCTCGATTGCGAACTCGATCATCGGGCTGGCCAAGGCCCTGAACCTCAAGGTGGTGGCCGAAGGGGTGGAAACCCAGCAGCAGTGCGACTGGTTGATGAAAATGGGCTGCGATGAGTTGCAGGGCTACCTGTTCTCGCGCCCGATCCCGGCGGCCGAGATGGAGCGCCTGGCCTTGGCGGCCCCCAGCGAACGGCGTGGGCCGGGCTTCAGTGACTCGCTGTTCAATGCCACGGTGGTGGCCGACTTGGCCGAGCTTTCCGACCTTCCTCGCTAGGGCGGCACGCGCAGAGCCGGGGCTTGGCGCACTCAGTCGAAGGCCCAGGCTCCCAGGGCGCTGGGGCCCACCGCGCCACGCCACAGGCTGCGGCCCGGCGCATCAGAGCCGGCCCCGCTGGCCACCATCAAGGGCAGCAAGTGCTCTTCGCGCGGGTGCGACGCCAGACCGCCCGGGGCCCGGTGCCATTGCGCCAGGTGTTCGGTGCGCTGGGCCTGAGGGCCTTGCAGAGCGGTGTCGAGCCAGTCGTGAAAATCGTGCGACAAGGGGGCGGCCAGGGCGAATTGACGCAGGTTGTGATAGCTCATGCCGGCGCCCACGATCAGCACGCCTTCGTCGCGCAGAGGGCTCAGGGCGGCACCCAGCTGGCAATGCAGCGTGGGGTCAAGGCTGGCTTGCAGCGACATGGCCACCACGGGCACGTCAGCCTGTGGGTACATCACCTTGAGCGGTATGAACACGCCATGGTCCCAGCCGTAGTCGGTGTCGACCCGGGCCGGCAGGCCGGCGCCGTGCAGCAGATCGCAGGCGCGCTGGGCCAGCGCAGGCAGGCCGGGCGCCGGGTATTGCAAGGTGTAGGTCTCGGGCGGAAAGCCGTAGTAGTCGTAGATCAGCCCGGGCTGGGGCCCCCCCGTGAAGCTGGGCACCTCGGTCTCCCAGTGGGCGGTGATGATCAGGATGGCCTTGGGCGTGGTGGGCAGCAAGCTGTTGACGCTGCGCAGAAAGTCTTCTGTGGCCTGGTAGCGCTGCTTGCGTTCACCGGTCATGAAGAACGAGGGGCCACCGCCATGCGGCAGGTACAGGGCAGGCAGGCGCGTAGAGGTCACGTGGGCTCCGGTGGGGTTCAACTGTGCGGCTGGATGTTACCCCGGCTGATCACCGGGCCGATCCCCAGCCGATCACCCCCCACAGCCCACGGCCATCCGCATGGGTTGAGGCGGGCAGGGGGGCATCGCCCTTATAATTTTGGACATTTTTCGTCAATATCAGCCCGAGCCGGGGCGAAGGAATCAGATAATGAGCCAGACTACCCAAGATTATCCGCAAGACGCCGACGCATTCAAGCGCGTCGTCAGCGATTATCAAGCCACTGCGGCTTATAAGAATCCGATTTTGTTTGCGGTGGGGCGTCAGGTTTATACAGCAAACCGCACGCTGGCTTCAGTGCGTTATCCGGTGGTGAATGGCCCGGGCCAGAATACCGGCAGCGCCGCCATTTTGATGAAGGTGTTGGGCATTGAGCCCACGGGTGTGCAAAACGTGGTGCTGAGCGCCGCGCAGCTGGCCGAGGCCCTGCGTTACTTTGCCCCATTTGTGAATGACGGCAAGCAACACCCCAATCTGGTGGCCCTGCAGCAGGCGGCAGCCCAGCTGGCAGCCGCCCCGGCCGGCGCAGCTTCTGAAATCGTGGCCACTTTCATCTTTGATGACATTGATCCGCAAGGCGTTGAAGACAGCACCCTGAAGCTTTATGGCCTGAGCCAGCGCCATTTCAAGCCGAACCAATTGAATCTGACCAAGATTTTCACCAAGTTCCCGAATGTGGCCTGGGTGGGTGATGTGCCGATGGACGCGGCTGAAATTGACCAGGCCTTGATGGGCGCTGCATTTGGCAATACCGAATTTGCCCCGCACATGGTCGACAAGTTTCCGCTGTATGTGCACCGCATCAATACCGTGAAAATGGGCGTGCGCATCACCGACCAGCACAAGGTGCGTCTGGGTGCCTACCTGGGCGAGGGCACCACCCTGATGCCGGGGGCCAGCTACATCAACTTCAACGCGGGCACCGAAGGCCCGTCGATGGTTGAAGGCCGCATCAGTTCGTCGGTGTTCGTGGGCGCGGGCACCGACCTGGGCGGTGGCGCCTCTACGCTGGGGGTGCTCTCGGGGGGCAACAACACGCCGATCTCGGTGGGCCGCAACTGCCTGCTGGAGGTGAACTCGGCTTTGGGCATTCCGGTGGGGGACGCCGTGATCCTGGCGGCTGAAGTGGCCTTGATGGCTTCGTCGCTGGTGAAGGTGGACATCGAAGGCCATCCGCTGAACGGCAAGACCGTGAAGGCCATCGAACTGGTGGGCATCAATGCCGTGACGTTCCGCCGTCACAACCAGACGGGTGGCCTGGAAGTGGTGCGCACCCGTCGCAACATCGATTTCGCCAAGAAGCTCGACAACGGCGAAGACATCCTGAACGGCGACCTGCACAAGAATTGATCGACGGCTGACACGGCAGGCCTTTCGAGAGGCTTGTCGACCCGTTCGACCCAGCCCGCTTGCGCTTGCGCAGAGCGGGCTTTTTTGTATGGGGCCTTGCCGCGGTATGACAGGAGGATCGGCGTGGCTGGCGACCAGCCCGGGGAATCAGCGCAGCTTGAGTGAAAACTGGCAGCGCAGGTTTTCCGGGGCGCCCAGTTCAGGTCGCTGCAAGCCCTTGAGGCTGCTCAACTGCAGAACCCGCTTGCCCAGCAGGCCGTTTGATGCGTCGCCGCTGGCCTCGACCTGACAGTTCTGCCTGGGCTCCAGCGTTGCGTCGGGCAGGGTGGCTGGCAGTTCAAGCCGCCAGACCTGGCCTGAGTCGGTCTGCAAGGCCCACCACGAGAAGGGGGCGCTGCCCTTGCGTGTCAGCAGGCCGACCCCTGTCCAGGCCGTGACCGAATCGTTGTCCACGCGCGCAGGCCGGGGGCCTGCGGCGGTGGCGGATTCCGGGCTGGCACAAGCCGCCAGGCCCAGGCCGCAGGCCAGGGCCAGCATCAGGCGCAGCGCCGTGGTGTGTTGGGGCATGTCAGCGGATCACCAGCGTCAGGGTGCTGCCGGCGGGCACGATCACGTTGTTGCGCACATAGCTCACGGCGCCGGCACCGAGGGTGTCCACGTTGTAATAGTGGCTGGTGGCCGTGAATCCTTTGGTGCCAATCGGGGTTGGTTGAGCCGGCAGTTTGGCGGCGTACAGCGTGGTGTCGACCGCGCCCAGGGTGTAGTTGCCATCGGTCTTGCTGGGCAGGCCGTAGCGGTCGATGGCCTGGGCCAGTGGCAACGGGGCAAACAAGGCGGCACCAAAGTGCGCAAAGTCGTCGGCCATGCCCAGGCCACCCTGGGCCTTGATCAAGGCGTCGAGGCAGGTGTAGCTGCTGTTGCTGGCGGTGCTGCCATCTTTGCAGGTGGTGATCAGTTGCTGGTAGACGCTCAGTCCATAGCGACGGTTGAGGTAGGCGCCAAAGGCGCCACCGATGGCGTAGTTGTCGGCCGACAGTGATGTCCAGTTGATATAGGACGTGCCACCCCCAGTGGCCATGTAGCTGGGGACACTGATTGATGTGATCGGGTTGTAGCCGGCATTGACCACCGGGGCCACGATGTCTTCGGTCATCATGGCGGACGTCTCTTCCAGCCACGTGTCATGCGCGGTGTCGCGGGCCACGGCGCGCTGGTAGAAATTGGTCATGTGCGTGGCTTCGTGCAGCAAGGTCGAAATCGCATACGCCCGCGAAGCCTTGATCTGATTGGCATTGATGAAAAACACCAGGGCCTGATTCGAGTTGGCCGTCGAGGTGGCTGCCGCTTTCAGAAAGTTGTTCAGGCCATAGAAGTAGCCGGCCCAACCCGTTTCATCGGGGGCATTGACGATGACGATGTTGATGTCTTGCAGGTTGCTGCCGTCCTGGATCAGTTGGCTGGCGTACGCACTGGCGGCGGCTCCCCACACATCGCCCAGCAGGGCGCTCATGCGATCAAAGCCCCCCGAGGCCCCACAGACGGCCGTCTGCATGGCGGTGATGTCGCTGCTGGTGGTGGTGCCGGCCAAGGTGGCATTTGGGTCGAGCCAGAACACGACGCTCCGTCCGGAGGGCAGCGTGCAGGTAGCGGCCGCTGTCGTGGCGTAGGGCACGGGGGCGGTCACGCTGTCGTAGAGGTCGTTCCAGGTCCGTGAGGCCCCGACAGCGGGTGTCGGGTTGGCCTGGGTAGCGCGCGCTGCAAGCGGCGCGGTCTTGCCCTTCGACAACAAAGCCGACAGGGCGCGGTTCTTGGCCAGCAGGTCGTTGTGGAAATGGGCTTCGGTGTCGTTACTGAGCAGGCGCTCTGCGGCTTGCACCGAGGTCTTCGCGCCGGCTGCGTTGCTGGCGGGCGAGCTGAGCACCGGGCTGCTCAAGGTGCCCACGGATGGGCTTTGGGCTGCGGTCGTGGTGCTGGTGTTGGCAAAGACCAGGGTGGCCAATTGCCCAGACTTGACCCCCGCGATGTTGATGTTGAGGATGGCTGGTGCGTTGTCGGGGTTGACAAAGCGCCAAGCGCCTACGCCGTTGCCCGAGTAGGTGTTGGCGCTGAGTGCACCGCAGTTGCTGCCACTGCAATCGACGCTGAGGGCATTGCTGGCTGCGGTACCTGCGACGGCTTGTTGAAGCGACGCTGTGGCGCTGCCGCCATTGCTGTCTTGCACCGTCAGGCTCACGGCATAGGTACCGGCGCTGGTGTAGGTGTGGGTGACGCGGCTGCCGGTCCCGGTGCTGCCATCGCCAAAGGCCCATTGGTAGCTCAGGGCCAGGCCCTTGGCACTGGTGGCACTGCCCGTGAAGCTGACCACCTGGCCCACCGTGGGCAAGGTGGCCGAACTGCTGATGGTGGGTGTGGTCACCGCAGGGGAAATGACCGTGATCTGCTGGCTGGCGGTCGTCGACTGGCTGGCCGTATTGGTGGCCCTGACGCTGAGGGTGTAGGTACCCGCTGAGCTGAAGGTGTGGCTGACATTGGCGCCTGTGGCACCCTGGCCATCGCCGAAATCCCAGCTGTAGCCCAGGTTGAGACCCAAGGGGTCGGTGCTGTTGGCACTCAGGCTGGTGGATACCGTGGCATAAATCGCCGCGCCGTTGTTGATCGTCAACTGGGGGGTCGAAGGGGCCGAGGACAGCACCTGGATGGGGAGGGTGCTGGCGGTGGAAACGTTGGCCGTGTTGGTGGCTGTCAGTTTCAGGTTGTAGGTGCCGGCCGCCGCGAAAACGTGCGCCACACTGGTGCCGGTGACGGCGGATGAGCCATCGCCAAAATCCCAGGTGAAGCTGAGGGCGCGGCCTGCAGGGTCGGTGCTGCTGGCCGTGAACTTGACCGTGTTCTGCGCGTAGGCGGCACTGCCATTGGTGATCGCGACCGTGGGGGCGGACGGCGCTGTGCTGGTGCTTTGCCCGCCGCTGCCGGTGTCATTGCTACCGCCGCCGCCGCCGCAGGCACTCAGCCCCAATACGAGAGCACTCGCCAAGATCATCGAACCGAGCGATCGGCCCGACGCTGTGAGTTTCATGTCACTGGTCCCCATTGGATTACGTCCCTTTTATCTGCTGTTCATTTTTAGCACTTGATCATAGTTTCAAAACTGGCAGAGGCGTGCCGCTGGTAGGCCGCTGATAGGCCGCTCGTAGGCTTTCAGGTGGGGCGCTTTTGCGCCCCACCTGGGTGCCGGCTGAGGATTGCTCAGCCTTGCGGGATCAGTACTCCGACGGGTCCTGCATCAGCTCGTAGCCCACCTTGACGCCGATCACGGCGCTCATCTTGATCAGGGTCTTGTGGGCGCACTGCTTCATGAACTCGGCGTCGGCCGGGCCGGCGTTGTGAGCCTCCCACATCACCGAGATGTACTCGGCGTCGCCCAGCTTGAGTTCAACCACATAGCGCAGCACGGTGTAGTCCTCGGCTTCGGCGTCGCCGGTCTCGTCTTCGAGCAACTCGAAGAAGGTGGCGATGCGGCAGGTGAAGCCGGTGCGTTCGTTGACGAACTCGGCATCCCATTCGGGTTCGCCGAAGCGCTCGATCCAGCTTTCCTGGTGGGCGGTGCCGAAGTTGAAGCCCTCCACGCAACTGGTGAAGATCTCAGCCGGCGTGAGGCCGTTGACCAGGGGCTGATCGAGGGGGATGGACTTGTCGGTGTCCCGGGTGTTGGGCATGGTGGCTCCAGTGGGTGTGGTGCGGGCCGCGGTTGCGGCCCGACGGGGGGATTGTGGCCTGCCGGATGTGGCAGGTGTTTGACGGCGGCCGGGTGGCCGCCGCGGCTCAGTGTTTGCCTGGAGCGGGCTTGGTTGGCAGCAGGGTGTCGATCTCGGCGTCCTTGCGCTCCCAAAGATCACCCAGCCAGCGGTGGAAAGTACCGCGGAATTCAGAATCCTTGTCGTAGTCGCCCTGGGCAAACTCGGGCGGAATGGCCACCTGGTGCACGCGCATGATCACGCGGGGGCAACGCCCGCACAGAAAATCCCAGAAGCTGGGCACGCCATCGGGGTAGACGATGGTGGCGTCAATCAGCGAATGGAAACGCTCGCCCATGGCGTTGAGCGACAGGGCCAGCGCGCCGGCCTTGGGCTTGAGCAGGTGGCGGTAGGGCGACGAGGTGCGGCGGTGCTTGTCGGGGGTGAAGCGCGTGCCTTCGGCGAAGTTCATGATGCTGGTGGGCACCTGGGCAAATTTCTCGCAGGCCTTGCGGGTGGTTTCGCGGTCTTGATCGCGCAGGCCCGGGTTTTTGCGCAGGGCATCGCGCGAGTGGCGCTTCATGAACGGAAAATCCAGCGCCCACCAGGCCAGGCCGATCACCGGCACATAGATCAGCTGCTGCTTGATGAAGAACTTGAGCATCGGGATGCGGTGGTTCAGCTGGTGTTGCAGCGCAAAGATATCGACCCAGCTCTGGTGATTGGCATTGACCAGGTACCAGCCCTGGTAAGGCAGTTGCTCGACGCCTTGCACATCCCAGCGGGTGCGTTGGGTGAGGGCCATCCAGCCGCTGTTGCAACTGATCCAGGCTGTGGCGATGCGGTTCAGCCAGGGGTCGATGAAGCTGCGCACGCCTTGAAAGGGCAGTACCAGCTTGAACAGCGCGAGGATGAACAGCAGGGCGCACCAGAACAAGGTGTTGAGGACCAGCAGCACAAAGGCGATGACGCCCCTGAGCAGGGGCGGGAGAAAACTGAGCATAGAACGGCGAGCAGGGCTGAGGTTGGTGTGGGCGCGCAGGTCAGGGTGGGTGGGATGCGGTCAGGCGCCATCCTGCCCAGGGCGACACCTTGCCGATCCCGCGCGGGGCCCGCACTTTGGCAGACCCGACGGGCATTGTGCACAAGTCAGCGGTGGATCACACTGAGATAGGTCAGGTTTTGCTGACACCGCTCGCTGGATGACGGTGCTGGTCCTGGGGCGGGTGGCGGGTCATGCGTCCGACGTCGATCGGCTCAATTGTGGGGTATCCGAAGCCGCGCATCCCACTAGAATCCGGGGATGCGCCGCTCTTGGATTGTTCGATTCGTCTGGATGCTGTTGCTGGCCGCGGCCGGCACGGCCGTCTTGCCGATGGCGCACGATCTGTCGCACCGGCATGGCTGGCGCATGCTGCCCGCCACGGCGTTGTCGGCCGAAGGGGTGTCTGCCCCCGGTGATGGCGAGTCCAGCCCCGATGCCGAGACCGACTTTTGCGTCGTCTGCGCCCACCTGGCAAGCCAGCATGTCGACTTGCCTGGCGAACCTTCTGTGCCGGTGCGGTTCAGTGCCGCCCAGCCCAGCCTCTTGCCTTGCGACCTGCCCAGCGTGCCGCTGGGGGTGGCTTGGTTGACGCCGGCGCCCAGAGCCCCACCACTTCCCGCTCTTCTCTGATTTGTCCGACCCATGGTCTGGCTTGCCGCCCTTGCGCTGCAGGCCTGCGGCTGCATGCCCGTGCCCGATGCACGCTGGCAGCGCGGCCTCGTGATTTTTTCTGAGCAATTGGGCAATTGCCTGCCCCGTGGAGAGCGTTGTGTTTTTGATTGACAAGAAAATCCTGCCGCTGGCAGTGGCATCCACCCTGTCCGGCCTGGTGCCCGCAGCCAGGGCCGAAGCTGATCCGGCGATCGTGTTGGGTGAGGTGAGTGTGCATGGCCAGAGCGATGGCGGCCTGGCCCCAGGCAGCGTGCTGACGTCGGTCGACATCCTGGGGGCCGACAAGATCGAGAACCAGAGTGTCATGAACAGCTGGGAGCTGGTGGGGCAATTGCCCGGGATTCAGTTGACCGAGACGCGCATGGGCGCCGAGTCGGGCAAGGCAACCTTTCGGGCCTTCAATGGCGAGGGCTACATCAATGGCATCAAGGTTTTGATCGACGGCGTGCCCAGCAATGTGAACAGTGGCAACCAGCGTTTCGTCGACATGATTTTCCCGCTGGAACTGGACTACATCGAGGTCGTGCGTGGTACCAACGACCCCCGCTATGGCCTGCACAACATTGGTGGCAACATCAATTTTGGCACGCGCCAAGGAGGCAACTACACCGATGGCCGTTTCACCTATGGCAGCCATGACACCCGTGAAGTGCAACTGGCGCTGGGTCGCGAGGACGGGGGGTTTGCACAGAACTACTTTTTGGCCAAGCAGGACTCGAACGGCCCGCGCAGCCATTCTCAGTCCGAGAAATACAGCCTGGCGGGCAAATGGTTTGTCACCTCGCCCGATGGCCTGATGAAGGCGGGTGTGGTCGCGCGTCTGTATTCGCACCAGGCCCAGGAGCCTGGCTTTCTGACCGCGGCCCAGGTGGCGCAGAACCCGTCCCAGTCGGGGGCACACAACGGCAACGACGGCGACGACCGCGACATGAAGCATCTGAGCTTTCATCTGGATTGGCAGATGACCCCGGAGCTGTTTGCGAGCCACAAGTTGTACATGAACCAATACAGCGATGACCGCCGGGTGACCTTCACCAACAGCGCCGCCACCAGCCTGAACAACCTGCCCAGGCAGCGCCGGTTCTGGGATGAGCATCAGACAGGCCTGATGAGTACGCTCACCTGGCGGGCCAGCCCGGCCTGGGTGCTCGATGGCGGCATCAACGTGGAACGCCAGAAGAACCTGTACCAGCGCTACCGCTATGCCTATGCCTTGCCCACGGATTTTTCGCAAGCCACCACCACGTCCAACGATGACCAGTACACGCTGAACAACGTGGGGGCTTTCGTGCAGGGCATCATCAAGCCCGACGATCGCCTCAAGCTGATTCCGGGCCTGCGCGTGGATCGTTTCACGGGGGACACGCTGATTCGCACCAGCGGCGTCACCGGGCCCTTGCAGGACTACGGATGGATCAAGCAGCCCAAGCTCAGCCTGGTCTACAGCCTGAACAAGGAGACCAGCCTGTATGCCAACTGGGGGCGCACCTTTCAGGTGTTGACGGGCTCACGTGCGCCGACCTATGTGACCTCAGCCTCGCAGAGCCGGTTCAACCCATCGATCAACACGGGCACGGAGGTGGGGGTGAAGTTCAAGCCCGATGCCCAGACTGATCTGCGGGTGGCGCTGTGGTTGCAAGAGGCCACCGACGAGGTGGCCAACATGCCCAGCACAGGCACCACCGTGGGCCTGGGGCAGACTCGGCGCAAGGGGCTGGATTTGCAAGGCTCGACCCGCCTGGGCAGCCGGCTCAAGTTGTGGGCATCGCATTCGGTGCAGGAGGCCAAGGTGGTGAGCGCGTTCACGGCTTCGGGCGTTTCGCTGGCTGGCAAAGAGGTGTTTGCAACTCCTCGCCACATCAGCACGGTCGGTGCCGAGTACCGGGCCAATGACAAATGGCAGCTGGGTCTGCAGGGGCGTGCCCAGGGGTCGTATTTCATCGATGACTTGAATGCGCAGGGCAAGTTCGGCGGCTTTGTTCAGTTCGATGCCAATGTCCGTTACGCCCTGAGCGCCTCGATGAGCCTGGATCTTCAGGTTCGCAATCTGGCCAACCGCAACAGCGCCTATGTCTGGTATGACAATTTCTTCTGGCCATCGGGCAGCGCCCAACCCATGTATTCGCCCGGTGCCGGGCGAACCGCGTTCATCTCGCTCAATGTGAAGATGTGAACGCCTGGGGGCTGATCTTGAACCTTGAGCCCATCGGCCCCCTGGACGACGGTGGCCTTCGCGCCATTGCGCCTGCTTGTGCGCCTCAGGCGTTGGCCTGAGCGCTTCTTCAGACTTTTTCCGGGTTGCCAAACCATGACCGCTCTGGCCCAGTCGCTGCACCGATGGAGCAGCATCGATCGTCTGCGTGGGGCCGTCATGGCCTTGATGGCGGTCGATCATGTGCGCGAGTACTTTTTTCTACACCAGCAGGTGCTCGACCCGATGGATCTGGCCGCCACTTCGCCAGCGCTGTTCTTCACCCGACTGTGCAGTCATTTCTGCGCACCGGCTTTTGTGCTGCTGACCGGGCTGAGCGCTTGGTTGCGGGGCAATCGGCCCGGCGGAAGCCGCCGTGACACAGCGGTCTTTCTGGCCCAGCGTGGGGTGATCCTGATGGGTTTGGAGTTGACGCTGGTGAACTTTGCCTGGACGTTCAGTCTGCCGCCGCCCCTGATCTACCTGCAGGTGATCTGGGCGATCGGCCTGTCCATGCTGGCATTGGCGGCCCTGATTTATCTGCCCAGGCCGCTGCAGTGGGCGTTGGCGCTGTTGATCATTGCAGGCCACAACGCGCTCGACGGGCTGCATTTCCAGCCTCATGAGGCCGGATTCATCCCTTGGGCACTCTTGCACGACCGCAGCGTGATGGCGTTGGGCTGGGGTTTGCGTGCCCGCAGCTCCTACCCGGTGCTGCCGTGGATCGGGGTGATCCTGCTGGGCTTTGCCTTGGGGCCGCTGTATTCAGCCCAGGTGACTGGCCGCAGCCGCCGGGCCTGGCTGACGGGCATGGGTCTGTTGGCGCTGGTTGGCTTTGGGGGGCTGCGGTTGCTGAACGGCTATGGCGATCACAGCTGGGTGCCCGGTGTCTCGCCTCTGCACACGCTGATGGCCTTCATGAACGTCACCAAGTACCCGCCGTCGCTGCAGTTTCTGTTGTTGACCCTGGCGGGTGGGTTGTTGGCACTGGCCTTGTTCGAGCGCATCGCCTGGGGGAGGGTACTGGCCGATATCGGGGGGGCGCCGATGTTCTTCTACCTGCTTCACCTCTATCTGCTGCATCTGCTGTATTGGGCCCTGCTTCACCATGTCGGCCCCAACCATGGGGATCGCTTCGGGGTCGATGAGGTCTGGCAGATCTGGGCTCTGGCTGCTGGCGTGGTGCTTGCGTTGTACGGTCCTTGCCGCTGGTTTTCGCGGGTCAAGAGAAACAACCCCTCTGTACGCTGGTTGCGTTACTTCTGAACCGGGCGCTCGTGTGTCGGCTGGGTGCCAGTGATGGCACCTGCCTGGGCCAGGCCGTGGGGGCCGGCGCACAACTGGTTATCCATTTCGCCTGGACCGCCCCGGCCACGCATGACTTTGGCACCGGGCTGGCGCAGGTGTTCGAGCGCCATGGCAAGCCGGGCTTCCGCAAGTTCTATGACGAACCCGAATTCAAGGGCGGCAACCACGGCACCGAAGAGTGCCTGCGGCGCTGAGGCCGTTCAGCGCTTGCCGTGCGCCTTGAGCGCGGCGGCGGCTTCGCCCACCAGGGCCGGGCCGCGGTAGATCAGGCCCGTGTAGAGCTGTACCAGGCTGGCGCCGGCTTCGAGCTTGCTGACGGCGTCGCGGCCGCTCAGCACACCGCCCACGCCGATGATGGGGTAGGTGGGGCCCAGTGTGGTGCGCAGGCGGCGGATCACGCGGTTGCTGGCTTCCAGCACCGGGGCGCCGCTGAGGCCACCGGCTTCGTCGGCGTGGGCCTGGCCCTTGACGGCATCACGGCTCAGGGTGGTGTTGGTGGCCACCACACCGTCCATGCCGTGGCGCTGCAGGGTGGCGGCAATCACCTCGATCTGGGCCTCGTCCAGGTCGGGGGCGATTTTCACGAACAAGGGCACGCGGCGGTTCTGCGCGGCTTGCAGTTCGGCGCGCCGGGCGGCCAGGGCCGACAGCAGTTGGTCCAGGGCTTCATCGCTTTGCAGGGCGCGCAGGTTTTTTGTGTTGGGGCTGGAGATGTTGACTGTCACGTAGTCGGCATGGGGGTAGACGCCGTCCAGGCAGGTCAGGTAGTCGCTGGTGGCCTGTTCGATGGGCGTGGCAGCGTTTTTGCCGATGTTCAGACCCAGCAGCATGGGTTGGCTGCCGCCCTGGGTGCGGAAGCGGGCGCGTTTGACGTTGGCGATGAAGGCGTCCAGGCCTTCGTTGTTGAAGCCCAGGCGGTTGATCAGCGCGTTGCTCTGGGGCAGGCGGAACATGCGCGGCTTGGGGTTGCCCGGCTGGCCCTTGGGGGTGACGGTGCCCACTTCGACAAAGCCAAAGCCCAGGGCGCCCAGCGCGTCGATGCAGCGGGCGTTTTTGTCGAGCCCGGCGGCCAGGCCGATGCGGTTGGGAAAGCTCAGGCCAGCCACGGTCACCGGGTCGCTCACCCGGCTGCCAGCCCAGGCCCATTGCAGCGGCGTGCCTTGGGTGCGCGCCAGGGCGTTCAGGGTCAGTTCATGGGCCTTTTCGGCGTCCATGCTGAACAAAAAGGGGCGGGCGAGGGCATAGGGCAGAAGCGACATTGGATAATTCGGGCGTTTTGTAAGTCTTCCCCCGATTTTCCCCCAATCCCTCACCCCACTTCCCCGGATTCCCCATGAGCACCACCACCTACACCCAAGACGAACTCAAGGCCCTGGTTGGCCAGGCCGCGCTGCACTACGTGGTGCCAGGCGAAATCGTGGGGGTGGGCACGGGCTCGACGGTCAACAAGTTCATCGATGCGCTGGCCAGCATGCGCGACCAGATCCCGGGTGCGGTGTCCAGCTCCGAGGCCTCAACGGTGCGACTGAAGGCCCTGGGTATCCCGGTGCTGGATGCCAACGAGGTCAGCAGCCTGTCGGTCTACATTGATGGGGCCGATGAAATCGACGGCAACGGTTACATGATCAAGGGCGGCGGTGCGGCCCTGACGCGCGAAAAGATCGTGGCCAGCCTGTCCAAGCGCTTTGTCTGTATTGCCGACGAGTCGAAGAAGGTGCCGGTGTTGGGCGGCTTTCCGCTGCCGGTCGAGGTGATCCCCATGGCCGCCCAGCGCATCATCCGGCAGTTCGCCGCCCTGGGCGGTGAGGGCAGCGTGCGCCTGAAAGACGGCCAGCCCCTGATCACCGACAACGGCCAGGTGATCGTGGATGTGCGCGGCCTCAAGATCGCCGACCCGCTGGCCTTTGAATCCGAAGTGAACCAGTGGCCTGGCGTGGTGACCGTGGGCGTGTTTGCCCATCAGAAGGCCGCCGTGTGCCTGCTGGGCACGCCGCGTGGTGTGGAAACCCTCAGCTACTGAGACCTGTTTTGAGCCCGGGCACCGGGCTGCAATCTGCATTGGCGATGGCCCCCATGTCGTTTGGGCAAGGGCGGCGCAGCCCTGGGTGAGCCCTGCGGCACACGAGGCTTGTGAATGTGAAACCTACAATTACAGGTTACTTAACATATTCACAACATAGAGATAAACACCATGTTTCTGCGTCGCACGATTCTGTCTGCCTGCGTGGCATCTGCCCTGGTGGCCTGCTCTGGCATGGCCTTGGCCCAACAGGCCAAGGAGGTGAAGCTGGGTTATGCGCTGGCCATCAATTCGCACTATGGTGCCGCCGCCCAGGCCTGGTCTGAATCGGTAGAGAAGGCCACCAACAACGCCTTCAAGTTCAAGCAGTTCCCTTCCAGTGCACTGGGCGGTGAGCGCGAACTGATCGAAGGCCTGCAGTTGGGCACGGTCGAAGCGGTGATTGTGTCCACGGGGGCCTTGAGCAATTTCGTGCCGGATGTGGGTGTGGTGGACATTCCGTTCCTGTTCCGTGACACCGCGCACGCCCGCGCCGTGCTGGACGGCAGCTTCGGCCAGGACCTGCTGGGCAAGTTCAAGGCCCGCGGCCTGATCGCCCTGGCCTGGGGGGAGCAGGGCTTTCGCCACCTGAGCAACAACAAGGTGGCGGTCAGCAAGCCCGAGGACCTCAAGGGCCTGAAGATCCGGGTGACCGAGAACCCGGTGCACATCACGGCCTTCCGCACCCTGGGTGCCTCGCCCACCCCCATGGCCTGGCCCGAAGTGATCGGGGCCCTGCAGCAAGGCACCATCGACGGCCAGGAGAACCCGATCTCGGTGTTTGTGTCGGCCAAGCTGTGGCAGGTGCAGAAGCACCTGACGCTGACCTCGCACGTGTACGCACCGATGGCGCTGATTGTGTCGCCTGGATTCTGGGGCAGCCTGAACGATGCCCAGAAGGCCGCCTTCACGCAAGGTGCCAAGGCCGGTGCGCTGGCATCGCGCAAGTTTGTGGATGAGGTCGAGAAGAAGGGCGTTGAAGAGATCAAGTCGCATGGCGTGCAGGTGGTGACCCAGGTGGATCGTGCGGCCTTCCAGGCGGCCTTGGCCCCGGCCTACAAGCAGTACGCCAGCAAGTTCGGCCAGAAGACGCTGGACGAGATCAGCCACGCCAAGTAAGCCGGTCCGCCTGGCCGCCGCAGGTGGCCGGGGCCCGTCTTTTCCCCCACCTTCACGGCGCCCCAGTGGCGCCGTGTTCACCTGTTCCATTGCCTATGTTCAATCGCCTTGAACGCGTCCTGGTGGCCTGCAACCGCTGGGTGCTGATTCTGTTGTTGCTGGTCATGGCCTGCATCGTGTTTGCCAATGTGGTGCTGCGCTACACCACGGGCGACTCCATCGTCTGGGCCGAAGAGGTGGCCCGCCACCTGATGATCTGGGGCACTTTTCTGGGGGCCGGCCTGGTGCTGCGTTTTGGTGGCCATGTGGCCATCGACAACCTGCATCAGGTGGTCAGCACCCCGCTGGCCCGGTTGCTGCGCACGGTGGTGGTGGTGGGCATGGGCTTGTTCTGTGCCGTGATGACGTATTTTTCCATCCTGTATGTGTGGGCCACGCGGTTTCAGACCACGGCGGCCACCGACATCCCGATTGCCTACATCTACACGGCCATGCCGATCGGCTTTGTGCTGATGCTGCTGCACCTGATGTTTGTGGCGCGTGGCTACATCTCGGCGGGCCGCTTTGAAGAGTCGGACGAGATGGATGCCGAATCGGCAGCCTCGCTGTGAACGGCCGGAGACAACACCCATGACCCTGACTCTTTTCATTGCCGCCATCGTCTTGATGACGCTCGGTTTCCCGGTGGCCTTTGCGTTGGCCATGTCGGCCTCGCTGGCCGTGTTTGTCGGCGGGCGCTACCCGCAGTTGATCGTCTTCAAGGAAATGTTCACCGGCATCGACAGTTTTCCGCTGATGGCGGTGCCCTTTTTCATCCTGGCCGCCGAGATCATGTCGGGCGGTGCGCTGACGACGGTGTTGCTGCGCTTTGCCGCCCAGTTTGTGGGCCACCTGCGCGGCGGCCTGGGTTATGCCAACATCCTGTCGCTGACGCTGTTCTCGGGCATCTCGGGCTCGGCCCTGGCCGATGCGGCCGGCCCGGGCTCGATGATGGTGAAGATGATGGAAAAGGCGGGCTACTCGCGTGCCTACGCGGCGGCACTGACGGCCAGCACGGCCATCGTGGGGCCCATCATCCCGCCGTCGATCATCATGATCATCTACGCTTTGCAGGATGAGCAGGTCTCGGTGGGCGGGCTGTTCATCGCGGGGTTCATCCCCGGCCTGCTGATTGCGCTGGCCATGGCGGTGGTGAACTGGCGGGTTTGCCGCGAGCGTGACTACCGCTCGCGCGAGCCGCAGCCTTCGGGCCGCGAGATGCTGGTCAACAGTTTCAAGGCCATCCCGGCACTGGGCCTGGTGGTGTTGATTCTGGTGGGCATTCGCTTCGGGATCTTCACCCCCACCGAGGCGTCGGTGGTGGCGGTGTTCTATGCCCTGGTTTGCGGCAAATGGGTGTATCGCACGCTGGAGTGGAAGGCGCTGCCGCACATTGCGGCCCGCTCGGCCTTGCTGACGGCTTCGGTGTTGTTGGTGGTGGCGGCGTCGGCGGCCTTTGCCTGGGTGCTGACCGTGGAAGGCGTGCCTCAGCAACTGGCGCAGACCATCGTGGGCTGGAACCTCTCGCCTGTCACCTTCCTGATCGCGGTGAACGTGCTGTTGCTGCTGTTCGGCATTTTCATGGAGCCCTTGCCGGGGGTGATGATCCTGGTGCCCATCCTGGCACCGATCTCGGCGGCGCTGGGCATCGACCCGATCCATTTCGCGATGGTGGTGATCGTGAACCTGACCCTGGGCATGATCACGCCCCCGGTGGGAGGGCTGCTGTTCGTGACTTCGGTGGCCACCAAGGTGCCGCTGAAGGACCTGACCCGCGAGCTGCCCTGGTTTTTGCTGGCGCACCTGATCGTGCTGATCCTGTTGACCTTTGTGCCGGCCATCTCGACCTGGTTGCCGCACGTCTTGGGGTTTTGAGCCGCAAGGTGTTTTGAGTTGCCAAGAAGAAGGGCCCCGCGGGGCCCTTCTGTTTGGGGGGATGCTTCGACATCAGGCCGAGGGAGGTGCAGGTGCCGGACCTTCCGTCACAGGCACCCACAGGGTCACTTCGGTTCCCTGGCCCAACTCGCTGTGCAGCTCGACCGTGCCGCCGTGCAGCTCGATGATCTCTTTGACCAGGCTCATGCCCAGGCCGGTGCCCGGGATCTGGCCCGAGGTGTCGGCGCGGTAGAAGCGCTCGAACACGCGAGCCACTTGCTCGGGCGTCATGCCCAGGCCCTGGTCGCGCACCCTGATGCCCAGGCGGCCGGGCTGGTCGGGGTGGGCCTGCAGCAGGCTCACGCTCACGTCGCCCCGGTCGGGCGAATACTTGTAGGCATTGGAGACGATGTTGCGCACCGCCTGCATCAGCTTCTTGCGGTCGGCCCGCACCCACATCGGGCCGGCTTCGGCCGACAACAGCGGGCCTTGCCGGCCTGCGGGCACACCGAAATCGACCACCACCTGCCGGGTCAGCGCCTCGGCATCGACAGCCTGAAAGTCGAAGTCCTGGCCGCGGCGCTCCTCGATGCGCACCAGGTCCAGCAGTTCGTTGATGATGGCAATCATCAGTTCGGACTGGCGGTAGATGATGCCCAGCACCTCTTTGCGCTTTTCTTCCTTGAAAGGCATGTGCAGCATCAGCTCGGTGTAGCCAAAGATGCTGACCATGGGGGTGCGCAACTCATGGGCCGCGTGCGAGAGGAACTCACTCTTCATGCGGTCCACTTCGGTTTCGTGGGTCACGTCGCGCAGGTACAGGATCTGCGACACCGATTCGGCGGCCGATTCGCGCAGGGCCACCTGCAAGACCCGGTGGAGGGGCGCCGCCAGTTCGATCTGATGGCGCGGGCCGGCGCCCGGGCCACGCCCGGTATGGGACGGCTCCAGCAAGGCTGCCAGCCCCGGAAAGCGGGCCTTGGGCTGGCAGGCCTGGGCCAGGCGCGCTGAAAAGCAGGCTTCGTCCAGGCCCACCACGTCACTGGTGCTGAGGCCAGTCAGGCGGTGGAAGGCCGGGTTGGCGTACTTCACGTGTTGCTCGCTGTCGAAGGCCACAAAGCCATCGGGGCTCAGTTCGAAGATGGCGTTGAGCTGCTCGTTGCGGTCACCGATGCGCTGCAGGGCGTCTTCCAGCTCTTGCTGGGTTTTGAGCCGGATGGCGTTCTCGGCGCTCAGTTGGGCGTGGCTCAGGGCCAGTTCGCGGTTGCGCTCTTGCAGCGAGGCAGCAATGTCGGCGGTCTCCTGGTTGGCACGGGTGAGTTGTTCCACCCGCTCGGCAATGGCCCGCGACATCACGTTGAAGGCGGCACCCAGGCGGCCGACATCATCCTGGCCTTCGGGCACGGGTTGCATGGTGAGCTGGCCCTGGGCCACACGCAGGCTGGCAGTCGTCAGCACCGACAACTGCCGCGTGATCAGCAGGCCCAGCAGCGTCAGCAGGCCCGCCGACAGCAGCAGCTCGGACAGCGCAATCAGCACGCCCTGGGTGACCAGCTGCTGGCGTGCCACCAGGATGCGGGTCAGGTCCAGGCCGAACTGCAGCTTGCCCAGCGTCTGGCCTGACTGACGGATGGGCAGGGCCATGTCGTAGCGGGGCGGGGTGTTGGCGGCATCGAGGTTGAACTCACCCGTGACCGGGGGCAGGGCCTTGCCAGCGGGCCAGCCACTGGTGGCCACCACCTCGCCACTGGCATCGGTCACGGCCAGGTATTCGATGCCATGGATGGCATGGCTTTCATCGAGCACGGCCTGCACGGTGGCGTAGTCATACTGCGCGAGCGGGGCCACCAATGCCGCAGAAAGCACGGGGGCGATCTGGTCGGCTTGCTCGCGGGCCTGGTCGCCCATGGCGTCGTGCAGCAGTCGCAGGCTGTTGCCCACCAGCAAGGCGAGCATCACCATTTCAACGAGCAGGGCGGCCATGAGCAGGCGCCCGCGCACAGTGCGCCAAGGCAGGTGCAGGCGCATCATTTGCCTTGCTTGAGCGCCAGCCGGACCTCGTTGGCGTAGGGCTCCAGGGCCACCAGCTCACGCGGCTCCAGGGCCCGGTAACCGCCCAGGTTGTAGCGGTTGAAATACTGCTTGGCTTCGGGTGTGTCGGCAAAGGCGCGCAGATGCGCCAGGATCTCGTCATAGCGTTTGGTGTGGCGCTGGTTCAGCACGTAGACGCGGCCGGCCATGGGCAGGCTTTCGGCCACCACGCGCAGGCGGTCGCGCACGGCGGGCTGAAGGTTCTGGAAGTTGGCCAGCGACATGAAGCCCACGCTGCCTTCGCCCTTGAGCAGCAATTGGCCCACGCTGTCTGACGCGCTGACGTAGCGCATGGTGGTGTTGCTGACGCTGTTGCGGATCAGCCAGTGCTGCCCCCACAGGGTGACCAGCGAGCTGGCCGACAGGCCGATCACGGGTTTGCCGTTGAGGTCTTGTGGGTTGCGGTAGTCGCTGTCAGGGCCCACCAGGGCCACGGCCTTGAAGTCGTTCTGGTAGGTGAGCAGAGGGCGGTAGGCGGCGTCGGTCTGCAGCAGCCGGGCCTGGTGGCCGGTGGTGATGGCCATGTCGTATTGCTGGGCTAGGGCCCGGCGTGCGAATTCGGTGAAGTCGGGCGCGGTCACGATCTCGACCGGGTGCTCCAGGGCTTTTTCAAGGTACAGGCGCAGGGGCTGGTACATCTCCAGAATCACCCGGGCGCTGGAGTGGGGGGCCACCCCGATGCGGAAGGGGGCCGCGCCCGTGGGGCCTGGGGCTGCCGAGGCCAAACCGGCCAAGCCCAGCAGGGGGAGGAGCATGAGCAGGGCCAGAGCCCGCAGGAAAGTGCGCATGAGAAACCTTGAAGAAGACAGCCGGCAGCGGTGAGCCCGCCGCGGCGGCATCGCCCGCTCATTTCTGACGACGGACGGGCTTCGAGTTTAGTGGCATCGTGAGCCCTTGGCACGCTTTGGAGGCCCCTGCTGTTGACCAAGGTCGTCTTGAAGGCGCTTGAATCCAGCCTGAGCCGAGAGGGGCCCCGGCTCAGAAGTGCCGACCCAAAAGGGCGGGCTTGAAAGTGCCGACTGCAAAAACGCCTACTGCAAAGGCGCAGGCTCAGAACTGAAGCCCTGCGGGGTTGTTTTCAGTGGCGCGCCTGGGGGCCACCGGCAATTCAGGGGCGGGCTTGGCTTTGGGCTTGGCGTCACTGAGGGGCTTGGCTGGGGCATCGCCCGCGGGCACCAGTGGCTCAGGGGCCGGGCGGCGGTAGGCGGCAGGCAGCTGGATCTGGGGCGGGTAGCCGGCAGCATCCAGGTAGCTCTTCCATTCGTTCTCCTGCAGGCCACGCAGGAACTGGCTGCTGATGCTCAGCGCGGGCAGGGTGTCGCTGCCGCTGAGCTGCTTGAACGCGCTGATGTCGGCGTTGGAAATGATGGTTTTTTCGGCAAACGGGATGCCACGGCTGGTCAGCACCTGGCGTGCGGCGCTGCAGACATCGCAGTCACGGGTCACATAGAGGGTGACGGGGTACTGGTTGGCAATGCGCCGAAGGTCGGGCGGCAGGGTGGCATTGGCCTCGGCCTGGCTGCTGCCGGAGCGCACGGTGGCGACCTTGGCATCGGGTTTTTCGGGCGGCCGGTCTGAAAACGTGACTTTGCCGTCAGGGCCCACGATGCGGTAGACCTGCTGCGCCTGTACGGGAGGGGCCGCCATCAGCCCCGCTCCCAGGGCCAGCAGAGCCCCCAGCAGCAGGGGGCCGGACACCCGCAGGTGTCTGACCGAGGTCGAGGTCTGAAAGGCTGAAGTGGGGGCGGCCATGGTCAGTGAGCAGGGGTTGTCTGCAGGGGCAGGGTCTCAGTTCATGCCCTGGTGGCGCAGCAGCGCATCCAGGCTGGGTTCACGGCCCCGGAAGGCCTTGAACGATTCCATGGCCGGGCGGCTGCCACCGGCCTCAAGAATGGACTGGCGATAGCGCCGGCCGGTCTCGGGGTTGGGGCTGCCATCGGGCAGCACGCTTTCTTCGAAGGCGGCGTAGGCATCGGCACTCAGCACTTCGGCCCACTTGTAGCTGTAGTAGCCGGCGGCATAGCCACCGGCAAAGATGTGGCTGAAGGTGTGGGCGGTGCGGCTGAAGACTGGCGGTTGCAGCACGGCCACTTCGCGGCGCACGGCGGCCAGCACGTCCATGAAGGCGTCGGGTGCGTCGGCCCGGGTGTGCAGCTCCATGTCGAACAGCGAGAACTCGATCTGGCGCAGGGTGCCCAGGCCGCTCTGGAAGTTCTTGCCCGCGATCATCTTGTCGAACAGGGCGCGCGGCAGGGGCTCGCCGGTGTCCACATGGGCGGTCATGTGGCGCAGCACGTCCCACTCCCAGCAGAAGTTCTCCATGAACTGGCTGGGCAGTTCGACGGCGTCCCACTCGACGCCGCTGATGCCCGACACGTCGCGCTCGCTGACCTGGGTCAGCAGGTGGTGCAGGCCGTGGCCGAATTCATGGAACAGGGTGATCACGTCGTCGTGCGTGAGCAGGGCCGGCTTGTCGCCCACGCCGGAGGCAAAGTTGCACACCAGATGGGCCACCGGGGTTTGCAACTGGCCGTTGTCGGGCCGCAGCCAGCGGGCGCGCACGTCGTCCATCCAGGCGCCACCGCGCTTGCCGGTGCGGGCGGGTTGGTCGAGGTAGAACTGGCCCACCAGTTGCCCGTTGCGTTCGATGCGGTAGAACTCGACGGCCGGGTTCCAGACCGGGGCCTGGTCACGCCGGATGTTGACTTCGAACAGGGTCTCGATGATCTTGAACAGGCCTGCCAGTACCTTGGGGGCGGTGAAGTACTCTTTGACCTCTTGCTCGCTGAAGGCGTAGCGCGCTTCCTTGAGCTTTTCGCCGATGTAGGGCCAATCCCAGGGCTGGGGATCGGCCAGGCCCAGTTCGGTGGCGGCGAACTGGCGCATGTCGGCCAGGTCTTGCTCGGCGTAGGGCCGGGCCTTGCGGCTGAGGTCACGCAGAAACTCGCTGACCTGGGCTGGCGAATGGGCCATCTTGGGCACCAGGGACACCTCGCCAAAGTTGGCGTAACCCAGCAGCTGGGCTTCTTCGTGGCGCAGGGCCAGGATCTCGCGGATCAGCGGGGTGTTGTCAAAGCGGGCATCACCCAGCTCGCTGGCGCGGGTGACATAGGCGGTGTAGAGCTTTTCGCGCAAGGCGCTGCTGTGGGCGTACTGCATCACGGGCAGGTAGCACGGCATCTTGAGCGTGAGTCGGTAGCCTGCCTGGCCTTCGGCCTCGGCGCCTTGGCGGGCCGCCTGCACCACGTCGGCCGGTACGCCGGCCAGCTCGTCTTCGCTGGCGTAGTAGGCGAAGGCATCGGTGGCGTCGAGCGCGTTCTCGCTGAACTTCTGGGTGACCTCGGCGTGACGTTCCTGGATCTGGGCGAAACGCTCACGGGCAGGGCCCTGCAGCTCGGCGCCTGAAAGCACGAAGTTGCGCACGGCATTCAGGTGGGCCTGGCGCTGCTCGGTGTTGAGGCTGGCCACGTCGATGGCCTTGTACTTGGCGTACAGGCGTTCGTCGGCGCCCAGGCGGGTCCAGAACTCGGTGACGCGGGGCAGGGCCTCGTTGTAGGCGGCGCGCAGCTCGGGCGTGTCGGCCACGGCGTTCAGGTGGCTGATGGCACCCCAGGCGCGGCCCAGGCGTTCGGTGGCCACATCGAGCACCCGCGCGATGGCCAGCCAGTCGGCTGGAAACCCGGGGGCGGTGACGGTTTCAAGGGCCTGGTTGGCATCGGCGAGCAAGGCGTCGATGGCCGGGGCCGCGTCGTCAGGCTGGATCCGGTCGAACAGGGGCAGGTCGGAGAAGTCGAGGAGTGGATTGCTCATGCTTTGGATGGTGGCGCCGAAAGGGCTGGCTTCAAGCCCCAGAGGCCGCACGTTCAGCGGCTTCGAGGGTGTTGACGAGAAGCATGGTGATGGTCATGGGGCCCACGCCGCCGGGCACGGGGGTGATGTGGCTGGCGATTTCGCGCACGCCGTCGAAGTCGACGTCGCCGCACAGCTTGCCTTCGTCATTGCGGTTCATGCCCACGTCGAGCACGACGGCACCGGGCTTGACCATGTCGGCGGTGAGCACGTTGCGCTTGCCCACGGCAGCCACGATCACGTCGGCCTGCAGGGTCTGGGCCTTCAGGTCGCGGGTGGCGCTGTGGCAGATGGTGACGGTGGCGTTCTTCTGCAGCAGCATCAGGGCCATGGGCTTGCCCACGATGTTGCTGCGCCCGATCACCACGGCGTGCTTGCCCTTGAGGTCGTAGCCGATGGATTCGAGCATCTTCATGCAGCCGTAGGGGGTGCAGGGCCAGAAGCCGGGCATGCCGGTCATCAGGGCACCGGCGCTGGCGATGTGAAAACCGTCCACGTCTTTCAGGGGCGAGATGGCTTCGATCACCTTCTGGGCGTCGATGTGCGCGGGCAGCGGCAGTTGCACCAGGATGCCGTGGATGCTGGGGTCGTTGTTCAGGGCCTCGACGCGGGCCAGCAGGTCGGCCTCGCTCATGTCGGCTTCGTATTTCTCGAGCACCGAGTGCAGGCCGCTGTCCTGGCAGGCCTTGACCTTGTTGCGCACATACACCTGGCTGGCCGGGTTGTCACCCACCAGCACCACGGCCAGGCCG
The DNA here is from genome assembly GCF_058791075.1 of Curvibacter sp. EU05-FHT14A10. NCBI lineage: Bacteria > Pseudomonadati > Pseudomonadota > Betaproteobacteria > Burkholderiales > Comamonadaceae > Curvibacter > Curvibacter sp. EU05-FHT14A10. The sequence continues at coordinate 548,151 of NZ_JBYTDE010000003.1, forward strand.
GGGGTGACGCCCTGGGCCTTGAGGGCAGAGGCGCGTTCGGCCACCTGGGCGCGCAGTTGCTTGGAGAGGGCGTTGCCGTCGATGAGTTGTGCGGTCATGTTTTCGGATTCTCAAGTAAAAACGCCCGCTGGAAGCAATCAGGCGGGCGAAGTTGGCTATGACGTTGATAGCAAAAATGGGGGTGATCAGGCTTTCGGGGCGTTTTGTCCCAGCGCGATCTTCAGCAGGTCGGCCACGGTGTTGGCATTGAGCTTTTCCATGATGTTGGCGCGGTGGGCCTCGACCGTCTTGATGCTGATGCCCAGGTCGTCGGCGATCTGCTTGTTCAGGCGGCCGGCGACGATGCGCTCCAGCACCTGGGCTTCGCGCGAGGTCAGCTTGGACAGCAGGGCGTCGCGGCTGGCAGCCTGCTGGTACTCGCTGAAGGCGCCCTTGGCGTGTTCGAGCATGCGCTCGACCAGGCCCAGCAATTCTTCTTCCTTGAAGGGCTTCTGGATGAAATCCATGGCGCCCTTTTTCATGGTGTTGACAGCCATGGGCACGTCGCCGTGGCCGGTGATGAAGACGATGGGCAGGGGGGAGCGGCGCTCCAGCAGGCGGTCTTGCAGTTCGAGACCGGTCATGCCGCCCATGCGGATGTCGACGATCAGGCAGGCGACCTCACGCGGGTCGTAGCGGCTCAGAAAGGCTTCAGCGGATTCGAAGCAGCGAACCCGGTAATCCTTGCCTTCGAGCAACCATTGCAGGGAATCACGGACGGCTTCGTCATCGTCAACAACGTAAACAGTGCCCTTCTTTGGAATCAAACTCATGCGTTACCCCGGGATCCTTGTCTGTTCAGCAGAACGTGCAGCGCCCTCAATGGGCTGTTGGGCCACAGGTAACCAGAAGGAAAACCGGCAACCTGTGATGTCGGCGCCATTGTAGAGGTTCTCAGCCTCCATCCGGCCGCTGTGCGACTCGATGATGGAGCGGCACAGATTGAGGCCGATGCCCATGCCTTCGGCCTTGGTCGAGAAGAAGGCTTCGTACAGGCGCTCCAGCACCTCGGGGGCCAGGCCCTGCCCGGTATCGACCACCGAGAATTCGACCGCGTTCTGGCCATCGACCTGGCGCGGTACCACGCGCAACTCCACACTGCGGCGCGGGGAGGGGCGGTCGGCGGCGTCGATGGACTCGGAGGCGTTCTTCATCAGGTTGACCAATACCTGCTCGATCAGGATGGGGTCGACCAGCAGGCGTGGCAAGCGGGCGGCCACGTAGTAGCTCAGGCGCACGTTGCGCCGGCGCAGTTCGATTTCGGCCAGTTCGACCGCCTCGCTGACCATGCCGCCAATGTCCGACAGGGTGCGGTTGGGTTCGCTGCGCTTCACGAAAGATCGGATGCGCTGGATGATCTGGCCAGCCCGCTGTGCCTGCTTGGAGGTCTTTTCCAGCGCGGCCAGCAAGGCTTCTTCGGTGATCTGCTGGTCTTTGATGCGCGAGACCATGCCATTGCAGTAGTTGTTGATGGCGGTCAGCGGCTGGTTGAGCTCGTGCGCCACGCTGGAGGCCATTTCACCCATGGTGATCAGGCGGCTGGCGTTTTGCGCCCGCTCGGCCTGGGCTGCAGCCTGTTCCTCGGCCTGGCGGCGGGGGGTGATGTCGGTGGCGATCACCATCTGGGCCAGGCGGCCGTCCACCCAGTTCAGGTAGCGTGAACGCACTTCCAGCCATTTGCCCAGCTCGGGCACGAAGATTTCGGCGTTTTCGGCCTGAGCCGTGGTGAGCGATTCGGTGGGCAGGCCGGCCAGGCCGTCCACGTCATCGAGCGATTGCTCCTGCGACTGGCTGGTGGGCACGCCAGCCTGGACCACCAGCTGCAGGTGGCCACCCGTGTGGGCGCCAAACCACAGTCGGTAAAGCTTGTTGGCAAACAGCAGCTCTTCGCTGCCCAGCGGCGCGACGGACACCGAGGCGTCGAGCGCCTCCAGCACGATGGTGAAGCGCTCGTATGAGGCCGAGAGCTGCTCCCGGATGCGGTTGGGTTCGGTGATGTCGGTCATCGACGTCATCCAGCCGGTCTGGTGGCCATGGGCGTCGATCAGGGGCGACACATACAGGCGCGCATCGAACAGGGCGCCGCTCTTGCGCTTGACCTTGACCTGGAAGCCGCCCTGGATGGTCTTGCCTGACAGTTCGTCGCGCAGGCGCGCAGCCAGTGCGGCGTGGTCCTCTTCGGGCCAGTAAGAGAAGGGCGGGGTCTGGCCGACCAGCTCCTGGGCTGTCCAGCCCGTCATCTGGCAGAACGCGGCGTTCACATAGCTGACCTTGCCGTCCATGTCCATGGCCCGCATGCCGGTGAGGATCGAGTTTTCCATGGCGCGGCGGAAATTGGTCTCGGCCACCAGGGCCTCTTGTGTGCGCACGCGTCGGCGTGTGTGGCGCCAGTTGGCGATCAGCATCCAGGCCGTCATCACGCTGAGCACGCCCACCAGCCAGAACTGCCCGCTGCCGATCAGGCCCAGCGAGGTGCGGTAACCCTGGGCACGCAGCAGCAGGCTGTTGCCGATGGGAGACACGGGCACCTCGAATTCATTGGCCTTGACCGTCCAGGGCAGCAGGCGGCTGGCTTTGCTGTGCGGGGGCAGCACGGCCCCAGCCAGCAACTGGCCCTTGGCATCGATCAGAGAGACCGCGTATTTGGCCAGCACCTCGGTGGGGGCGCCATAACGCAGCAGGCCGTCGACCGAGTATTCCGCAGCCACCACACCGGTAAAGCGACCCTGTTCATTGAGGGGCACGTGCAGCTGCAGCTGGGCTGACTCCTCATTGCCCACCGGTTGAGAGTAGACCGGCTGCTGCAGGTCCTTGGTCAGGCCATAGGTCTCGTCGGTCTCGCCGGCGCGCAGGGTGTCGCCTGGGTTCAGCAGCCGCGAGCCCGGCACGGTGGGGGCCGCGCGAGAGGCGCGCACCCGCCGTTTGTCGTCGATCCAGCTCAGGGTCTGCAGCTCGGGGTATTGGTTGATCAGGTTGTCGGCGCGGGCGTTGAAGTCGTTGCGGTTGAGCTCGCGGTTGGAGACGTCGCGGGCCAGGCGCATCAGTTGCTCCTGTCGCTCCAGCAGGCGCAGGCGCAGGCGCTGCTGGGCGTATTCCACATCTCGTTTCACGGCTTCGTGCTCGCGCTCGATTTCCTCGGCCCTCAGGTACCAGAATGCAGAACCGATGGCTGCCAAAAACATCACCACGGCCACCAGCGGGGCCAGCATGGCAAAGCGGTCCTGCCGGTTGGGGGATTGTTGACCCCACCAATGGCGGATCCAGGCGACAGTGCGCAGTTTGCCGGCGCTGGACGGCACGGCGGAATCAGACGGTTGCATGCCCTCAAGTGTAGGGGAGGGGGCTCAAGTGTCAGGTCATGTATCGGAGGTGGAAAACATGTAAGTTCATAATGCGAAATCGAAGGTCATCATTTGAAATTTGAATTTTTTGTGAGACACTCGCCCCGTCAAAATCATGACGCAACCCCTTTAGCAGGAGACAAGCATGTCAGCCCAACCCGAGCACGTGCCCGGCATTGCTGCCAACCCGGCACAAGACCTGGACAACCAAGAAACCCGTGAGTGGATGGACGCACTGTCCGCCGTGATCGAAGCTGAGGGCCCAGAGCGCGCCCACTTCCTGCTTGAGCAATTGCTCGAACATGCGCGTGAGCACAGCATCGACATGCCGTTTTCGGCCACCACCGGTTATGTCAACACCCTCGAGCCCGACCAGGAAGAGCGCTGCCCTGGCAACATCGAAATCGAAGAACGTCTGCGCGCCTACATGCGCTGGAACGCCATGGCCATGGTGGTCAAGGCCAACCGCCACCACCCGGTGGATGGCGGTGATCTGGGCGGCCACATCGGCTCGTTCGCCTCGCTGGCCCACATGTTTGGCGCCGGCTTTAACCATTTCTGGCACGCCGAGAGCGAAAACCATGGCGGTGACTGCCTCTACATCCAGGGTCACGTGTCGCCTGGCGTTTACGCCCGCGCCTACCTGGAAGGCCGCCTGACCGAAGAGCAACTGCTGCATTTCCGCCAGGAAGTGGACGGCAAGGGCCTGTCGAGCTACCCCCACCCCAAGCTGATGCCCGAGTTCTGGCAGTTCCCGACCGTCTCGATGGGCCTGGGCCCGCTGATGGCGATCTACCAAGCCCGGTTCCTGAAGTACCTGCATGCCCGCGGCATTGCCAACACCGAAAACCGCAAGGTGTGGGTGTTCTGTGGCGACGGCGAGATGGACGAAGTGGAATCGCTGGGCGCGATCGGTCTGGCGGCGCGCGAAAAGCTCGACAACCTGATCTTCGTGGTCAACTGCAACCTGCAGCGCCTGGACGGCCCGGTGCGCGGCAACGGCAAGATCGTGCAAGAGCTCGAAGGCGAGTTCCGCGGTGCTGGCTGGAACGTGATCAAGCTGCTGTGGGGCTCTGACTGGGATCCGCTGCTGGCCCGCGACAAGGACGGCGCGCTGCGCAAGGTCATGATGGAAACCCTGGACGGCGACTACCAGTCGTTCAAGGCCAACGACGGCGCCTATGTGCGCAAGCATTTCTTCGGCCGCGATCCGCGCACCCTCGAAATGGTGTCGAAGATGAGCGACGAGCAGATCTGGGCGCTGCGCCGCGGCGGCCACGATCCACAGAAGGTGTATGCCGCCTACGCCGCCGCCACCAAGCACAAGGGCCAGCCCACCGTGCTGCTGATCAAGACCGTCAAGGGCTTTGGCATGGGCAAGGCCGGTGAAGGCAAAAACAACGTTCACCAGACCAAGAAGCTGACCGACGAAGACATCAAGATCTTCCGCGACCGCTTCAACATCCCGATTTCGGACAGCGACCTGCCGAGCATCCCGTTCTACAAGCCGGCCGACGACACCCCGGAAATGCAGTACCTGCACGAGCGCCGCAAGGCCCTGGGGGGTTACCTGCCGCACCGCCGCACCAAGGCCGACGAGCAGTTCACCGTGCCCTCGCTGGAGGTGTTCAAGTCGGTGATGGAGCCCACGGCCGAAGGCCGCGAGATCTCCACCACCCAGGCTTATGTGCGTTTTCTGACCCAGTTGCTGCGTGACCAGGCCCTGGGCCCGCGCGTGGTGCCGATTCTGGTGGACGAAGCCCGTACCTTCGGTATGGAAGGCTTGTTCCGTCAGGTGGGCATCTACAACCCGGCAGGTCAGCAGTACACCCCGGTCGACAAGGACCAGGTGATGTACTACCGCGAAGACAAGGCCGGTCAGATCCTGCAAGAGGGCATCAACGAGGCCGGCGGCATGAGCAGCTGGATTGCTGCGGCCACCAGCTACAGCACCAGCAACCGCATCATGGTGCCGTTCTACGTGTACTACTCGATGTTCGGCTTCCAGCGCATTGGCGATCTGGCCTGGGCGGCTGGCGACATGCAGGCCCGCGGCTTCTTGCTGGGCGGCACCTCGGGCCGCACCACGCTGAACGGCGAAGGCTTGCAGCACGAAGATGGTCACAGCCACATCCTGGCCGGCACCATCCCGAACTGTGTCAGCTACGACCCGACCTTTGCACACGAAGTGGGCGTGATCCTGCACCATGGCTTGAAGCGCATGGTTGAAAAGCAGGACAATGTCTTCTATTACCTGACCCTGCTGAACGAAAACTACGCCATGCCCGGCCTGACGCCCGGCACCGAAGAGCAGATCATCAAGGGCATGTACCTGTGCAAGGAAGGCGCCAAGCTGACCCCGCGCGTGCAATTGCTGGGTTCGGGCACCATCCTGCGTGAAAGCATTGCTGCGCAAGAGCTGCTGGAGAAGGACTGGGGCGTGGCCGCCAACGTCTGGAGCTGCCCGAGCTTCAACGAATTGACCCGCGACGGTCAGGAAGCCGAGCGCTTCAACCTGCTGCACCCGCTGGAAACCCCGCGTGTGCCGTTCGTGGCCCAGCAACTCGGCGCCCACAATGGCCCGGTGGTGGCTTCGACCGACTACATGAAGGCTTACGCCGAGCAGATCCGCCCCTTCATCCCCAAGGGCCGCACCTACAAGGTGCTGGGCACCGACGGTTTTGGTCGCAGCGACTTCCGCAGCAAGCTGCGCGAGCACTTCGAGATCAACCGCCATTACATTGTGGTGGCTGCACTGAAGGCGCTGAGCGAAGAAGGCACCGTGCCCGTGGCCAAGGTGGCCGAGGCCATTGCCAAGTACGGCATCCAGGCCGACAAGATCAACCCGCTGTACGCCTGATACGGCCAGGAGACACAACATGGCATTGGTAGATATCAAGGTCCCCGACATCGGTGATTTCGACGAAGTGGGCGTCATCGAGCTGTTGGTCAAGGTGGGCGACACGGTCAAGGCCGAGCAGTCGCTGATCACCGTCGAATCCGACAAGGCCTCGATGGAAATCCCCTCGTCGCATGCCGGCGTGGTGAAGGAAATCAAGGTCAAGCTCGGTGACAAGGTCTCCGAAGGCTCGGTGGTGGTGGCGCTGGAGGTGGCGGGTGCCGCCGAAGCCCCGGCTGCAGCACCCGCCGCGCCGGCTGCTGCGGCGCCGGCCCCTGCCGCACCCGCTCCGGTGGCGGCCCCAGTAGCGGCCCCTGTGGCGGCCCCGGCCGCTGCGGCCGGCCAGGTCAATGTGATGGTGCCCGACATCGGCGACTTCAAGGACGTGGCCGTGATCGAACTGCTGGTCAAGCCCGGCGACACCGTGAAGGCCGAGCAATCGCTGATCACGGTCGAATCCGACAAGGCTTCGATGGAGATCCCCTCGTCGCATGCCGGCGTGCTCAAGGAGCTCAAGGTCAAGATCGGCGACAAGGTCAACATCGGTGACCTGATCGCCGTGCTGGAAGGCGCCGTTGGCGCTGCGGCCCCTGCCGCCGCACCGGCACCGGCCGCCGCTCCCGCCGCAGCTGCTGCCCCGGTAGCTGCTGCTGTGGCTGCCGTGGCCGCCGCACCCGCTGCCCTGGCCGTGCCGGCCCACCAGCCGGGCACGCCTTCGGCTGCGCTGCCGCATGCTTCGCCCTCGGTGCGCAAGTTCGCCCGTGAACTGGGTGTGCCGCTCGAAGAGGTCAAGGGCACGGGCCTGAAGGGCCGCATCACTCCGGCCGACGTGCAGTCCTTCACCAAGGCTGTGATGGCCGGTGCGGTGCAGACCAAGGCACAGGCCGCCAAGGCTCCGGCTTCGACCGGTGGTGGTGGCTCTGAGTTGGGCCTGATCCCCTGGCCCAAGGTCGACTTCGCCAAGTTCGGCCCGATCGAGCGCAAGGAACTGGGTCGCATCAAGAAGATCAGCGGCGCCAACCTGCTGCGCAACGCCATCATGATCCCGGCCGTCACCAACCATGACGATGCCGACATCACCGACCTCGAAGCCTTCCGCGTCTCCACCAACAAGGAGAACGAGAAGAGCGGCGTCAAGGTGACCATGCTGGCCTTCCTGATCAAGGCCTCGGTGGCTGCGCTCAAGAAGTTCCCCGAGTTCAACAGCAGCCTCGACGGCGACTCGCTGGTCTACAAGCAGTACTACCACATCGGTTTTGCCGCCGACACCCCGAACGGCCTGGTCGTTCCGGTGATCAAGGACGCCGACAAGAAGGGCGTGCTGCAGATCAGCCAGGAAATGGGCGAACTGGCCAAGAAGGCCCGTGATGGCAAGCTGGGCCCGGCCGACATGAGCGGTGCCACCTTCACCATCTCCAGCCTGGGCGGCATTGGTGGGCGTTACTTCACGCCCATCATCAATGCGCCTGAGGTGGCGATCCTGGGCGTGTGCAAGAGCCAGATCGAACCCAAGTGGGACGGCAAGGCCTTCCAGCCGCGCCTGATGCTGCCGCTGTCGCTGACCTGGGATCACCGCGTGATCGACGGGGCGGCTGCCGCGCGCTTCAACGCCTTCCTGGGTCAGATCCTGGCCGACTTCCGTCGCGTCCTGCTGTGACGGCACGGCACCCCACGCTCGCTGTGGTGTGGGCTGGCGGCGCCCGGCAGGCCGGCGTGTGCCCGATGGGGCAGGGGGCCTGCGCATGACGACCGTGGTCGTCGTGCGCAAGGGGGGGCAGGTGGCCATTGCGGCCGATACCCTGGTCACCTTTGGCGATACCCGGCTGTCGCAGCGCTTTGAAGAGAATGAAAAGCTCTTCAAGGTCGATGCGATGGGCGGCCCCAGCTACATCGGCATGGCCGGCACCGTGGCGCATTTCCCGGTGCTGCGCAAGGCGCTGAATGCCTTGCCCAAGGATCAGTTGCGTCTGGGCAGCCGCGACGAGGTGTTTGACACCTTCACGCGACTGCACCCGCTGCTGAAAGAAACCTTCTTTCTGCAGACCAAGGAAGACGACAACGACCCCTACGAGTCCAGCCAGTTCAGCGTGCTGATTGCCAACGCAAGCGGCATCTATGGCTTGTACAGCTACCGCGAGGTGTTCGAGTTCAAAGAGTTTTGGGGCATCGGCTCCGGACGCAGCTTTGCCCTCGGCGCCATGCATGCCACCTACGCCCGGGCCAAGACCGCCCGCGAGGTGGCCGAGGCCGGCCTGGCCGCCAGTTGCGAATTCGACCGCAACTCGGCCGCGCCCATCAACATCTTCACGATCAAATTGAAAGGTTCCATATGAGCCTGATAGACATCAAGGTCCCCGACATCGGTGACTTTTCCGAAGTGGCCATCATCGAACTGCTGGTCAAGCCCGGCGACACGGTCAAGGCTGAACAATCGTTGATCACGGTCGAGTCCGACAAGGCCTCGATGGAGATCCCCTCGTCGCACGCCGGCGTGGTGAAGGAACTCAAGGTCAAGCTCGGCGACAAGGTGGCCGAGGGTTCGGTGATCCTGTCGCTCGAAGTGGCAGGCGCTGCCGCTGCAGCGCCTGCTGCCGCGGCCCCGGCACCCGCTGCCGCGGCCCCTGTGCCGGTGGCTGCCGCCCCGGCCCCGGTGGCCGCAGCGCCCACGGGCAGCAACGACATCGATTGCGACGTGATCGTGATCGGTGGCGGCCCCGGTGGCTACTCGGCCGCCTTCCGCGCGGCCGACCTGGGCCTCAAGGTGGTGCTGGTCGAGCGCTATGCCACCCTGGGTGGCGTGTGCCTGAACGTGGGCTGCATCCCCTCCAAGGCGCTGCTGCACGTGGCGGCGGTGATGGACGAGGTCAGCCACATGGCCGATCTGGGCGTCGATTTCGGGGCCCCCACGGTCAACATCGACAAGCTGCGCGGCCACAAGGAAAAGGTCATCGGCAAGCTGACCGGCGGTCTGGCCGCCATGGCCAAGATGCGCAAGGTGACGGTGGTGCGGGGCTACGGCAACTTCATCAGCAGCCACCAGCTGCAGGTGGAAGAAACCAGCGGCGAAGCCCAGGTGCGCACGGGCAAGGCCCAGACCATCGGCTTCCAGCGCGCCATCATCGCGGCCGGCTCGCAAGCCGTGCGCCTGCCCTTCATGCCTGACGATCCGCGTGTGGTCGACAGCACCGGCGCACTGGCGCTCAAGGAAGTGCCCAAGCGCATGCTGATCCTGGGTGGCGGCATCATCGGCCTCGAAATGGGCACGGTGTACAGCACCCTGGGCGCGCGCCTGGACGTGGTCGAAATGATGGACGGCCTGATGCAGGGCGCTGACCGCGATCTGGTCAAGGTCTGGCAGAAGATGAACGCCCACCGCTTCGACAACATCATGCTCAAGACCAAGACGGTGTCGGCCAAGGCCACGCCCGAAGGCATCGAGGTGACGTTTGCCGCGGCCGAAGAAGGCGGCACGGCGCCCGCACCGCAGACCTACGACCTGGTGCTGCAGGCCGTGGGCCGCACGCCCAACGGCAAGAAGATCAGCGCCGACAAGGCCGGCGTGGCCGTGACCGACCGGGGCTTCATCAACGTCGACATCCAGATGCGCACCAACGTGCCGCACATCTTCGCCATCGGCGACATCGTGGGCCAGCCCATGCTGGCGCACAAGGCGGTGCATGAGGCGCACGTGGCAGCCGAGGTGATTGCCGGCGAACTCAAGGGCGACAAGGAACTGGCCAGCGCCGCCTTCAATGCCCGCGTGATCCCCAGCGTGGCCTACACCGACCCCGAAGTGGCCTGGGTGGGCCTGACCGAAGACCAGGCCAAGGCCCAGGGCATCAAGGTCAAGAAGGGCCTGTTCCCCTGGAGCGCCTCGGGCCGTGCGATTGCCAACGGCCGCGACGAAGGCTTCACCAAGCTGCTGTTCGACGCCGAGACCCACCGCATCCTGGGTGGCGGCATGGTGGGCACGCACGCTGGCGACATGATCGGCGAGGTGGCCCTGGCCATCGAGATGGGCGCCGACGAGATCGACATCGGCAAGACCATCCACCCGCACCCCACGTTGGGCGAAAGCATCGGCCTGTGCGCCGAAGCCGCCCACGGCAGCTGCACTGACCTGCCGCCAGCGCGCAAGTAAGGGGCAGGGGCCTGATGGCCCCGCCCCGCTTCGCCCTTCCACCCTGACCGTCAGGGCGGGATGCGGCCTGGGCTCTGGCAGCCGTGCAGCCCTGCGTCTGAAAATGCCTCCTAAGCCTCATGCGACGTTTCGTCCCATGAGGCTTTTTCATTGGGGTTCTGACGCAGGTCTTCTGGCACAGGTGTTGACCGCGACCTCAAAAAATACCCAAAAAAATATAATTTGAGCGCTTGGACCGTTGTGATTCACCCGTTGGCAGAGCCCGAATTGGGAGCGTTACCTGCGGACATGAAGGCCCGCTTCCTGCGGATTGCCGAGTTGCTGGAGGACCTGGGGCACCAGCAAGTCGGCTTGCCGCACGTGCGGCCGCTTGAAAACAAACGGTGGGAAATGCGGCTGCGGGGGCGCGATGGCATTTCTCGGGCCGTCGATGCCGCGATCAGCGGGCAAAGATTGATCGTGCTGCACGTGTTTGTGAAGAAGACCCAGGCCACACCCCGAAAAGCGATTGAGATGGCCTTGGACAGATCAGAGGCGGTGATATGAAAAGCTTGAAAGATTTCAAACCCAGCCTGCTCGCTGAGGCAGAAGCTCAAGCCGAGTACGACAGATTGGCCGATGAGTTCGAAATGGCGCGAGAACTCATCGCGGCTCGTCATCGTGCAGGCCTGACCCAGGCCGAGGTGGCCCAGCGCATGGGCACAAGCCAAAGCACGATTGCCAGGTTGGAGAGTGGCGGGCGCCAGCCTTCGATGCAAACAGTACAACGCTACGCCAAAGCTTTGGGGTATCGAGCTGTGATCAAGTTGGAGCTGCCCCAGGGCAGTGGTGCCTGAGCCCGCAGTGGTGTGTGCAACGTGGGCTCGTCCGAGCCTGGCACCGCAAGGTACCACCCATGATCCAAGGCGGTGGCTTTTTTCATGAACTTATGGTGCGTTAAGCCGGCTCGGTCAGGGGGTGAGGTCGACAGCGCTGCGTCGCCCCAGGCCTTCGGCGATCAGGGTGAGGACCAGGGTGTTCAGCGACACCCCCTCGGTTTTGGCACGTGCGGTCAGTTGGCGGTGCATGGATTTGGGCACGCGGGTCAGCAATCGGCCTGATGCGGCAACCGGCGCAAAATCCTGGATCTTGAACTGTGGCGCCGGAATCGGGAGCCCTTGGTCCACAAGGGCGCTCACAACCGCCAGGAAAGCCTCGCGTCCGTCGGCAATGGCTTCCATCTCGGTGTCACCATCCGCCAGCAGGCCGGGAAAATCGGGCATGCTGAACTGATAGCCGCCGCCATCCTCCGCTGCGATGGGGCCCAGCACATGGCTGTAGGCCTCAAAAGGGAAAGGGGGCTGCACGGAGGGGATTCGCACGGGGCTCATGATGAAGACGATGTCTGGAGCTGATCGATCAATGTGACCAACCTCTTGATGTAGAGGGGTTTGATGGGGCGCCGAGCCAGTATGGTCAGGTGCTCGGCCAGCAGCGGGTGAGAGAAAACACAGTGGCTACCACCATTGTTTCTGACTTCCAAGCCATGGTGCCGGGCCAGGCGCAGCACGTTTGGCATGGACCAATCGTTCGGATTGCGCCGCATGGCACTCAGCAGTTTGGCTGCGGTGTTCATTTTGCCATGATATTGCCCAAGATATCATGATCGGGGGCCGCTGCCGTCCCCCATGAGGCAAGTCGTCGGCTTGAACAGGTAGCTTCCAGCTCAAGCTTGTTTGCTCGCCAAGTCGCCCCTTTCCTCATAAGCCTTGCCACCCGCCCTCAGCGCGCTGTGCGCCCGCTGGCTTTGCAGCACCGGGTAGAACATCTGGTGCTGCCACTTTTCCTCACCAAACAGCCGGTCGTCGATCAGGCCCACCTGGGCAGGGTAGCGGCGGGTGATGTGGGCGGAACCAAACAGCACGTCCCAGAAGAACAGCAGGTTGCCGAAATTGCCCTTGTAGTGGCCGATGCCGTCTTCGTTGGTGATGGCATGGTGGGCCCAGTGCGTGGCCGGGGTGGAGACGGTGCGCTCCAGCAACCACGCTAGCGGGTGCAGGGCGCGGATGCGGTACAGCGGCTCGTCCCAGCGCCAGGCGCAATGGGCGCCCAGGATCACCAGCAGCTTCACGATCATGTAGCTGGCATAGACCATGCCCCCCACGCCCAGGTACAGCAGGGCGCCGCCAATCCACAGGCCCGGCATCATCAGGTAGTAGAAAAAGTTGTTGCGGTAGGTGATGCGGATGCTCATGTAGCTGGCCGAGTGATGGGCCCGGTGCAGGGGCCACATCAGGGGCGAGTGCGACAGGCGGTGCCACCAGTACTGGGTCATGTCGTCGCCGACCAGCAGCAGGCCCACCATGGCCCAGGCGGGCAGGTCGGCCAGTCGGTTGTGCCAGTTGGGGGCCAGCCAGGCGCCCAGCTTGGCGGTGGCCAGCAAGGCCAGGGGCTGGGTGATGGCCAGCAGGCTCAGGAACATCAGCAGTTCCAGCTTGGTGTCGTTGGCATTGGCGGTCACCGTGCGTTGGTAGCGTCGGGTGATGAACTCCATCAGCGCGAAGCCGATCATGAAGCACAGGATCAGGGTGTTCTGGAACTGGTTGGCAGTCACGGGCAAGTCTCCATTCGTTTTTTTGCGAATGTAAGACGGGTGTTTTAATGTGTCTATTGCATTGTCTGCATCATCATGATGTGATTGCTGCATTGACCATGATCAACCTGAACCAATACCGTCATGTGCTGGCCTTGGCCGAGGAGCGCCATTTCGCGCGTGCGGCGGCGCGGGTGCACCTGAGCCAGCCAGCCTTCAGCCGCAGCATCCAGGCCATCGAGGCCCAGCTGGGCCTGCGGTTGTTCGAGCGCCAGCCCGGGGAGGTGCGACCGACACCGGCCGGTGCCTTTTTGCTGGAGCGTGCGCGCCGTCTGTTGTTTGAGGCCCGCTGCCTGGAGCGTGACCTGGCCCTCTACCTCGAACACCAACTCGGGGATGTGGCCTTTGGCATGGGGCCCATGCCCAATGTGACCCTGGGGCCCCACGTGGTGGCCGAGGTTCGCCAGGTCTATCCCCAGATCAGGATGCGCTTGGAGATCAACAACTGGGCTTTGCTGCTGGAGCGCTTGCGGCTGGAGCAGATCGAGTTCTTTGTGGCCGAGGTGCGCGACCTGCCGACCGACCCGGCCTTGCAGGTCGAGCCGTTGATGCGGCAGGCCGGGCGTTTCTATGTGCGGGCCGAGCACCCCCTGGGCCCGGGGACGCATCGCCTGGCCGAGGTCTGGCCCTACGGCGTCGGGACCACCCGCCTGCCCGAAGCACTCAAGACCGTGCTGGCCAAGCTGGGAGGTGGCGACGCACTGACCCAGCCTGCGCTGGAGTGCGATGACCCCAGGCTGTTGCACCAGATCGGCCTGGGCACGGACACCGTGATTGCCACCACCGAATTGGCGGTGGCCGACTTGGTGGCGCAAGGTCTGCTGCGTGCGTTGGAGCTGCCCGAACTGCCGGTGGTGTACGCCGACATGGGCATCGTGCGCCTGCGCCATCGCACGCCGGCCCCGATGGCCTTGAAGGTGATCGAACTGTTTCAGCGCTTTGCGCTGGAGGGGCAAGGCTCAGGCGCCTGACAGCAGGCGGCTTTCGATGAACGCCCATTGTTCAGGCGTGACTTCGGTGATGGACAGGCGATTGCCTCGCTGCAACACCGTCATCTCGGCCAGTTCGGGCTGGGCACGCAACTCACCCAGGCCGACCACCCGGGTCTTGCGCAAGGCCTGCACATCCAGCAGCAGCCAGCGTGGTGCCGTGGGCGGCGATTTGGGATCGAAGTAGGGCGAGGTGGCGTCGAATTGGGTGGGGTCGGGGCGCACGCCCGAGGCCACCCGGGCCAGACCCGCGATGCCGGGCTCGGCGCAGCTCGAGTGGTAGAACAGCACGCCGTCACCGATTTGCATCTGGTCACGCATGAAGTTGCGGGCCTGGTAGTTGCGTACCCCGGTCCAGGGCACGGTGGCCTCTGGGGCGGCCAGGGCGTCGTCGATCGAGCATTCTTCGGGCTCGGATTTCATCAACCAATAACGGGGGGCAGGGTTCATGGGCGGGATTCTGATCAACGTTAGTTTTGTCTGACAGACGGCGGACGACGGGGGCTGCACAATGGCGCAGCCTGGTGCATATGCACTGTCTGGCATTGTCGCCAATCCCCGCCTTGGAGCCTTGTTCATGTCCACCCCATCTCCGCGTCTTCTGATCATTTCCGGCAGCGCCCGCCAGGGTTCGCTGAATCGCCGACTGGCCCATGCCGTGGCGCTGGGTGCCACCCAGGCCGGCTTTGTGCCCCATGAACTGGATCTGCGGGCCCTGGACCTGCCCCTGTACGACGGTGACGCCGAGGCCGCCTCCGGCGTGCCCGCCGGGGCCACGGCCCTGCAGCAGGCCTTGCTCGACAGCGACGCCTTGGTGGTGGTCACGCCCGAGTACAACGGGTTCCCGACGCCCTTGTTCATCAACGCCTTCGACTGGCTGTCGCGCCTGCCCACGGGTGTCGCGGCCACGGCCAACAAGCCCACGGCGCTGCTGTCGGCCTCGCCCGGCCCCATGGGGGGCTTGCGAGCGCTCAACTACGTGCGCCAGTATCTGCAGATGAACTTTGCATCACTGGTGGTGCCGCAGCAGTACGCGCTGGGGCGTGCAGCCGAGGCCTTCACGGCCGAGGGTGCCCTGAGCGACGACAAGACCCGTCAGGCCGTGCAGGGGGTGCTGGAGGCCTTGAGCCGCCTGACCCGTGCCGTGCAGCGCGACTGAGCGCGCCTCTTTGGCTCGTTGCTTCAGCCTGGCTTCTTCGGCCCGGTCTCTTCAGCCGGGCAGTGGGTGGTCGTAGCGGATGAAGCCCCGGTGTTCGGCCACCCGGTCATACAGGCGGCGTGCCCGCAGGTTGTCCGACTGGGTCAGCCAGTACAGGCGTTGCGCGCCGCCGTGCTGCGCCGCCGTGGCCACGGCCTCGATCAGCGCGGCTGCCGTGCCTTGTCCGCGGTGGGCTTCCGACACGTACAGATCTTGCAGGTAGCAGACCCGGGGTGCCCAGGTGCTGGTGTGGAACAGGTAGTGGGTGATGCCCACCAATTGCCCCTGCACGCGGGCGCCCAGGCCCTGCACACCGTCGCCGGCCAGCAAGCGCTCCCAGGCCCGCTGGTACTCGGCGTCTCGGGTGGGGGTCTGGTAGAACGCCTTGTAGGCCTGTGCCAGCGGCAGCCAGTCGGTCCGGTCGCCGGCCTGCAAGGGCGCAATGACGATGCCTCCGCTGTTCGTGGTGCTGCCGGTGTTCATGGCGCCTCCATGGCAAAGCTGGGTTCGCACTCGATGCGGGTGCGCACTGAGTTGGCCAGAAAGCAGGCCTCGTGGGCCCGGTGGTGCAAGGCCTGCAGGGCCGCCTGATCGCGCTCGACGCCCGCTGCCAGGCGTACCACCGGCCGCAAAGTCACCTCGGTCATCACTTGCCGGCCTTGGGCATCGGCGGCCATCACGCCGCTGGCCTCGTCGTCATACGACACGATGTCCCAGCCGGCCCGTGCCGCCAGGTCCAAAAACCACAGCATGTGGCAGCTGGACAAGGCCGCCACAAAGGCCTCCTCAGGGTCGACCGCCGCTGGATCGGACCAAGGCAGCGGCACAACATGGGGCGATGACGAGGCCGGTACGCTCACACCGCCATCAAAGTGCCATTGGTGGCGCCGGCTGTAGCGCCGCTGGCTGAAGCTGCTGCCATCGAGTTGCCAGCGCACGCTGGCGGTGTAATGGGCCATGGGGTTTCCGTTTCGCTCTGATTGGTGAAATGATCCCCCAGTCTATTTTGATCATGATCCATTCAAGGAGCCAATTGACCATGAATCAGGGGAGCCATCGGGGGCCAACCCGCCGGCAGCAGGTGTACGAGCAATTGCGCCTGGCCATCGAGAATGGCGCTCTGGCGGCGGGCAGTCGGTGGCCAGCGCGAGTACCCAGGTGTGGCGCCAAAGCGCAGCAGCGAACCCTGCTGTCCCCAATTTTGGGGACGGTGTCTGAGAGCAGGCGGGTTGATAATCCTGACGCTACGGTGCGATAGAGAAAAATACCCCTGCTGGGCCTTGGCAACTCCATTTGTGCATCTGCCATGCTGATTCCCCCGGCTCCCACCATTGCCACCATGCCAACCCCACCGCCTTCTGCCCAAATTCGGGTTGCCCTTGTTGAGGACGATGTCGAGGTTCAAAACGCCATCGTGAGGGCCGTTGAGGCCTCAGTCGACCTGCTCATGGTCAGCATTGCCAGCACCCGATCTGAAGGGTTGCATGCCTTGCAAGGTCTTGCCGCAGATGTCTTGCTGGTGGACTTGGGACTGCCCGATGGATCGGGCCTGGATGTGATTGAGGCCGCCCGACACTTGTGGCCCTCCTGCGCCGTGATGGTGTGCACCACCTTTGCCGACGAAGCCCATGTCATGAAGTCGCTGGAGGCCGGCGCCTCAGGCTATTTGCTCAAAGACGGAGAGGCGGGCGATATGCTGCGTGAAATCCGGAGTCTCCATGCGGGCGGTAGCCCCATCAACCCATTGATCGCCCGCAAGATATTGACGCACTTTCGCACGCAGCCCGCTGTCAAAGCGCACGAGCCCATGCTCCGCCCGGACCCCATGCACTCGGTGCTCTCCGCGCGCGAAACGGAGGTGTTGGAGTTGATCACCAAAGGGTTCACGGCCGATGAGATCGCCAAGGTCATGCAGGTGTCCACGCACACGGTACAAACCTATGTGCGCCGCATTTATGCCAAGCTGAAGGTCAACTCCAAGGCTGAAGCCATCTACGAAGCCCGATACCAGGGCTTGGTATGACCACGCCTTGATGCCCATGACGCAGGTGCATCGCTCCAGGTGGCACGGCCGCAACGACAGTTTGGGATCCCATGGCCGCCGACTGATTGCCGTGTTCTGTGCATTGGCCTGGATTCTCATGCTGGCGGGATGCGAGCAAACCGCCAGCGAGACACATGCAACTCAATGGCATGAGGCGCAATTCCTGTCGGTGCCTGGTCGAGGCTACAGCCGGCCCCCCGCGCAATTGGCACCTGAGTTTTTGACCCAGAAAGGCTGGAAAAGCGTTTCGCTGCCCAGTACTTTCAAGCGCGAAGTGCTGCCCCCTGCGGAACAAGTTGGGCAAACCCTGACCGACTGGTATCGACTGGATTTGAGTCATTTCAATGCAAAGCAAGAGCCCCAATACCTCTACATCCCGCGTTGGAAGACCATTGGCCAGTTGGCGGTCTATTCGGACAACCGCCTGCTGTATGCGTCTCAGGGCAGCATGACGCTGAATGGCTATAACCATCCACTTCTGATACCGCTCAATGCCGCTGTTGACGAGCCACCGCCTAAGACAGTCACGCTGCGCATAGACCATTTGCGAAACACCGGCAGCGCTCTTTCCACGGTCTGGGTCGGCTCGGTGGAGGCTCTGGCCTGGCGCTACCAGATGCGCCAACTGGTGCAGACCCAATTGCCATTCATCGGTAGCGGTGCTTTTTTGGCGGTAGGTTTTTTTGCATTGGCCATCTGGATCAAAATGCGTCGCGATTCGCTGTATTTGATTTTCTTTGCAACATCCATGATGGCGTTTTTACGCATGCTGCACTACCACGTGGGTGGCGGATTCCTGCTTCTCTCTGATGAGTGGTTTGAATGGATCAAGACCTGTTCTCTGATTTGGTTGGTGATCTTTTGTCATTGCATGATGGAGCGCCTTCACCAGAATCCCATGCGTAACATGACTCGATTCCTGGTTTGGAGCGCTTTGCTTTGGAGCGGTGTTTCTACTCCCGGACTGGGCATCCTGCCAACGCTGACACTGCTAACACCCGTCGTCAACATCTTGATGGTCCCAATTGCCGCACTCATTTTCTATGATGCGCTGCGCAAAGGGTTTCGTCAGAGCTCACATGAAACATGGCTTGTGGCGGGCTGGTTGTTATTCGCGACGCTGTGTTGCATCTACGATTTATTGTTGCAAACCAATTGGGTGAGTCCCGAGGGGATATATACCAATCCGTATGCCATTGTGGGTGTGTTTGGTATTGCCCTGTACATCATGTATGGCCGTTATATTGGTGCCATGGAGAATATAGAAAAAGCCAATCTGCACCTGGCTCAGCGTCTGTCGATTCGAGAAGCGGAGTTGACCGCTAGCCATGCGCGTTTGCGCGACATCGAGAAAATCCAGATGCTCAGCGAGGAACGTCAGCGCTTGACACAAGACATGCATGATGGACTGGGCTCTTCGTTGGTCACCGCATTGCGTGCGGTGGAGGGCGGAGGCATGACGCAGGCCTTGCTCGGCGACATCCTCAAAGCATGCATCGACGATTTGAAACTGACGATTGATTCGATGGAGCCCGTCGAAGCAGACCTTCTCTTGCTGCTGGCAACCTTTCGATTTCGCTTGGGTCCAAGGCTCAAAGCGGCGGGTGTACGGCTCAATTGGGAGGTTCAGGAGATACCCAGGTTGTCATGGTTGAATCCACGCAGCGGTTTGCATATCCTGCGCATCTTTCAAGAGGCATTCGCCAACATTCTCAAACACACTCGTGCCACCGAGGTCCATGTACGCACAGGGCTGCAGTGGCCGCATGTGGTGGTTTCGATTCAAGACAATGGGGCTGGGTTTGATTATGAAGCTGTCCGTTTGAGCCCCAAAGGTCGTGGCTTGAACAACCAAATGCGCCGGGCCCAAGCCATCAATGGGAGCGTTCAATGGACCTCTGGGCCAGAAGGAACGCAATTCAAGTTGTTGTTGCCCATTGTCGTCGCCCCGTAGTGGGTTTGCAAAACCTCTCAAGTCCGCGTGAAAAATGGACCCAACCCTGAGAGATTCCAACCCCTCAGGCCGTCCTCCGGAGTTCGACACGTTTTGCCTCATTTGGCCTGTTTTAGGCACCCTGGCCTATATGAATCAACGGCTTATCTGCTG
>NZ_JBYTDE010000004.1:0-388217 GCF_058791075.1 Curvibacter sp. EU05-FHT14A10
TTCCCGTGTGAAAGTAGGTCATCGTCAGGCTCTTACAGCCCTCAAAACCCCCTCCAGGAAACTGGCGGGGGTTTTGTCTTTGGGGCTGCAGAATACGCTACTGCAGCTCCTGGGCCAACGCTTGCCGCTGTCCTCTCCGATCACAGCCTCAGCGCCTGCGCGTACCCCGTCAGCTCCACGTACCCTCGGCCCAGCAGACGACCTTCTGGGGCGAACGTGCATCAATTGGCTCGCCCCGCAGCCAATCCTGGTGCCATTAGGTATTCATGGTCAATGCAACTGGTGTGGCCTCTTTATCCTGCCTGTGATGTGGAGCGCTGATCTCGCTCCATGCAGGCCACCCAGCTATGGCGCAGGCCTGTTGAGGCTGAATGAGCCCGAGACGCGACGCAGTCAGAACTCCGCGCCTTCGACCAGAAAGCGAACCCTGCGAACGCCTTGCCATTCATCGGCGTCCAGCCGAAACGCGAGCTTGACTCGTTTGGGCAATGGCTCGGTATGCCCAAACCAAATGCCATCCACGGCATCACCTTGGTGCTTCAATTTCAGGGCCAGGTGCTTCTCCCCCACCAGCCTTTGTGACACCACCTCCAGTTCTTCGCTGAAAGTAGGGGGTGCAAATCCTTGACCCCATACTTCACGGTGCAAGGTGTCGACGACATCGGTGCGGCGGTATTCCGGCGCCAGCGGGCCATCGGTATCCAGGCGGCGAGTCAAGGTGGCTGCGTCAAGCCATTCATCTGCCACTTGGGCCAGCGCTTGTGAAAAGGTGTCGAAGTGGGATCGGGGGATTGAGCACCCGGCCGCCATTGCATGGCCGCCAAATTTCAACAAGACACCAGGGTGACGTTTGGCCACCAAATCCAGTGCGTCGCGCAAGTGAAAGCCGGGGATCGACCGCCCTGATCCCTTGAGTTCGTGCTCCCGGCCTGGCGCCGCGCTCGCCGCAAACACGAACGTTGGGCGATGCAGTTTGTCTTTGATGCGAGAGGCCACGATGCCCACCACGCCTTCGTGGAAGTCGGGGTCGAACACGCTGATGGCTGGAGGGGCGGCCTGGCCTTCTTCAAAAAGAGTTTCAGCGATTGCGAAGGCCTGTTCACGCATGCCGCCCTCGATGTCACGTCTCTCGCGGTTGATGCTATCGAGCAATTTCGCCAGTTCGTCGGCTCGACCGGCGTTGTCTGTCACCAGGCATTCGATGCCAACCGTCATATCGGATAGCCTGCCCGCCGCATTGATGCGGGGGCCCAGTGCAAATCCGAAATCAAAGGTTGTTGCTTTGCGCGCATCACGCACTGCGGCGCGAAACAAGGCCTCGACGCCCGCTGGCATGACCCCTGCACGAATCCGCTTGAGACCTTGGGCGACCAATCGCCGGTTGTTTTCGTCCAACTTGACCACATCGGCCACGGTGCCGAGCGCCACAAGGGGGAGCAGGTCATCCAGTTTGGGTTGAGGATGCTCCACATACGCGCCACGGCGGCGGAGTTCAGCTCGCAAGGCCAACAGCACATAAAACATGACGCCAACACCCGCCATGGATTTGCTGCCGAAGTCGCATCCGGGCTGGTTTGGATTGACGATGACATGGGCATCCGGCGTTTCGGCGGCCGGCAGGTGATGGTCGGTGATCAAGACCTGAAGCCCTAGCTCTCGGGCGCGGGCGACGCCTTCCATGCTGGCAATCCCGTTGTCGACCGTGATCAGCACATCGGCGCTCATGGCCTTCACCCGCTCCGCAATCGGCGCGGTCAGGCCATAACCATCAATGACCCGGTCGGGCACCAGGTAATCCACGCGTTGCGCCCCCAAAGCACGCAAGCCACGCAGGGCTACCGCACAAGCGGTGGCGCCGTCACAGTCGTAATCGGCCACGATGCACAGGCTCATGTTCGCTGCGATGGCGTCAGCCAGAAGTTGTGCGGCCTCTTGAGCCCCTTTGAGGGTATGCGGCGGCAGCAGATGGGCCAGCCCATCGTCCAGTTCTTCCTTGTTCTGCACACCCCGGGCCGCATAAAGGCGTGCCAAAAGTGGGTGGATGCCGGCTTGCTCCAGGGCCCAGCAGGCGCGAGGAGGGATATCTCGTTCGAGTATTTTCATAGTGACTCCAGCGCCTGCCTGAATGCAGTTTTGCCTTGCCAGCGAGCTGCCAACCTGGACAGCAGACCATTGCGCGGGCCATGCCAGCTTTGCAGAGCCAGCTCGCCGCACAGCGTCAGTTCTATCGGTATACCCTGGCTTGCGATGCGGAGGCATTGGGCCATCGGTCCGGCGTCCAATTGCCTCCAGGCGTCTGTCCAGGCGTTCCAGTCCCCTGCCAGCGCGGGCCTGCGCAAGTCATCCAATACCTGTGGCGCAGCCTGCGGCGCCTGCCATCCCTGGGGCAGGGCGCCACAGCCACTGATCCAGAAGGAGTTGATGCTTGGCGCACCTTGCGCCTGGCGTGCCTCGCTGAACGCGTGCGTGTACAGCAGCATCTGGGTTTCTGTTTGCAAGCGCCTCAGCAGGTTTGCAGAGGGGCCCTGAGGCATCCAGGCGTCAATCGAGCGTCCGATCACCCGATCCAGGCTGGGCGCATGCAACTTTCGAAAAACTTCACCACAGGCCAACCACCGTTCTGGGCTCTGGTAGTGCAGTTCGATGCCGTCGTCTTTGAAAAACGGCGCCAAGATGTCAAGCAGGGCACGTGACTCGGCCTCGCCCAGCCCCAAGGCCTGCGGGTCGCTCATGGCGATGTGGCTGCTCCCAACCTGCCAATGACAAGGGGTGATCCAGCTCCAGGCATGTTCCATGGTGGCTGGCCCCAGCCACTGCAGGGCGTCCCAGGCGGCCCACGGTGTGGGCGCTGCATCCAGCGAGGAGCCTTCGGGCAAGCCCATCGCCTGGGCCAAGGCCCATTCATGAGGCAGTGTGGGGCTGTCTTCACTTGGAGCGTGGCGGGTGCCTGGGCTCAGCAGTCGGCTCAACTGATAGAGGTTGGGTAACTCCCTGGGGCCAAGCGCCTGTTGGGCGCCTTCGGCGGAGCAATGCGCATAGGGCACGATGAGCCGCACCATACGGCTAGCGATATTCTGTTCTGACATGGGGTGTATTGTCCGGGATGCCACAATCTCGGCTCCATGCAAATCCCTTACGAATTGGCCTTGGGCTGGCGATACACCCGCGCCGGCCGTGCCACACGGCGCAACGGCTTCATCTCATTCATCTCCGGGGTCTCCATGCTGGGCATTGCGCTGGGCGTGGCGGCCCTGATCATTGTCCTGTCGGTCATGAACGGTTTCCAGAAGGAAGTCCGTGACCGCATGCTCAGCGTGGTGGCACACATCGAGATCTTCACCCCCCAGGGTGACGCGCTGCCCGATCCGTCGCTGACGCTCCAGGAGGCGAGACGCCATCCTGAGGTGCTGGGCGCAGCACCCTTCATCGCTGTGCAGGCCTTGCTCGCCCGGGGCGACACCATGAAAGGGGCCATCGTGCGCGGCATCGACCCCGCGCGTGAACCGGAAGTCGCGGACATGGACTCCGCCCTCAAGCAAGACGTGCTGCAACGCCTGGTGCCTGGGCAATTCGGCATCGTGCTTGGCGCCGACCTGGCCCGCAGCTTGGGCGTGCGCACAGGCGATCCGGTGACCTTGATCGCCCCCTCAGGCCAGGTCACGCCCGCGGGTGTGGTGCCCCGCCTCAAACAGATGACCGTGGTCGGCACCTTCGACTCCGGTCACTATGAGTACGACTCCACCCTGGCCATGTTGCACATGGAAGATGCCCAGCGCATCTTTCGCCTGGAGGGGCCCACCGGCATTCGCCTTCGCATTCGCGATCTTCACCAGGCCCGCGAGGTGGCCCAGCAACTGGCCGGCAGCCTGAGTGGGGATCTGCTGATCAGCGATTGGACGCGCCAGAACAAGAGCTGGTTCGCGGCCGTTCAGCTTGAAAAACGCATGATGTTCATCATCCTGACCCTGATCGTGGCCGTGGCCGCCTTCAACCTGGTCAGCACCCTGGTCATGACCGTCACCGACAAGCGCGCCGACATCGCCATCTTGCGCACGCTGGGCGCCAGTCCGGCCAGCATCATGGGCATCTTTGTCGTGCAGGGCGCGATGGTGGGTGTGATCGGCACCTTGGCGGGGCTGGTGCTGGGCCTGGCCATTGCCTGCAACATTGATGTGATCGTACCGGCCATCGAGCAAGCCTTCCACGCCAGCTTTTTGCCCAAGGACATCTATCTCATCAGCCGCATGCCCAGTGACCCGCAGCAGGGCGACATCCTGCCCATTACCCTGATCTCACTGCTGCTGGCATTTGTGGCCACCCTCTATCCCAGTTGGCGTGCCAGCCGGGTCAACCCTGCCGAGGCCCTGCGATATGAGTGATCCAACCCTCTCCAACACCGTGCTGCAAGCCCGGGGCCTGAGCAAGCGTTTCACCGAAGGCCGGCTGGATGTGACGGTGCTGCAAGGCGTGGACCTCAGCATCCGCGCTGGCGACACCGTGGCCATCGTCGGCGCGTCCGGTTCGGGCAAAAGCACGCTGTTGCACTTGCTGGGCGGGCTCGATGCGCCCAGCGCCGGTGAGGTCAGCCTCATGGGCCAACCCCTGTCGCAACTCGACCCTGCCACCCAGGGGCGATTGCGTAACCGGCACCTGGGCTTTGTTTACCAGTTCCACCACTTGCTGCCTGAGTTCAGCGCGCTGGACAACGTGGCCATGCCCCTGCGCATCCGCCGTGAAGCCGCAGCCGTCTCCTCCGAGGCGGCGCGCCGCATGCTTGAGGCGGTGGGGTTGGCCGATCGCTTGCACCACCGACCGGCGGAGCTTTCTGGCGGCGAGAGACAGCGCGTGGCCATCGCCCGCGCCCTCGTAGCCCAACCCGCCTGCGTGCTGGCGGACGAACCCACAGGCAACCTTGACCGGGGTACGGCCGAGCAGGTGTTCCAGTTGATGCTGCAGTTGGCCCGCGATCAGGGCACCGCCTTTGTCATGGTCACCCACGACGAAACCCTGGCGGCACGCTGTGCCCGCCAAATGCGCCTGGTTCGGGGTCGCCTGGCCGAGGAGCGCATGGGCCAGGCCACCGAGGTGCCCGCATGACGCTGGACTGGTTGGATTTCGATTGCAGCGAAGACACCGATGAAGAGGGTACCTTCGACGCCATGGCATCGGTCTGGCCCGAGCAATTGCCCCTGGTACTGGCCGAGATCGCCGCAGTGCTGAAATGGGCGCGAGACCACTTTGGCCCTGAAAGGCCTCTGGACCATGGCGGTGACTGGGACGTGGATCTGCAGGCCTGGTGCGAGACCCAGCCCGTGCACAGCCTGACCGTGAACCTTCACACCCCAGGACTGGTGGTTTCAGAAGAGGCACCCGGTGAAGAGCGGGTGCGTCGCACCGTCACCCTTTCACTCTGTGGCAGCGTCACCTTCGCTGAGGCCATGCGCGAGCGATTCGCACTTTAAGCCGCATCGCAACTGCCGCTGGTCACGGGTCATGGGTGCGAGCGCCGTGGGCCAGGGTGAGTTTGACCCGGTCCGGTACGGAACCTCAGGCGGCTGCGGACAGGGCGTCGGGCCCGCCATGGGCGCTCACAGACGGCGCTGCTGGCGACGGTTCGTTCACCTCTTGGCCTTGAACCTGGTTGGCTGAGGCTTGAACGCGGTGGCTGACCGTGACCACGGAAGGCGCCTGTCGGATCAGTGGGGCATGCAGGTTGATAGGAGCATCAGGCCGGATACGAAGTCTCAGAATATTCATGGCATTGACCGTGGGGCCTGCTTCACCCGTCACCCCCGGGTGAGCGCGGTCATGACGCAGAAACACGTGCCTCCATGGTCTGCTCTTCGCCTACGCGGGATCTTCTGAAAAGAGGGGTAATCACCCCGCATTTCGGGGCGTCAAAGCTGCCGACCGGCTTGATGCCTGTCATGCTTATCGACCGTTGCACGTGGGGCTTGACCTCTTTTTCTCAGACCGTCACTGGCAATCCACATTCACCAGCGAGAGCTTGCCCGCGACAATGTTGCCGCTGCCATTGCTCACGCTGCACTTGCCTTGCAGCGGTTGCTGAGCCACCACCACCTGATAAGGTGTCCCTGCGGGCAGTGAGTTCTTGAATTGGAAGAAGCCGTTCTGCGCCAGCAACAGTGACAGGCCGTTGGTGCTCAGCGTCACGCTGGTGCCCGCTTGCAGCCCGGCCAGGGTGCCGCCCAGCGAAAGGCCGGTATCGCAGGCCACTTTCACGGCAAACACCCCATCGCCTCGGCTGTTCACCTTGCCACTGCCACTGCTCACACTGCAGTTCACGCCGGCAGGCTGGGTGAGAACGCTGACGTTGTAGCGTTCGTCAGCCTTCAGTCGCGTGTCAAAGCGGAATTCACCGTTGCGCGTCAGCGTCAGATCGTCGTCGGCATTGTTTTGCAGCACAAGTTGCTGGCCACTGGGCAGCCCGCTCAGCGTGCCACCAATCGGGGCGTCGGAGCCCAGATCATTGCAGGCGCTCAAGAGAGCGCTGCTCAAAAGGCAAAGGCCCCACAAGGGCCAGACATGTTTTTTTGCAGATTTTTTTGCGGGGGGCATGGGCCAAGTCCTCAGTGTCGGTGAGAGCCCGCGCCAGGATGGGCGTGGGGCGGCTGTTGTGGCAGCCGCGACAAGGTAGATACCAACCCCCGGTAACCTGGGTCAGATCGGCAAGATTCAAACAGTCTGATGCAAGGGTGCGACCGTTGGCCCTTTCGTGAGGGTCAGCGGCTCATCACGGAGCGCAACACCTGGGCCAGTTCGGCCGGGGCAAACTTGGCCACATAGGCATCGGCGCCCACGCTCTTCACGTGATCCTCGTTGGTCGTGCCTGACAGCGAGGAGTGGATCACCACCGGCAGCCCGCTGAAACGCACGTCTTGCTTGATGTTTCGCGTCAGGGTGAAGCCGTCCATCTCGGGCATCTCCAGGTCAGTCAGCACCAGGGCCACCTTGTCGCGGATCGTCAGGCCTTCCTTGCGCGCATCGGCCTCGATGCGTTGCAGCGTCTCCCAGGCCTCTTTGCCGCTGCGGGTCATCACAAAGGGGGCTCCCATGGCTTCGAGGCTCTTTTCCATCAGCGTGCGGGCCATGGGCGAGTCGTCGGCTGCCAGCACCACGCTGCCAGGGCGCAGGTTGAGCGAGGGGCCAATGGTGCCCGGGTTCACTTCCTGATCGGGGGTGGGGCTGACGCGACGCTGGATGGCTTCCACATCCAGCACCTGCACCAGGCGGGTGTTGTCCACATCGCCGTCCAGGCGGGCAATGCTGGTCACCATGCCCGAGGCCGCGTTGCCCTCGGCCGCCAGCACCTGCGTCCAGTCCAGGCGCACGATCTCTTCCACCGCTTCCACCGCAAACGCGATGGTGTGGCGTGCAAACTCGGCCACCAGCATGATGTTCAAACCGGTCACCGGCTGGCATCCCACGATGAACGGAAGGTCGATCACCTGGATCACCTGGCCGCGCAGGTTCACCACCCCGAGCACACCCTTGGCGGCCCCGATGATGGCGGTGATCTTGGGCATCTCCACGATCTCTCTGACCTTGAACACGTTGATGCCAAACAGCTCAGACCTGTCCCCATGAGCATCCTTGCCCAGGCGGAACAACAGCAGTTCAAATTTGTTGGTGCTGGTCAGGTTGGTGCGCTCGTCGATCTCTCGTTGGGCTTCTGAGGTCATGGCGGATTCCACTTGTGACAAAGAAAAACACAGTCTAGCCCCAACTTCGCGCTATGGGGCGTCAGAGTGGGGCCTGGCACCGGTTTCGCAGTGCGGCTTGCGTTGCCTCAGTCAGGAACAGTGGGTTTCAAGCCACGCGGCCGAACCAGCTTAAGGACAAACCCGAGGCCAGCAAGACCAGTGCCGCCGCTGCCAGGGCCAGCAAGGCACTGATCTCGGTCTCGTGGGTTTCCAGGGCCAGCCGTGAGCCCAGGGTTTCGTAGACCTGATGCAGGGCCTCGGCCGAAGCCGCATGAAAGTACTCGCCCTGGGTGCGCGCTGCCACCGCCTTCAGCGTCTCCTCGTCCAGTCGCACCCGCATTGACCAGCCTTCAAATCCCACGGTATCGCCATCCACCGTCCCCACCCCCACGGTGTATACGCGCACCCCGCGCTCTGCGGCCAGGCGGGCGGCCTCCAGGGGATCGACCCCCGTGGTCCTCTGGCCGTCCGTCAACATGATGATTGCCGCCGTGGTGTAAGAGCCTGCGGGTACAGGCTGCCAGGGCTGTGGTCTGGTGGCCTCCGGGCTGCCCAGTGGGGCTGCGGTGATGGTGCCGGCCCCCCAATGGGCCAAATCGATGCCGGCCTGGGGAAACAAAGTGGCCAGCGCCACCACCAAGCCATTGCCGGTGGCCGTGCCCCGTTGCAGTTGAAAGCCATCGATCGCCTGAAACAAGTCCTCGTGGTTGCGGGTCGGGGCCTGGGCCAGCTGGGCGCTGCCGGCAAAGGCCACGATGCCCACGCGCACGGGCCTTGGCAGGCTGCGGATGAAGGCCTTGGCCGCCTCCTGGGCCGCCACCAGCCGGTTGGGTTTGACGTCGGTGGCGCGCATGCTGCCCGACACATCCATCACCAGCAACAGGGTCTGTTGTTCGCTGGGCAGGCTGATCCGCGCCACCGGACGGGCGGCGGCCAGCAGCAACAAACCCCAGGCCAGCAAGAGCAGGGCGGGTGGCAAGTGCCGCCGCCAGCGCCGGCCCGGCCCCATGGCCTGTTGCAGCAGGCCCAGCCCCGGGTAGAGGGTGGCTGCACGCCGGCGGCGCAGCAGCAACACGTAAGCCGCCACGGCCACCGGGCACAAGGCCAGCAGCCACAGCATCTGGGGCCACAGAAAGCTCATGTGGGGGCCTCCGCCTGAGGCCATCGGTTCTGAGGTCTGGGGGCCTCGGCAGGCAGGCCTCTGCGCAAGCGCACAAAGCGCCGCAACTCGGCCGCCCAATCAGCGGCCGTGCTCAACGCCAGGGCGTCGACCCCGGCGCGGCCAAAAGCCTCGCGCAGGCGCACACCGCGTTCTGCCGCGGCCTGGGCAAAGCGCTCGCGCAGGGCACGGTCGTGGCTGTCCACCCACAAGGCCATGCCGCTTTCAGGGTCCCGCAGGTGCAGCAGGCCCAGATCCGGCAGCACCTGCTCCAGTGGGTCCAGCAGCTGCAGGGCCACCACATCGTGCTTTTGGGCCAGGCGTCCCAGAGGGCGCTCCCAGTCGATCTGCTCCTGGAAATCGCTCAGCACCAGCACCGTGCTCCGCCGGTGCAGCGTGGCGCCGGCCCGGTGCAGCGCTCGGGCCAGGGCCTGGGAGCGCGTTGCAGCGCTGGCGGGTGGGCCTGCAGGGCGGCGGCTGTCCGGCCCCTGATCCAAGGCATGGCGCAACTGCGCGGCCCCCTGGCGTCCGCCCAGAGCGCGAGGGCTTTGTCGCAGGCCCTGAGGGCCGAACTCATTGAAAGTCAGTGTGCCCACCCGGTGGCCGTGCTCCAGCCAGGTCAGGGCCAAACCCCAGATCAGGTCTTGCGCCAGGCGGGCTTTGCTGTGGCGGCCCGAGCCGAAATGCATGGAGCGGCTCTGGTCCAGCACAAACCACGCGCTCATGTCGCGCTCTTCGTGGAACAGGCGCACGTGGGGGGTGTGCAGGCGGGCCGTGGCGTTCCAGTCGATGTGCCGTACCTCGTCGTGCGGCTGGTATTCGCGCAGGTCCGCCAGATCCAGGCCGCTGCCGCGCAGCAGGCTGAGATACGGCCCGGGCCGCCAGCCCTGCAGCCGCTTGAGCGCAGGCCAGTCCAGCTTCATCTGGGCTGGCCGGGGCCCGAAGGGCGCAGCCGTGTCAGATCGATCCAGGGCGTGGGTCGTCATGCTGCAGGGCTCGGGGTGGCGGGCTGATGCGGCCCATCAGCCGGTTGATCAGGCTGTCGGGGCTGTGCCCCTCGGCCAGGGCTTCATAGGACAAGGTCAGCCGGTGGCGCAGCACTTCGGGTGCCAGGTCCGTCAGGTCTTCAGGCAGTGCGTAGCGCCGTCCACGCATCAGCGCCAGTGCCCGTGCGCCCTCGGCCAGCGCGATCGTGGCCCGGGGGCTGGCCCCGGCGTTCAGCCACCCCTGCAGCTCGGGCAGACCGTGTTGTGCCGGCTGCCGTGTGGCCGACACCAGTCGCACGGCGTACTGCAGCAAAGCCGGGTCCAGATACACCTGCCGGCAGCAGGCTTGCAACGCGACCAGGGCCTCCATGCTGGCGACTGGCCGCACGGCCACCGGCGGGGCGATCGCCCGCTGAACGATCGCCAGCTCCTCCTCGTCGCTCGGATAGCCGATGTGCACCTTCATCATGAACCGGTCCAACTGGGCCTCGGGCAGGGGGTAAGTGCCCTCGGTCTCGATCGGGTTCTGGGTGGCCATCACCAGAAAGGGGCTGGGCACCCGGTGGGTTTCGCCGGCCAGGGTCACCTGGCGCTCTTGCATCACCTCCAGCAGTGCACTTTGCACCTTGGCCGGCGCGCGGTTGATCTCATCGGCCAGCAGCAGGTGGGTGAACACGGGGCCCAGGGCGGTGCTGAATTCCCCGTTGCGCGGGTTGAACAGACGTGTGCCCACCAGGTCGGCTGGCATCAGGTCAGGCGTGAACTGGATGCGCTTGAACTGGCCATGCAGTGTCTGCGCCAGTGTCTTCACCGTGAGGGTCTTGGCCAGCCCGGGCACGCCCTCCACCAGCAAGTGCCCCTGCGCCAGCAGCGCCACCATCACGCGCTCCAGAAACCGGTCCTGCCCGACCACCACGCGCTTGATCTCGTAGAGGATCTGCTCCATCAGGGCGGCGGTGTCGGCGCCGGGGGCGGTCTGCGTTGGGGGCGGGGCATCCATGGGCGGGTTCCTTGTTCTGGCAGGGGGCTTCAGAAAGGGGGCATGCCGGCCGCCGTGGCGGCGCTCTCGATCGGGACGGCAAAGCCGATGCCGATGAAGGTTTTGGCCGCACCGGGGTTGAGGATGGCCGTCACGATGCCCACCACCTCACCTTGGGCCGTGAACAAGGGCCCACCTGAGTTGCCCGGGTTGGCTGCCGCATCGAACTGAATCATGTGGTTCAGTGTCTGGCGTCCCTGAGGCGAATCAAATTCGCGGTCCAGCCCCGACACCACGCCTGCGGACACCGATGGCCCGATGCCGTACGGAAAGCCGATCACCCCCACGGTGTCGCCCGGGTGCAGGCTGCCGCTGCTGGCCAGGGTGGCGGCCACCAGGTCATCGGGCACGCGGCTGGCCTGCAGCACCGCCAGATCCTGCGCGGGTCGGGTGGCCACCAGGGTGGCGCTGGCGCGCAAGCCATCGCTGAACACCAGGCCGATGCGTTCGGCCCCTTTGACCACATGCAGGTTGGTCAGGATCAGGCCGCTGTCCACCAGCACCACGCCGGTGCCGACGCTGGTCTCATGCCCTTCGCGTTCTTCACGGCCTCGCGTATTGCCTTGGTGGGCGGGGCGTTCGGCCCGTTCGTGGCCAAAACCCACGACCCGAACCACCGAGGGCGCCACCCGCTCTGCGGCCAGTGCCACGGCTGAACGCAGCGGCTGGGTTTCGAGGCTGTGCCGCACCGCGGCATCGATGTCCTGCTGCGTCAATGGGCGAGGCCGGGGTGCCAGTTGCCAGCCCAGCAACAGGCCGGCAAACAGCAGGGCGGCGGCGCTGATCCAGGCCGGCGCCCGGGTGCGCCAATGGGCTTGTCGCGCAGGGGCGGATGGGGTGGCTGGGTTGGCGGGGGGGTCTGGGTGTTGTGCGGTCGTATCGGTGGCCTGGGGGGCCTGGCTCGAAGGCTCTTGTGGAGAGGGTGGCGCGTCGACCGGCACGGGCTCCCGGGCCGTGGCGGCGGCGGGAGGGCGGGGTGGGATGTACAAGGCGGGCCTGCGCATGGGGTCACCTGTGTCCTGGGGCATGGGCACGGTGCCGACGCCTGGGCAAAACCTTAGCATGGTTTGCCGTCGGCTGCACGGCCCGGGGAGGCCGTGCAGCCCTGGCGCTTCAGGCATCATCGGGTCCATGTTGTTCTGGCTAGACACCCATTGCCACCTTGACGCCCCCGAACTGGCCGCCGATGTCGACCAGGTGCGCCAGCAGGCCCGGGCCGCCGGGGTCGGGCACTGCGTGCTGCCGGCGGTCGAGGTGGCCCATTTCGAGGCGGTGCGCTGCCTGGCCCACCGGCACGGCGACAGCTATGCCCTGGGCATCCACCCCCTTTACACCCCACGGGCGGCCGACTCTGACCTGGACCGCCTGGCCCAGGCCCTGCAGGTCGCGCAGGCCGACCCGCGCCTGGTGGCCGTGGGCGAGATCGGCCTGGACGGCTTTGTGCCGGGCCTGGACATGGCGCGCCAGCAGCATTTCTACCGGGCTCAGTTGCGCCTGGCGCGGCAGTTCGATCTGCCGGTGATCCTGCACGTGCGCCGGTCGGCAGACGCACTGCTGGCCGCCCTGCGCTCGATCGGGGGGCCCGGTGCGGGGGCCTGGCGGGGCATTGCCCATGCCTTCAATGGCAGCTTCCAGCAAGCCGAGGCCTTTGTTCACCTGGGCTTCAAGCTGGGCTTCGGCGGGGCGCTCACCTACGACCGGGCGTTGCAACTGAGACGCCTGGCCACCGAACTGCCGCTGGATTCGCTGGTGCTGGAGACAGACGCGCCCGACATTCCGCCGCACTGGCTGTACCGCACGGCGGCCGAGCGTGCGGCCGGCCTGCCGCAGGGCCGCAATACGCCGGCCGAACTGCCCCGCATCGCGGAGGTGCTGGCCGGCCTGCGGGGCCTGCCCCTGGCCGAACTGGCCGCGGCCACCACGCGCAATGCCTGCTCGGCCTTGCCCCGACTCGAAGCCCTGCTGGCCGGGGCCGCGCCATGAGCGAGCGCCTCACAGGCCTGCCCCCGGTGCTGGGGCCAGAAACCCGCCTGCTGGTGCTGGGAAGTTTTCCGGGTGCCCGCTCACTGGCCCAGCAGCAGTATTACGGGCACCCGCAAAACCAGTTCTGGAAGATCCTGTCCACTTTGTGGCAATGCGACCTGGTCGCACTGGATTACCCCGATCGGCTGCAGCAACTGCAGCGGCGCGGCCTGGGGCTGTGGGATGTTTATGCCTCGTGTGAACGCGAAGGCAGCCTGGACAGCGCCATCCGCAAGCCCTTGGTCAATGACCTGGCCAGCCTGCGTCTGCGTTGCCCTTGCCTGTGCGCCATCGCCCACAACGGCGGCGAAAGCTACCGCCATGCCCGGCACACCCTGGCGCTGGGGCTGCCGGTGTGGCGCCTGCCGTCCACCAGCCCGGCCAATGCGTCCCAGACCCTGGCGCACAAGCTGGCCGCCTGGCGCGAGGCCTTCGAGTCGGCCGGTCTGCTCTGAGTGCCGGCTGCCGGCGCTTCATGTGCTGGGCGGGCCTGCTACAGTGCTGCACCGTTTTTCACCCGCACAGCCATGGCCCGCAGCAAATCCACCCCCACCCCCGTCGAACTGCCCGAAGTCAATTTCTCGGACTGGGACGGTGTGCGCAGTCTGCACCTGGGCACCGAATGGATCCAGGGCACCATGCTCATGGACGCTCCGTACGACATCGAACTGGAGTACGTGCAACGCATGATGGCCTGGCTGCTGTTCACCGACCCGGCCCGCCTGACGCGCTTCCATGCCATGCAACTGGGCCTGGGCGCCGGCACGCTGACCAAGTTCTGCCGCAAAAAGCTCAAGGTCACCACCACGGCCATCGAACTCAACCCTCAGGTGTTGCATGCCTGCCGCGGCTGGTTCAAGCTGCCGCCCGACGACAGCAAGCTGCGCGTGGTGATCGCCGACGCCGCCGAGGAGATCCGCAACCCCATGTGGCACGGCGTGGTCGATGCCCTTCAGGTCGACCTGTATGACCATGAGGCCGCCGCTCCGGTCCTTGACAGCGCCGAGTTCTATGCCGATTGCCGTCAGTTGCTCAGCGAAGACGCCTGCATGACCGTGAACCTGTTCGGTCGCTCCTCCAGCTACGAGCGCAGCGTCGAGAAAATGGTCGAGGCCTTTGGGGCTGACGCCATCTGGGCCTTCAAGCCCACCCGCGAAGGCAACACCGTGGTGCTGGCCCAGCGCACGCCGTCGCGCCCCAAGCGCGAAGTCTTGCTGGAGCGCGCCGAGCTGATCCAGAGCCGCTGGGGCCTGCCGGCCACCAAGTGGCTGCGCGTGTTCAAGCCGCTGGTGTCACGCCGCTCTGCCTGAGTGTCTTGGCCTGGGCCTGGCACCTGCCGGTGCAGGCCCGCGACAACGCCTTTGCAAAGGCTTCGAATCAGCTTGGTGAACCGGTGCCGTGCCAGGGCCCGCGTGGCCGCCGGGCGCGTTATGCTGGCGGTTGCGCCGCCAAACCTGGCGGAATCACCGGAACCCAGCCGTCATGAGTGCCACCGCGCCCCCTTCCGCCAGCGCCACCCCACCTTCCAACGTCCCCCCGTCCGCCGGCCTCACCATTCCCTACATCGGTCTGCTCGACTGGCGGCGGGTGGTCGATTGGCTGCGGGCCGACGGCGTGATCTCGGCCGAGCAGGCCGAGCGCACCGTGGCACGCTGTTCGCAGGCTGAAAGCGCACAGCATCCTCTGGTGCGTCTGGCCAGCGTGGCCATGCTTAGGGCCTCCAACGGCCGGCCGTTGGACCTGGAGGAGCTCACCCAGTACATCGCCGGGCGCGCCGGGGTTGAGTACCTTCGCATCGATCCCCTGCGCGTCGACGTGGGCAAGGTGGCCGAGACCATGAGCGCCGCCTACGCCGAGCGCCACCGCGTGCTGCCGGTGCAGATCACTGCCAGCGAGGTGGTCGTGGCCACGGCCGAGCCCTTTGTGACCGATTGGATCAGCGAAGTCGAACGCCAGTCCCGGCGCCGGGTTCGGCGTGTGGTGGCCAACCCGCTGGAGATTCACCGCTACACCGCCGAGTTTTTCGCCTTGGCCAAATCGGTGCGTGCCGCGCAGAAGGCGGGGGCCAGCAACAACGCGGCGAGCTTCGAGCAACTGGTCGAACTCGGCCGCAGCAACAAGCAGCTTGATGCCAACGATCAGGGCGTGGTGCGGGTGGTCGACTGGCTGTGGCAATACGCCTTCGACCAGCGTGCCAGCGACATCCACCTGGAACCCCGGCGCGAGCAGGGCGTGATCCGCTTTCGCATCGATGGCGTGCTGCACTCCGTCTACCAGATGCCCATGGGCGTTCTCAACGCCATGGTGGCTCGCGTCAAGCTGCTCGGTCGCATGGACGTGGTCGAGCGCCGGCGCCCGCAGGACGGTCGCATCAAGACCCGCAACCCGCGGGGTGATGAGGTGGAAATGCGCCTGTCCACCCTGCCCACCGCCTTCGGCGAGAAGATGGTGATGCGCATCTTCGACCCTGACACCGCGGTCAAAGACCTGGACGCCCTGGGCTTTTCGGCCCACGACGCCCAACGCTGGGAGCAGCTCACGCGCCGGCCTTACGGCATCATCTTGGTGACCGGGCCCACGGGTTCGGGCAAGACCACCACGCTGTATTCCACGCTCAAGCGGATGGCCACCGACGAGGTCAATGTCTGCACCGTTGAAGACCCGATCGAAATGATCGAGCCTGCCTTCAACCAGACCCAGGTGCAGCCCCAGCTCGACTTCAGCTTTGCCGAGGGCCTGCGCTCGCTCATGCGGCAAGACCCGGACATCATCATGGTGGGCGAAATCCGTGACCTGGAGACCGCCGACATGGCGGTCCAGGCGGCCCTCACCGGCCACCTGGTGTTTTCCACCCTGCACACCAATGACGCGCCCTCGGCCATCACCCGGCTCATGGAGCTGGGCGTGCCGCCCTACCTGCTCAACGCCACGGTGCTGGGGGTGCTGGCCCAGCGCCTGGTGCGCACCTTGTGCCGCCAGTGCAAGGTGCCCGACGAGGCCTTCAGCGCCGAGACCCTGGCCGACTTCGTCAAGCCCTGGAAAATCAATGCCAGCGGTGGCTACCGCCCCTACAAGCCCGTGGGTTGCGTGGACTGTCGCATGACGGGATTCATGGGGCGCATGGGCCTGTACGAACTGCTCTCCATCAGCGAAGCCTTCAAGGATCGCGTCAACCGCGAGCCCAGCCTGGATGCGCTGCGCCGCCAGGGCGTCAGCGATGGCATGCGGCCGCTGCGCCTGGCCGGAGCGCTGCGCGTGGCCGAAGGCCTGACCACGCTCGAAGAAGTGCTCAGCACCACCCCCCCTCTGGATTGAGGGTCCGGTCGGGGCCATGACCGCCCCCCACAAGCCTGCGCATCGCGCTCTGCTACTCCCTGGTAGCAGGGTTTTCCTTTGTTTGGATGGGGTGTTGTGGTGGCGCTTGTTTAGTCAATTTGGGTTTTCCCTTGGATTTGTACTTTTCTGGGCTGCCGCTGCTCCAGATTTGCGCTGCGTCAGTGACTTGGTAGGTGATATCCACATCTGACAGCTTCGTGAAAGCCACCACAATCGCCCAGTCGAAAAATTCTTTCGAGGAGATACTTCGTGAAAATCAAAAGTCAAAAAGACTTTTTTTCCGGCCTCATGTTCATGGGGGTCGGTGTCGCGTTCGCATGGGGTGCCACGACTTACAGCGTGGGGTCTGGTGCGCGCATGGGTCCTGGGTACTTTCCCCTCATGCTGGGCATCCTGCTGGCTTTGATCGGATCTGTCATCACCTTCAAGGCGATGGTGGTCGAGACCGAAGGTGGCGACAAGATCGGTGCCTGGGCCTGGAAGCCCCTGTTCTTCATCCTGGCCGCCAACTTCGTGTTCGGCATCCTGCTCGGCGGTCTGCCCAGCATTGGTTTGCCGGCCATGGGCATGATCCTCGGCATCTACGCCCTGGTCATCATCTCCAGCCTGGCGGGCAATGAGTTCAGCCTCAAGGGTGTGCTCGGTCTGTCCACCATCCTGGCGATTGGCAGCTACCTGGCTTTCGTGGTCCTGCTCAAGCTGCAGTTCCCGGTGTGGCCCAGCTTCATCACCGGCTGAGCATTGAGGAGTACAAAAAATGGATTTGATGAATAACCTGGCGCTCGGTTTTGGCGTTGCCTTCACGGGCCAAAACCTGATCTACGCTTTCGTCGGCTGTCTGCTGGGCACCCTGATCGGTGTGCTGCCTGGCATCGGCCCCGTGGCGACCATCGCCATGCTGCTGCCCGCCACCTACGCGCTGCCCCCGGTGGCTGCGCTGATCATGCTGGCCGGCATTTACTACGGTGCTCAATACGGTGGCTCCACCACCGCGATTCTGGTCAACCTGCCGGGCGAATCCTCGTCGGTGGTGACCGTGATCGACGGCTACCAGATGGCTCGCAAGGGCCGTGCGGGGCCGGCGCTGGCTGCGGCGGGCCTGGGCTCGTTCTTTGCCGGTTGCGTGGGCACCTTGATCCTGGCCGCCTTCGCGCCGCCGCTGACCGAAGTTGCCTTCAAGTTCGGCCCGGCCGAATACTTCTCGCTGATGATCCTGGGCCTGATCGGCGCCGTGGTGCTGGCCTCGGGCTCTTTGCTCAAGGCGGTGGCCATGATCGTGCTGGGCCTGTTGATGGGTCTGGTCGGTACCGACGTGAACTCGGGCGTGGCCCGCTTCAGCTTCGACATCCCTGAATTGACCGACGGCATCGGCTTCGTGGCCATCGCCATGGGTGTGTTCGGCTACGGCGAAATCATCACCAACCTCGCCCAGTCGGACGAAGACCGTGAAGTGTTCACCGCCAAGGTCGAAGGCCTGTTCCCGAACAAGGAAGACTTCCGGAACATGATCCCGGCTGTGCTGCGTGGCACGGCGCTGGGTTCTGCCCTGGGCATCCTGCCCGGCGGCGGTGCGCTGCTGGCTGCTTTTGCCGCCTACACCATCGAGAAGAAGACCAAGCTGCGCCCGGGTGAAGTGCCCTTCGGCCAAGGCAACATCCGCGGTGTGGCAGCCCCTGAGGCCGCCAACAATGCCGGTGCACAAACCTCCTTCATCCCGCTGCTGACGCTGGGCATCCCGCCCAACGCCGTGATGGCGCTGATGGTGGGTGCCATGACCATCCACAACATCCAGCCGGGCCCGCAGGTGATGACCAGCAACCCCGAACTGTTCTGGGGCCTGATTGCCTCGATGTGGATCGGCAACGCCATGCTGATCATCTTGAACCTGCCGCTGATCGGCATCTGGATCAAGCTGTTGACCGTGCCTTACCGTTGGTTGTTCCCCTCCATCGTGCTGTTCTGCGCGATCGGCGTGTACTCCACCAACAACAACACTTTCGACATCTGGATGGTGGGCGGCTTCGGCTTCATCGGCTACCTGTTCAACAAGCTGGGTGTGGAGCCTGCCCCCTTGCTGCTGGGCTTCATCCTGGGCCCGATGATGGAAGAAAACCTGCGCCGTGCGCTGCTGCTGTCGCGTGGCGACTGGAGCGTGTTCGTGACCCGTCCGTTGTCGGCTGGTCTGCTGGCCGCTGCCCTGCTGCTGCTGATCATCGTGCTGTTGCCTGCGGTCAAGAACAAGCGCGAGGAAGCCTTCGTCGAAGACTGACCCCGGCTGCTTCGGCGAGCCCGCCTTTGGCGGCTCCCGGGCCCCAAGTTCAAACGGCACCTTCGGGTGCCGTTTTTTCTGGGCGGGGCGGATCGTGGAAGGCCAGCCTTTGGCATGCGTCACAATGCCGGCTGTCCCGGCCGGGCCGGCCAACCCTGAGAGACGCATGAAGCTGCCCTTTCCCATTTCGCAACATCCCCAGCGCGTGGCGCTGCACAACGAGATCCACGCTCGCCCGCCGGAGGCTTTGCAGGCACCGCTGGTGATCTCGCACCTGGTCATGGCCTGTGATGCCCGCGAACGCGAGGCCAGCCGTGAGCACTTGGCGGCCCTGCTGCGCAACCACCACCAGGCCTTGCCCGACGCCAGTACCACCCACTTGCGCACCGATCTGGGCCCCTGGCGGTTGCGCTGGGAGCTGCACACCGAATTTGTCAGCTGGAGCTTCAGCCGCAGCCTGGAGCTGGCCGATCTGGACCGCACCGAGCCTCCCACGGCGGTCGGGCTGGCGCCGCAGGAGTGGCTGGCTGGCTTGCCTGGGCGTTCTTTCTGTGCCGTGCACCTGATCGTGCAACCCGCCTCGGCGGGCGACCCCGAGGAGCGGGTGCGCCGCTTATTCCATGAGGATTCGCTGGTGGCCTCTCAGGTGGCCGATGGGCATGGCGAGGTCTATACCGACTTTGCGATCCACCCTGACGGCTTTTCGCGCATGCTGCTGCTGGCCGGCAGTCTGTCGCCGCGCCGCTTGGGTCGCCTGGTGCAGCGCTTGTTGGAGATCGAGACCTACCGCATGGCGGCCCTGCTGGGCCTGCCGGTGGCCCGTGAGGCAGGGGCTGCCTTGTCGGTGGTCGACCGCGAACTGGCCGCCCTGGCCGAATCGATCCGGGTGGCAGCCCGCCAGGACGAGCCTGAACTGCTGGACCGCCTGACCCGCCTGGCCGGCCAGGTGGAGAGCCAGTACGCGCTCACCCACAGCCGCTTTTCGGCCAGTGCCGCGTATTTCGAGTTGGTCGACAAGCGCATCCAGGACATCGCCGAATCACGGCTGGCGGGCATGCAGACCATTGGCGAATTCATGGAGCGCCGCCTGACCCCGGCCCGCAGCACCTGCGAATGGGCCGCACGCCGTCAGGATGCGCTGTCACAGCGGGTTTCGCGCATCAGCAACCTGTTGCGCACCCGGGTCGAGATCGAGCAGCAACAAAGCAGCCAGGACCTGCTCACCACCATGAATCAGCGGCAGGGCCTGCAGCTCAAGCTGCAGTCCACGGTGGAGGGCTTGTCGGTGGCCGCCATCAGCTACTACATCGTCGGTCTGCTGGGCTACGTGGCCAAGGGCGCCACCAAGGTGGGCTGGCCCTGGAGCGTGGAGTCCACCACCGCGCTGGCCATTCCCGTGGTGTTGCTGGCAGTATGGTGGTCGCTGCGGCGGCTGCACCACCGCATCGTGGGCAGCGACGGCCATTGAGTCGGACCGCCTCGGGCCGGGTTCATCATTCCATCGGGAGCTTTTCTTGCAACGACGACACCTGATCGGCCAGGCGGCAGCCCTGGCCACCACTGGTTTGGGCGCTTCGGGCGCCTGGGCTCAGACGGGCTATCCCCACAAGCCGGTGCGCCTGGTGGTGCCTTTTCCGGCCGGCGGTGCCACCGATCTTTTTGCCCGGGCCCTGTCGCAGAAACTCGGTGAGCGCCTGGGCGGCTCGCTGGTGATCGAGAACCGCCCCGGCGCAGGCGGTGCGATCGGCTCAGATCTGGTCGCCAAGGCGGCCCCCGACGGCTACACCCTGTTGCTGGCCACCTCCAGCACGCACTCGATCGGCCCTGCCCTGGGGGCCCGCCTGCCTTATGACACGGTGCGTGATTTCACGCCCATCGCGCAGGTCGGCAACGCGCCCAGCGTGATGCTGGTGCCCAACAGCTCTCCCGCCCGCAACATCAAAGAGTGGATCGAACTGGCGCGCAAGAACCCGGGCAAGCTCAACTACGCCTCCAGCGGCAACGGCACCATCGTGCAGCTCACCACCGAGTTGTTCAAGGCGCAGGCCGGGCTGTTCATCGTGCACATTCCCTACAAAGGCACTGCCCTGGCGATCCCTGACCTGGTCAGCGGCAAGCTCGACGTGTTGTTTGATTCCTTGCCCACCGGCATGCCCCATGTGCGTGACGGTCGCCTGCGTGCGCTGGGCATCACCACGCTCAAACGCAGCCCTTTGGCACCCGAGCTGCCGCCGATTGCCGACGTGCTCCCTGGGTACGAGTCCACGACCTGGTTTGGTCTGTACGGCCCCAAGGGCCTGCCGGCCGACCTGCTGCAACGGATCAACGCCGCAGCCGCTCAGACCCTGGCCGACCCCGAGGTCAAGGACAAGCTGCAACGCATGGGCATCGAGGCCGTCACCGGTTCACCGCAACAGTTGGCCGCCATGGTGGCGGCTGACACCGCCAAGTGGAAGAAGATCATCGTCGAGCGACGCATCAGCACCGATTGAGGTCGATCCAGCGCCAGGGCCGTGCAGGGTCCGCCGCCGGCATCGCCTGAATCCGGTGCATGCACCGCGGGGGTGACCCGGTCTGCGGCCGGTGCAGCGACGCCGGTTTGGCAATCGGCGTACAAATGCCCTGCAAGCCGCTTGCCGCCGGCTTGTTTCAAATACATGGGCGGGCTGGGCCGGCCTGGCACGGTGCATGCTGAACCTCCGCATTCCCAACACTTGAGGAGTGCCTTCCATGCCATCCGCATCCCCTGCCGGCCGTCCCCATGTCTGGGCGCGCTGGCGCCGTCTGGCCGTGAACACCGCCGTGGCCTTGAGCGCAGGCAGCGCGTGTTTCGGGTCATGGGCTGAAACCGTGGTCCGTTACGGCATGTCGATGGCCGACATTCCGCTCACCACCGGCCAGCCTGACCGTGGGGCCGGGGCCTATCAGTTCACCGGGCACACCCTGTATGACCCGCTGATTGCCTGGGAGGCCAACATCGGCAGCCGACCAGGCAAGCTGATCCCTGGCCTGGCCACCGAATGGAAGGTCGATGCCAAGGACTCTCGCAAATGGGTTTTCACCTTGCGCCGGGGTGTCAAGTTTCACGATGGCTCCGAGTTCAACGCCGACGCGGTGGTCTGGAACCTCGACAAGGTGCTCAGCGACAAATCGCCTCAATACGATGCCAAGCAGGCCGCGCAGGTGCGCCCGCGCATCCCCTCGGTGGCCAGTTGGCGCAAGGTGGGTGACTACGCGGTCGAAATCACCACCAAGGACGTGGATGCCCTGTTCCCCTACCAGTTGCCCTGGTTCCTGATTGGCAGCCCCACGCAATGGGACAAACTGGGCCGCGACTGGAA
This sequence comes from Curvibacter sp. EU05-FHT14A10, assembly GCF_058791075.1. NCBI lineage: Bacteria > Pseudomonadati > Pseudomonadota > Betaproteobacteria > Burkholderiales > Comamonadaceae > Curvibacter > Curvibacter sp. EU05-FHT14A10. The sequence continues at coordinate 21,877 of NZ_JBYTDE010000004.1, forward strand.
CAAGGTGGCCAGTCAGCCCTCGGGCACCGGTCCGTTCCGTCTCGACAAACTGGTGCCGCGTGAACGCGCCGAGCTGGTGCGCAACCCGGGCTACTGGGACAAGACCCGCTTGGCCCATGCCGACCGCATCGTGCTGATGCCCATCCCCGACGCACTGACCCGCGCCAACGCCCTCATCAACGGCCAGGTCGACGTCATCGAAACGCCGCCGCCCGATGCGCTGGACCAGCTCCGGAAGGGGGGCTTCAAGGTGGTGAGCAATGTCACCCCCCACGTCTGGCCCTACCACTTCAGCACCTACCCCGGCTCGCCCTGGGGCGATGTGCGTGTGCGCAAGGCCGTCAACCTGGCGATCGACCGCGAGGCCATCGTGCAACTGCTCAACGGCCAGGCTTCGGTGGCCCGGGGGCAACTCGACCCCAGCAGCCCCTGGTTCGGCAAACCTCACTTCGACATCAAGTACGACCTGCCGCAGGCCCGTGCTCTCATGGCTCAGGCCGGCTATGGCAAGAACCGGCCGCTCAAGGCCAAGGTCATCATTGCGCAGGGGGGCAGCGGGCAGATGCTGTCGCTGCCCATGAACGAGTTCATCCAGCAAAGCCTGGCCGAAATCGGGGTACAGATCGAGTTCGAGGTGGTCGAACTGGAGAACCTCTACCTGCACTGGCGCAGCGGTGCCAAGGCCGACATGAACGCCGGCAAGGGCATCAGCGCCATCAACCTGGGTTATGTCACGGCCGACCCGTTCTATGCCCTGACGCGCTTCATGGACAGCCGTTACATCGCGCCCAACGGCGTCAACTGGGGCGGCCTGAATGATCCGCAGGTGGACGCCACGATCGACAAGATCCGTACCACGTTTGACACCAAGACGCAGGACAAGCTATTGGCCTCCCTGCATGAGACCCTGGTCGACCAGGCCCTGATGCTGTGGGTGGTACACGACACCAATCCGCATGCCCACTCGCCCAGGATCAAGCACTTTGTGCAGGCCCAGCACTGGTTCCAGGACCTCACCACCATCGGCTACTGAGCCGGGCTTCACGCCATGTCTGAAGCCTTGCCCGAGGCCCGCACCGAGCCGGTGGCCGCCTTGTCCGGCGTGCCGCGTGGGCGCCTGGCTGAACAGGTCTTCCGGCGGCTGGCCGATGACATCGTGCTCGGCCACTTGCAACCGGGCCAGCACCTGGACGAACAGGCCATGGCCGCGCGCTACCAGGTCTCGCGCACCCCGGTGCGGGAAGCCCTCAAACAGTTGGTGGCCACCGGCCTGGCCGATTACCGACCCAACCGCGGTTCCATGGTGCGCCGGCTGGACGCGGCCGAGCTGGACCTGATGTTCGAGGCCATCGCCGAACTGGAGTCGGCCTGCGCACGGTATGCCGCCCTGCGCATGGACGAGGCGCAACGCCAGGCCCTGGCCGAGGCCCATGCCCAGGGACGCCTGGCCATGCAGGCTCACGACATGGAAGCCTACGATCAGGCCAATCTGCGGTTGCACCAGCTGGTGCTTGAGGGGGCCCACAACGCCCACCTGACCGAGGCCGCGCGCGCCTTGCGCACCCGGGTCAAGCCCTTTCGGCGCGGCCAGTTCACCCGCTTCGATCGCCTGGTGCAGTCGTACGAGGAGCACAGCCGCGTGGTGGAGGCCATCCTCGCGCACGACGCGCTGGCCGCCCACCGCGAAATGCGTGCCCACCTGCAGGCGGCACGCCAGGCCACGCGCCTGCTGGCGCCGCAGTGGCGCGATCCCCCGTCAGCGGCATGAACCCTCCGGCGGTGCGATAATTTTTGACTGCCCGGTCAAGCCGGGCCGGCCCGCATCGCACCCCGATTCCTCAACCCCTGCCACCTGCCTGAAGGCGCGAACCCATGAACTTCGATTACGCCAACCCCTACCTCAGCACCCGTCTGCCGGTGTTTGCCCGCAACGTGGTGTCCACCTCGCATCCGCTGGCGGCCCAGGCCGGCCTGCGCATGCTCTGGAAGGGCGGCAATGCGGTGGACGCTGCGGTGGCGGCCGCCGCCGCGATGACCATCGTCGAGCCCGTCAGCAACGGCCTGGGCAGCGATGCCTTCTGCATCCTGTGGGACGGCAAGGAACTGCACGGCCTCAATGCCTCGGGCCGCGCGCCCCAGACCTGGACCCCCGACTATTTCAAGGCCAAGTACGGCGCCGAGGCCAAGAACCCGCCCAAGCGCGGCTTCGATGCCGTCACCGTGCCCGGCGCGGTCAGCAGTTGGGTGGCCATGAGCGAGCGCTTCGGCAAACTGCCCTTTGCCGACCTCATGGAGCCCGCCATCGAGATCGCCGAGCGTGGCTACCTGCTGCCCACCGTGGTACAGCAGAAGTGGGCCGCCGCCACCCCTGAGTTGCGTGGCCTGCCCGGCTTTGCCGATGCCTTCCTGCCCTGGGGCCGGGCACCGCAGGTGGGCGAGCTGTTCCGCTTTCAATCGGCGGCCCGCGGCCTGCGCGCGATTGCCGAAACCAAGGGGCAGGCCTTTTACGGCGGCCAGATCGCCGAGGCCATCGAACGCTTCTCGGCCCGCCATGGCGGCAGCATCACGGCGCGCGACTTTGCCGAGTACCGGCCTGAATGGGTGAAGCCCATCGCCCAGAACTACCGTGGTTACACCCTGCATGAGATCCCGCCCAACGGCCAGGGCATCGCGGCCCTGATCGCCCTGGGCATCCTGGAGAACTTCGACATCGCCTCGTTGGCGGTGGACGGCATTGACTCCCAGCATCTGCAGATCGAAGCCATGAAGCTGGCCTTCGCCGATGTGTACCGCTACGTGGCCGAACCCTCGGCCATGGAGGTCACGCCCCAGCAGATGCTCGACCCGGCCTACCTGGCCTCGCGCGCCCGGCTGATCGACATGAAGAAGGCGCAAGACTTTGGCGCGGGCAACCCGGTCAAGGGCGGCACCATCTACCTGACGGCGGCCGACGAAGACGGCATGATGGTCAGCTTCATCCAGAGCAATTACATGGGCTTCGGTTCGGGCTGCGTCGAACCCGAGTTCGGCATCAGCCTGCAAAACCGCGGCCATGGCTTCAGCCTCGACGCCTCGGCCCTCAACCCGGCCAACCTGGTGGCACCTGGCAAGCGGCCTTTCCACACCATCATCCCGGCTTTCCTGACCCGGGATGGCCAGCCGGTCATGAGCTATGGCGTGATGGGCGCCAACATGCAACCCCAGGGCCACATGCAAACCCTGGTGCGCATGCTGGACTATCGCCAGAACCCGCAGGCCGCCTGCGACGCCCCGCGCTGGCGCTACAACGCCGGCCTGGAGATCAACGTCGAGGCCGCCATGCGGACCGACACGGTGCAGGGCCTGTCCGAGCGCGGCCATGTGATGGAAGTCATCAACGACTCCTACCAGGACTTCGGTGCCGGCCAGTTCATCTGGCGTGCGGGCGACCCCAAGGTGGAAGGCTACGTGGTGGCCAGCGACCCGCGCCGCGACGGTCTGGCGGCTGGCTTTTGAGGGCCGGGCCTGATTCGATCCTGCATGGTGACGCAGGTGCACGGCTGGGCCGGCCATGACGCGTTCCCATGCCCCCGATGCCTCGCGCCGCATGGCGAGCGGCCTGGCCCTGGCCAGCCTGGGCGCCATCGCCTTCAGCGGCAAGGCCATCATCGTCAAGCTGGCCTACCGGCACGGCGTCGATGCGGTCACCCTGATCATGTACCGCATGCTGTTTGCGCTGCCCATCTTTCTGGCCATGGCCTGGTGGGCCACCTACCGCCAGGCCGTGCGCCCAGCCGCCCTCAGCGGGCGCGACTGGCTCGGTGTCCTGGGGCTGGGCATCAGCGGCTACTACCTGGCCAGCTTTCTTGACTTTGCCGGCCTGGCCTATGTCAGTGCCAGCCTGGAGCGGCTCATCCTCTACCTCAACCCCACCCTGGTGCTGCTGTTGGGGCGGGTGTTGTATGGCAAGCCCATCACGGTGCGCCAGGTGGTGGCGATGGGCGTCAGCTATTGCGGTGTGCTGCTGGTGTTTGGCCACGAGGTCAACCTGCAAGGCGGCCAGATCGCCTGGGGCACCCTGCTGGTGTTTCTCAGTGCGGTCAGCTATGCGCTGTACCTGGTCTACAGCGGCGAGATGGTGAAGCGCATCGGCTCGCTGCGCCTGGTGGGTTTGGCCACCTCGGTGGCCTGCCTGTGCTGCCTGCTCCAGTTTGCCGTGCTGCGCCCTTGGTCGGCCGCCCTGGTGGCGCCCGAGGTGCTGTGGCTGTCGGTGCTCAATGCCACCGTGTGCACCGCGGTGCCCGTGTTGATCGTGATGATGGCCATTGAGCGCATCGGCGCCGGCCTCACCGCACAGACCGGCATGATTGGGCCGCTGTCCACCATCCTCATGGGCGTGCTGATCCTGGGCGAGCCCTTCACGGCCTGGGTGGCGGCGGGCACGGTGCTGGTGATGGCGGGCATCTTTGTCGTGACCCGGGGCGCACAGCGCCGGGGCTGATGACAGCCTGCGCTGCCAGGGCGGATCACCCTGGCCAGCGCGGAGATGGTTACCAGCCGTATCATCGGCCTCCAACTGAACACTCACCTCATTGGAGCAAGACATGGATCTCGGAATTGCCGGCAAATGGGCCCTGGTCTGCGGGGCCAGCAAAGGCTTGGGCCTGGGCTGCGCACAGGCCCTGGTGCGCGAGGGCGTCAACGTCGTGATCGCTGCGCGTGGTGCCGAAGGCCTGCAGGTGGCCACGGCGGGCCTGCTGGGCGATTCGTTGCGGCCATCGGCCACCCAGGTGCTGAGCGTGGCCAGCGACGTCACCACGCCCGAAGGCCGCGCCGCGCTGTTTGCCGTGCCCGGCGGCCCCGGGGTCAACTTCGACATCGTGGTCACCAATGCCGGCGGCCCACCCCCCGGCGACTTCCGCGACTGGGACCGCGAGGCCTGGATCAAGGCTGTGGATGCCAACATGCTCACGCCCATCGAGCTCATCAAGGCCACCATCGACGGCATGGCCGAGCGCGGCTTTGGCCGCATCGTCAACATCACCTCCAGCTCGGTCAAGTCGCCCATCGACATCCTGGGCCTGTCCAATGGGGCTCGCAGCGGCCTGACCGGTTTTGTGGCGGGGGTGGCGCGCAGTTCGATCGCGGCCCGCGGCGTCACCCTCAACAACCTGCTGCCCGGCAAGTTCGACACCGACCGCCTGGCCGGCACCCTGGGCGCTGCCGCCAAGAAAAGCGGCAAGCCCATCGAGGCCATCCGTGCCGCCCAGCAAGCCCAGATCCCGGCCGGGCGCTACGGCAACCCGGCTGAGTTCGGTGCCATTTGCGCCTTCCTCTGCAGCGTGCACGCGGGCTACCTCACGGGGCAGAACATCCTGCCCGATGGCGGGGCCTACCCCGGGACCTACTGAGCCCGTGGGCCGTGGTGCTGCCTGAGTGCGCCAGTGCCCTGGGGCGCCACGTGAGTGCATTCAGGGCGACAGATGTGACCGAAGGTCGTTTGTCATGGGGACTTGGGCTTGGTGGGGGCATTTCAGTGCCTAGAGTGTGATGTTCATGGGTGCGCCTGATTCTGTGCAGTCGACACCCGCATCCCACCTCCGGCCCTTGGCCCCCGCACTGACCATGACCCACCTCCTGATCTGTGAGAACCCCCTGTCCTCCGACTGGCAGCTGGGTCTGCTGCCGCCCAGACAGGGCACCCTCGAGCTGTTGGGCTGGGCGTGCCGAGAGCCCGGCCTGGAGGGCGGTGTGCCCCAGCCGGTCCAGCAATTGCTGGCGCGTGTTTGGGTGGGCGTGGCCCGGCTGGAGTACCTCTTTCATGATCACCCGGGGCGCAGCGCTTGGGCTCATCTCCTTCCCCGGGCCTGGCGCGGGCCTGTGTTGCCACGCTGGACCAACAGCACCGACCCGTCACAGGCACAGGCCTTGTTCCACGATTCGGGGTGCCAGTGGAGCCTGCAAGGCCAGGTTTTGCTCTTGAGCGAGGTTCAAAGCCCTTTGCCGAGGCTGGAGGCTGTGCCGCTGGACGTGCTGCTGTCAGACGACTGGTGGCAATTGGCCCCGCCCTTGAGGGCAGCCGGGGTGGAGGCCGTGGTGCGCCCCGGGGTGGATGGCGCGGTGGCCGGGCTTTGGTGGCTGGAGGCCGAGCGGGGTCGTGAGCCGACAGGCCTGCAGCAGCGCTGGCGACAGGCCCTGGCGAGGGAAGTGGGGTGTGGATCGGCCAGCCTGAGCGTGGTCGGCGAAGAGGAGTTCCGCGACAGAGTGGCCCATGCGCTCAGTGCTCACGCCTTGGGCGGCGCCAGCACGTAGGCCACGATCTCGATCTTCATGCCCGGCACCACCAGGGCGTTCACGCCCATGCTGGAGCGGTTGGGGTAGGGGGCTTCGAAAAACTCGCGGTAGATGCTGTCGATCGCCGGCATGTCTTTCACGTCGGTCATGTAGATCAGCACCTGGGCCACATCGGCCAGGGTGGCACCTGCGGCTTCGGCGGCCTTCTTCAGGTTGCCGAAGGTCAGGCGGGTCTGGGTTTCAATGTCGCCAGTGAACACACTGCCGTCGGCCTGCACCGGTCCGTGCGCGGTGAACACGATGCCGGCGCCTTGCACGGCCCACGAAAAAGGTTGCTTCAGCGGCGGCAGGCCGATGTCGATGACTTGTTTGCTCATGGCAGGTTCGGAGTGATGAAGGGGAATTGAAGGGGCTCAGACACGGGCCAGCAGGGACAGCGTGGCGTCGCCCAGTGGCGTGCCGGGTTCGCACAGGTCGAGCACCACGTCGAAGTGGTTGCGGGCCAGTACCTCCAGGCTGGGCACCTCGGGCAGGCCCTGGGCCTGCAGCGCCTGCCCGAAGGCGCGGCTTTGACGCTTGAACTCCGTGGTCTCGATCTCGCCCCAGGCCAGCACGGTGCGGGCAAAGCCTGCCAGGCTGTAGTGCAGCGGGCTCACGCGGCTGGCGCTGTCGGGCGTCAGGTTTAGCGCGGTGTTGATCGAGGTGCCCACCAGCGGGGCCAATTCGTACACCCCCGACACCAGCACGGCCCCGGCGGGCAGGCCGGCCTCGTGCGGCCAGCTGCGCAGCGCGCACATGGCGGCCAGGTGCGCACCGGCCGAGCTTCCGGCCACCACGATGCGGGCCGGGTCAAAGCCCAGTCGGTCCGCATGCTGGTGCAGCCAGACCAGGGCTGTGCGGCACTCCTGGACGATCTGCTCGACCGTGGCTTCCGGCGCCAGGGTGTAGCCCACGGCCGCAAAGGCATGGCCCGCGGCCAGGCAGGCCGGGGCGGCAAAGCAGGCGCTTTGCTTGGACAACTCCTGCCAGTAGCCGCCATGGATGAACACCAGCAGCGCTGGGGGGCGGGCGGCGCCCTGTGGCGCCGGGGGCAGGAACAGGTCCAGGCGCTGGCGCGGCAGGCCGCCGTAGGCATGCTCCTGGTGGGGCAGGGCCCGGGCTGTGTCGCTGCGCTGCTGGTACTGCTGCAGAAAGGGGCGGTAGTCGCCGCCGATGCACGAGCTGGGCGAATACGCCTGCTCGCGCTCGGCCAGCCCCAGTTCGGGGGCTGCCAGTCGTGGGGGGAAGGGCTGGTCGTTCACGGGGGCGTTCACTGGGCCTTGTAGCCGGCGTTCTTGACCATCACCGACCAATCCTTGTGGGTGTGGGCCACGCGGGCGGCCAGCTCGGCCGGGCTGCTGCTGGCGGCGCTGATGCCCAGGGCCGCCAGCTTCTCGGCAAACACCTCCGACTTGACCACCTTGGCCAGGGCGGTGCTGTAGCGCTGCACCAGATCGGCCGGCAGGCCGGCTGGGGCGAACAGGCCGGTGTAGATCATTTCTTCGTAGCCTTTGATGCCCAGTTCCGCATAGGTGGGCACGTCGGGCAGCAGGGCCAGCCGGCTGGTGCCGTTGACCGCCACGATGCGCACCTTGCCCGCCTTGGCCGGTTGCAGCATGGCGCCCACCGAGCCGATGCCGGCGCTGATCTGGCCGGCCATCACGTCCTGGGCCACGGGGGCATCGCCGCGGTAGGGCACCGAGCGCAGGTCGGCGTCCAGGGCCTTGGCCACGATGCCCACCGCAAAGTCGGGCGCACTCGCAGGGGCCGGCACGCCCACGCTGCCACGGTCGGGGCCGCCCTTGGCCCATTGCGCGTACTCTTTCAAGCCCGCCTTGGGGTTGCCGACCACACTGGGGTTGATCACGAACACATCGGGGTTGACGGCCACCAGGCCGATGGGGGCGAAGTCCTTGGCGGCGTCGTAGCCCGGGTTGAGCACGGTCAACGGGATCATGGCCATGGTGTGGCTGTTCGACAGGTACAGGGTCTGCCCGTCGGGCTTGGCGGCCTTGAGCAACTGGGCCGCGATCTGCCCGCCCGCTCCGGGCTTGTTGTCCACCACCACCGGCTGGCCCAGCTCCTGTTGCAGGCCCTGAGCCAACTGGCGCGCAATCATGTCCGAGCTGCCGCCAGCGGCAAAGCCGACCAGGATGCGGATGCTGGCATTGCTCTGGGCCAGGGCCGCGCCGGTGGTGCTGGTCAGGGCCAGTGCCAGAGCGCCGAGCAGGAAGTGGTGGCGGTTCATGGATTTCCTTTCGAGGGGGTGGGTGCTTTTGTTGTTAGAGCGTGTTCAATGTCTCGCACGAGGGAGACATTGAACACGCTCCTAGAAAATCTTGCCGGGGTTCATCAGGCCCAGTGGGTCCAGGGCCTGCTTGATCTGCCGCATCGCGGTCAGTTCGGCCGGGCTGCGGCTCAGGCCCAGGTAGGGCTTTTTGTGCAGGCCGATGCCATGCTCGGCCGACACGCTGCCCCCGTAGGTGGCTAGCAAGCCGTAGACCAGTTCTTCGACCGCCGCCTCGGCCTCGGCAAACGGCAGCCCGCCCAGCGAGCGCGCGTCGGTGCTCAGGTGCAGGTTGCCGTCGCCCAGGTGGCCGAAGCGCACACTGTGTTGCCCGGGCCAGCGCAACGTCAGGGCGTCCACGCAGGCCTGGGCAAATTCGCCGATCACCGCCAGGGGCAGGCTGATGTCGAAATTGATGGGCTGCATGCGGGTCGGAAACTCGGCCGTGGCTTCACGGATGCGCCACAGCGCTGCCGCCTGGGCGCGCGAGGGCGGCAGCACCGCGTCCACCACCAGGCCTTCTTCGAGGGCCGGGGCCAGCAGTTCTTCCAGCGCCTGCTGCAGAAGGGCTTCGTCTGCGCCTGTGACCTCGGCCAGGGCCAGAAAGGCGTGCGGCTCGGCAAAGGGTGGGGGCGCCGTTTTCCAGGCGAGCGACAGCTCGACAAAGTCACGCCACATCAGCTCGAACGCCGCCAGGGCCCCCGGGAAGGCCGCCTGCAAGCGGCCCAGCAGGGCCATGGCCGCCTCGAAATCGGGCAGGGCCAGCAACACGGTGGCGCGCGCCAACGGGGCCGGGCGCAGGCGCAGCACGGCGCGTGTGATCACCCCCAGCGTGCCCTCGGAGCCGATGAACAGTTGCTTGAGGTCGTAGCCCGTGTTGTTCTTGATCATGGGGCGCAGCATGTCGAGCACGGTGCCGTCGGCCAGCACCACCTCCAGCCCCAGGGCTTGCTCGCGCATCATGCCGAACTGGATCACGCCGTTGCCACCGGCGTTGGTGGCCAGGTTGCCACCAATCTGGCAACTGCCGCGCGCACCCAGGTCCACCCCGAAGGCCAGACCGGCTTCGGCCGCCGCTTCCTGCACGGCCTGCAGCGTGGCGCCGGCCTGCACGGTCATCGTCGCGGCCCGCCTGTCCACCTCATCGATGCCTTTCATGCGTTCCAAAGACAGCGTCACCCCGCCGGCCACCGGCACGGCCGCACCGGCCAGGCCGGTCAGCCCGCCCTGGGGCACCACGGCCATGCGGTGGCGGTGGCAGATGGCGAGGGCGGCCGACACTTCGGCCGTGCTGCCGGGGCGCAGCAAGGCCAGCGGGCGCACGGGCGGGTGACCACTCCAGTCGGTGCAGCGTGGCAGCTCAACCTCATCGCCCAGGCGCATGCCCTGGTGGCCGAGTGCGGTGAGCAGTTCGGCCAGGCAGGCCGTGGCGGTGTCGGCGTTGACGTCGGCGCTGGGCTGGGTCATGCGGCTTCCAGCACGGCGGCGATGGCGTTGGCCACGTGGGCCAGGTTGCCATCGGTCAGGCCCGAGACACACAGACGACCCGAGCGCACCAGGTACACCGCATGCTCGGCGCGCAGGCGGTCCACCTGCTCGGCGCTCAGCCCGGTGTAGCTGAACATGCCGCGCTGGCTCAGCAGGTAGTCAAACGAGCGGCGGCCCTGGAAGCGCTGGTTCAGCGCGGCGTGCAGGTGTTCGCGCATGCGACGGATGCGGGTGCGCATGGCCGTGGTCTCGGCCGTCCACAGGGCCAGCAGCTCAGGTTCGTTGAGCACCTGGGCAATCACCTGGGCCCCGTGCATCGGGGGGGTCGAGTAGTTGGCCCGCACCGTGGCCTTGAGCTGGCCCAGCACGCGATCGGCGGTGGCCGCATCGGGGCAGACCACGCTCAGGGCCCCGCAGCGCTCGCCGTACAGTGAGAAGTTCTTCGAGAACGAGTTGGCCACCAGGCAGGTCAGGCCGGCCTCGGCCATGGCACGGGGAGCGAAGGCGTCTTCGTCCAGGCCGTCACCAAAGCCTTGGTAGGCCAGGTCGATGAAGGGGATCAGGTTGCGACTTTGCAGGACCTCGATCACCGCCCGCCATTGGCTTTGAGTCAGGTCGACGCCGGTGGGGTTGTGGCAGCTGCCATGCAACAGCACGATGCTGCGCTCAGGCAGGGATTTCAGGCTGGCCAGCATGTCTTCGATGCGAACCGAGCCTGTGAGTGCGTCAAAGTAGGGGTAGTTCTGCACCGTGAAGCCGCAGCCTTCGAAGATGGTGCGGTGGTTTTCCCAGCTGGGGTCGCTGAGCCACAGGCCGCTGTCCGGAAAGTAGCGGCGCAGAAAGTCGCCACCCACCTTCAAGGCGCCCGAACCGCCCGGGCTTTGCAGGGTGGCGATGCGCTGGCTGAGCACCGCTTCGTGGGCGGGGCCGAAGATCAGGCGTTGCACGGCGGCGCGGTAGGTGGGCAGACCGTCGATGGGCAGGTAGGAGCGGGGGCCGTTGTGCTGCATCAACGCGGCTTCGGCGCGGCGCACCGAGGGCAGCAGCGGCACCTGGCCGTTTTCGTCAAAGTACAGGCCGATGCTCAGACTGACCTTGTTGGCGCGCGGGTCGGCCTGGAAGCCCTCCATCAACGAGAGGATGGGGTCGCCCGGGAAGGCGGGCACATGGGACATCAGGGCGGACTGGCTTGGGTTCATGGCAGTTTGTCTTGGTTGAAAGTTGCTTTGTGCGTCAATTGTGTTGCTGCTCTTTGTTCAATCCAACAAAAATTTGATTTGTGGATAAAAATACCTGCCAATAATTGATTGGTGGAATATCCATGCAAATTGAGCTCGATGAAACCGACCGGCAGTTGCTTCGTGCCCTGCAGGGCAATGCCCGCCTGACCACCAGCGACCTGGCCCAACTGACGGGTTTGTCGCAGTCGCCCTGCTGGCGCCGCATCCGCCGGCTGGAGGAACTGGGCCTGATCGAGGGCTACCACGCCCGCCTGCAGCGCCGCAAGCTGGGCTATGGGGTGGTGGCCTTTGTCAGCATCAGCATCGACTTCCAGAACGAGCAACGCTCGGCCGAGTTTGTGCAGGCGGTGCTGAGCATCCCCGAGGTGGTGATGTTCCATGGCGTCACGGGCTCGGCCGATTTTCTGCTGATGGTGGTGGCCCCTGACCTGGACGCCTACTCGGCCCTGTTGCAGCGCCGCCTGCACCGCCTGCCCGGCGTGCGGCAGGTGCAGACCAGCTTTTCGCTGGAGGAGTTCCGGGGCTTCGAGTCGCTGCCCATCCCGGGCGCGCCGGCCTGAACGGCCTGCATATCGTTGTGCGAAATGCGTCGTTGTGCATCGTCCAGGGCACTGCTGCAATCCAGGCTTTCTTTGTCAGAGGAAGCTCACCATGCATCGTCGTCGTTTTCACCAGTGGCTGGGCCTGGCGGGTACCGCTGGGCTGTTGACGGGCCCGGCCCTGCCGGTGCGCGCGCAAAGCCGCCCGCTGCTCAAGGCCGGTGACCAGAAGGGCGGGTTGCACGCCTTGCTGGAGGCCGCAGGCGAACTCAAGGGCCTGGGCTATGACATTCAGTGGACCGAGTTCCCGGCCGCGGCGCCCCTGGCCGAAGCCCTGAATGCCCAGGCAGTGGACCTGGGGCCGATTGGCGATGCACCGCTGATCTTCTCGCTGGCCGCGGGCAGCCGCGTCAAGGCCTTTGCCGTCAACCGCTCCGATGCCTATGGCACGGCGGTGCTGGTGGCACCCAACTCGCCACTCAAGGACGCGCGTGACCTCAAGGGCCGCAGCGTGGCCACCAACCATGGTTCGATCGGGCACTTCGTCACCCTGAAGGCCCTGGCCTCGGTGGGCCTGAAAAGCGAGGACGTGCAATGGCGCTTTCTGCCGCCGGCCGAAGCCAAGCTGGCGCTCAGCACCGGGGCGGTGGATGCCTGGGCCACCTGGGAGCCCTACACCGCCCTGGCCGAGACGGGCGGCCATGCCCGCGTGCTGGTGAGCGGGCGTGGCCTGTGGAGCGGCCTGAGCTTTCTGGCCGCCACCGACACCGCACTGCGCGACAAGCGCGCCGTGCTGCTGGACTTTGCCCAGCGCTCTGCCCGGGCGCAGCGCTGGGCCAGCCAGCACCCGGCCGAATTTGGCGACACCCTGGCGCGCATCATCGGCATTCCGGCCGAAGCCGCCCGCCTGCAGTTCGAACGCCGCCAGACCCGCTGGCAGGCCATCGACGCGACCGTGGTGGCTGAGCAGCAGCGCACCGCTGATTTTTACTTTGAGGCCGGCCTGATCCGTCAACGCCTGGACACCAGGAGCACCTTCGACACGGGCTTTGCGCTCGGCAGTTGAGGCTTCTGGCGCGCCTGGGGCAGGGCCTAGCCCCTGCCCACAAAAACCGATTTACGCTCACAATGGGGTGTTGAAAGAATGGCCGGCACATGTTGATGTGTTAGCGGCCTTGCAATGCGTAGCTTGGGAGGGCCGGCTTATTCTGGCGGACAGGTATCCGCAGAAAAGCTGGAGCCGGGCTGGCGCTTTTGTCACTCTGCTTGAGGGAGCGTGCATGCCTTCCTGCGATACCCGATCCGACGACCCGGCCCTTTTTTATGAGGCCGTGCTGCGCTGTTGCGACGACGCCATCATCACCAAGACCCTCGATGGGATCGTGACCAGTTGGAACCCCGCGGCGCAACGCCTGTTCGGGTATGCGGCCCACGAGATGCTGGGCCAGCCGCTGTTGCGCCTGTTTCCGCCCGAGCGCCAGAACGAAGAAAGCTTCATTCTCGAGAAGATCGTGCAGGGCGAGTGGGTGGACCACTTCGAGACCGTGCGCCTGCACAAGAGCGGGCGCCGCTTGCATGTGTCGGTCACCATCTCGCCGATCCGCGATGCTGAGGGGCGCATCGTGGGGGCTTCGAAGATTGCACGCGACATCAGCGAGCGCGTCGAGCTGTGGCACCGCTCCCAGCTGTTCCAGGCGATTGTCGAGTCCACCGACGACGCGGTGATCAGCAAGACCACCCAAGGCATTGTCACCAGTTGGAACGCGTCGGCCGAGCAACTGTTTGGCTACCGGGCCGACGAGATGATTGGCCAGCCCATGCTGCGCCTGCTGCCCCCCGACCGCCAGGGCGAAGAGGCCGAGATCCTGCGGCGCATCGCGGCGGGTCAGCGCATCGCGCATTTTCAGACCCAGCGCTGCCACCGCGACGGGCGCCGCCTGGCCGTGTCCGTCACCATCTCGCCGGTGCGCGATCCGCTGGGCCGCGTCTCGGGGGCCTCCACCATCGTGCGCGACATCTCGCACCAGCAGCGCCTGGAGGAGCAACTGCGCTTGACGGCCAGCGTGTTCACCCATGCCAATGAGGGGGTGGTCATCACCGACCCGCAGGGGCGCATGGTGGACGTGAATCAGGCGTTTGAGCGCATCACCGGCTACGCGCGTGAGGAGGCTCTGGGCCGCACGGCCCAATTTCTGCGCTCCGGGCGGGATGGTCCGGACGTGGTGCTGCGTCTGCTGTCCGATCTGCAGGCCCACGGCCGATGCCAGGGCGAGGTGTGGAGCCGGCGCAAGACGGGTGAGGCCTATGCCGGCCTGCTCACCGTGAGCCGGGTCGACGATGCCGCCGGCCAGCCTCAGAACTACGTGGCGCTGTTCGCCGATGTGACCTCGATGCGGGTCCAGCAGGAGAGGCTGGAGCACCTGGCCCATTTCGATGCCCTGACCGGCCTGCCCAACCGCCTGTTGCTGTCCGACCGCCTGCGCCAGAGCATGGCCCACAGCCGTCGCCACAGCCAGGCGCTGGCGGTGCTGTACCTGGATCTGGACGGTTTCAAGGCCATCAACGACAGCCATGGCCACGATGTGGGCGACGCGCTGCTGGTGGCGGTGGCGGCCCAGATGAAGATGGCCCTGCGCGAGTCCGACACCCTGGCGCGCATGGGGGGCGATGAATTCGTGGTGGTGCTGGGCCAATTGCCCGGGGCCGAGGCTTGCCTGCCCTTGGTGGATCGCCTGCTGCTGGCCTGTGCCACCCCCTTGCGGGTGGGTGAGTGGTTGCTGCAGGTGTCGGCCAGCGTCGGCATCACCTTGTTCCCGCAGGACGACTCCGATGTCGATCAGCTGCTTCGCCATGCCGACCAGGCCATGTACCAGGCCAAACAGATGGGCAAGAACCGCTACCACCTGTTCGACCCGGTGCACGACGCCCGCATGCGCAGCCGCGCCGGGGTGCTGGCGGCCTTGCGCCTGGGCCTGGACCAGCACCAGCTTGAGTTGCATTACCAGCCCAAGGTCAACATGCGCAGCGGCGCGGTGGTGGGCGTGGAGGCCTTGTTGCGCTGGCACCACCCCAGCAGCGGCCTGCTGCACCCGCCGGCTTTTCTGCCCTTGGTCATCGGCCAGGACCTGGAGGACGCCCTGGGTGACTGGGTGCTGCGCGAGGCGCTGCGCCAACTGGACGAGTGGTCGCGCCAGGGCCTGGTCCTGGGCCTGAGCGTCAATGTCGGGGCCCGTCAGATGCTGCAAGGCGGCTTTGCCGCCCATCTGCGGGCCTGCCTGGCCGACTTTCCGCAGGTCGACCCCAGCCGGCTGGAGCTGGAAGTGCTGGAGAGCAGCGCGCTGGAGGACATCCACCAGGCCTCTCGGGTCATGCGCGAGTGCCGCGACATGGGGGTGCACTTTGCGGTGGACGACTTTGGCACCGGCTACTCCTCGCTCACCTACCTCAAGCGCCTGCCGGCCGAAACCCTCAAGATCGATCAGAGCTTTGTGCGTGACATGCTGGTGGACGAGGAGGACCTGGCCATCGTGCAAGGGGTGATCAGCCTGGCCAAGGCCTTCAACCGCCAGGTGGTGGCCGAAGGGGTGGAGCACATCGAGCAGGGCCGCCGCCTGATCGACATGGGCTGTGAGCTGGCCCAAGGCTACGTGATTGCGCGCCCGATGCCCGCGGCCGACTTTCTGGTGTGGCTGGCCCATTGGCAACCTTGTGCCGCTTGGACGAGCGCCAGGCCGCCGGCACAGACTTGATGGGCGGGCACAATACACGGATGCCCAGCCTTTACGAAGCCATGAACTCTGCTCTTCAGTCGCACTGGAAGCAGCACCAGAACCAGTACCCCCGATTCATCCTGTCGCCTGAAGACCATGCCTCGCTGATGCACGAGATTGCCGTGGTTCGCGAGGTGTTCGGCCCCTCGGCCCTGGAGTTTCCGCGTGACCAATACCATGGCGCGCCGATCGAGATCCGACCCGGGGCGGCCCCCACGGTGGTGGCGTTGGACGGCAGCGAGACCTTGCTGGCGCTCTGAGCGCGGCGGGTTGGCAAGGCCCAGGGATCGCCCTGTTTTGTGGCGCGGCCAGCCTGGGTGGCCCGGTTTTGCACCAAACCAGGGCATCTGGACAGGCCTGTCAGGGCAGGCAGACATCTTGCATGGCGGTGATCTTTTGAGACCCACCACCACAGGACCCGTCATGATTCCCTGCAAACGCCAATCGCTGATCACACTGGCCGGCTCCGCGCTGGCCCTGTCCCTGGGCCTGCTGCAAGGCGCCCACGCCCAGAACGCCCTCGACGAGGTGCTGAAGAACAAGACCCTGCGCCTGGCCATTCCGACCGATTTTCCGCCCTATGGCTTTGTGGGCACCGACCTCAAGCCCCAGGGCCTGGACATCGATGTGGGCCTGCTGATTGCCGACAAGTTGGGCGTGAAGGCCGAGCTGCTGCCCGTCACCAGCTCCAACCGCGTGCCCTACCTGCAGACCCACAAGGCCGATCTGGTGATCTCCACCCTGGGCAAGAACGCCGAGCGCGAAAAGGTGATCGACTTCACCGTGGCCTATTCGCCCTTCTTCATCGCCGTCTTCGGTCCCAAGACCCAGGCCTTGAAGGCGCCTGCCGACCTGGCCGGCAAATCCATCGGCGTGACCCGGGGTTCGGTGGACGACACCGAACTCACCAAGGTGGCCCCGGCCAGCGCCGAAGTGCGCCGCTTCGAGGACAACACCGCCACCATCTCGGCTTTTGTGGCCGGCCAGACCCAGTTCATTGCCACCAGTGCCCAGGTGGCCGGCGCCATGATGGCGCGCAACCCGCAACTGGGCACCGAATACAAGTTCGTGCTCAAGGATTCACCCAACTACATCGGTCTGGCCAAGGGCGAAGACAAGCTGCGCCTGCGCGTCAACGAGATCCTGCTGGAGGCCAAGAAGAGCGGTGACCTGGACCGCCTGGCCGTGAAGTGGCTGGGCCGCCCCGCGGGCGATCTGCCGCAATGAGCGGCCCCATCCGAACAAGCTGGCTCTGATGGCTGGCGAAGCGCTCTGGCGCCTGGACGCGACCGCGCTGGTGGCGGGTTACCGGGCGGGTCACTTCACGCCCGAGCAGGCCTTGCTGGCCTGCCTGGCGCGGGATGCGGCCACCCGCGATCGCCTCAATGCGCTGATCTGGCGTGATCCTGAAGGCGCGCTGGCCGCAGCCCGGGCCAGCACCCGGCGCTGGGCCCGGGGCCAGCCTCTGAGTGAGCTCGACGGTGTGCCGGTCACGGTGAAGGACAACCTGCATGTGCAGGGCTGGCCCACCCGCTGGGGCAGTCGCCTGTTGCCCGAGCTGCCACGCTCGGCCGACGAACTGCCCGTGGCCCGGCTGCGCGCCGCCGGTGCCGTGCTATGGGCCAAGACCCATCTGCCCGAATTTGCCATGCAAGGCATCACTGACAACCTGCTGCACGGCCCCTGCCACAACCCCTGGGACCTGGTCCGAACGCCTGGCGGCTCGTCGGGCGGCGCTGCGGCCGCCGTGGCGGCCGGCGTGGGCCCGCTGGCGCTGGCCACCGACGGCGGTGGCTCGATCCGCCGGCCGGCCGCCCACTGCGGGGTGCTGGGCTTCAAACCCTCGGCGGGCCGGGTGCCGCGGGCAGGCGGCCTGCCCGAGATCTTTCTGGACTACGAGGTGGTGGGCGGGCTGGCACGCAGCAGCCGCGACCTGCAGGCCCTGCTGGAGGTGCTGGCCGGTGGCGTGAAGGCCGCTGTGCCTGAGCCGCCCGCCCGACCAGCCCGCATCCTGGTATTGCCCCGTTTTGGCCAGCACCCGGTACAGGCCGGGGTGCGTGAGCGCCTGGGCCAGGTGGCCGAGGGCTTGCAGGCGCTGGGTCATGAGCTGGTGCAGCCCACGTCGTTCGACCTGGCCGACGATCTGAACCAACACTGGCCCAGCCTCAATGGGGTGGGCCTGGCCTGGCTGCTGGACACACCTGTGGCCTGGGCCCGGCTGGGCACCGGGCAGCCGGCACCGGCGGACCTGAGCCTGGCCGGCCCGGTGGCGCAGGCTGCCTTGGCGGCCGGGCGCCAGGGCACGGCGCAAAGCCTGTTTCGCTTGCTGGCGGCCATCCATGTGCTGCAGCAGACGATGCGGGCGCTGTTCGAGCAGGTCGACTTTGTGCTCACCCCGAGCACTGCCTGCGTGGCCTGGCCGCTGGGCGTCAGCCACCCCGAACAGATCGATGGGCAGCCCGTGGGCCCGCGCGGGCATGCGGTGTTCACCGCCCTGGCCAATGCCGCCGGCCTGCCCGCCATCAGCCTGCCGGCAGGGCTGGTGGATGGGCTGCCCTGTGGCCTGCAATTGATCGGCCCGGCCGGTGCTGATGCCGCGCTGCTGGCCCTGTCTGCTCGACTGGAGCCCCATCTGCGGCAAGGGCCCCTCTGGCCGCCGGGCCTGGAGCCCGAACCCGCCGAGGTCCCGGCATGACGCCAGCGGCCCTGGCCCAGGCTTTGTGGCAGGCCCGTCAGCCCGGCCAGCCCCGGGTCAGTGGCCCGGTCTGCGATGCCTCGGCTTTGCCCGACGCGGCCGCTGCCTATGCCGTGCAGGACCAGAGCCTGCGCTGGCTCGGCCCGGTAGGGGGCTGGAAAGTGGGCGCAGCCGGCCCGACCCAGAACCCCATCTGTGCACCCCTGCCCGCCGCCGGCCTGTTGGCTTCAGGCCTGGCCCTGAGCACACCCCGAGGCGCCTTGCGCGGCCTGGAGCTGGAACTGGCCCTGCGCGTGGCGCGCGACCTGCCACCCCAGCAGCAGGGGCTGGGTGATGCCCCTTTGAATACGGTGTTCGATGCGGTGCTGCCGGCCATCGAGTGGGTGGACTCGCGCTTGGCCCTGGGGCAGGCCAGCCCGGCCTTGGTGCGGCTGGCCGACCTGCAAAGCCACGGCGCTTTGATCCTGGGGCCGGCATGTGCACTGGGCCCGGCCGACCCCGAGCCCGATCTGCGGACCCTGAGCGCCACCCTGTGCTGGAACGACCAGACGGTGGCCCGCACGGTGGGCGGCAACCCGGCGCAAGACCTGCGCCGGCTGGTGGATTGGCTGATCGGGCACACGGCCCGGCGGGGGCTGCCACTGCGGGCTGGCCAGATCGTGACCGCGGGCTCCTGCACAGGGCTGCTGTGGGCGCCGGAAGGTGGGGTGACTGTCCAGGGCCGGCTCGGGCCTTGGGGCGAGGTGGGGCTGAGTCTAGGGCCTGTTAACAGGCCCTAGTCTTCAAGCAGTGAGGTGTTCTGCGCCTTGCGGATCAGCAAGGTCATCAGCAGCGCGGCCGCGGCCGAGGAGGCCAGCACCGGCGATTTGCCGATCACATCGGCCAGGCGCAGCAGGGCGTCGGTGCCCACCAGCTGCACGCGGTCAGCCAGGGCCACCACGTCATCCGCGCTGATTTTCTGCAACTCCGGGCCCAGGCTTTGCAGATCCTGCCAGCCTGTCTGCAGTTTGAGGCGCGCAAACGCCCCATGCGCCACCGCCACGGTGGCCAGCACGCCCAGCGGGGCGATCATGCGCTGCAGCAGGCGTGCCTTCAGCGGCGGGCTGGCGGATTCATACACCTGACCGATCAACAGGGACAAGGCCTTGCCTTGCTCTTCGGGCGATTCAGCCGTCACGGCGCGGGCCAGCTCGGGGCCGCCGACCTGGCGTGCCAGTACAACAGTGGGGAGGCCGGCTGGCACCAGCGTTGGCTCAGTGTTCAAGCTCATGGACATGCTCCTTGAAAGTGGGTTTCGTTGAAGCAGGGAGAGCCGAAATCATCGTCGTGAACGGCTGCTTTTCAATGACGATCGTGGTAACGGCATGTAATGTTTTTGTGACTTGGCGAACCCACTGTGAGCGTTTGCAGCACGCAAGATCGGTTGTCATTGGGTGGGGGGATCGCATTCTGGTCTTGCGGCAAAGCCAGAATGAACAAAGCCCGCTGTCGTTTCCGAAGCGGGCTTTGAGGTTGCCTGTGAGGCTTGTGAGTGGTGGGTCCTGAGTGACTCGAACACTCGACCTACGGATTAAGAGTCCGCTGCTCTACCAACTGAGCTAAGAACCCACTCTTTGTTTTCTTGCCGCTTTGCTGTTCAGCACTGCGCCAAGACCTCTATTATGCATGGAAAAATTCGGGCTTTGCAAGCTTTTGAACAAAAATTTTAAAAAATCTTGTTCAGGGCCGATTCGGGTCAGGTCATGCCGTTGCGGCTGGCCAGTTCGACGAACAGGCCGGAGTGGTCCAGATCGGTCAGGCCGTGCTCGATGCCACTGGCGTAGAGCGATTCGAACAGGGCGGTGACCGGGGCATCGAAGCCGATGTCCTGGGCGGTGTCCAGGGCGTTGCGCATGTCCTTGAGTTGCACCGACATGCGCGCACGCGGGGCAAAGTCGCGCTCGACCATGCGCTGGCCGTGCAGTTGCAGGATGCGGCTCTCGGCAAAGCCGCCGCCGATGGCTTCGCGCACCTTGGCCATGTCGGCGCCGCCCTTGGCCGCAAACAGTAGGGCTTCGGCCACGGCGCCGATGGTGATGCCGACGATCATCTGGTTGGCGAGCTTGGCCAACTGGCCGGCGCCATGGGGGCCCACATGAGTGGCTCGGCCAAACACCTTGAAGACGGGCAGGGCGCGTTCGTAGTCGGCGGCGCGCCCGCCCGCCATGATGGCCAGCGTGCCTTGTTCCGCCCCGACCGTGCCGCCCGAGACCGGCGCATCCAGGTGGGCCACGCCCCGTTCGCTGAGTCGGGCCGCATGGTCGCGTGCTTCGGCGGGCTTGATCGAGGCCATGTCCACCACCAGGGTGCCTGGGCGCATGGCGGCGGCCGCCCCTTGGTGGAAAAGCACGTCGCCGACCACGCTGCCGTTCTCCAGCATGCTGACCACGAGGTCCGCCTGGGCCACTGCGGCGCCAGGGCTGTCGTGCACGGTTGCGCCAAAGGGTTGTACGCGCTCGGCCTTGTCGCGGCTGCGATTCCAGACGTGGACGGCATAGCCGGCTTCGCAAAGGCGGCGAGCCAACGGGAAGCCCATGAGGCCGATGCCGAGCACGGCAATGGTTTGGACGGGGGGCATTGGGGCTGAGGTCATGGGGTCAAGAGGCATTCATGCTGGGAGGGGCTCGATCGACGCATGGATCGTTGTCCAAGCTGGGATGATCGACGAAATGAAACGACCTTCGCTGTCAAAGGGCTGTCGACGTGGCCTTTGGTCAGCCTCGCGAAGGTGCGGGCTCATGGCACGGACTCGGTCGCTCTGGGTTGAAGCACCTGGTGCAGTCGTCCAGTGAGGTGGTCGCGGGCTTGCTGGGTGTGTTGAAGAATCAACGCTTGGGCTCGGTCGACATCTCCCGCGGCGATGGCCTCAGCCATGGCCAGATGTTCATCCCACACACCGCCAGCCAGGCTGCCGCTTTGCAAGACCTGGCCCATGGCGCGATGCAGATGAGGCCAGTGCAGGGCGGCACTGTCGGCGATCATCGGGTTGCCGGAGGCCTCGTACAAGGCCATGTGAAAAGCCCAGTCGGCCTCGATCATGGCCGGGATGCTGCCACTTGCAACGGCGGCCCGGCCAGTCTCGAAAAGCACCTGCGGCAGAATGGCCCGCCGCTGGGCGGCCAGCCCGGCGGCCAGACCATCAAGCGCCTGGCGTACCTCGTAAGCCTGGGTCACTCGCTGTACATCCAGGGGGGCCACCAACAAGCCCCGGCCAGGTGCGTCGAGCAGCAGACTTTCCTTCTTGAGCAGGCGCATGGCCTGAAGCACAGGTTGGCGCGAGACTGCCAACTGGCTGGCCAGATCTTCTTGGGTGACTCGCTGACCTGGGGGCAGGTGGCCGCTGACGATCGCGTCGATCAGGCGTCGGTACACCTGATCGACCAGATCGGTGCTAGGGGCAAGAGGGCTGAGGTGCTGCGGCATGATGATGTATTCTGTATACAGAGTACGATCAAACATCACCCTCCCATACAAGGGTTTACCCTTTGGTGTGGCCCGGGCCCGTGCAGGCCCGCTGTCACATCAGCAGATGTTCGCCTGCGTTGTCTCCGCCCAGGATCACGTAGTTCACCTTGCGGATGTCCATCAGTTTCTTGCCACCCGAGTAGCTGATCGAGCTTTGCACGTCCTGCTCCATCTCGACCAGGGTGTCGGCCAGTTGGCCCTTGACGGGCTCCAGGATGCGCTTGCCTTCCACGTGGCGGTATTCGCCCTTGTTGAAGTCGGAGGCCGAGCCGTAATATTCCTTGTAGAGGCGGCCATCCACCTCGACGGTGGCGCCCGGGGATTCTTCGTGGCCGGCCAGCATCGAGCCGATCATCACGAAGGTGGCGCCAAAGCGGATGCTCTTGGCGATGTCGCCATGTTCGCGGATACCCCCGTCGGCAATGATGGGTTTGGTGGCCACGCGGGCACACCACTTCAGTGCCGAGAGCTGCCAGCCGCCGGTGCCAAAGCCGGTCTTGAGCTTGGTGATGCACACCTTGCCTGGGCCGATGCCGACCTTGGTGGCGTCGGCACCCCAGTTCTCGAGGTCGATGATGGCCTCGGGTGTGCCCACATTGCCGGCGATCACAAAGGCCGTGGGCAGTTTGGCCTTGATGTGGCCAATCATGTTTTTCACGCTTTCGGCGTGGCCGTGCGCAATGTCGATGGTGATGTATTCGGGCACCAGACCATCGGCGGCCAGGGTGTTGACGGTCTCGTAGTCCGGGGCCTTGACGCCCAGCGAGATCGAGGCAAATGCGCCTTGCTCGTGCATCTCCCGCACGAACTTCACGTTGTCGATGTCAAAGCGGTGCATCACGTAGAAATAGCCGTGCTGCGCCAGCCACAGGCAGATGCTTTCATTGACCACCGTCTTCATGTTGGCCGGCACCACCGGCAGGCGGAACCGGCGTCCGCCCAGCTCGACGCTGGCGTCGCACTCGGATCGGCTCTCCACGCGGCATTGGCGCGGCAGCAGAAGGATGTTGTCGTAGTCG
The DNA here is from genome assembly GCF_058791075.1 of Curvibacter sp. EU05-FHT14A10. NCBI lineage: Bacteria > Pseudomonadati > Pseudomonadota > Betaproteobacteria > Burkholderiales > Comamonadaceae > Curvibacter > Curvibacter sp. EU05-FHT14A10. Next base: position 44,732 of record NZ_JBYTDE010000004.1, read on the forward strand.
AAAATTTCCATGAGAAAACCAAGCTCCAGAAGGGTCGTTGAAAAACGATTGAGCGCTTGGCTTGAGACCGGCCTGATGGGCGCAGGCATCGTGGATGCCGGCCAGCAGAAACCGGGCGCAAGAATCTTGGGCCCGGTGATTGATTCTATCGACCTGCCCCGCTGTCAGGGGCGTTTTTGCATACGGTTTCGCTTATGGCCAGCATACGCCCGTGGGCATCCTGTACCCAGCCCAGCAGGCGCAGCCGTTCGGGGTTGGCTCCCTCAGGGATGCGCATGGCGCGCAGGTCGCGCCAGGGTTTTTGGCCTGCGCGGGGCAGTTCGAGGTTCAGGCTGTTGCGCACCAGAAGCCGGGCCACGGGTGAGCCCTCGGTGCCCGCCGGCAGGGCTTCGACCAGCAGCAGCCAAAGGCTTTGACCTGCTTGTCGGTGGTGCGATTGCCATTGCACCGACGTTCCGATGTAGTCGTTCACGGCCTGTCCCTGGGCCACGCGCAGACGGCCTTGCCGGGGGGCTGGGGCGTGTGATTTTTCAAGGGCAGCCGATGTGTTTTGCCGCACGGCCTCTTCGGTGAGGCCCCAACTGGGCAAGCGCTCCAGGCTGTCGCGGGTGGCTGCGGCGGACAGCGGAGCTTCGTCGCCTTGTTCGGCGGAGGGCACGATCCAGTCCACCGCCACGGTGCCCGCCGGGATGGGCAATCCCGCCGCGCCCCAGCAGTCGGCACATTGGGCCGACAGAAAGCGCTCGCGCACAGCGCGCGGGCTGACCTGGTCATCGCTGCTGCAGGTGGATTGAGCCTGGGCCGTGGCACCCGCCAGCAGGGTGGTCAGGGCCGCCAGGCCGGCGAGGGCGGGGGCGCGAAGAAACATGATGCAACTCCAGGTCGGGTGAGTGCCCGATGGTCGCACAGGCGGTCCGGCCCTTGCCGGGCCGGGCTTACTCGGGCTTCACGTTCGCGCGGCGGACCACGTCGCCATACACCACCAGGCGATCGGCCATCATTTTTTCGAAGTCCTTGGGCGACATTTCCTCGGGGACGATCACGCCACGTTGCTTCAGGGTGTCCTGCATTGCAGCGCTGGTGGCCACCTCGCGCACGGCCTTGTACAGGGCCTGCACCACCGGGGCCGGGGTGTTGGCCGGTGCGGCCAGCCCGGTCCAGGAGGTCTGGTTCAGCCCGGCGTGGCCCAGTTCGGTGAAGGTGGGCACGTCAGGCAACTGAGCCAGTCGGGTGGGTGAGGCCACGGCCAGGGCGCGCATCTTGCCGGCCTGGATGTGGGGCAGCATGATCACCAGGTTGTCCAGGGCAAACTGCACCTCGTTGCTCAGAATGGCCGTGATCAGCGGCGAGCCGCCCTTGTACGGCACGTGGGTGGCCTTGATGCCGGTGTTGAGCATCAGCATCTCGACGTTCAACTGTCCCATGCTGCCGGCCCCTGCCGAGCAGAAGTTGAGCTGGCCTGGGCGTTCCTTCACGTAGGCCAGAAACTCCTGGAAGGTGCGCACCGGCAGGCTGGGGTGTACCACCAGCACATTGGGCTGGCGGCCCAGGATGGCGATCGATTCGAAATCCTTGATCGGGTCGTAGCCCAGCTTGGGCTGCACCAGCGGGTTGGCCAGGTGGCTGCTTTGCGAAGACACCACCAGCGTGTAGCCGTCGGGCTTGGCGCGCGCCACGAACTGGCTGCCGATCGAGCCGCCGGCCCCCGGTTTGTGGTCGATCACGATGGGCACGCCCAGCAGGCGCCCCAGCGGGTCGGCATAGGTGCGGGCCATCACGTCCACCGACCCGCCCGGCGGGAAGGGCACGATCAGGTTGATCGGGCGCGAGGGGTATTTGTCGCCGTCGGCCAGGCTGGCCAGCGGGTTGGACAGTGCGGCCAGGCCCAGGCCACCGGCCAACAGGCGGCGGCGTGGCATCAGGGGCAGTGCAGACAGGGGGGTGTGCTTCATGGGGTGGGCTCCAGTTCAGAGGCTAAAAATCAGGTCAGGTCAGCCCGAGCACCGTCAGTGCCAGGGCCTGGGCGCGGGGCACCAGGGTGTCGAGCAGGCAGAACTCGCGTTCGCTGTGGGCGTAGCCCCCCACGGGGCCCAGGGCGCACAGGGTCGGGATGCCCATCGACGAGGTGATGCCGCTGTCGGCCGCACCCCCGGTGAATTCGCCCTCGACCGCAAAGCCGGCTTCGGCGGCACTGCGCTGGTACAGCTGCAGCAACGGCGCCGGGGTGGGGGCCATGGGCAGGGTGCTGTGTTGTTCGATGATGCGGCCGCGGGTGCGTTCCAGGCTGGGGGCTTCGATGATCTGGCGCACCGTCTCCAGCAGACGCGGCAGGTTGGTGTCGGCGGTGTAGCGCAGGTCGAGCTGGGCGCGGGCCAGCGGGGCCACCACATTGGCCGCCATGCCGCCTTCGATGTGGCCCACATTGGCCGTCACACCGTCTTCCCGACCATTGAGGGCGTGCAGGGCCACGATTTTGAGCGCCAGCGCGCCGATGGCACTGGCGCCCTGGGCCGGGTTGATGCCGGCGTGGGCGGCCACGCCTTCCACCTCGAACACGGTCACGCACGAGCCCTTGCGCGAGGTCACCACATTGCCGCTGATGCGGCCGGGCTCGGCATTGAGTACTGCGTGGCAGCCCTGGGCGGCCTGGCGGATGGCGCCGCGCGTGGCGGGCGAGCCGATCTCTTCGTCGCACGAGAAGAACAGTCGCAGCGGCCGGGGCGCGCCGCCGCTGCGGGCCAGGGCCTGGGCCACCCAGGTGTGCAGCACCAGTCCTGATTTCATGTCGGCCACGCCGGGGCCGAAGGCCTTGCCGTCTTCCACCCGGTAGGGGCGGGCGGCGGCGGTGCCGGCCGGAAACACCGTGTCCATGTGGCCCAGCAGCAGCACCGGGGCGGCCTGGGGGTCTTGCCCGGGCAGCTCGGCCTGCAGGCAGGTGCCGTAGCCGGGCTGGGTCAGCCATTCGGTGCGCCAGCCGGCCTGCTCCAGCGGCGCACGCAGCAGGCTGGCCACTTGCTCAATGCCGGCGCTCTGGCGGCTGCCGCTGTCGGTGTTGACGATGCGCGCCAGCATGGCTTCCATCTCGCCGCGCTGGCTGGCCAGCCAATCGCAGACCTGGCGGCGCTGTTCGGCACTGGAAAGGGCTTGGGCCGGGCTAGAAGGGACTTGAGTCATGGCATGTCTGAAATAAATATTTCACAAATCATATTCATTGCAATATTTATTGCAATGCCATCGCTATGCTTGGCCCCGCCGTCCGTTGTTTTTTGAGAGACCGACATGCTTCTGACCGAGCGCCTGGTGCGCCATGCCAACACCCTGACCGCCAGCGAGCGTGCCCTGGCCGACGGCCTCATGCGCGGCTACCCCGACAGCGTGCTGGACTCGGCCAGTGCCATGGCCGCCGCGGTGGGCACCAGCGCCTCGACCGTGGTGCGCCTGTTTGCCAAGCTGGGCTATGCCAGCCTGGCCGAGGTGCGGCGCGAGGCCCGTGGTGTGGTCAGCATGCGGCTGCACTCGGCAGGACAGCGGGCCAGCGCCACCCTTGGCGCGCACCGCAGCCTGCATGAGTGCATCGACGACGCCTTGCTGCACGACCAGCACAACCTGGCCGCCACCCGTGACGGCATTGACTTGCCGGTGTTTGCCAAGGTGGTGGAATGCCTGAGCCAGCCCCGAGGGCGCCTGTTCGTGATGGCCGAAAAGAACAGCGCCCCGATCGGCGCCTACCTGGTGGCCCACCTCAACATGTGCCGCCCTGGCGTGCACGACCTCAGCGCCGGGGCGCCGGCCGTGGTCGACAAACTCTTGTGGGTGGAGCCACCCGATGTGCTGCTGGTGTTCACCATCCGCCGGTACTCCGCCAGTGCGCTGCACGCGGCCCGGCATTTCCGGCGCCAGGGCTGCGAGGTGCTGGCCCTCACCGACGGCCCGGCCGCCCCGGTGATTGAGCACGCCAGCCACTGGTTGCAGGTGCACACCGCCAATGCCTCGCCCTTCGACTCGTACACCGCGGCCTTCTTTTTGTGCAATGCACTGGTCAGCGCCGTGGCTCAGGGCCGCAGCGAGGCGGTCAGCCAGGCCTTGCAGCGGCGCGACGAGCTCTGGCAGGGCTTCCAGAAGGACCTGGTGCTCGACCCGATCCGGCCGCCCAACCCCGGCCGTTGAGCGCGGCGGCGCCCACCTGAGTGCGGCTTTCTACAATGACGCCATGTCCCCGCAAAATTCTCTGTTCGACGCGCCGGCGCCCACCACCCCTGCGCCCGCCGCGATGGCCTCGCCGCTGCTGGCCCAACTCAATGACGAACAACGCCAGGCCGTCACCCTGCCGCCTGAGCACGCGCTGATCCTGGCCGGGGCCGGATCGGGCAAGACCCGGGTGTTGACCACCCGCATCGCCTGGCTGCTGCAGACCGGCCAGGTCACGCCGGGCGGGCTGATGGCGGTCACGTTCACCAACAAGGCCGCCAAAGAGATGCTGCTGCGCCTGGGCGCCATGCTGCCCGTGAACGTGCGCGGCATGTGGATCGGTACTTTCCACGGCCTTTGCAATCGCTTTCTGCGTGCGCACTGGAAGCTGGCCAACCTGCCGCAGAGCTTCCAGATCCTCGACACGCAGGATCAGCTTTCGGCCATCAAGCGGTTGATGAAGCAATACAACGTCGACGACGAGCGTTTTCCGGCCAAGCAGACCCAGTGGTTCATCTCGGGCTGCAAGGAAGATGGCCTGCGCCCGGCCATGGTCGAGGCCCGTGATGAAGAAACCCGCAAGAAGGTCGAGATCTACCAACTCTATGAAGAGCAGTGCCAGCGCGAGGGCGTGGTCGATTTTGGCGAGCTGATGCTGCGCAGCTACGAGTTGCTGCGCGACAACGACCCCGTGCGCGAGCACTACCAGCGGCGCTTCCGCCACATCATGATCGACGAGTTCCAGGACACCAACAAGCTGCAGTACGCCTGGATCAAGATGCTGTGCGGCGAGGGCAATGCGGTGCTGGCCGTGGGCGACGACGACCAGAGCATCTATGCCTTCCGTGGCGCCCGCGTGGGCAACATGGCCGATTTTGTGCGCGAGTTCCAGGTGCGCCACCAGATCAAGCTCGAGCAGAACTACCGCAGCTACAGCAACATCCTCGACTCGGCCAACGAGCTGATCAGCCACAACAAGAAGCGCCTGGGCAAAACCCTGCGCACCAACCAGGGCCCGGGCGAGCCGGTGCGGGTGTTCGAGGCCAGCAGCGATTTCGCCGAGGCCACCTGGATGATCGACGAGATCAAGAACCTGATCCGGGATCAGGGCAGCGAACCCGGTTTTGAGCGCAAGGAGATTGCGGTGCTGTACCGCAGCAATGCGCAAAGCCGGGTGATCGAAACCGGCCTGTTCAACAACGGCATCCCCTACCGCGTGTACGGCGGCCTGCGCTTCTTCGAGCGGGCCGAAATCAAGCACGCCCTGGCCTACCTGCGCCTGCTGGAGAACCCCAACGACGACACCAGCTTTCTGCGCGTGGTCAACTTTCCGCCCCGCGGCATTGGCGCGCGCAGCATCGAGCAGTTGCAGGACGCGGCCCGGTCGGCCGGTTGCTCCCTGCACGATGCGGTCAGCGCCCTGAGTGGCAAGGCGGGCACCAACATCGCTGCCTTTGTGGCCCGCATCGACGTGATGCGCGAGCAGACCGAGGGCAAGACCCTGCGCGAGATCATCGAGCTGGTGCTGGCGCAGAGCGATCTGGTCGAGCACTACAAGGCCGACCGCGAAGGCGCTGACCGGCTGGAAAACCTGGAGGAACTGGTCAACGCCGCCGAAAGCTTTGTCACCCAGGAAGGCTTTGGCCGCGATGCCGTGGCCATGTCGGCCGAGCAGCAGGTGGCCACGCTCAGCCAGTCCCTGACCCAGTCACCGGCCAGCCAGGGCCTGGACCTGAGCCGCCCGCTGATCCAGGCCGACGACCCGCTGCCGCCGGATGCCGAGACGGGCGAAACCCTGTCGCCTTTGGCCGCCTTCCTGACCCACGCCGCCCTGGAGGCCGGCGACAACCAGGCCCAGGCCGGCCAGGATGCGGTGCAGCTCATGACCGTGCACTCGTCCAAGGGGCTTGAATTTGATGCGGTGTTCATCACCGGGCTCGAAGAAGGCCTGTTCCCGCACGAGAACTCGATGAGCGATTACGAGGGCCTGGAGGAAGAGCGACGCCTGATGTATGTGGCCATCACCCGGGCCCGCAAACGCTTGTACCTGAGCCATTCGCAAACCCGCATGCTGCACGGCCAGACCCGCTACAACCTGCGCAGCCGCTTTTTTGAAGAGTTGCCCGAAACCGCGCTCAAGTGGCTCACGCCCAAGCAGCAGGGGTTCTCGGCACCCTCCGGGGGTGGTTTTGGGGGTGGTTTTGGCGGAGGGGCCCGTTCGGGCGGTGGTTCATCGTTCGGGGGCTCGCGCAGCAGCCTGCCCGATTTTTCGTCCTACACCGCGGCGGCACCGGCCCCGCTGCCACCGCAAAAGGCCGAACCGCCTCAGGGCCTGCGCGCCGGCATGCGGGTGTTTCACAACAAGTTCGGCGAGGGCCAGGTGCTCACGGTGGACGGCAGCGGCACCGATGCCCGGGCCCAGGTCAACTTTCCGCGCCACGGCGTCAAGTGGCTGGCGCTCAGCGTGGCCAAGCTGACCGTGATTTGACCTGGCCTCAGGCGCTGGTGTCGACCACCGGCGCCTGCAGCGCAAAGCAGTCGCGGAAGGTGAACACCAGCGACGCAAAGAACATGGCCAGCAGCACCAGCATGGCCACCATGACCAGCGTGCTGCCGATCAGCGGGCCCAGCAGGCCGCCCACCACACTGGCCAGCAACAGCCCGGTGGTCAGCACGCCCATCCAGGCCAGCCCGAACATCGTGAAGGCCCCCTTGTTGCGCCAGCAGGCCACCAGGCTGAAGAACAGGCTTTTCACGGGGGGCACGTGGTCCCAGTGCACCAGCGCCGGGGCATGCCAGAACAGCAGCGACAGCGGCAGGTAACCCAGGGTGAACAGCCACATCGCGCCCAGAAAGCGATCGTCATTGAGCAGGTCGGCGCTGATGCGCCCACCCACCAGGTAGAGCTGGGCGAACTGCCCGCCATCGAGCAAGGCCGTCAGCCCCAGCAGGCCCACAAAGCCGGCCGCGTACAGGGCGCCCAGCACCAGCATCGAGCGCATCTGCTGGTGGCCGGCACGAAATGCCGTCACCAGGATGGTGGGCATCGGAAAGCGCCCGCGCGAGGCCTCATGGCTGGCCGCCATCATGCCCAGGGTGGCACCGGGGATCAGCACCAGGGCCAGCACGCTGCCGATCCAGGGCAGGATCGTGCACATCGAGATCACGGCCATGAACATGAAGAACAGGCCAGACAGGGCGATGGGCTGCTTGAAAAAAGCCCTCATGCCCTGTTTGACCCACAAAAGGCCGGTGCGTGCAGGAACGATGTTGAGTTTCATGGGGGGCTCTGAGGCTCAGGGGCGCCAAGGGGCAGCGATGCGCTCGCGCAGCACCCGCTCGAAATGGGTCGGGTCGTGCGGCTTGAGCATGGCGGCCTCGCGTGGCAGGTGATAGTCCCACAGGCGTGAGATCCAGAAGCGCAAGGCACCCGCCCGCAGCAGGGCCGGGAACAACGCCCGCTCGGCCGCCGTGAAGGGGCGGACCGCCGCATAAGCCTCGACGAAGGCCTGCGCCCGAGCGGTGTCGTGGTGGCCGCTGGCCAGGTCGATGCACCAGTCGTTCAGGCACACCGCCACATCGAACAGCCAGCTGTCCACGCCTGCAAAGTAGAAGTCGAAAAAGCCGGTCAGGCGCTCACCGTCGAACATCACGTTGTCGCGGAACAGGTCGGCATGCACTGGTCCACGCGGCAAGGCCGCAAAGTCAGCTGACGCGGCGGTGTGGTTCTGAAACGCCAGTTCGGCCTTCAACAGGTCGGCCTGGGCGGGCTCCAGGTAGGGCAGCACCACGGGCACGGTTTCGTTCCACCAGGGCAGGCCGCGCAGGTTGGGCTGCTGGCGATCGTAGTCGCGCCCCGCCAGGTGCATGCGGGCCAGCATGTCGCCCACCGCCGCACAGTGCACCGCCTGGGGGGCCAACTGGCTTTTGCCCTGCAGGCGGTTGACCACGGCCGCCGGCTTGCTGCACACCTGATGCAGCACCTCACCGCGGGCGTCGGCCTGCGGGTCGGGCACCGGGATACCCGCCTGGGCCAGGTGCTTCATCAGGTACAGGTAGAACGGCAACTGTTCGGCCGTCAGGCGCTCGAACAGGGTCAGCACATAGTGATTCGCCACGCCATCGTGCTCGGCACTGGCAAAGTAATTGGTGTTTTCAATGCCGCCCTCGATGCCACGCAGGTCGGTCAGCTCGCCCAGGTTCAGGCGGCGCATGAGTTTCTGTGCCTCTTCGCGAGAGACTTCGGTAAATACAGCCATCGGTCGAAAAAATGGGTTTCAGAACTTGAACACGTTCCACACGCGCTGACCCAGCGGGCCGTTGTTGCCCTCCAGCGTCAGGGGGCGGGCCCGCGAGCCGTCGTTGGACAGCACTTCGTACTCGGGCAACTGGCTGCCCTTGGGTTGCACGGTCACGCTCTGGGTGTGGCCGCCGTAGCGCACTTCGTCCACTTTGCTGCCACTGTCTTCGACATGGATGTGCTGGATGCGCTGATCGCCCTTCTGGGCTGCGGGAGCGGCGGGTGCCGTGGCGGCCGCTGGCGTGGCCGGGGCCGGGGCCTGGGCCCGCGCCAGCGGGCCGCACAGGAGGGCTGCCGCAGCAGCCAGCGGGTAAATGAGAGAAAGGGTAAGGGCGCGCATGGACTTGATTGTAGGCAATGCACAATCGCGTCCATGCAAGACGAAGCCCACGACCCCGCCGAACAAGCCACCGCCGAGACCGGTTCCGCTGGCAATGCCGCCAGCGCCCCGCCCACCCTGCTGCTGGTGGACGGCTCCAGCTACCTTTACCGCGCCTTTCACGCCATGCCCGACCTGCGTGCCGTGCCGGGCGACCCGGGCAGCCCGGCCACCGGGGCCATCCGCGGCATGATCAACATGATGCAGAGCCTGCGCAAGGAGGTGCCTGCCGACTACGCCGTGTGCATCTTCGATGCCAAGGGCCCCACCTTCCGCGACGAGATCTACCCCGAGTACAAGGCCCAGCGCGCGCCCATGCCCGACGATCTGCGCAGCCAGATCGAGCCCATCCACGAGGTGGTGCGCCTGATGGGCTGGACCGTGCTCGATGTGCCCGGCGTCGAGGCCGATGACGTGATCGGCACCCTGGCCGTGGGCGCTGCCCGCCAGGGGCTGACGGTGGTGGTGTCCAGCGGCGACAAGGACCTGTCCCAGTTGGTGAACGAGCACATCACCATCATTGACACGATGAACGGCAAGAAGCGCGATGTGGCTGGTGTCACCGCCGAGTTCGGCGTGCCGCCGTCACTGATGATCGATTTTCAGGCCCTGGTGGGCGACACCGTGGACAACGTGCCCGGCGTCCCCAAGGTGGGCCCCAAGACGGCGGCCAAGTGGCTGGCTGAGTACGGCTCGCTGGAGGCCCTGATGGCGCGGGCCGGTGAGATCAAGGGTGTGGCGGGCGAAAACCTGCGCAACACCCTGGGCTGGCTGCCCACCGGGCGTCAACTGGTCACCATCAAGACCGACTGTGATCTGCAGGCCTGGGTGCCCGGCCTGCCCGACTTCTCCACCCTGGCCCTGCAGGCGCCGCAAAACGAGCCCCTGCGCACGTTTTACGAGCAATATGGCTTCAAGGGCCTGGCCCGCAACCTGGGCGGGGCCGCTGCGGCCGCGCCGGCCCTGGCCAAGGCCAAGGCATCCTCCAAACCAGCCTCGGCGCCTGCCGATGAGGGTGGCACTGGTGATTTGTTCGCCGATCCGGCCCCGGCGGCCGAGGGCGATGCGGTGGCCGTGGCCAACGAGCACTACGAAACCGTGCTCGACTGGCCGGCCTTCGAGCGCTGGCTGACCCTGCTGCAAAGTGCCGAGCTGTGCTCCATTGACACCGAGACCTCCTCGCTGGATGCCATGCGCGCCGAGATCGTGGGCCTCAGCCTCAGTGTGCAAGAGGGCGCCGCCGCCTATGTGCCCCTGGGCCATGACTACCCCGATGCCCCGGCCCAGTTGCCGCGCGACGAGGTGCTGGCCCGACTCAAGCCCTGGCTGGAGGACGCCAGCCGGCCCAAGCTGGGCCAGCACATCAAGTACGACCGCCATGTGTTTGCCAACCACGGCATCGAGGTGCAGGGCTATGTGCACGACACCATGCTGCAAAGCTACGTGCTGGAAGTGCACAAACCGCACGGCCTGAGCAGCCTGGCCGAACGCCATGTGGGGCGCAGCGGCCTGAGCTACGAAGACCTGTGCGGCAAAGGCGTGCACCAGATCCCGTTCAGCCAGGTGGCCATCGACCGGGCCTCGCAGTACGCCTGCGAGGATGCCGATCTGACCCTGGCCGTGCACCAGGTGTTGTGGCCGCAGCTGCAGGCCCTGCCACGCCTGCGCGAGATCTACGAGCTGGAGATCGCCAGCAGCGAGGCGCTTTACCGCATCGAACGCAACGGTGTGCTGATCGACGCCCCCACCCTGCAGCAGCAAAGCCATGACCTGGGGCAGCGCATCCTGCAGCTCGAAACCGAGGCTTACGAGATCGCCGGCCAGCCTTTCAACCTGAGCAGCCCCAAACAGTTGGGCGAAATCTTCTTCGACAAGCTGGGCCTGCCGGTGATCAAGAAGACCGCCACCGGCGCCCGCAGCACCGACGAAGAGGTGCTTGAGAAGCTGGCCGAAGACTACCCGCTGCCGGCGCGCATCCTGGAGCACCGCAGCCTGTCCAAGCTCAAGGGCACCTACACCGACAAGCTGGCCCTGCTGGCGCTGCCGCGTGACGGCCGTGTGCACACCCACTATGCGCAGGCGGTGGCCGTGACCGGACGCCTGTCCAGCAACGACCCCAACCTGCAGAACATCCCCATCCGCACGGCTGAGGGCCGGCGGGTGCGCGAGGCCTTCGTGGCCCCGGCAGGTCGCCTGATCGCCAGTGCCGACTATTCGCAGATCGAGTTGCGCATCATGGCCCACCTCAGTGGTGACGAGGCCTTGCTGAACGCCTTCCGCGAGGGCCTGGACGTGCACCGTGCCACTGCGGCCGAGGTCTTCGGCGTGGCCCTGGAGCAGGTCAGCACCGAGCAGCGCCGCTATGCCAAGACCATCAACTTCGGCCTGATCTACGGCATGAGCAGCTTTGGCCTGGCCAAAAGCCTGGGCATCGAGACCAAGGCCGCTGCCGCCTACATCGACCGCTACTTCCAGCGCTACCCGGGCGTACGCCGTTACATGGACGACACCCGCGCCCAGGCCAAGGCGCAGGGCTATGTCGAAACCGTGTTCGGCCGTCGCCTGTACCTGCCTGAGATCAACTCACCCAACGGCCCGCGCCGCGCTGGCGCCGAGCGCGCGGCCATCAACGCGCCGATGCAGGGCACGGCCGCCGATCTGATCAAGATGAGCATGGTGCAGGTGCAGAAATTGCTTGATGCCGAGCAGCGCGGCACCCGCATGATCATGCAGGTGCACGACGAATTGGTGTTCGAGCTGCCAGAGTCCGAGCTGGACTGGTTGCGCCAGGCCATCCCGGCCGTCATGGCCGGTGTGGCCAGCCTGCAGGTGCCGCTGCTGGCCGAGGTAGGCGTGGGCCATAACTGGGACCAGGCCCACTGAGTGAGATCAGGGTGGGCGCTGGGCGCGCAAAAATGAGAGAAATGCTCATTTGGCGCGTTTCATTGGTAAGGGCCTGTTAACATCGATTTCGCATCGGGCGCAATCAGTGTCAACGGGGCCTGCTATCGGGCAATTCGGCACCAGACGCCGATTGAAACTGGGTTTCAGGAGTTGTCATGTCCAGATGGAGGATGCCGCTGTGGGTCGCACTGGCACTGCCTTTCGGGGGCGTGCTGCTGACCACGATCGGCATCCTGATCGGTGCGCAGCGCCTCACCTCGGCCCGACTCATCGAGGCCAGTGGCCGCAACCTCCTGTTTGCCACCAGTGATCACATGCGTGCCGAGGTGATCAGTCACCTCAACGTCATCTACACCTTGCAACTCAGCATGGCTGACCTGCTGACGCGCCAGGACCTTGTCCACGGCGGCGACATGAGCGCTGTGCAGTCCCTTTTCAGCGGTCACTTCAAGTCCATCTACCGTCCCCACTTTCCCCAGGTCGGCATGATCCAGCTGGGCACCGAGCAGGGTGATTTCTTCGGCATCAAGATCGGCCCCGACGGTCGGCTGCAGACCTTTCTCAAAGACCGCCGCACGGCCGAGCGCCTGATCAGTTACGACACCGACAGCGGGACTGAGCAAGCCGTGATCCAGCGCTACGACCCGCGTCAGCGCCCTTGGTACACCCCAGCCGCCCGCCTGGGGCAGCCGCGCTGGACGGAGGTCTATGTCTCCAGCTTTGGCGACTCCACCTCGATTTCGGCCACCACGCCGGTGTACCGCGCCAATGGCCGCCTGTTGGGGGTGCTGGGCACCGACGTGTCCCTCAACGACCTGTCGGCCTTGCTGCGCCATCTGCCTTTGTTGCAAGAGCATCCCTCGGCCTTGGCCTATGTGGTGGATCCGCAAGGGCGCATGCTGGCCTATTCGCACGTGGAGGAGGCCCGACCGAGCGGCAAGGGGCAGATCCTGACCGCAACGCAAAGCCATCAACCCCTGGTCAAGGCCAGTTTTGAGGCGCTCGGCCCGCTGGGCGGGGCCGATGCGGCAGAGTTCAGTGTGGCGCAGGAGGGGCAGCGCTACTTTGGCCGCAGCACCCTGTTGCACGATGCGCGCGGTCTCAACTGGCGCCTGGTGGCCCTGGTGGCCGAGTCCGACCTCAATGGGAAGGCGCGTGACACCGCTCGACTCGCGCTGGTGCTGGTGCTGTCGATCTCGGGCGCTGGCCTGCTGGTCGGGCTGCTGGTGCTGCGCCGCATCGCCCATCCGATTCGCCAGGCCGCCCGGGCCGCCACCCTGCTGGCGGCTGGCCCCGAGGCGCCGCCGGCCGTGATCGAGGCCAGCCACGTGCACGAGATTGCCACCCTGACCCATGCCTTCAATGCCATGTCGCAACGCATCCGGGCCCAGTTGGACAAGCTGCATGACATGGCCCTGCTGGACGCCGTCACCGGCCTGCCCAACCGCGAAGGCTTGATGGCGGCCTGCCGTTGGCCTGAACACCGTGACGTGACCCTGTTGCTGTTCGGTGTGGACCGGTTTCGGGCCGTCAATGCCTCGCTGGGCCCGCGCGCGGGTGACGAACTGCTGCGCCTGATCGGCATGCGGTTGCGTTCGATCTGCCCGGACGAGGCCTTGGTGGGGCGGGTTTCGGGTGACGAGTTCCTGGTGGTGCTTTTCGGGGCCGCAGACGAGGGCCGTACCGAGTCTTTCATCCGCCTGCTGCGGGGCTGCTTCAACGAGCCTTTTCAGACCGACACCGACGAGGTGCTGGTGGGCGCCAGCCTGGGTGTGGTCAGCGCCCAGGCGAGCGGGCAGACGTTCGAGCGCGACCTGCTGCGCTTTGCCAGTGCCGCGTTGCAAAAGGCCAAGTCGGGTGAGCGCGGCCAGCGGGTCGATTTTGATGAATCGCTGCTGGAGCGCAATCGCCTGGCCGCCGAATTGACGGCTGACATGCATGTGGCCCTCGCGCAGGGCCAGTTCCAGGTTTACTTTCAGCCGCTGGTCAGCCTGGACACCGGCGCCCTGTGCGGCTTGGAGGCCCTGCTGCGCTGGCAGCACCCCCAGCGCGGTGCCATCGGCCCGGCCCAGTTCATTCCACTGGCCGAAGAGTCTGGCCTGATCATCGAACTGGGGCATTGGGTGATGCGCCAGTCGGCTGTCGAGGTGGCCCAGTTGATGCGCGAGCACCGGCTGGCCGACGGCTTCATCGTGCACGTCAATGTGTCCCAGCGGCAACTGGTGCAGGCCGACTTCGTCGACCGGGTGCGCGAGGTGCTGGCGCGCAGCAGCCTGCCGGCCCAGGCCTTGGTGATCGAGATCACTGAAAGCCTGCTGGTCGAGGACGACCCGGTGATGCGCGCCACGCTGGGCGAACTGCAGGCGCTGGGCGTGGGCCTGGCCCTGGACGACTTCGGGACCGGGTACTCCTCGCTGTCCTACCTGAACAAGTTTCCTTTCACCGAGATCAAGATCGACCGCAGCTTTCTGGTGGCGGCCCAGCAAAATGCGCGCAGCGCGGCCATTCTCAAGGCCTTCATCGACATCACCCACGGCTTGCAGGTGCCAGCGATTGCCGAGGGGGTGGAGACCGAGGAGCAGGCCGAGCTGCTCAGGTCACTCAACTGCACCCTGGGGCAGGGTTACCTGTTCGGACGCCCGGCGCCCATGGCCGAGATGTGGCGGCAGTGGGTGCAGTCGCACCCCGTGGCCGACGTCAGCGCATGACCTGTCCCTGACCAGCCCTTGACCCTGGGCGCTGCTGGCCTCTTCAGCCGCGCCAGGCCCGGGCCACCAGCTCGCCGCTGGGGGTGGCCGCATGGCCCAGCAGGGCCTCGAAGCGGGCAGGGTCACCCACGTTGTCGCTGCCCAGCATGGCCAGGGTCTCGCTGCACCAAGGCACCGAGGCCGGGGCCAGGTCACCCAGGCGGGCGCTCAGTGCGGTCAGCGCATCCGGCAGGCGCAGCACCCAGGCCGGTCGGTGGCCCGACTGGGCCCGCAGGCTGGCCACCAGGTCGCCCAGGCTCAGGGGGGCCGGCCCGGTGCATTCAATGATGCCGCGCTGGTCCAGCGCCGGGCCCAACAGGGCCACCACGGCCTGGGCCAGGTCGTGCACCGACACCGGCTGCACCCGCGCCGTCAGCATGGGGCCCGGAAACACCGCCACGGGCAGCCGCGCCAGGCCCATGAACATCGCGCTGCTGGCCCCCCCGTGGCCAAACACCACGCTGGGGCGCAGCACCACCGCGCCGGGCCCACCGGGGGCGGCGGCCAGGGCCAGCAGGTGCTGGTCGGCGGCGCGTTTGGTGCTGGCGTAGCGGGTCGGACTGCCCTCGATGCCCAGCGCTGAGATCTGCACCACCCGCTGGACACCGGCCTGAGCGCAGGCGCTGAACAGGGCCATGGGCGTGTCACGGTGCACCGCATCGATCGGGCGGCTGCGGCTGTCGCGCAGCACACCCACGGTGTTGATGACGGCATCCACCCCTTGCAGCCGGGGCAGCCACACCTCGGCACGGGTGTCGCGGGCAAAGTCCATCGTGCATTCGCCCGGTCCGGGTGGGCGGCCTGGCGAGATCCCGCCCAGCACCGTGTGGCCCGCCCGCTCAAGCGCCTGTTTGAAGGTGCGACCGATGAAGCCGCGTGAACCGGTGATCAGGATGTGCATGGGGCGCATTGTCAGTGATCGGTGCCTGACAAGGTGGGCGGTTCGCTCGTGTCCTTCAAGTCGCTGGCCAGGACATAGCGGGCTCGTCCGTTCTGCTTGGCGTGGTAGAGCGCGGCATCGGCCGCGTTGATCAGTCGGTGCGTCTGGTGCACATGGGCTTTGCCGTCCGGCACCCAGGCGGCCACGCCGATGCTCAGCGTCAGCCGGGGGCTGGTGGGCGAGGCGGCATGGGGAATGTTTTCGGTGCGGATGCGCTCCAGGCAACGTTGGGCCACCTCGCGGGCGCCCTCCAGCGCGATGCCGGGCAGCAGCAGCACAAATTCTTCGCCGCCATAGCGTGCCACCACCTCACCAGTGCGCCTGAAATCGGCATTCAGCACCTGGGCCACCCGCCGCAGGCAATCATCGCCCGCCAGGTGGCCGTAATGGTCGTTGTAGAGCTTGAAGTGGTCGATATCGACCAGCAGCAGGGCCAGTGGCAACTCGTGGCGGGCACAGCGCTGCCACTCGGCCGCCAGGGCCTCGTCAAAGCTGCGCCGGTTGTGCAGTCCGGTCAGGCCGTCGGTGGCCGACAGCGTGGCCAGCAATTGGTTGGCATGGGCCAGTTGCTGCTCTTTGAGCACCAGCTCGGTCACGTCCACATGCACGCCCACGGTCATCTTCTCGGCGGTCTTGCGCTCGTGCACCCGGAACCAGCGCCCATCGTGCATGGGCACCAGCATGGCGGGCCCGGGCTGGCGGTGTGAGGCCAGGCGCTGGGCAGCCCAATCTTCGGCCGTTTCGCCGCTTTGCGGGGCCCGCCCGAAATGCTGGTGAGCCACTGAATATTCGATGAGTTCTTCGAAGGATCGGCCGGCTTGCAGCAGGTGGGCCAGCCCGCTGTACATCACCCGGTACTGGGTGTTGCACAACAGCAGGCGGTCGTCGGTGTCGTACACGGCCAGGCCTTCGGGCAGGGCCTCCAGTGCGTCCATCAGCAGTTGCCGAACGCGCTGGCCCTCCAGTTGGGCCTGTTCCAAGGCCTCGCGTTGTTTCACCTGTTCGGTCATGTCCAGCCGGATCGCCACCACATAGCCCTCGGGCGTGCGGCTCTCGTAGGCCTGCACCCAGCGCCCACCCGACAGCTCTTGCAGAAAGCTGCGGTTGCTCATGCTGGCACGGGTCTGCAGGCGCTGCGCCAGCCATTGTTCTTCCTGGCCCACGGCCTCGACCACCGCATGGTGGCGCAAGCTTTCGGCGGCCATCTCGGCAAAGGGGCGCCCCACCGATCGCGGGTAGTCGATGTGCGGGAACATGTTCTGCAGGGCCCGGTTGTAGATCACCAGGTGGTCTTGCTCGTCAAAGATCTCCAGCGCCGCGGGCAGGGCGTCCAGGGCCCGCACCAGCAGCCGGCGGGCCTGCTGCGCATCGCTGCGGGCTTCTTGCAGGGCCTGTTGCTGGCGCACGAAGTCGGTCACATTGGTGCGCAGGCCGATCAGCCCACCGTCCGGCGTACGGCATTCATTGACCCGCACCCAGCGGTTGCCTGCCAGGCTCTGCAGAAAGTCCTGCCGCAGGCTCTGGTGCTGGCTCATGCGCTGGCGCACCCAGTTTTCTTCGTTGCCCACGGCCTCCACGACCTCACCCGCGGCCGCGGCGGCACGCAAGATGCGCTCAAAAGGCACGCCGGGCTGCAGCAAGGGGGCCACTGCGGGGTTCATGCTGCGGTAGCGGTCGCTGGCCAGCACCAGACAGTCTTGGGCGTCGAACAGGGCCACTGCGTCCGGAAAGCAGCGCAGCGCACCCTCCAGTCGTTCACTGCGCGCCTGGGCCTCGATCAATGCCGCCTGTTGCTGTTGACTGTGCTCGCGCACCTGCCGAACGTGTTGCCACAGCCACATCAGCCCGATGCCGGGCAGGACCATGGCCAGCACGCACAGGACCAGGCCTGCGGCATCGTGTTCCAGCGCCAACAGCCAGGCCGAGCGGGCCAGCGCCACCAGGATCAGCAAGGCCCCGGCCGTGCACAGGATCAGGGGCCTGCCCAGGCGGTGCAACAGGGGGTCGGGGGTGGGGGCTGGGCTGGAGGTGGCTGGCATGGCGTGAGGGGCAGGTGTCTCAGTCTACGTCTTTGTCATTAATTGTTACAAAAAGCCGGGGTAGGGGGCTCACCGAACGCCTTCCCGAGGCCGATCGTCGGCAGGGTTGGCGCGAATTGCCTACACTGCCATGCCTCATCGACCTGCACCTCATCACCTGGAGCGTTTCATGCTGTCTGACGATCTGAAGACTGAATTCGAGGCCTTGCTGCCGGCCGGCCAGAGTGGCGTGGCGGGCCCCAGTCGGCGTACTGCGCTGCAGGCGGCACTGGGCATCGGGCTGGGTTATGCGGCCGCAGCGCAGCCGCTGCAGGCCCAGACGGCCATCCACACCACCGCCGAAGGCCTGGAGGCCGGGCGTGTGAGCATCGACGTCAACGGTTTTGCCCTGTCGGCCTACTGTGCCTCGCCCACCGGAAAGACCCACCTGCCGGTGGTGCTGGTGGTGCAGGAGATCTTCGGGGTGCACGAGTACATCGCGGATGTGTGCCGACGCCTGGCGCGCCATGGCTACATGGCCATTGCCCCTGAGCTGTACAGCCGCCAGGGCGATGCCTCCAAGTACACCGACATGGCCCGGCTGATGAGCGAGTTGGTGTCCAAGGTGCCGGATGCCCAGGTGCTGTCCGATCTGGACGCCACCCTGAAGTGGGCCGGTGCCAACGGCGGCAACCTCGACAAGACGGCCATCACCGGCTTTTGCTGGGGTGGCCGCATCGCCTGGCTGTATGCGGCGCATGCACCCGTCAAGGCGGCGGTGGCCTGGTACGGCCGCCTGGTGGGTCAGCCCAGCGAGCTGACCCCACAGCACCCGATCGACCGTGTGGCCAGCCTCAAGGCGCCGGTGCTGGGCCTGTACGGTGGTGCCGATACCGGCATCCCGCTGGACACCGTGGAGCGCATGAAGACCGCGCTGGCGGCGGGCCCGGAGGCCGCCCGCGCCTCGCAGTTCGTGGTCTACCCCGACACCCCGCACGCCTTCCATGCTGACTATCGCCCCAGCTATCGCAAAGAAGCCGCCGAAGAGGGCTGGAAACGCATGCTGGAATGGTTCAAACAGCATGGGGTGGCCTGAACCCGGCCGGCCCAGCCGCTAAACTGCCCCAAGGCCTGGTTGGCCTGCCGGGCCCAGGCAAGCGGTTTGCCTGATGCGGCGGGCCCGGTCCAGATGCGCAGGGCCCGGCCGTGACCCGTGACCGGCCCCGCCCGACGATTGCTTATGACTTTGCTCCAAATCATTCTTGCCACCCTGACTGCCGGCATCGGCAGTGTCTGGGTGGCCGCTTTCCTGATGCGTGCCGGCGTGGACTCGGGGCGTGGCGGCATCAATGCCCAGCACCTGCTGAGCCTGGCGGCCGGTGCCCTGCTGGCCACCGCCTTCATGCACCTGTTGCCCGAGGCCTTTGAGGGCCAGGCCAGCCCGCACGCCTTGTTTGCCACCCTGCTGATCGGGGTGGTGTTCTTTTTCCTGCTCGACAAGGCCGAACTGTGGCACCACGGGCATGAACATGGGCATGACCACGGGCCGGCTGCGACGGACCCGGCGCAGGCTGACGCGCATGGGGGGGTGCTCCCGCAGGGGCACGCCCACGAAGGGCATGCCCACGCGCACGCCGCCTCCCATGCCCACTCTCACGCCCATGCGAACGCCCATGTGAACGCCCATGCACACGACGCCCGCCCCAGCCTGTCCGGCGGCTGGTCGCTGATCACGGGCGACAGCGTGCACTGCTTCGGTGACGGCATCCTGATCGCCTCGGCCTTCGTGGCCGATCCGCGCCTGGGCGTGGTGTCGGCGCTGGCCGTGCTGGCCCACGAGGTGCCACACCACATGGGCGACCTGGTAGTGCTGCGGCGCGCCAGCCGCAACCGGCGTCTGGCGCTGATGAAGGTGTCGCTGGCGGGCGCCGTGACGGCCCTGGGCGGGCTGGTGGGCTTTTTCCTGGTCGAGCAGTTGGAAGACCTGCTGCCTTACTTTCTGACCGTGGCCTCCAGCAGCTTCATCTATGTGGCCCTGGCCGACCTGATCCCGCAACTGCAAAAGCGCCTCACGGCCCGCCAGACCCTGGCCCAGGTGTTCTGGCTTGGGCTCGGCATCGTCTTGGTCACCTGGGCCAGCGGCCTGGCCCATGGGCACTAGCCTCAATCCGGCTTGATGTTCCCGGCGCGGACGGCCTTGTCGTAGCGGGCACGTTCGTTGTGCAGCAGGGTGGCAAAGGCGTCGGCGCTGCCGGGTTCGACCTCGCCGCCGGCGGCGCTCAGTTTGTCGCGCACATCTTTCTGGGCCAGGACCTTTTGCAGGGCCGCATTCAGTTGGGCCAGCACGGGCTTGGGGGTGGCGGCGGGGGCCAGCAGGCCATACCAGACCGAGGCTTCAAAACCGGCAAAGCCCGATTCGGCCAGGGTCGGGGCCTCAGGGAACAGGCTGCTGCGTTTGGCGCTCATCACCGCCAGCACCTTGAGTCTGCCGGCGCGCACCTGGGCCACGGCTTCGAGCGCGTTGACCGCCACCAGGGGTAACTGGCCGCCCACCACATCGGTGATGGCCGGGCCGCCGCCGCGATAGGGCACATGGGCCAATTGCACGCCGGCAGCGCGCTCGAACAGTTCCACCGCCAGATGCGGGGTCGAGCCATTGCCCGGGGTGGCGTAGTTCACGCTGCCCGGCTTGTCCTTGGCGGCTTTCAGCAATTGGGCCAGGGTGTCGAAGCCGGCACCGGGGTTGACGGCCAGCACCACCGGTACGCGGCCAATCAGGCCCACCGGGGCCAGGTCGCGCTCGGCGTCAAAGGGGGCCGGTTGGTACAGCGCCATGTTGGCGGCCAGCGCATTGGCGGCCACCAGCAGGGTGTAGCCATCAGCCGGGCTGTCGATCACCGACTTGATGGCGATGTTGCTGCCCGCGCCGGGCTTGTTGTCGACGATCACCGGCTGGCCCAGCAGCGTGGCCATGGCCTGGCCCACGGTGCGGCCCACGATGTCCACCGCCCCCCCGGCGGGGTAACCGACCACCAAGTGCACGGGTTTGGCCGGGTAGCTGCCTTGGGCCTGGGCGGCCTGCCCGCATGAAAACGCCGCCAGGGCCCCTGCGGTCTGCAGGAGGGCCTGGCGGCGGTTGGGGGTCGCAGTGCCCGGGCGGGCTTGGCGTTCGGTCATGTTCGAGTCTCCAACGAGGGTTGTCGCCGCGATTCTAGGCAGAACGCCCGCACTCGGCGGGCAGGCCGGCGAGCTTTACGCGGCGGCAAAGGCCATGGTGCCGGCCGCGGTGTTGGAGATCGGGATGTGGTAGTTGGTGTGCACCTTGCGCACCTGGCCCGGCACGGCGGCCCGGGTGGCCAGCCACATCAGCAACTCCACGCCCTGGGTGCCGGTCTTCTCGACCAGTTCGGGGATGCTGAACTGGGTGGCCCACTCGGGGTCATTGAACAGGCTGTCCATGAACTTCAGGTCGAAGGGCTTGTTGATGAAGCCGGCACGCTCGCCATCGAGCTGGTGGCTCAGGCCACCGGTGCCGATCACCACCACCTTCTTGTCGCTGTCCCAGTTGGCGATGGCCTGGCCCACGGCCTTGCCCAGGGCCAGGCAGCGCTTGGCGCTGGGCAGGGGAAACTGCACGGTGTTGATGCAGATCGGCACGGTCAGCACCGGGCACTCGCCTTCGGGCCAGAACAGCTTCAGCGGCAAGGTGAAGGCGTGGTCCACCAGCATTTCCTGGCAGGTGGTGATGTCGAACTCCTGTTCCACCAGGTGGTTGATGATGTGCCACGACAGGTCGGTGGCGCCTTTGAACGGCGGCAGGGTGGGGATGCCCCAGCCTTCATCGGCATTGTTGTACTGAGGCGCGGCCCCCACGGCGAAGGTGGGCATCTTGTCCAGGAAGAAGTTCAGGCCGTGGTCGTTGTAGAACACCACGGCGATGTCGGGCTTGACGTCGTCCAGCCACTGGCGCACCGGCAGAAAGCCATCGAAAAAGGGCTTCCAGTAAGGCTCGTTCTGAATGCCCTTGGCCATGGCGCCACCGATGGCGGGCACGTGGGAAGTGGTCATGCCACCAACAATCTTTGCCATTTTGTTTCTCCGTTGTCGTTGTGATCGTGCTTGTGGGGGATGGCTCAGGCGGCCAGGGTGTCGGGTTGCTGGTTGTGGGCCACCAGCATGGCCTTGAAGGCGTCCTTGCTCATGCCGGTCTGGGCCGCGCCCAGGTCTTGCACGTCCAGGCCCAGGATGCCGGCAAACTTGGCCAGGTAGTACACGTTGCCGCCGGCAGCCAGCAGGCCCAGCACGTCGCGTTCACGGATGGCTCGCGACTGTTCTTCGTTCAGGCCGTAGGCGGCCATGTAGGCAGCTTCGTTGGCCTTGAAGGCGTTGCGCTGGTCGGCGCTGTTGAACGAGAAGCACATCTTGTTCAAGGCGTAGCCTTTCTGGGCCTGGTCGCCGTCAAACAAGGTGGTGCCCGGAATCTGGGGCTTGGTGGCGGTCATCGGGGTCTCCTGCGGTTGATCTGTGTCAGGGCTGGAGTATTCCGAGGCCATTGCCAAAGATAAACAGATGGATACTCATACATCTCATGAACAAAATCGATTGGTTGAGCCTGGATGCCCGTCTGCTGCAGCTGCTGGTGACGGTGCAGGAGGCCGGCAGCGTGACCGGTGCGGCGCAGCGCCTGGGCCTGACCCAGTCGGCGGTCAGCCACGGCCTGGACCGGCTGCGCGCCATCGTGGGCGACCCCCTGTTCGTCAAGTCGGGGCGGGGCATCGTGGCCACGGCGCAGGCGGGCCTGCTGGCCCAGCGGGCCCGGCACCTGCTGGATGAACTCGAGGCCTTCAGCGTGGCGGCCGGCTTCGAGCCGGCCCGGCTCAACACCTGTTTCACCATCGCCGCCAATGACTTGCAGCGCGATCTGCTGCTGCCGCCTCTGCTGCGAAGCCTGCGCGAGCAGGCCCCGGGTGTCACCTTGCGGGTGATCAAGTCGGGCGCGCCCGGCCCAGCCTTGCTGCGCGACGAGGTGTGCCAGTTGATCATCACGCCACGCCCCCCCCAGGGCTCTGACATCCTGCAAAAGCGCCTGTTCGAAGACCGCTACGGCGTGTTCTACGACCCCAGCCAGCGGGCCGCGCCCAGCAGCCGCGAGGCCTACCTGGCAGCCAACCATGTGACCGTGCTGTACGAACCCCGCCGTGCCCTGGACATCGACCAATGGATGCTGGGCCAGGGCCTGGAGCGTCGCTTCGTGGCCAGCGTGCCCGGCATGGCCGCGCTGGGCTCGATGTTGCGCGGCAGCGACTGGCTGGCCACGGCCCCTTCACTGCTGGCGCGCCACAGCCTGCTGGGCCTGGCCATGGCCCCGGTGCCCCTGGCCACCCCGCCCATGCCCATGTACCAGGTGTGGCACCTGCGCCATCACAGCGACCCGGTGCACCAGTGGCTGCGCGCCGCCCTGGAGCGGGTGGCCCGCGAGGTTCAGCCGCCCGACACGGGAGCGGTCAGGCCCTGAGCCTGCTGGCGATAAGCGCGGGGCGACTGCCCGGTGTGGCGCTTGAAGAAGCGGCAGAAGTAGGCCGGGTCTTCAAAGCCCAGATCGAAGGCGATGCGCTGCACCGGGGCGGCGATGTGCACCAGCCGGCGGCAGGCCTCGCGGGCCAGGCGGGCGTGCAGCAGTTCTTGCGCGTTGCGCCCGGTTTCGGCCGCCACCATGCGGTTCAGCCGCTCGGTGGACAGGCCCAGTTGCTCGGCATAGCGCGACACCGGCCAGTGTTCGCGGTAGTGCGACTCCAGCAGCACCACCCAGCGCGTGTACAGGGCCTGCCGGCGTGAGGGCCGGTTCTCGCCTGGCCCGCCCTGGGGGCTGCCCACCTCGGGCTGGTCGGGCTGGCCGCGCTGGCCCAGTTGCGCCAGGCGCCAGACCACGGCCCGCGCCAGCCACAGCGGCACCGGGGCATCCGCGGCATCGTCAGCGCTGTTTTCGGCCTGCAGGGCCTCGAACAGGGGCTGCAGGCGAGACACATCGGGCGAGCCGGCCTCCAGCGGCAGGGCGCGGGGCCGGGCGAACAATTGCTGCAGGGCCTGCCCCATGCCGGCGGCCTCGCCCTCGGCCAGCAGGTGGGCGTTGACGGTCAGCACATGGCCGTCGCTGTCGGACGAGAAACGGAAGGCGTGCGCCACACCGGGCGGGATCAGCACCGCCGTGGGGCCCACGCAGCGGCTGCGGCTTTCGTCCAAGACGACCTCGGCCCAGCCCGAGCGAAGCCACAGCACCTGGTGCAAACCCTGATGCACATGGGCATCGATCTCCCAGTCGTAAAGGCGGCTGCGGGATTCGATGGATTCGATGTGCAGCAAGGCTGCGCCAGGGCTGCCGGCTTCACCATACAGCGCAAAGGCCGGCAGCGTGTTGAAGCGGCGGCGCACGGGCGCGGGTGAGCGAGGCGAGTGGGGCATGTCAGTCAGGGCGCGTCAAAAGTGCAAGTATTGGCCGGCTTCCGTCCACTGTGCTTTGCCCCAGGTCAAAACAGAATCCAGTCCAGCCCCACAGCGGGTGCCCCAGGAGACAACATGAGCTTCAGTTTCGACCCCTACTCACCGGCCATCGATGCCGACCCTTTCCCGTACTACAAGATCCTGCGCGATGAGCAGCCTTGCTTCTGGAGCCCCGAGGCCCAGATGTGGGTGCTGTCGCGCTATGCCGACATCGTGACGGCGGGCCAGGACTGGCAGACCTATTCCTCGGCCAGCGGCAACCTGATGACCGAGCTGCCCGGTCGCGCCGGCGCCACGCTCGGCAGCTCCGACCCACCACGCCATGACCGCCTGCGCGGCCTGATCCAGCACGCCTTCATGAAGCGCAACCTGATGGCGCTGGACGAGCCCATCCGTGCCGTGGCGCGCCAGGTGTTCGGCCAGCTGCGCGGGGTGGAACGCTTTGATTTCAAGGAGGTGTCGTCGCAGTTCACGGTCAAGGTGCTGATGGCGGCGCTGGGCCTGCCCATGGGCGACGAGGCCATCGTCGACGAGCAGACCGTGCGCGACAACGCCGTGCTGATGGTGCAAAGCGATGCCCGCACCCGCACCAAGGGCCCCGAGCACATCGCGGCCTACAACTGGATGCAGGAATACGCCTCCAAGGTGATTGCCATGCGCCGCGCCGAGCCGCGTGACGACCTGATCAGCCACTTTGCCATGGCCGAGATCGATGGCGACCGCCTGGACGAACGCGAGGTGCTGCTGACCACCACGACCTTGATCATGGCCGGTGTCGAGTCGCTGGGCGGCTTCATGATGATGTTTGCCTACAACCTGGCCACCTTCGACGAGGCCCGCCGCGCCGTGGTGGCCAACCCGGCCCTGCTGCCCGATGCCATCGAGGAGTCGCTGCGCTTCAACACCTCGGCCCAGCGCTTCCGCCGCCGTCTGATGAAGGACGTGACCCTGCACGGCCAGACCATGAAGACCGGCGACTTTGTCTGCCTGGCCTATGGTTCGGGCAACCGCGACGAGCGCCAGTACCCCAACCCGGATGCCTACGACATCACGCGCAAGCCGCGGGGTCACCTGGGCTTTGGCGGTGGGGTGCACGCTTGCCTGGGCACGGCGATCGCGCGCCTGGCGGTCAAAACCGCCTTTGAAGAGTTCCACCAGGTGGTGCCCGAGTACCGCCGCATGCAGGACCAACTGGCCTGGATGCCTTCGTCCACTTTCCGCAGCCCCCTGGTGCTGGACCTGAGCACCCGCTGAACCTGGAGCCCACCCATGACCACACTCACCTACATCGAAGCCTCGGGCAGCCGCACCGACGTCGACGTGCCTGACGGTTGGAGCCTGATGCAGGCCGCCATTGCCAACGGCATTGACGGCATTTTGGGCGAATGCGGCGGCTCCTGCGCCTGCGCCACCTGCCACTGCTATGTGGATGACCTGCTGATGGCCGCCTTGCCCGCACCCAGCGCCGGCGAACTCGACATGCTGGACAACGTGGCCGCCGAGCGGCGCCCCAACAGCCGCCTGGCCTGCCAGATCAAGGCCAGCCCGGCCCTGGCGGGCGGTACCCTGACCCTGCCCGAGGTCCAGGAGTGAGCGCCGGGCCCGAGGCGGGCGCACCGGACGCCGGGGCGCACATCGTCATCGTCGGCGCCGGCCAGGCCGGGCTGATGGCGGCCGAGGCCCTGCGCAGCGGCGGCTTCAGCGCCGCCATCACCCTGCTCGGCGACGAGCCCCATGCGCCTTACCACCGCCCGCCGCTGTCCAAGGCCTGGCTGGCCGGCGAGGTGGAAGCGGCTCAGTTGCTGATGCGCGCGCCCGAGATGCTGGCCCGCAAGCAGATCACCCTGCGCACCGGCAGCCCGGTGCAGGCCATCGACCGGGCGACGCAACGCGTGCGGCTGGCCGACGGCAGCGCGCTGCACTACAGCGGCCTGCTGCTGGCCACGGGTGCCACACCGCGCCGATTGCCGCTGGCGGGCGCCGAGGCCGCGAATGTGCTGACCCTGCGCAGCCGAGACGACGCCGTGGCCATCGCTGCCGGCCTGGCCCGGTGCCAGGCCGAGGGCTTGCCCCTGGTCGTGATTGGCGGCGGCTTCATCGGCCTGGAGGTGGCGGCCACCGCGCGCAAGAAGGGCGTGGCCGTGACCGTGCTGGAGGCGGCACCGCGCCTGCTGGGCCGGGTGCTGAGCCCTCAGCTGTCCGAGTGGTACGCCGCACTGCACCGCCGCCATGGCGTGGCGCTGGCGCTGGGCGCAGCCATCGAGCGCCTGGTGGTGCAAGACGGCCAGGCCCGGGCCGTGCAATTGGCCGATGGCCGCGAACTGCCGTGTGGTCTGGTGGTGCTGGGGGTGGGCGTGCAGCCCAACGATGCCCTGGCCCGAGAGGCGGGCCTGGCGGTGGACCGTGGCATCGTGGTGGACGCCTGCGGGCGCACGTCGGACCCGCTCATCGTGGCGGCCGGCGATTGCGCGGCGCGCCGCCTGCCCGACGGTCGGCTGCTGCGCCTGGAGTCGGTGCAAAACGCCTCCGAGCAAGGCAAATCGGCCGCGGCGGCGCTGCTGGGCCAGGAGCGACCCTTCACGGCCACCCCCTGGTTCTGGTCCGACCAGTACGACCGCAAGCTGCAGATGGCCGGCCTGTCCGAAGGGGCTGACCAGGCGGTGCTGCGTGGGAGCCTGGAGGACGGCCCGTTCTCGGTCTTCCAGTACCGCGCCGGGCGTCTGGTGGCGGTCGATTCGGTGAACGCCGCCAAGGACCACCTCACGGCGCGCAAGCTGCTGGAGGCCGGCGTATCGCCGACGCCCGAGCAGGCGGCGGATCTGGGCTTCAACCTGGCGGGGCTGCTGGCGGGCTGATGGCGTTCTGACCCTGCAGGCCCCCGGGAGGGGGCCTGCAGGCGCGTCCAGCCACTCGGGACTTCTGTCGCGTGGGTGCGTGCGGGTTTTGGTCTGGGCCCTAGGATGACCCTGGTCAGCCAACCAGGAGGCCTCGGACATGACGCAAGACTTCGACGTTCTCATCATCGGCGCCGGCATCTCCGGCCTCGGCGCGGCCTGCCATCTGCGCCAGCGCCTCCCCGATCGTTCCTTCTGCCTACTTGAGTCCATGCCAGGCTTTGGCGGCACCTGGTGGACCCACCGTTACCCGGGTGCGCGCTCGGACAGCGACCTGTTCACCTATGGCTACGGCTTCAAACCCTGGAAAGGGCGCGCCATCGCGACCGCCGAGGAGATCCGCGCCTACCTGGACGAGGTGATCGCAGAAAACGAGCTGGCCCCGCGGATCCGTTATGGCCATCAGGTGCGGTCGGCCAGCTGGTCCTCCGAGCGCAGGCGCTGGACGCTCACCGTGACCCGCGAGGGGTCTGACGAAAGCCAGACCTTCACCACCGCCTTTCTCTGGATCTGTGCGGGCTATTACGACCATGATCAGGGCTACACCCCGGAATGGCCGACGCTCAAGGACTTCCAGGGGCAGGTGGTGCACCCCCAGCATTGGCCAGCAGATTTGTCCTGCGCAGACCAGCGCGTGGTGGTCATCGGGTCGGGGGCCACGGCGGCCACCCTGATCCCCAGCCTGGCGGGTGAGGCGGCGCACGTCACGATGCTGCAGCGCTCCCCCACGTTCTTTGCGGCCGAGCCCTGGGAGCATCCGCTGGCGGCTCAGCTGCGCCCGCTCAATCTGCCCGATGCCTGGTTTCACGAGATCATGCGCCGGGCCTTCGTGGCCCGATCGGACGAGGTCATCCGACTGTCTTTTGAGCAGCCCGAGGCCTTGCGGGCCCTGCTGATCGACGAGGTCCGACCCCAACTGCCCGAGGGCTACGACCTGGATCGGCACTTCAACCCGCGCTACCGCCCCTGGCAGCAACGCATCGCCAAAGTACCGGATGGGGATCTGTTCCAGGCCATCCGCTCGGGGCGGGCCTCGGTGGTCACCGACACCATTGAATGCTTCGATGCGCAAGGCATTCAGCTGGCCAGCGGTCAGCATCTGGAGGCCGACATCATCGTCACCGCGACGGGCTTCAAGCTCAAGCTGTTCGGCGGCATCCGCTTCGAGGTCGACGGGGTGCCAGTGGCCTGGCCCGAGCGCATCACCTACCGGGGCCTGATGGTGGAGGGGGTGCCCAACATGGCTTACACGCAAGGCTATTTCCGCTCCAGCTGGACCTTGCGCTCCGATCTGGTGTGCGACTGGGTGTGCCGCCTGCTCACCCACCTGCGCGAACAGGGCTGCACCATGGTGCAAGCCACCGTGCCTGCTGCGGATGCTGACATGTCCCGCCGGCCCTGGAGCGAGGCCGACAACTTCAATGCCGGCTATGTGATGCGCACACAGTCCCAACTCTTCGGCCAGGGGGATCGCCATCCGTGGCGGCACGGCCTGGAGTACGCTGAGGAGCGCGTCACCCTGCCCGCCGCATCGCTGCAGGATGAGGCGCTGGTCTACCGGTGATGCCGTGCAGGGGCCTGCGGATCCCATTACTGGGGCCCTTGGCGCGCCCTCACTCTGGCGTGATGCCTGCCTTGCGCACCACCTCGCCCCAGTGCGTGATCTCTTGCGCCAGCAACTGGGCCAGCTCGGCCGGCGAGCCGGCCTGAGGGGTGACGCCCAGCTTGCGCAGGCCATCCTGCACCGCGGTTTGGGCCAGGGCCTCTTTGGCGGCCCAGGCCACGCGGGCGATCACGCTCTCGGGGGTGCCGGCGGGGGCGGCCAGCGCGTTCCAGCTGTCCACCTCGTAGTTCGTCAGCCCCAGTTCCTTGACTGTGGGCACCTGGGGCAGGCTGGCAAAGCGTTTCGGCCCGGTCACGGCCAGCAGGCGCAGCGCCTGGCCGCTCAGCTGGGGCAGCAGGGGGCTGAGGATCTCGAAGCCCACATCAACCTCGCCGGCGCGCAGCGCATTCATCAGCGCGGGCGAGCCTTTGTAAGGCACCACGGTGGCCTCGATGCCGGCGCGCCACTTGAACAGCTCGGCGGCCAGGTGCTGGGTGCTGCCGGGGGCGATGCTGCCCAGGGTCAGGCGCCCGGGCTGGGCTTTGGCGTAGCTCAGCACATCGCCCAGGGTCTTGAAGCGCGAGTGGGCCGGCACCGCCAGCCCCAGGTCAAAAAAGCCCAGCGTGCTGATGGGTGCCAACTGGCGCGTCACGTCGTAAGGCAGCTTCTTGAACAGGTGCACGCTGACGGCGCTGGCATTGCTCATCAGCAGCAGGGTGTGGCCGTCGGGCTGTGCATTCACCACCAGGCTGGTGGCCACCACGCCGCCCGCGCCCGGGCGGTTGTCGATCACCAGCGGCTGCTTGAGCAGCGCGCCCATGGCCTGGCCCACGATGCGTGCAGTGAGGTCGGCCACGCCGCCGGCGGCAAAGGGCACCAGCAGCGTGATGGGGCGCTGCGGAAAGGCCGCGCCCTCGGCCCGGGCGCCGGTGGCGCCCAGCAGGGCCAGGGCCGGCAGGGCGGCCAGGTGTTGCAGGCCCTGGCGTCGGGTGGTCTTCATGCCGAAAACTCTTCGGTGTCGATCTCGACCTGGTTGCCCGCGTTGTAGCGTGGGCCTTTCACCGTGTGGCGGTTGATCAGCTCGTCCAGCCGGGCCATCTGGGCCGGGCCCAGGGTGACCTGCAGGGCGCCCAGGTCTTCTTCGAGGTGATCGATGCGGGTGGTGCCCGGGATGGGGATGATGTGCTCGCCGCGCTGCAGCAGCCAGGCCAGGGCCAGTTGTGCCAGGGTGCAGCCGGCGGCCTGCGCCACCTCGGCCACGCCGTCGAGCAGGGCCAGGTTGGCGGCGTAGTTGTCGGGGGCAAAGCGCGGCATGGCGCGGCGGATGTCCTTGGCGTCAAAGGCGGTCACGTCGCGAACCTGGCCGGTCAGGTAGCCGCGCGCCACGGGGCTGAAGGCGACAAAGGCGGCGCCGATATCGCGGCAGGCCTGCAGCACGGCGATCTCGGGGTTGCGTGTCCACAGCGAATACTCGGTCTGCACGGCGCTGATCGGGTGCACCGCATGCGCCTTGCGCAGCGTGGTGGCCGAGACTTCGCTCAGGCCGATGGCGCGCACCTTGCCGGCGCGCACCAGGTCGGCCAGCGCGCCCACCGAGTCTTCGATGGGCACCTGCTTGTCCCAGCGGTGCAGGTAGTACAGGTCGATCACCTCGGTGTTCAGGCGCTTCAGGCTGGCTTCGCAACTGGCGCGCAGGGTCTCGGGGCGGCCGTCGATGACACGCTTCATGCCGTCGGGGAACTGCACGCCCTGCATGCCGCACTTGCTGGCCAGGATGAACCGGCTGCGGTGCTTGGCCAGCACCTGGCCGACCAGGGTTTCATTGGCGCCAAAGCCGTACAGGGCGGCGGTGTCGAACAGGGTCACGCCCAGATCGAGTGCGCGCAGCAGCAGGCGCTCGGCGTCTGCGAAGGCGGGCGGCTGGCCGTAGGCGTGGCTGAGGTTCATGCAGCCCAGGCCGATGGGGCTGACCTGGAAGGGGCCGATGGAGCGGGTGCTTGTGAGGGTCATGGTGGTGATACCGGAAGGAAGAATTCAAAAGCCATGCCGGGCCCAGAACTGGGCTGGCGTGACGATGGGATAGCGGTCGGCCAGCGCCAACAGGTCTTTGTCGCCGGTGATCAGGTACTGGGCTTCGGCAGCCAGCAGGGTGCCCAGCACAGGCAGGTCACAGGTGTCGCGCAAGGCGGGTTCCTGGAGGTTCGCCGGTTCGACGATCTGGGCCTGCAGCGCCAAGGTATCGGCCAGGTCACGGGCCTCGTACGGTGCGAAACCAGCGGTAGGCATGCGTGGCAGGACACGGGCCACCTCGTCAAAGATGAATCTGGAAAGTAAGACCTCAACCGATCCCAAATGCCAAGCCTGCAGGATGCGCCCCGGCACGCTGTGCGGATAGGCCACACCCGACACCAGCACATGGGTGTCGATCACGACGCGCAAGCGGTTCACGATGCCCGACGCGCTTGCGCCACCACGGCATCGATCTCGGCCATGCCGTCTTCTTCGCTCAAATGGGCAAAGTTGTCGGCCAGTCGCTGGCTCAAGGCCTCAAACCGGTCCTGCATCTGCCGTATGCGCTTGAACAGTTCGGCATCGATCAGGGCCGCGACTGGTTTGCCGTCTTTGTTGATGATGATGCTGTCGTGGCGGTACTGAACCTGGTTGAGCATCTCGCCCAGGTTTTGACGGAAGTTGACGGCGCTGACTTCGGTGATCATGAAGGGCTCCTGACCATGCTGATCGATATGGTCATTATGGGTGGGGCAGGGGTGCCAGTCCAGTTCGTTGGCACCCCTTGACCGACCTCAGCCCGCGTTCAGTTGCTGCTCCAGATCGTGCAGCACCTGGTAGCAGGGCAGCACCTGGGCCACGCTCGAGTTGGGCTCACGGCCTTCTTTGATGGCGGCGAAGAACTCGCGGTCTTGCAGTTCGATGCCGTTCATGGACACGTCCACCTGCGACACATCGATCTTTTCTTCCTTGCCATTGACCAGGTCGTCGTAACGGGCAATGTAGGTGCTGGTGTCACCGATGTAGCGGAAGAAGGTGCCCAACGGGCCGTCGTTGTTGAACGACAGGCTCAGGGTGCAGATGGCGCCGTTGGCGGCCTTGAGCTGGATCGACATGTCCATGGCGATGCCCAGGGTCGGGTGGATCGGGCCCTGCACGGCGTTGGCCTTCACGATGGGGCTGCCGCACTGGTAGGCGAACAGGTCCACGGTGTGGGCAGCGTGGTGCCACAGCAGGTGGTCGGTCCAGCTGCGCGCCTGGCCCAAGGCGTTCATGTTGGTGCGGCGGAAGAAGTAGGTCTGCACATCCATCTGCTGGATGTTGAATTCGCCGGCCTGGATCTTCTTGTGCACGTACTGGTGGCTGGGGTTGAAGCGACGGGTGTGGCCGCACATGGCCACCAGGCCACTGCTCTTGGCCAGCTCCACCACCTCTTGCGCGTCCTTCCAGCTGTCGGCCAGCGGGATCTCGACCTGCACATGCTTGCCGGCCTTCAGGCAGGCCAGGCTTTGCGAGGCGTGCATCTGTGTGGGGGTGCACAGGATCACGGCGTCGACTTCGGGCAGGGCCAGGCTGTCGGCCAGGTCGGTGGTGACGTGGCCGATGCCGTACTTGGCCGCCACTTCACGGGTTTTTTCGAGGTCGCGGCTGATCAGCGACACCACTTCGACGCCATCGATGTTCTTGATGCCGTCCAGGTGCTTGATGCCAAAGGCACCGGCACCGGCCAGGGCGACTTTGATGGTTTTGTTGCTCATGCTTGGTTCTCCAGAATCAGGTGGCCGACGGCCGTGTTGGATGCAGGGACGTGGTAGAAGCGGTGCGTCACCTTGGGCGCCGGGCCCTGACCGTTGACGTCGTCCATGGCGCCGCGGGCGATCAGCCACATCACCAGCTCGATGCCTTCCGAGCCGGCTTCGCGCACGTAGTCGACATGGGGCTTGTGCGACAGGGCTTCGGGGTCGGCGATCAGCTGATCCAGGAAGGCGTTGTCCCATTCCTTGTTGATCAGGCCGGCGCGCGGGCCTTGCAGCTGGTGGCTCATGCCGCCGGTGCCCCAGATGTGCACATTGAGGTTTTCATCGAAGCTGTCGACCGCCTTGCGGATGGCCTTGCCCAGGTTGTAGCAGCGCCGGCCCGAGGGCACGGGGTACTGCACCACGTTGACGGCGAAGGGGATGACGGGGCAGGGCCAGGCGTCCTTCTGCGGGTCCAGCTCACCGCACATCAGCGACAGCGGCACCGTCAGGCCGTGGTCCACGTCCATCTTGTTGACGATGGTGAGGTCGAAGTCGTCCTGGATCACGCTTTGCGCGATGTGGCTGGCCAGGTCGGGGTGTCCGATCACCTTGGGCACGGGGCGTGGGCCCCAGCCCTCGTCGGCGGGCTGGAACTCGGCCGCGGTGCCGATGGCAAAGGTGGGGATCATCTCCAGGCTGAAGGCCGTGGCGTGGTCGTTGTAGACCAGAAACACCACGTCAGGCTGGTTGTCCTTCATCCATTGCTTGGAGAACTCATAGCCCTTGAACAGCGGTTGCCAGTAGGCCTCTTCGGTCTTGCCGAGATCGATGGCGGCGCCGATGGCCGGCACGTGTGAGGTGAATACGGAAGCGGTGATCTTGGCCATGTCAGGCTTTCTTGTGGGCGCTGCCCTGGGGTTGTCGATGCGCCTGGGCGTCGCCGTCTTCGCCGATGAAGCGGTTGCCCTCGACGGAGCGGCCGCCGCTGATCATCATGTTGCGGTATTCCTCTTCGGTCATGCCGGTCATCGAGCCCGCCATCTGCTGGAAGCTCTTGCCATCGGTGGCGCCGATCTTGGCCAGGAAGTAGATGTTGCCGCCTGCGGCCATGCAGCGGTTCAGGTCACGCGTGAGCACGCCCTGCTTCTGCTCTTCGGTCATGGCCCATTCGTCGAGGTAGGCGCGTTCATCGGCCTTGAAGCGTTCGCGGTTCTCGGCCTTCATCAGGCTCATGCAGAACTGGTTGAGCCAGTAGCCCTTGCGCGATTGCTCGGCGTCGAAGATGGTCGTGCCGGGCACGTCCAGGTAGGGTTTGTTGAGGGCCATGTCAGACTTCCTCGGGCCAGTAAAGGCGCATGGGGTTTTCGACCAGCAGTTTTTGCTGCAACTCGGCCGTGGGCGCGATGTGCGGGATGAAGTCGACCAGCAGGCCGTCGTCGGGCATGTGGTCCTTCAGGTTGGGGTGGGGCCAGTCGGTGCCCCACAGCACGCGGTCCGGGAACTCTTGCACCACGGCGCGGGCGAAGGGGATCACGTCGGTGTAGGCGTTCTGTTCACCGTTCAGGGCCTTGGGGCCGGTCACGCTCAGGCGCTCGGGGCAGCTGACCTTGCTCCACACGTTCTGGTGTTCGCGCATGAACTTCAGGAACAGCTGGAACTCGGGGCCGTCGATGGGCTTGCTCACGTCGGGGCGACCCATGTGGTCGACCACCACGGTGGTGGGCAGGGCGGTGAAGAAGTCCCACAGCTCGGGCAGGTCCACCGCCTCGAAGTAGATCACCACATGCCAGCCCAGCTTGCCGATGCGGCCAGCGATTTCCAGCAGCTCGTCCTTGGGCGTGAAATCGACCAGCCGCTTGACGAAGTTGAAGCGCACGCCGCGCACGCCGGCGGCGTGCAGGGCCTGCAGCTCTTCATCGGTGACCGAGCGCTTGACGGTGGCCACGCCGCGGGCCTTGCCGCCGCTGGACAGGCAGGCATCGACCATGGCGCGGTTGTCGGCGCCGTGGCAGGTGGCCTGCACCACCACGTTGCGGGCAAAGCCCAGGTGGTCGCGCAGCGCGTACAGCTGTTGCTTGCTGGCGTCGCAGGGGGTGTATTTGCGCTCGGGGGCGTAGGGGAACTCGGCCCCCGGGCCGAACACGTGGCAGTGCGCGTCAACCGCGCCGGCCGGCAGCTGGAAGCGCGGCTTGGCCGGGCCTTCATACCAGTCCAGCCAGCCGGGGGTCTTGGTGAAATCACCTGTGGTGGGTTTGCTCATGTCAATCTCTGTGGGGGTGGGTAGGCCAAAGAGGCGGCCAGCAGCAGGCCGCCTGCGGGGGCATCAGTCGATGTATCAGTCGATGTACTTGAGGCCGGCGGCCGCCAGCGGCTCGCGCATCTTGTACATGTCCAGGCCCAGCACGCCCGAAGCCAGCTTGGCGCGCTTCTCGCCTTCAAACGATTCACGCTTGATGGCGGCGGCCAGGGTTTCGGCCGCCCGGGCCGCGGGCACGCACACCACGCCGTCGTCGTCGGCCACGATCACGTCGCCCGGGGTGACCAGCATGCCGGCACACACGATGGGAATGTTCACCGAGCCCAGGGTGGCCTTGATGGTGCCCTTGCTGCTGATGGCCTTGCTCCAGACCGGGAAGTTCATCTCCTGCAGCGTGGCCACATCGCGCACGCCAGCGTCGATGATCAGCGCACGGGCGCCGCGGGCCTGGAAGCTGGTGGCCAGCAGGTCGCCAAAGTAGCCGTCGGTGCATTCGGCGGTGACGGTGGCCACCACGATGTCGCCCGGCTGGATCTGTTCAGCGGCCACGTGCATCATCCAGTTGTCGCCGGGCTGCAACAGCACGGTGACCGCGGTGCCAGACACTTTCTGGCCGGCGTAGATGGGGCGCATGTAGGGCTTGAGCAGGCCGACGCGGCCCATGGCCTCGTGCACGGTGGCCGAGCCCAGGGCGGCCAGGCCGTCGGCGGCCGCGCGGTCGGCGCGGGTGATGTTGCGGTAGACGACTCCGAGTTCGTACATGGTGTTGGCTCCTGATCGGTGTGGGGTTACAGGCCCTTGGCCTTGAGTGCCTTGTCCAGGCGCGGGAACACGCGGCGGGCGTTGCCTTCGTAGACCTTGTAGCGGTCTTCGTCGCTCAGGTTGGGCGTGGCGGCCACGTAGCGCTTGGTGTCGTCGTAGTAGTGGCCGGTTTCGGGGTCGATGCCGCGCACGGCGCCAATCATCTCGCTGGCGAACAGGATGTTGTCCACCGGGATCACCTTGGTCAGCAGGTCGATGCCCGGCTGGTGGTACACGCAGGTGTCAAAGAAGATGTTGTTGAGCAGGTGGTCCTTCAGCAGGGGCTTCTTCAGCTCTTGCGCCAGGCCACGGAAACGGCCCCAGTGGTAGGGCACCGCGCCGCCGCCGTGCGGGATCAGGAACTTCAGCGTGGGGAAGTCCTTGAACAGGTCGCTGGTCAGGCACTGCATGAAGGCCGTGGTGTCGGCGTTCAGGTAGTGGGCGCCGGTGGTGTGGAAGCAGCTGTTGCAGCTGGTGCTCACGTGGATCATCGCCGGGATGTCGTACTCGACCATCTTTTCGTAGATGGGGTACCAATGGCGATCGCTCAGGGGCGGGCTGGTCCAGTGGCCGCCCGAGGGATCGGGGTTCAGGTTGATGCCCACGTTGCCGTACTGCTCCACGCACTTGACCAGTTCGGGGATGCAGGTGGCCGGGTCCACGCCGGGTGATTGCGGCAGCATGGCGGCCGGGATGAAGTGCTCCGGAAACAGCTCGCTGACGCGGAAGCACAGCTCGTTGCAGATGGCGGCCCAGGTGGACGAGGTTTCGAAGTCGCCGATGTGGTGCGCCATGAAGCTGGCGCGCGGGCTGAAGATGGTCAGGTCGCTGCCGCGCTCTTTCATCAGCTTGAGCTGGTTGGTCTCGATGGACTCGCGCAGCTCGTCGTCGCTGATCTTCAGCTCAGAGGCCTTGGGGGCCTTGCTGGGGTCTTTCAGGGCGGCGATCTGCAGGTCGCGCCAGGCGCCCAGGGCAGCCGGGGCGGTGGTGTAGTGGCCGTGAACGTCGATGATCATCGGGGATTCTCCAGAGGGTCGAAAACAAAAAGGGTTCGCAAGGCTCAGTGCGCCGCCACCGGCACGAGGCGGGCGCTGCTGTCATCGCCCCCCTTGGGGCGCTTGAATTCTTTCAGCATCAGGGCGGCGGTGGCAATGATGCCGGGGATGGCCACCACGGCAAAGATGTCACCAAAGCTCAAATGTCGGGCCGACAGCTCAGCCACCAGGAAAGAGCCGGCAATGCCGCCAAAGCGGCCGATGCCCAGCATCCAGGCCACGCCGGTGGCACGGCCACGCGTCGGGTAATAAGCCGCGGCCAGGGCCGGCATTGACGATTGCGCCGTGTTCATGATGGTGCCGGCGACAAACACCACCACCACCAGCCAGCCCACCTGGCCAGCAGCCTGGCCGATGGCCCAGATCGACACCGCAGTGAGGGCGTAACCGGCGGCAATGATGCGGTTGGCGTTGAAACGGTCCATCAGCCAGCCAAAGAACACGGCACCCACGCCGCCCAGCGGAAACAGGGCCGCGATCAGCGTACCGGTCTTGGGGTCGATGCCGGCATCCTTGAACAACACAGGCATCCAGTTGATCAGCGCATAGAAGATCACCAGGCCCATGAAATAGGCCAGCCAAAGCATGAGCGAGCCCACGCGGTAGGGCGCCGACAGCACCACGCCGATGCCGCTCTTGGCATCGGAGTGGGCGGCCGTCTCAGTCAGCACAAAGCGCTTGGCACCCTGCACGGCGGGGCCGGCAATGCGGGCCAGCACCGCGCGGATGCGCTCCACCGGCTGGCCATTGGCCACCATGTAGCGCACCGATTCAGGCAGCAAGACCACCAGCAGCAGCACCAGCAGCAAAGGCACGCCGCCGCCCAGGATCAGCACACTGCGCCAGCCGAAGTTCGGGATCATCCAGGCGGCCAGAAAGCCGCCGAAGGCCGCGCCCAGTGGAAAGCCGCAGAACATGGCGTTGGTCAGGGTGGCGCGCCGGCTGTCCGGGCAGTATTCGCTCATCAGGGTCACGGCATTGGGCATGGCGGCACCCAGGCCCAGGCCGGTCACAAAGCGCAGCACGCTCAGCGTGGTGAGGTCGGGGGCAAAGCCCGAGGCCAGGCAGGCCACGGCAAAGATCAGCACCGATCCCACCAGCACCGTCTTGCGGCCCAGGCGATCAGCCAGCGGCCCGGCCAGCAGGGCGCCGGCGGCCAGGCCGAACAGGGCGGCACTCAACACCGGGGCCAGTGCGGGTTTGCTGACGCCCCATTCCTTGATCAGCGAGGGGGCGATGTAGCCGATGGCGGCGGTGTCAAAACCGTCCAGCAGCACAATGAAAAAGCACAGCGCAAAAATCACCCACTGAAAGGGCGAAAACGGGTGCTCGTTGAGCAGGGTCTGGACATTGACGTCCGTGTTATTGGGCTTCATGGCTTGTCTCTGGTTGATCCATCGGGGTGATTCCCTCCCTCGCCAAATCAGGCTGGCGCTGTCTCCGGATGGACAAGGGCCGCCCGGGCGCGCAATTCGTGTTGGCGCTGATTCTCGACAGCGCCGGCCGGCCTTGCCAGCCGCCCCCCACACTAGCTGGTATACCGAATTGATATAGTTCGATCAAAGGTATTCAAAATCACGTGTCATGGACCTCAAACAGCTCGAATACTTCGTTCGCGTGGCCGAACTGGGCAGCTTCACCCGCGCCTCGATCGCCCTCAACATTGCCCAGCCTGCGCTCAGCCGCCAGGTTCGCATGCTCGAGGTGGAGTTGCGCCAGAACCTGCTCGACCGCAACGGGCGCGGTGTCAAGCTGACCGAAAGCGGCAAGCTGCTGCTGGAACATGGCCGCGGCATCCTGCATCAGGTGGAGGTGGCGCGTGAGGAAATGGGCAGCGCCCGCGGCGCCCTGGCCGGCCGGGTGTCGGTGGGCCTGCCGCCCAGCCTGTCGCGCCTGATCACCGTGCCGCTGGCGCGCGCCTTCATGCAGCACCTGCCGCAGGCGCGGCTCACGCTCACCGAGGGCTTTTCGGTGCAGATGTACGAGGGCCTGCGCGTGGGCAACCTCGACATGGCCGTGCTGTACAACCCGGTGCGCTCGCCCGACCTGGAGATGAGCACCCTGCACGAAGAGCAACTGGTGCTGATCGCCGCCCGCGACCACCCCCTGCGCCAGGACACGCCGCTGCCGGCCACGCTGAGCCTGCGCGAAGTGGCGGCCCTGCCGTTGATCCTGCCCAGCCGGCCCAATGTGTTCCGCATCCTGATCGATGCCGAAATGGCCCGTTTCGGCCTCAAGCCCCAGGTCACCCTGGAGGTGGACGGCCTGAACGCCATCCTCAACCTGGTGCGAGAAGGCCTGGGCCACGCCGTGCTGCCGGCCTACACCCTGAGCAGTTTCAGCAACGCCACCCCGTTTGTGCTGCACGGCATCCACTCGCCGCGCATCATGAGCGAGCTGAACTTGGTGTGGTCCTCACGCCGCCCCTCCACCGAAACCCACAAGCGCGCCCTGGCCCTGATCCGCGAGGTGGTGCAGCAGGCGGTGGCGGGCCATGCCGGCGCCGACGGGCGCGAGGCGCCGCCGCAAGCCGCACCGGCCGAGCAGCCGCCCGTGGCCGAGCCGACCGGGCAGCGCCCGTCGCGCCGACGCTGAACAGGTCTGAGGGGCTGCCCCCTCAATACGACTTCGGCAGCCCCAGCACCTTCTCGGCAATGAAGCACAGGATCAGTTGCGGGCTGACCGGGGCCAGGCGCGGGATCCAGGCTTCACGCAGGTAGCGCTCCACGTGGTATTCCTTGGCGTAGCCCATGCCGCCGTGGGTGAGGATGGCGTTTTCGCAGGCGTGGTAGCAGGCTTCGGCGGCCAGGTACTTGGCGCTGTTGGCCTCGGCACCGCAGGGTTGGTGCTGGTCGTACAGCCAGGCGGCCTTGTGCACCATCAGGTGGGCGGCCTCCAGTTCCATCCAGGATTTGGCCAGCGGGTGCTGGATGCCCTGGTTCATGCCGATGGGGCGGTCGAACACCACGCGTTCCTTGGCGTACAGCGCGCCGCGTGCCAGGGCGGCGCGGCCCAGGCCCACGGCTTCGGCGGCGATCAGGATGCGTTCGGGGTTCAGGCCGTGCAGGATGTAGCTGAAGCCCTGGCCTTCTTCGCCGACGCGGTCTGCCACCGGGATGCGCAAGCCATCGATGAAGACCTGGTTCGAGTCGACGGCCTTGCGGCCCATCTTCTCGATCTCGCGCACCTCGATCTGGCGGCGGTCCAGGTCGGTGTAGAACAGGCTCAGGCCTTCGGTGCCGCGGCACTCTTCGACCGGGGTGGTGCGGGCCAGCAGCAGGATCTTGTTGGCCACTTGGGCGGTCGAGATCCACACCTTCTGGCCGGTCACCACATAGTGGTCGCCCTGGCGCACGGCGCGGGTCTTGAGCTTGAGGGTGTTCAGCCCGGTGTTGGGCTCGGTCACGCCGAAGCAGGCCTTGTCGCGGCCGGCGATCAGGGGCGGTAGCCAGCGCTGCTTCTGCTCGTCGCTGCCAAACACCACCACCGGGTGCAGGCCGAAGATGTTCATGTGCACCGCCGAGGCACCCGACAGGCCGGCGCCGGTGGCCGCGATGGTGTGCATCATCAGCGCGGCCTCGCTGATGCCCAGCCCCGCGCCGCCATAGGCCTCGGGCATGGCGATGCCCAGCCAGCCCGCGTCGGCCAGGGCCCGGTGAAAGTCGTCTGGAAAGCCGCCTTCGCGGTCGTGACGCAGCCAGTAGTCGGCATCAAAGGGGGCGCAGACGCGCTCGACCGCGTCACGGATCTGCTGCTGTTGCTCGGTCCAGCCGAAATTCATGCCGCACCTCCGACCGGGCCGGCCCGGCGCACGCGCTCGGGGTTCTCGCCGTAGGGCGGGCTGTAGATCACCAGCAGCTTCACCGGGGTGGCGCTGGTGACCTGGAACACATGCATCTCGTCGGCCGGAAAAAAGCAGGCATCGCCCGGCCCGAGCTCAAAAGACTGGCCGGCCACCTCGGCGTGGGCCGTGCCTTCCAGCAGGTAGCAGGCCTGCTCCATGCCGGGGTGCGCGTGGGGCAGGGCGCCACCGCCTGGGGCCAGGGTGCCCAGCACCACCTCCAGGTGGCGCGCGCCCACGTTGTCGGGGCCGATCAGGCGCTGGTTCTGGGTGTGGGCGTGGTTGGCTGGCTGGTAGCTGGGCACGCTGCCGGCGCGAACGCAGTAGTCGTATCGGGGGGCTTCAGACATGGCGGTCTTTCGGGTGGGGGGGCTCATTCGGGGCGGATGCCGGCCTGGCGGATCAGCTGCCCCCAGTGCCGCAGTTGCTCGGCCACATACTGGGCAAAGGCTTCGGGGGTGGCGCCCGGCCACACCTGAAAGCCGATCTGGGCCAGCTTGTCTTGCACGTCGGTGTCGGCCAGCACGGCGTTGATCTCGCGGTTGAGCCGCTCGACCACGGGCGGCGGCAGGCCGGCCGGACCGAACACCCCGTTCCACGAGGTCAGGTCGAAGCCCGCCACGGTCTTGCCGATCGGGGGCACGCCGGGCAACAGGCGCGAGGCCTCGGCCGTGGTGATGCCCAGGGTGCGCACCTTGTCGCTCTTGAGCATGCTCATGCCCGAGCCCAGGTCGGCCACATACATCTGCACCTGCCCGCCGACCAGGTCGGTCATGGCCTGGGGGCTGGATTTGTAGGGCACGCCCACGATGTCCAGGCCGGCGATGCGCTTGAGGGTTTCGCTGGCCACCAGCGAGGTGCTGTTGGGCGTGGCATAGCTGAGCTGGCCGGGGTGGGCTTTGGCGTAGGTGATGAACTCGCTCAGGCTGCGGGCCGGTACAGAGGGGTGAATCGCCAGCGCAAACGGCAGTTCACCGACGCCGGCCACGGGGGTGAAGTCTTTGATCGGGTCGTAGCGCAGTTGGGCGAACAAGCTGGGGTTGGCCGAGTGCGAGGTGTTGGTGGTCATGAACAGCGTGTAGCCGTCGGGCTTGGCCTTGGCCACGTACTGCGCGCCCAGCTGCGCGCTGGCACCGGGGCGGTTGTCGATCAGCACGGGTTGTCGCAGTCGTTCGGCCAGCTTTTGGCCCAGGGTGCGGGCCACCGAGTCGGTGCCGCTGCCGGCCGCAAAAGGCACGACCAGGGTGATGGGCCCTGTGGGGTAGGGGTTGGGCGCGGCCGGGGCCGTGCTCAGGCCTTGGGCACGGGTGGCCAGTGGGCCGCCCAGGGCCAGGGCGAACAGGGCCGCGCAGGCATGCAATCGGTTCATGGTGTTGTCTCCAGGAGGGGGCACCGGTCTGTGCCGGCTGCCAGGGCCTGTCGACAGGCCCCGGTGCGCCATCTTGGAGAGGGATGGCCTGCGGGTCCAATTCGAAAAAGAACGCCGCCGATTGCTTTTGTGAATCGTGGCCCTGGGTGGGCCCGCGTCCGCAGCCTGAGCCCATCGATCTGCCCCGTCGTTGAGGCGCTGGAGAGGTGTTGCCCCGGCTTGTGTGGGCCAGGGCATCCCGTGCGGCTCAGTTCTACCTGCTGGCGGCAATCGCCTCGCGCACCGAGGTCAGTTGACGGCGAGACACGGACAGGCGTTCATCGAGGCCCTGCAGGCGCACGGCCCAGCCATCGCCCTCTTCGCTGTCGTAGTGCTTTTCGAGGGCGCGCACCGCCTGGCGGGCCACCAGCGCGTTGCGGTGGATGCGCATGAAGCGGTTGGGGTAGCGGGTTTCGAGGTCGCTCAGCGAGCCGTCGAGGATGTAGCTGCGCACTGCTGTGCGCACGGTCACGTACTTGAGTTCGGCCTTGAAGTACAGCACCTCGGCCAGCG
The DNA here is from genome assembly GCF_058791075.1 of Curvibacter sp. EU05-FHT14A10. Classification (NCBI taxonomy): domain Bacteria; kingdom Pseudomonadati; phylum Pseudomonadota; class Betaproteobacteria; order Burkholderiales; family Comamonadaceae; genus Curvibacter; species Curvibacter sp. EU05-FHT14A10. The sequence continues at coordinate 86,827 of NZ_JBYTDE010000004.1, forward strand.
GCACCCGCTCGGTGCGCCCCCGGTCCTGGATGATCAAGTGCTCGGAGGGGTTGTTGTCGGCCTGTGGCTGGCTGCGCTGGGTCTGCAGTCGGCGCTGGGCCTTCAGCAGGGCTTCGCTCAGGCGGTCGGCGCGCACCGGCTTGGTGAGGTAGTCGACCGCGTCGAGGTCGAAGGCCTGCACTGCATGCTCGGCATAGGCCGTGACGAAGATCACCACCGGCGGCCGCCTCAGGGTGCGCAGGTGGTTGGCCAGGCCCAGGCCGTCGGTGCCGGGCATGTGGATGTCGAGCAAGACCACATCGATCGGCTCTCGATCGAGCACGGCCATGGCCGTGACGGCGTTGGTGGCCTCTTGGACGGTGAAGGGGTGGGCTGCGTGCAGGTCGCTGAGCAGCGTTCGCAGACGGGAGCGTGCCAATGCTTCGTCGTCAACGATCAGAAGGTGAAGCTCCATGGTGCTTTCTAGACGTTGATTGAATCCATGCGGCAAGGTTGTCTCCATGCCTCGACTCACGTCGGAAACGTGATTCGGACATGGTAGCGGTCGTCCCTCACGCCAGCACTGAACTCAATTTCGACGTCGTGCAACAAACGCAAGCGGTCGCTTACATTGGCGAGCGCTATCCCGTGACCAGCTGTTTGAGCGGTCGTTTTTTGGGCTTCCGGTGGTAGTGAGTTAATGATATCCAGACGCACTCGCGTCCCCTGAATGCGGGTTCGCACGATCAGCTCGCCGCCCACTGCGCTGGGTTCCACGCCGTGCTTGATGGCGTTCTCCACCAGGGGTTGCAACAACAGAGGCGGCAGCCGGGCCTGCCCGGCCTCGGGATCGAGGTCCCACTGCACGCTCAGGCGCTCGCCGAAGCGCACCTGCTCGATGGCCAGGTAGCGCTGGGCCAGCGCCACCTCCTCGTCAAGGGTGGCGGTCTCGCCGTGTTCGATCAGGGCGGCGCGGAACAGGTCGCTCAGGTCTTCCAGCAGGGTTTCGGCACGGGCGGGCTCGGCGCGCACCAGGGCAATGGCGCTGTTGAGGGTGTTGAACAGAAAGTGCGGCCGGATGCGCGACTGCAGTTCGGCCAGGCGGGCCGTGGTGGCTGCCGGGGTGCGTGCGCGGGCACGCCATACCAGGCTGGCCACCAGCAGCCCGGCCAGCAGGGCGCCAGTGCAGGCGCTGGCCAGCCAGGGCGAATGCTCGATGAAACCGGTCAGGGCCAGCAAGCCGCAGCCGTACAAGCCGGTGACGGCGCCCAGCAGGCTGCCGACCGCGTACTGGGCGGGTGCCGGCAGCCGGGCCAGCAGGTACTTGAGCAGGCAGGCCGAGACCAGCCAGGCCAGGGTTCCGGGCAAGGCGGCGCAGGTGAGCACCCCCGTCAGGCCGATCCAGGCCATGAAGGAGTCGACCGCGTACAACGCGGCCACACCCATCACGGTTTCGACGAACATCACGGCGCGCAGAACCACCCCCAGATGACAGGCGTCGAACACCAGCGCAGCGGTGCTGGCGGGGGGCTTGGGAGCGGTTTGCGCCGCGGTCGGACCGAAGGTCGATAAAATTTGCGAATCTTTCATGGCCTTTCGCCTATTCGGCGACCTCCTGGGCAGCGGCCCAGTGGCCCCCTCGACACGGATTATTGCTTTTCATGACCACCAGCTCCAACGCCAACACGGGTGCCCAAGCCCCTCAAACCGCCGTCAACCAACTCGACAACAAGTCGGAAGGGTGGTCGGCGCTGTTTTCCGAGCCGATGAGCGATCTGGTCAAGCGCTACACCTCCAGCGTGTTCTTCGACAAGCGCCTTTGGCTGGCCGACATCACGGGCTCGTTGGCCCATGCCGACATGCTGGCCACCCAGGGCATCATCGGGACCGATGATCTGGCCTCCATCCAGCGCGGCATGGCCCAGATCCGGGCCGAGATCGAAGCCGGCACGTTTGACTGGAAGCTGGACCTGGAAGACGTTCACCTGAACATCGAGGCCCGCCTGACCCAGCTGGTGGGTGATGCTGGCAAGCGCCTGCACACCGGCCGCAGCCGCAACGACCAGGTGGCCACCGATGTGCGCCTGTGGTTGCGCGGTGAAATCGACTTGATCAGCGGTTTGCTGGTGGACCTGCAAAAAGCCCTGCTCGACATCGCCGCGCGCAATGTCGAAGTGATCCTGCCGGGCTTCACCCACCTGCAGGTGGCCCAGCCGGTGAGTTTTGGCCACCACATGCTGGCCTATGTGGAGATGTTCAGCCGCGACGCTGAGCGCATGGCCGATGTGCGCCGCCGCACCAACCGCCTGCCCCTGGGTGCCGCCGCCCTGGCTGGCACCAGCTACCCGCTGGACCGCGCCCGCGTGGCTGCGACGCTGGGCATGGATGGCGTGTGCCAGAACAGCCTGGACGCCGTGAGCGACCGCGATTTCGCCATCGAGTTCACCGCCGCCGCCTCGCTGGCCATGGTGCACATCAGCCGCCTGTCTGAAGAGCTGATCCTGTGGATGAGCCAGAATTTCGGCTTCATCCAGATCGCCGACCGCTTCACCACTGGCAGCTCGATCATGCCGCAGAAGAAGAACCCCGACGTGCCCGAACTGGCCCGGGGCAAGACCGGCCGCGTGGTGGGGCACCTGATGGGCCTGATCACGCTGATGAAGGGCCAGCCGCTGGCCTACAACAAGGACAACCAGGAAGACAAAGAGCCGTTGTTCGACACGGTGGACACCCTGAAAGACACGCTGCGCATCTTCGCCGAGATGGTCGAAGGCATCACCGTGCGCCCGCAGGCCATGGAAGACGCGGCCAAGCGCGGCTACGCCACCGCCACCGATCTGGCCGACTACCTGGTCAAGAAGGGCCTGCCTTTCCGTGACGCCCACGAGACGGTGGCCCATGCCGTGAAGGCGGCCATCTCGCACAACGTGGACCTGTCCGAACTGCCGCTGGCCGTGCTGCAGCAGTTCAACCCCAGCATCGAGAAGGACGTGTACGAGGTGCTCAGCCTGCGCGGCTCGCTGAACGCCCGCAGTACCCTGGGTGGCACCGCCCCGGATCAGGTTCGCGCCCAGATCGAGCGCCATCGCGCCCGCCTGGCCTGAGCGACCGTCGGCGGTTTCAGCCTGGTCTAAGCCAGCCCGGCCATGCTGGGTGGGTCCAAGTGAACGGAGGGCTCCGAGATGCGTCTGTTGCTGGTTGAAGACGACCCCATGATCGGCCAGGCCGTGCTCGACGTGCTGCGCGCCGAGCACTACGCGGTTGACTGGGTGCGCGATGGCGAGATGGCCGACACGGCCCTGCGCAGCGCCAGCTATGACCTGTTGTTGCTCGACCTGGGCCTGCCGCGGCGCGACGGGCTGCAGGTGCTGCGCGACCTGCGCGCGCGGCGCAGCACTCTGCCGGTGCTGGTGGCCACGGCCCGCGATGCGGTCAGCGACCGCGTGGCGGGGCTGGATGCGGGTGCTGACGACTATGTGGTCAAACCCTTTGACACCGATGAGCTGCTGGCCCGCGTGCGGGCCCTGCTGCGGCGCCAGGCCGGGCAGGCCGGCCCGGTGTTTGAACAGCACGGGGTCAGCCTGAACCCGGCCACCCATGAAGCCCGACTCAATGGTCAGCCGGTGACCCTGTCGGCCCGCGAGTGGGCCGTGCTGGAGCCGCTGATCTCGCGCCCCGGGGTGATCTTTTCGCGTGCCCAGCTCGAAGAAAAGCTCTTCAGCTGGAAGGAAGACATCAGCAGCAACGCGGTCGAGGTCTACATCCATGGCGTGCGCAAAAAGCTCGGCGCCGGCCTGATCCAGACCGTGCGCGGCCTGGGCTACCTGGTGCCGCGCGAATGAGGTGGCGCTGGCGGGTTTCGGCGCGGCATTCGCTGCGGGCGCGCCTGCAGGCACTGGTGCTCGGCACCATCTTGCTGGCCTGTGCCGTGCTGGCCGCCACCGCTTACCGCAATGCCTTGTTCGAGGCCGATGCCCTGTTTGACGAGCACTTGCGCCAGATGGCCCAGGCGGTGCAGCAAGGCGTGCCACTGGGTTGGATCAACCCCGAAGAAGCCAGCGAAGACGCGGGCATCGAGGTACAGATCTGGGGGGCCGATGGCGATTCGCTGTTCCGCTCACCGCGCTCGGTGCTGCCGGGGCGCGCCGTGCTGGGGTTCTCAGACATCCAGAGTGGCGGTGTGCGCTACCGTGTCTACACCTTGCAGACGGCCTTGCAGACGGTGCAGATCGCGCAGGACATGAGTGCGCGCGATGCGCGGGCCCGGGCCCTGGCTTTCCGGGCCGTGCTGCCCTTGCTGGGCATCACCCCGATGCTGATGCTGGTGGTGGGCTGGATCATCGGGCGCGCCCTGCGCCCGGTGCAGCGCATGCAGCGCCAGGTGGCCAGGCGCAGCGCCGACGACCTGTCGCCCCTGCCCGAGCAGGGCCTGCCCGACGAGGTGCGCCCGCTGGTGGGCGAGCTCAACGCGCTGTTCGCGCGTGTGCAGAGCACGCTGCAGGCTCAGCGGCACTTTGTGGCCGATGCCGCGCATGAACTCCGTTCACCCCTGACGGCGTTGCGGCTGCAGATGCAGGCCCTGCAGCGCGCGGCCGACGAACCCGCGCGCGAGCTGGCGGCCCAGCGTCTGCGCCAGGGCATCGAGCGGGCCATCGACCTGGTTGGCCAGTTGCTGCTGCTGGCGCGCCAGGAGTCGGCCCCCGAGGCCCAGGCCCAGCCGGTTGACCTGCTGGCCCTGACCCGCGAGGTACTGGCCGAATGCCTGCCGCTGGCGGGTGCGCGGGGTCTGGACCTGGGGGTCGATCAGGCCGATGCGCTGACAGTGCCTGGCCAGGCCGAGGCCTTGCGCGTGCTGCTGCGCAACCTGGTGGACAACGCCATCAAATACACGCCGGGCCCGGGCACGATTGACGTCTCGCTGCTGCGCCAGGCGGATGGCACAGTCGCCTGGGTGGTTGAGGACAGTGGGCCTGGCATCCCGGCCGCCGATCGTGCCCGGGTGTTTGACCGCTTCAAGCGTGGCGAGGGCGTGGCCGAGGTGCCAGGCAGCGGCCTGGGGCTGGCCATCGTCGAGGCGGTGGCGCGTCAGCACGGCGCCCGGGTCAATCTGGATGAGTCGGAGCGCCTGGGCGGCTTGAAGGTGACCGTGGCCTTCGGGGCCGTGGCCGGCTGAGGCCGGCCCGGTCTGAGTTTGTTCTGAGCGCGCTCAGTGCATCTTCAGGTGCGGCAGCAGGGCCGCCAGCAAGGCCTGCACCACGCCCGGTGGCAGATCGTGGCCCATGCCCTCGATGGTGAGCAACCTGGCCCCCGGAATGCGCCGGGCGGTGTCTTCGCCGCAGGCCACCGGCAGCAACGGGTCTTGCCGACCATGCACCACCAGCGTTGGCACACGCAACTGGGCCAGCGCGTGGGCCCGCTGGGTGTCGGCCAGCACCGCCGCCAGTTGCCGTACCACGCCTTCGGGGTACACGGCCCGGTGAATGCCGGCCAGCAGCCGCTTGCGCTGGTCCTCCAGGTCTTGCGGAAAGCATGGACTGCGCAGCAGGTGGAACAGCGCCTGCTGGTTCGCCAGCAGGCTGGCCGTGTCAAGGCTGGCGGGGGGGCGCCGCAGCGCGGTGCGCACGGCCCGTTCGGGGCCTGGCAGGTGACGGGCGCCGCTGCTGCTCATCACGCTGCAAAGGCTGCGCACCCGGCCCGGGGCCAACAAGGCCATGTGCTGGCCGATCATGCCTCCCAGGTCCACCCCCAGCACATGGGTGCGCTCGATGTCCAGTGCATCCAGCAGCGACACGGTGTCCAGGGCCATGTCCTGCAGCGAGTACGGGGGGCGGATCGGCAGGCCCACCAAGCGGCGCAGCCAGGCCCACGGCAGCCCGGGCACGCCCAGTTCCGGAAAGCGCTGCGACAAGCCTGCATCGCGGTTGTCGAAGCGGATCACTCGGTAGCCCTCGGCCAGCAAGGTGTCCACCAGACGCGAGGGCCAGGAGATCAGCTGCATGCCCAGGCCCATGATCAACAGCACCACCGGGGCCTTGGCGGGTCCCTGGTCACGGATTTCAAGGTCAATCAGGCGGGTCTGGAGTTTCATGTCGTGCAGGGCGGTCCAAGGGGACTGCAGTGGAGGAGGGGCCTGCAATCCGGCGCGAATGTACTGGCTGGACGTGGCGAATGGGTAGCCAGAAGGCCTGTTTGAAACCATTGATGACGTGGCTTACAACACCCTTCGCGCTTGCATTGATTGGCTTCAGATGAGGTCGGACGGCTTCAAGGCGGGCGGTTTAAGACAGCGCTAAGACTGGCCGGGCACATTGCTTTCATCGCAACACCGTTTTGGTCAGGAGTCTTCGATGAAAAACACCGTTCAATGGCCCGCATCCCGCCTGGTCATGGCCCTGCTGGTGGCGGGCGCCCTTGGGGGCGCTGGCGTGTCGGCCGTGCAGATGGGCTTGGCCCACGCCCAGACGCCCCCGGCGCTGGTGGCCGCTGCCGGCCCTGCGGCCACTGCGCCGGTCGGCGCGGTGCAGGCGCCTGACTTTTCGGTCATCACCGAGCGTTACGGCCCGGCCGTGGTCAACATCAGCGTCGTGGGCACCACCCGCGTCAGCAATGAATTCAATGACGATGACGACGAGGCCAACGCCCAGGGGATGCCCCAGGACATGCCCCCGGCGATTGCCGAGTTCTTCCGCCGCTTCGGTGGCCCCATGCCCGGCCAACGTCAGGGTCCGCGTGCCCAGGAAACCCCCACCCGGGGCCAGGGCTCGGGCTTCATCGTCAGTGAGGATGGTGTGATCCTGACCAATGCCCACGTGGTCAAGGGCGCCAAAGAGGTCACGGTCAAGCTGACCGACCGGCGTGAATTTCGCGCCAAGGTGCTGGGCTCTGACCCGCGCACCGACGTGGCGGTGATCAAGGTTGATGCCAAGAACCTGCCGGTGGTCAAGTTCGGCCACATGGCCGATCTGAAGGTGGGCGAATGGGTGCTGGCCATCGGCTCGCCCTTCGGTTTCGAGAACACGGTGACGGCTGGCGTGGTCAGCGCCAAGGGCCGCTCGCTGCCGGACGACACGGCCGTGCCCTTCATCCAGACCGACGTGGCCATCAACCCCGGCAACTCGGGCGGGCCGCTGTTCAATGCCCGAGGCGAGGTGGTCGGCATCAATTCGCAGATCTACAGCCGCACCGGCGGCTACCAGGGCGTGTCCTTCGCGATTCCGGTGGATGTGGCGATCCGTATCCGCGACCAGATCGTGGCCACTGGCAAGGTTGAACATGCTCGCCTCGGCGTGGTGGTGCAAGAGGTCAACCAGACCCTGGCCGATTCGTTCAAGCTCGACCGGCCTGAGGGTGCGCTGGTGTCCAGCATTGAGAAGGGGGGCCCGGCGGAGCGCGCCGGCCTGCAACCCGGAGACGTGATCCGTCAGGTGAATGGCCAGCGCATCGTCTCTTCGGGGGATCTGCCGGCTCTGATTGCCCTGGCTTCGCCGGGCGACAAGGTCAGCATCGAGGTCTGGCGCAAGGGCAGCACCGAAAAGCTGCAGGCCCAGTTGGTGAAGGTGGGCGACAAGACCGCCAAGGCCGAGGGCGACAAGTCTGCGGACCAGGGCAAGCTGGGCCTGGCCCTGCGCCCACTGCAGCCGCAGGAGCGCGAACAGATCGGCGCTGAAAGCGGCCTGCTGGTGCAGGACGCCCGGGGTGCTGCGGCGCGGGCCGGTGTGCAGCAAGGCGACGTGCTGCTGGCCGTCAATGGCACCAACGTCCGCTCGGTGGATCAGGTGCGTGAGGCGGTGGCCAAATCAGACAAGTCGGTGGCCTTGCTGATCCAGCGCGGTGAGCAGCGCATCTTTGTGCCGATCCGGCTGGGTTGACCGGCCAGGGGCCTGGGTGCCCCACGCCCTTGAACACAAGCCCCCGCAGCGCGGGGGCTTGTTGCATTGAGGCCCTGATCGGGTGGATCGTGATCCATGCACTGGCCGATGGCCACCTGTTTCTCATACGATGCGATCCGGAGCTGGCTCGGGGGGATGCTTTTGTCCTCCAGAGCCGGTCGAGGAGGTGCGTATGAACAAGAAATCCCCCATACAGAAGGCCTTGCGACAGGCGCGAGCTGCGCTGTGGGCCGGCATGGTCTTGCTGGCCAGCGGCGCCCAGGCGCTGCAGATCAGCCAGCTTTCACCCCAGGGCGAGGTGGCCCAGGTGCGCCAGGTGCTGGCGCGCTTTGATGAGCCTGCCGTCACCTTTGGTGACCCGGCTGCGTCGGCCCCCCTGAGCCTGGTCTGTGACGACAGCGCCGCCAGCAAGGGCAGCGGACGCTGGCTCAGTGAGCGCGAATGGGCGTTTGATTTCGAGCGCGACCTGCCGCCCGGCGTGGCTTGTGAGCTGCAGGCCCGGGCCGGTTTCACCTCGCCCAAGGGCGTGGCCCTGAGTGGGCGCAACCGCTTCCGCTTCAACACGGGTGGACCGTTTGTGCAGAGCATCCGGCCCGGGAACTATGCGCCCATCGATGAGGGGCAGTTTTTTCTTTTGCAATTCAATGGCCCAGCCACAGCGGCCAGTGTGCAGGCCCGGGTGAGCTGTGAGATGCAAGGCCTGGGTGAGCGCATGCCCGTGAAGCCGCTGGACGCGCCGGATCGCACGGCCTTGTTGCAGGCACTGGGCCTCAGCAAGGCGGCTGCCGCGGAGCCCTTGCGCTACCACACGGTGCGTTGCCCGCGCCAGATGGCCTCCGGTTCGACGCTGGATCTGGTCGTCGGTCAAGGCGTGGCCACCCCGGGGGGGGTGCTCAGCAGTCAGGGCAAACGCTGGCGCTACCAGGTGCGTGAAGCCTTCACCGCCAGTTTCAGCTGTGAGCGCGAAAACGCGCAGGCCGCCTGCCTGCCGATCCGGCCCATGACGCTGCGCTTCAATGCGGCGGTGCCGCGGCGCCTGGCCGAGGGGGTGCGTCTGCAGCACGACGGCGGCAGCCTGAGCCCCAGCCTGGACCCGGCCGAGGACGGCGCCGACGGCGCGGTCACCTCACTGAGCTTCAACGGGCTGTTCCCGGAGCGCAAGAGTTACCGATTGACCCTGCCCGGTGGCTTTGCCGATGTCTCGGGGCGGCCGCTGAGCAATGCCGCCACCTTTCCGCTGGCGGTGGCCACCGGCGCCATGCCGCCGCTGGCCAAGTTTGCTGCCGCCCCGTTTGGGGTGATCGAGCGCCTCGCCGAGCCCGGCGGCCCGGCCTTGCTGCCGGTCACGCTGCGCCAGGTCGAACCCGCTTTGCAAGTGAAGGGCCTGAGCCCGGGCCAGGTGCGTGATCTGCAGCCGAAGAACGACGCTGACATCATTGCCTGGTACCGCAAGGTGCAGGCCTACGACGCTTTCTGGGTGCCCCGCAGCCGGGCGGCCCGCGACGTGAAGGGCCCCTTGCCCAAAGAGGTCTTGCCCGACACCCGTGGCCAGGTCGAGTCGCGCATGCTGTCGCTGATCGACGGCCTTGCGGGCGTGAAGGCGCTGGACCTGCCCAAGACCGAGGGCCCCGATCCACGCCCCTTCGAGGTGGTGGGCATTCCGCTGAGCCCGGGCTTCCACGTGGTCGAGATCCAGTCCCGCCGGTTGGGCGAAAAGCTGCTGGCCGAAGGCTACGGGCCTGGGCGCAGCATGGTGGTGCGCACCTCTGCCCTGGTCACCAACCTGGGGGTGCATTTCAAGCTGGGGCGTGAGAACGCCCAGGCCTGGGTCACCACCCTCGACAAAGGCACGGTGGTGGCCGGTGCGCTGGTGCGGGTGTCGGACTGCGCGGGCCGTGAGCTGGCCCAGGGCCGCACCAATGCCCAGGGGCTGATCGACTTTGGCAACCTGGCGCCCAAGCCCCCGGCCTGTCCACAACGCGGCCCCCGCACCCGGGACGGCGAAGAGTCGGATGACGCCGACTACCGCGAGGCCTACTTCGTCAGCGCCCGTGCCAAGGGCCCCGACGGTGTGGAAGACCTGGCCTTCACCTGGAGCGACTGGAACCGGGGCATCGAATCCTGGCGCTTCAATGTGCCCACCAGCCAGGAGGCGAAGGCCGACGTGCGGGCCCACACCGTGTTCGACCGCATGCTGTTGCGGGCCGGCGAGACGGTGGCCATGAAGCATTTCCTGCGCACGGAGACCCGCCAGGGCCTGGGCTTGCCCCCCCAGGGGCCGGCCACCGTGGTCATCACCCATGAGGGCAGTGGCCAGCAGTTCAGCCTGCCCCTGCATTGGCGCCAGACAGCCAGCGGCGGCTTCAGTGCCGAGAGCGAGTTCGCCATTCCCCCCGCGGCCAAGCTGGGGGTCTACAGCGTGAGCCTCAATGGTCAGCCAAGTGGGCAGTTCCGGGTGGAAGAGTTCCGGCTGCCGGTATTGCAAGGCCAGATCGGCCCCGTGGGCAAGGGCCCGCTGGTCCACCTGGACAGCCTGCCCACCCAGGTACAGATCAGCTACGTTTCGGGCGGGCCGGCGGCCCAGTTGCCGGTGCGGGTGTCGGCGCTGGTGCGCCCGCACGCCACGGCCTTTGCCGATTACGACGATTTCAGCTTCAACCCGCCGCGCGGGCCCCAGGTGGCCAGCGAGCAGGCGGACGAAGAACAACCCCAAGCCGCCCAGGACCAGCGGGTGGTGGCCGACAAGCTGCCGTTGTTGCTGGATCGCCAGGGCAGTGGGCGACTGACCCTGCCCGAGCTGCCTGCCTCGCGCCAGGCCCAGGACCTGCTGCTGGAGGCGCGCTACGCCGACCCCAACGGCGAGGTGCAGACCCTGCGCAGCCAGCAGGTGTTGTGGCCGGCGGCGGTGGTGCCGGGCCTCAAGACCGAAGGCTGGGTGGCCAGCGGCCAGACCCTGCGCTTCCAGGCCCTGGCACTGAACACGGCCGGCCGGGCCCAGGCCGATGTGCCACTGGAGGTGCGTGCCGTGGCGCGCCGCACCACCACCAGCCGCAAACGCATGGTGGGTGGCTTTTATGCCTATGACAACCAGAGCAGCCGCCAGGAGCTGGGCACGGTATGCAGTGGGCGCAGTGACGGCCGGGGCCTGCTGTTGTGCGAGACCACGCTGCGCGAGGCTGGCGAGATCGAGCTGGTGGTGACCGCCAAGGACGGCCAGGGCCACGAGGCCCAGGCCGCCGGCACGGTGTGGATCACGCGCCAGGGCGAGTTGTGGTTTGGTGGCGACAACCACGACCGCATCGATGTGCTGCCCGAAAAGAAGAGCTACCAGCCCGGCGAGACCGCACGCTTGCAAGTGCGCATGCCCTTCCGCTATGCCACTGCCCTGGTGTCGGTCGAGCGTGAGGGGGTCTTGCACTCCGAGGTGGTGCAGCTCAATGGGCAGGACCCGACGGTGCAGCTCAAAGTGCAGCCGGGCTGGGGCCCGAATGTCTATGTGAGCGTGCTGGCCCTGCGCGGGCGCCTGCGCGAGGTGCCCTGGTACAGCTTTTTCTCCTGGGGCTACAAGGCCCCGCGCGAGTGGTGGACCGCGTTCTGGTTCGAGGGCCGCGAGTACGTGGCCCCTTCGGCCCTGGTCGATCTCAGCAAACCCGCCTTCCGCCTGGGCCTGGCCGAACTGCGGGTGGGCACGGCGGCCCATCGCATCGATGTGAAGGTGGGCACCGACAAGGCCGGCTACGGGGTGCGTGGCCAGGCCCAGGTGACGCTGCGCGCCACGTTGCCGGATGGCCGGCCCGCAGCCAACGCCGAAGTCGCCGTGGCCGTGGTGGACCAGGCCCTGCTGGAGCTGATGCCCAACACCAGCTGGAACGTGCTGGACGCCATGCTGCAGCGTCGCGCCTGGGGGGTGGAGACGTCCACGGCCCAGATGGAGATCGTGGGCCGGCGCCACTACGGCCGCAAGGCGGTGGCGGCGGGCGGCGGTGGGGGGCGCAGCAACACGCGCGAACTGCTGGACACCCTGCTGCTGTGGCAGCCGCGGGTGCAGCTCGATGCGCAGGGCCAGGCCACGCTCAAGGTACCGCTGAACGACGCCATCACCACCTTCCAGGTGGTGGCGGTGGCCGATGCTGGCGCTGGCCTGTTCGGCACTGGCCAGGCGGCGATCCGCGTCACGCAAGACCTGCAGATCATCAGTGGCTTGCCGCCGCTGGTGCGTGAGGACGACCAGTTCCGCGCCCAGTTCACCCTGCGCAACACCACGGCCAAGCCCATGAAGGTGCAGGTCAGCGCACGCGCCACCTTGCTGGCACCGCCGCCTCAGTCCCTGGACATCCCGCCTGGCGAGGCGCGCGAAGTGGCCTGGACGGTGACGGCCCCTGCACAACTGGGCCAGACCCGCGCCCAGGCCCTGCTGTGGGAGATCGAGGCCAAGGACAGCCTCAGCGGCGCCCGAGACGCCTTGAAGGCCAGCCAGCGCCTGATCCCGGTCACCCCGCTCACGGTGCGCCAGGCCACCCTGGTGCAACTCGACGGGCCCTACAGCCTGGACGTGGCCTTGCCGGCCGGGGCCCTGCCGGGCCGCGGCGGCCTCAAGCTGGCCTTGCAGCCACGGCTGGCCGACGGCTTGCCCGGTGTGCGGGACTGGTTTGCGAACTACCCCTTCATCTGCCTGGAGCAGAAGACCAGCAAGGCCGTGGGCCTGCGTGATGCCCGCCTGTGGCAGACCGTGCTGGCCCAGATGCCTGGCTACCTCGACAGCGACGGCCTGGCCAGCTACTTTCCGCCGCGCGATGGCGATGCCCAGCGTGGCAGCGATGTGCTCAGCGCCTACCTGCTGGCAGCCACCGATGAGGCCGCCGGGCTGAACCCCGCCTTTGCGCTGCCCGACGCGCTGCGCGACGCCCTGGCCCGCGGTCTGACCGCCTTTGTCGAGGGGCGCATCAGCCGTGATTTCTGGAGCCCGCGCAAGGACCTGGACATGCGCAAGATCGCCGCCATCGAGGCCTTGTCGCGCTACGGCCTGGCCCCGGCACGGCTGCTGGGCAGCGTGACCGTGGCCCCCAACCAGTGGCCCACCCACACCGTCATCGATTGGTTCAACATCCTGCGCCGCGTGAAAGACATCCCGCAGCGCGAGCAGCGCCTGGCCGAGGCCAGCCAGGTGTTGCGTGCCCGCCTGTCCTACCAGGGCAGCAAGGTGGTGTTCAGCACGGAGGCCGACGATGCCTGGTGGTGGATGATGCAAAACGGCGACGTGAACGCCGCCCGGCTCTTGCTGGCCGTGCAGGACGACCCGGCCTGGAAGGACGATCTAGGGCGCCTGGCCGCCGGCTTCATCGGCCGTCAGCAGAACGGCGCCTGGCGCACCACCACCGCCAATCTGTGGGGCGGCCTGGCGCTGGAGAAGTTCTCGGCCCGATTCGAGACCGCTCCGGTCACCGGCAGCACCCGGGCCAGCCTGGGCCCCGCCAGCGGCAACGTGGACTGGGCCCGGGTCGAACGGGCCAAGCCTGCTGACAGCGCCGGTGCGCCCCACCAGACCACGGCCTTCGGGGCCCCCGCGGCGCCGGGCGGCTGGCGCAACAACACCCTGGAGCTGCCCTGGCCGGCAGAGGGCACCAAGGGCGCCCAGGCTGCGCTGGCGGTCAGCCAGGCGGGTAGCGGCAAGCCCTGGCTCACGGTGCAAGCCCTGGCGGCCGTGCCGCTCAAGGCCCCGGTCAACGCCGGCTACCAGATCCGCAAGACCGTCACGCCCCTGGAGCAGGCCGTCAAAGGCCGTTACAGCCGCAGCGATGTGCTGCGGGTCACGCTGGAGGTGACGGCCAGCGCCGACATGAGCTGGGTGGTGCTGAGCGACCCGGTGCCCGCTGGGGCCACCGTGCTGGGCAGCGGTCTGGGGCGCGATTCCGAGATCGCCACCCAGGGTGAAAGGCGGCAGGGCAATGCCTGGCCGGCCTTTGAAGAGCGCAGCTTCGAGGCCTTCCGCAGCTATTACGAGTACCTGCCCAAGGGCACGATCAAGCTGGACTACACGCTGCGCCTGAACAACGTGGGGCGCTTTGCCCTGCCGCCCAGCCGCGTGGAGGCCCTGTACGCGCCCGAGATGTTTGGCGAGGCTCCGAACGAGGTGCTGAAGGTGGAACCCACCCCATGAGGGGCCTGCTGCGCCGGGCCCTGAGCGGGGTCTTGCTGCTGACCACGACGGCCGCCCTGGCCTTGCCCAGCTTTGAGGAGGTGCGGCAAAGCCATCGCCCCAGCGACCTGCTGGTGCTGGACCGCGACGGTGAGCCCTTGCAGACCGTGCGCACCGACCCCTCGGTGCGCCGGGGCCCCTGGATCGCCCTGGAAGATGTGTCGCCTGCGCTGCGCACGGCCCTGTTGCTCAGCGAAGACAAGCGTTTTTACGAGCACAGCGGGGTGGACTGGCCGGCCGTTTCGGCGGCCGCCTGGGGGCAGCTGTGGCACGGCCGCACCCGCGGGGCCTCCACCGTGACCATGCAGCTGGCCGGCCTGCTCGATGGTGATTGGCGGCAGCGCAGCGGTGGGCGCAGCGTGGTGCAAAAGCTGGGGCAGACGGTGGCCGCCCAGGTGCTGGAGCGGCGTTGGCGCAAAGACCAGATCCTGGAGGCCTACCTGAACCTGCTGCCGTTTCGGGGCGAGTTGGTGGGCATCGACGCCCTGTCGCGCACCCTGTTCGGCAAGGCCGCGCAGGGCCTGGACCTGCGCGAAGCCGCCATCGCCACGGCGTTGGTGCGCGCCCCCAATGCGCCCGAGGCCCAGGTGGCCCGCCGCGCCTGCGGTGTGTTGGGGGCGGTGCAGGCAGCGCTCAAGCCAGACAAGCCAGATTGCGAGGCCCTTGACCTGCTGGTGGCCGGGGCCTTGCAGCGCCGCGCGTTGGAGGGCAGCAGCGGCGTGGCCCCGCACTGGGCGCGCCGGGTACTGAAGCGTCTGCCCGCGGGCGGGCGCGGCCTGGCCAGCGTGCGCAGCACCGTGCGGGCCCCCTTGCAGCGCTTTGCGGTGCAGACCCTGCAACGCCATCTGAGCGAGCTGGCTGGCCGCCATGTCGAAGACGGCGCCCTGGTGGTGCTGGACAACGCCAGTGGCGAGGTGCTGGCCTGGGTGGGCTCGTCGGGGGCGCTGAGCCGGGCCCGTGAGGTGGACGGTGTGCTGGCGCGGCGCCAGGTGGGCTCCACCCTCAAGCCTTTTCTGTATGCCCAGGCCCTGGCCGAACGGCGTTTGACTGCGGCCTCGCTGCTCGATGATTCGCCGGCCTACATCCCCACGCCGGGCGGGCTGTACATCCCGCAGAACTACGATCACCACTTCAAGGGCTGGGTCTCGGCGCGCAGCGCGCTGGCCGCCTCGCTCAACGTCCCGGCGGTGCGCGTGCTGGCCCTGGTGTCGCCCGATGCGCTGCACCGCCAATTGCGCGCAGCCGGCCTGCCGCTGCGTGAAAGCGGCGATTACTACGGCTACAGCCTGGCCCTGGGCAGCCCGGAACTGCCCCTGCTGGATCTGAGCAATGCCTACCGCACCTTGGCCAACGCGGGCCAGGCCGGCGAGCTGGCATCGCCTGTGCTGCCGGGCTTACCCGTCGCACCCGTCAGCAGGCCCTCGCGCCGCGCGCTGGACCCCGCGGCGGCCTGGCTGGTGGGCGACATCCTGAGCGATCCCAACGCCCGGGCCCGCACCTTCGGTACCGACAGCGTGCTGGCCACCCGCTTCTGGAGCGCGGTCAAGACCGGCACCAGCAAGGACATGCGCGACAACTGGGCTGTGGGCTGGTCGCAGCGCTACACCGTGGGGGTGTGGGTGGGCAATGCCAGCGGCAAGCCCATGCATGATGTCAGCGGCACCACCGGCGCCGCGCCGGTGTGGGCCGAGGTGATGAACTTTCTGCACGCCCGCCAGTCCAGCCTGCCGGCCAAGCCGCCGCCCGGCCTGGTGCAGGTCGAGGTGCGTTTTGCCCAGGTCCGGGCCGAGGGGCGCGACGACGCGGCCTGGGGCGGCTCGTCGGCCTGGCTGGAGGCGCCACGCCGCGAATGGTTTCTGGCCGGCACCGAGCAGGCGGTGTTCCAGGCGCGGGCGCCTTCGGCAGTGGACCGGCCTGCTGGCCACCCGACGGTCTCTGGGCAGACCGCCGAGCGTCGGCGGCGCAGCCCCGCGGCGGCGCCCCCTGTGCTGGAGGCCCGCATTGCCGAGCCGGCCACGGGCACCATCGTGGCCTTGGACCCGGACATTCCGCCGGCCCATCAACGGCTGAACTTTCGTGCCACCGCCGTCGCATCGGCGGACGGCGCCGAAGCCGACCTGCGCTGGCGCCTGGATGACCAGCCCGTCGGGCGGGGCCCGGTGTGGTCCTGGTTGCCCTGGCCTGGACGGCATCGGATGCAACTCACCAATGCACAAGGGCAGGTGCTCGATGAGATCCGACTGGAGGTGCGCGGCGCCGGACTGCGGGCGCAGGCCCCGGCTTCGCGTTGAACCAGGCGGGTTGTTATGAAAGCTTGAGCGGTAGCGTGGTGTTTTTATCAATAAATAGATGAATTTCGTACTTGCTGGCACTTCAAGGGGCTCGGTGAACCGCTTTCTTGTGGTTCAGTCCGCTTGCTCGCCCCCTGGCTCGGGCGGCTGTGCCACTCAAATCGCCTACCATCAGCGCCTCACAAAAAAATGACGCATTGCACACATGGATCGATTTCAGAGCATGGCCGTCTTTGTTGCCACGGTGGAGACCGGCAGCATGGCGGCCGCTGCAAGAGCCCTTGAGCTCCAGCCGGCCTTGATCGGCCAACAGATCCAGTCTTTGGAAGAACAACTGGGCACGCCCCTGTTCGAGCGCCATGGCCGTTGGCAGCGCCTGACCGCGGCGGGCGCTGCCTACCACCAGCAATGCCGCAGCATCCTCGAAATGGTTCGGGGTGCCGAGGCTGGCTTGCAGGCCACGGCCCGGCAGGCCAGCGGGTCATTGCGCGTGCACGCTCCGGTGCTGTTCGGCACCCGTGACCTGGCGCCGGCCCTGGCCGGCTTCCTGCAGGCCTATCCCAAGGTACAGCTGTCGCTGGTGTTGGACGATCGTGCCGCCAATCCGGTGGACGATGACTTTGATCTGGTCTTTCACCGTGGCGAGCCCCTGGACCATTCGCGTATCGAATGCTTACCTCTGAGTGAGCAGGTACTCAGCATGGTGGCTTCACCGGTTTATCTGGAACGCCAGGGCTGCCCCGAGCGTGCCGAGGAACTGGTGCGGCATCAATGCCTGGGCTTCCTGACCTCCGAGGAGCTGAGCGAAGACGAACGGGATGACGCGCACTTGTCCGAGGCACCGGCCTGCTGGCAGGAGGACGAGGACGAGGACTGGGATGGCCCCTTCAGTGGGCACGAAGACTGTTTCGAGACAGAGGCCGATGCCGATGCCGATGCAGAGGCCCCCTTGGCGCCGCGTGTGGTGGTGCAGGCCAACAATGCGCTGGCCCTGCATGCACTGGCTCTCCACGGGGCAGGCATTGCGGTGCTGCCGCAGGCCCTGGTGGCCGATGACCTGGCGGCTGGGCGCCTGGTGGCCGTGCTGCCCGGCCTGAACCTGGGGGTGGAGCCGCTGGGTCTGCTGCTGCGCTGCGACGAAACCGAGTCGCCGGCCCTGGCCGCGCTGGTGGATTGGGCGCTGGAGCGTTTTGGGCCCCAGGCCGCCGCCGCCGCACCCGCCTCGGCTGCCGCACCCGCAGCGCTGCCGCTTGCCGCTTCTGCGGCTCCGCCGGAGGCCGTGCCCGAAGAACACGTCGCCGACGAGCCGCGCTGCGGCGCGGCGTGCCAGTGTCAAGGCGCTGACAGCGTGGCCTGAGGGCCTCGGTCAGGCCGTGGCTGGCACCGGTGCCTTGGCGCCCGGTGCGCGCAGGGTGAGTGTCAGCAGCACCCCCGAGGCCAGCCAACTCAGGATCACGAAGTACAGGCTGTGGGTCATGCCTCCGGACTGCGTGTTGAGGTAGGCCATCACACTGGGGCTGGCGGCCGGGCCCAGGTTGCCCAGGCTGCTGATCAGCGCGATGCCGCCAGCGGCCACTGATTTGGGCAGGTACTCGGTCACGCTGGTGAAGAACAGCGGCGTGGCGCCGGCGATGCCGATGTAGCTGACCGCCATCACCGACATCTTGAGCAGGGGCGAGCCCTCCACCAGGGTGCTCAGGCCGACCCCCAGCATGGCCAGTGCGATGCAGAAGGCATAGTGCCAGCGCCTTTCGCCGTGGCGGTCGCTGTGCCCGCCGATCACGATCATGCCGACCAGGCCCAGCAGGTTGGGCAGCCCGGTGTACCAACCGATCTCCACGAGGTCTTGCACGCCCCAGGAGCGGATCAGCGAGGGGGCCATGAAGGTCAGGCCCATGGTGCTGGCCAGCAGGCAGGTGTAGGCGAGCGACAGCAGGTAAATGCGCGGGTCGGCCAACATGTGGCGCAGCGAGCCGTGCGCGGCGCTGCCCACGGTGCTGGACGAGCGGGCCATGGCCTCACGCACACAGCGCTTTTCAGCCTCGTTGAGCCAGGGCGCCTGCTCGGGTGTGTCGCGCAGCACCACAAAGGCCACCACCCCGAGCACCGCGGCGGGTAGGCCCTCGACCAGGAACAGCCATTGCCAGCCAGCCAGTCCACCGTGTCCGTTGAGGTATTTCATGATGGCGCCGCTCAAGGGGCCGGCGCTGAGGGCGGCCAGCGTGGTCGCGCACATGAAGATCGCGATCATGCGTGCGCGGCGGTCGGCCGGATACCAGTAGGTGAGGTACAGGATGATGCCGGGAAAGAAGCCGGCCTCGAATGCCCCCAGCAGAAAACGCGCCACGTAGAACTGGGTTGGCGTGCTGACAAAGGCCATGGCCGCGGCCACCACGCCCCAGCACACCATGATGCGCAGCAGGGTCTTGCGGGCGCCGATCTTTTCGAGCATCAGGTTGCTGGGCACCTCGAACAGCAGGTAGCCGATGAAGAAGATGCCGGCGCCCAGGCCGTACACCGCATCGCTGAAGTCGAGGGTCTGCCGCATCTGCAACTGGGCATAGCCGATGTTGATGCGGTCGAGGTAGGCCACGGCATAGCAGATCAGCAGCAGCGGCATGAGTCGCCAATTGATTTTTCGGAACACCGCCTGGGTGAAGGCCGCTGTGGCGGCAGGAAGCTCGGCAGCGGGGGCTGAGCCCGTCAAGGGAGGCCGGTTGGGGGCAGGGGTCATGCTTGTCTCCTTGTTGTGATGTCGTCGCGGCGCGGCCCCCGGCCCAACATCGGGGCCGTGCGGGCGAGGCGCCGCCTAGCATCACGGGAGCGGTGCAGACGGGTCTGTAAGTGTTTGCAAGCCGCTGTCGCGGGCTTGTCAGCCGCCGTTGGGCGACGAGTGGCGATGACTTTGATGATCGGTTGACGACCAGTGTTAGACGGTATTCACTGAGCCGATCATCGGCATCTAGGCGCCGTATGTGCTCGTTCTGGGGCTTGAAAGGGCAGGGCTCAAGCCCCTTTGAATCAGACAGCCGGTGGGGCCTCCTGGCGCCGGGTAGCGATCAGCGAGTGCACGTCGGTGGCCGGCAGGCGAGGGCGCTGGGCCTCGGGTTCCGTCAGAGGGCTGACCTCGACCATCGAGGCCAGGCAGCGGCGGGTCAAGGCCTGGTAAGTGCGCGTGCCTTCGAGCTTCCAGGCGATCTCTTCGTCACGCAAGGGGCGCAGGGCCTTGGCTGGCACACCTGCCATCAGGGTGCGCGCAGGCACCTTGGTGCCGGCCGGCACGAAGGCACTGGCCGCCACGATGGATTGTTCGCCGATCTCGGCCTCGTCCATCACCACCGCGTTCATGCCCACCAGGGCGTCGCGTCGCACCACACAGCTGTGCAGCACGGCGCCGTGGCCGATGTGGCCGTTTTCCTCGACGACAGTGTCCTGATTGGGAAAGCCATGGACCACGCAGGTGTCCTGGACGTTGGCGCCGCGGTGCAACACGATGCGCCCGAAGTCACCACGCAACGCGGCACAGGGCCCCACGTAACAGTCGGGGCCCACGATCACATCGCCGATCAGTACGGCCGTGGGGTGCACATAGGCACTGGGGTGGATGACAGGGACAACACCGTCGATCGCGTAGCAGGGCATGAAAGGGTCTCCTTGGAATCTGGGCGGTTCGTCTGGGCAGGGCCTAGGGTTTCCACCGGGGGTTTTGACTTGCATCAGAAAGAGTCCCGATAGTATTATCGACCGACTGGACGGTCAAACATAGATTTGAGCCAGCGCAAGCAATGACTGGACGCCCTCGCCAAGACGGGGCTCACCCCCACCCAAGGAGACACGATGAGCGACGACCTGATCCTGACCCACCAGAGCGGTGCGGTCCGGACCCTGACGCTGAACCGCCCGCAGGCTCTGAACAGCTTCACTGGCGAAATGCATGCCCAGTTGCTGGCCGCCCTCGATGCAGTGGCCGCCGACGCCAGTGTGCGTTGTGTGGTGCTGACGGGCGCGGGGCGAGGCTTCTGCGCCGGGCAGGACCTGGCCGACCCCAGCGTGGCCCCCGACACCACGCCCGGTGCGGCGCCCAAAGACCTGGGTCAGGTGATTGAACGCTTCTACCGTCCCCTGGTGCAGCGCCTGCGCAGTCTGCCGGTGCCAGTGGTGGCGGCGGTCAATGGCGTGGCCGCCGGTGCGGGTGCCAACCTGGCACTGAACTGCGACCTGGTGCTGGCCGCACGTTCGGCCAGCTTCATTCAGGCCTTCAGCAAGATCGGCCTGGTGCCCGACACCGGGGGCACCTGGCTGTTGCCGCGCCTGGTGGGCCGCGGCAAGGCCTTGGGCTTGACCCTGCTGGGCGACAAGCTGCCGGCCCCCGAGGCGGAGCAGATGGGCCTGATCTGGCGCTGTGTCGACGATGAGGCTCTGGCCGCTGAGGCCCAGACCCTGGCCGAGCGCCTGGCTGTCCAGCCATCACGCGCGCTGGTGGCCACCCGTCAGGCCCTGGATGAGGCGCAAGGCCTTTCGCTCGATGGCGCGCTGGCCCTGGAGGCCCGCCTGCAAAGCCAGCTGGGCGCTGCCCACGATTACCTGGAAGGTGTGGCCGCCTTTGGCCAGCGCCGCGCCCCCGTCTTCACCGATCGTTGAGCCCACCATGTCTGAACTCACCCCTCAACAAACGGCCGACCTGGTGCGCGTGGGCATGCTGGCCAACGACAACGTCACCCTGGGCTTTGGCATGCAGATCCACGAAGTGACACCCGGTGGCGCCGTGCTCAGCATGACCGTACGTGAAGACATGCTCAACGGCCACAAGACCTGTCACGGCGGGCTCATTTCCACCCTGGCCGACTCGACCTTCGCGTTTGCCTGCAATTCATACAACGAACTCACGGTGGCTTCGGGCTTCAGCGTCGACTTCATGGCCCCGGCCCGCGCTGGCGACGTGTTGACGGCCCGAGCCACCGAGGTGTCCAAGGCCGGCCGCACCGGCGTCTACGACGTAGAAGTGAGCAACCAGAACGGTGAGCGCATCGCGGTGTTCCGCGGGCGTTCCTACACCCTCAAAGGCAAGCCGGCTGTCGCTGGCTGAAGTATCAGGAGAGACCCACATGACCGCCAAGACCCCCGCCCCCGGAGAGCTCGACCCGATCGAGACCGCTAGCCGCGACGAGATCGCTGCCCTGCAACTGAGCCGCTTGCGCACCACGCTGCAGCGCGCCTACGACAACGTGCCGCATTACAAAAAGGCCTTCGATGCCAAGGGCGTGCACCCCGATGACCTGAAGCAACTCAGTGACCTGAGCAAGTTCCCCTTCACGGTCAAGACCGATTTGCGCGACAACTACCCCTTCGGCCTGTTTGCCGTGCCCCGTGAGCAGGTGTCCCGCATTCACGCGTCGTCGGGCACCACCGGCAAGCCGACCGTGGTGGGCTACACCAAGAATGACATCGACACCTGGGCTGACCTGGTGGCGCGCTCGATCCGTGCGGCCGGCGGCCGCCGGGGGGACACGGTGCATGTGGCCTATGGCTATGGCCTGTTCACGGGCGGCCTGGGCGCTCATTACGGCGCCGAGCGCCTGGGCTGCACGGTGATCCCGATGTCGGGTGGTCAGACCGAGAAGCAGGTGCAACTGATCACCGACTTCAAGCCCGACATCATCATGGTCACGCCCAGCTACATGCAGGTGATCATCGAAGAGTTTGCGCGCCAGGGCCTGGACGCCGCGGCCAGCTCGCTCAAGGTGGGTATCTTCGGGGCCGAACCCTGGACCGAGGCGATGCGCCGCGACATCGAGACCAAGGCCGGCATCGACGCGGTCGACATCTATGGCCTGTCCGAAGTCATGGGCCCCGGCGTGGCCTGCGAATGCATCGAGAGCAAGGACGGCCCGGTGATCTGGGAAGACCATTTCTACCCCGAGATCATCGACCCGCTGACCGGCGAGGTGCTGCCCGACGGTGCCGAGGGTGAACTGGTGTTCACCTCGCTGAGCAAAGAGGCGCTGCCCATCATCCGCTACCGCACCCGCGACCTGACCCGCCTGCTGCCGCCCACCTCGCGTGCCTTCCGCCGCATGGGCAAGATCGTCGGCCGCAGCGACGACATGCTGATCATCCGTGGCGTCAACGTGTTCCCGACCCAGATCGAAGAGATCGTGCTGCAGCACGCCAAGCTCTCGGGTCAGTACCAGATCCTGGTCAAGCGCGACGGCAACCTCGATGAGGTCGAGGTGCGCTGCGAGCTGCAACCCGCCGCTGGCCCGCTCAGCGCCGTCGAGCTCAAGGAGATCGCCGACTGGCTCAAGCACCGCATCAAGACCCTGGTCGGCATCTCGACCCGCGTCCAGGTGCAGGAACCCGAAACCATCGAACGCACGCTCACCGGCAAGGCCCGGCGTGTGATCGATACCCGGCCCCGTTGAGGCCACTTTCAAAAAGAGGAACTCCACCATGTACACCCAAGCAATGGACACCATGGCCCGCGAGCCCGGTGACGGGCCCAAAGTGGTCCGCTCTGCCGAGGAGGCCCTGCTCGAAGAGCGCTTCGAGGCCCGCATCGATGATGGCGACTTCATCGAGGCCAAAGACTGGATGCCCGAGCACTACCGCAAGACCCTGGTGCGCCAGATCAGCCAGCACGCTCACTCCGAGATCGTCGGCATGCTGCCCGAGGGCAACTGGGTCACCCGTGCGCCGACACTCAAGCGCAAGGCCATCCTGCTGGCCAAGATCCAGGACGAGGGGGGGCACGGCCTGTACCTGTATGCGGCGGCCGAGACCCTGGGCGTGTCGCGCGACGAACTGCTGGATGCCCTGCACACGGGCAAGGCCAAGTACAGCTCGATCTTCAACTACCCGACGCTGAACTGGGCCGACATGGGCACCATCGGCTGGCTGGTCGATGGCGCGGCCATCATGAACCAGGTGCCGATCTGCCGCTGCTCCTTCGCCCCCTACGCCCGCGCCATGATCCGCATCTGCCGCGAAGAGAGCTTTCACCAGCGTCAGGGCTACGACGCCCTGCTGACCATGATGCAAAACGGCACCGAGGCCCAGCGCGCCATGGTGCAGGACTCGGTCAACCGCTGGTGGTGGCCCTGCCTGATGATGTTCGGCCCGCCCGATGACCAGTCACCCAACAGCGCGCAGTCGATGCGCTGGGGCATCAAACGCGTCAGCAACGACGAGCTGCGCCAGAAGTTTGTCGACGCCACCGTCGAGCAGGCCAAGGTGCTGGGCGTGACCCTGCCCGACCCCGACCTGAAGTGGAACGAAGCCCGCCAGCACTACGACTTCGGCACCATCGACTGGAGCGAGTTCTGGCGTGTCGTGGGCGGTGACGGCCCCTGCAACCAAGAGCGCCTGGGCGCCCGCGTCAAGGCCTGGGAAGACGGTGCCTGGGTGCGCGAAGCCGCCCTCGCACACGCCGCCAAGCACACCCCGCAGCAACAGGCTGCCTGATTCAAGCAAGACAAGGAGACCTCCATGACAACCCAGAACGAATGGCCCCTGTGGGAAGTGTTTGTCCGCGCCAAGGCCGGCCTGGACCACAAGCATTGCGGCAGCCTGCACGCCGCCGACAGCAAGATGGCGATCCAGCTGGCACGCGACGTCTACACCCGGCGCCAGGAAGGCACCAGCGTGTGGGTGGTGCGCTCGGACCAGATCGTGGCCAGCGACCCCGGCGACAAGGGCATGTTCTTCGACCCGATGGAAGACAAGGTGTACCGCCACCCCACCTTCTATCAGTTGCCCGAATCCGTGAACCACATGTGAGCCGCGCCATGCAAGCCACCATCCAACCCGGCCGCGATGCGGCCACCCAGTACGTGCTGCGCCTGGGCGACACCTGCCTGATCCTGGGCCAGCGCATCGCCGAATGGTGCGGTCATGCGCCGGTGCTCGAAGAAGACATCGCGCTGACCAACATGTCGCTCGACCTGATCGGCCAGGCCCGTGCGCTGCTGACCCATGCGGGCCAGATCAGCGGCCTGGGTCATGATGAAGACCAACTGGCCTTTTTGCGCGACGAGCGCGATTACCTCAACCCCACCCTGGTCGAGCTGCCGCGCGGCGACTTCGCCTTCACCGTGCTGCGCAATGCCATGGTGGCCACGTTTTTGAAGCTGATGTGGCAGCGCCTGTCGGCCTCCAGCGATGCCGAGCTGGCCGCCATTGCCGGCAAGGCCCTGAAGGAGTCGCGCTACCACCAGCAGCACGCCTGCGACTGGGTGGTGCGCCTGGGTGACGGCACAGACGAGTCGGCCCGGCGCCTGAAGGCCGCTTTGGCCCAACTGTGGCGCTACAGCGCCGAGCTGTTTGAAGACGACGCCATTGACGAGCAGGCCGCGGCCAGTGGCCTGGGCCCGAAGTGGTCCGAGCTGCAGGCCGATTGGCGTGCCGAGATGACGGCGCTGCTGGCTGCTGTGAAGCTGCCGGTGCCCGCCGATTCGGTGTACCGCAGCACAGGCCGGCGTGGTGTGCACTCTGAGCACATGGGTTTCATCCTGGCTGAAATGCAGTACCTGCAGCGCGCCTTCCCCGGGGGCGTGTGGTGAACCAGGCTGCCGTGGTCCCCACCAGCGGCATCTTGGCACCGGTCTGGCAGGTGCTGGGCACCGTGCTCGACCCCGAGGTGCCCGCGTTGTCGGTGGTCGACCTGGGCCTGGTGCGCGAGGTGCTGGCCCATGAGGATGGGCTGGAGATTGTGCTCACGCCCACCTACTCGGGCTGCCCTGCCACCGAGCTGATCGAGCAGAACGTGCTGGCGGCGGTGGCCGCGGCCGGCCTGGGCCCGGCGCGTGTCACGATGCGCCGCGCCCCGGCCTGGACCACGGACTGGATCAGCGAACAAGGGCGGCAGAAACTGCTCGACTACGGCATTGCCCCGCCGGGCCCGGTGGATCTCAGCGAAGGGGTGCCCATGCACTTTGTGGGTCGGTCGCCTTCGGGGCAACGCCTGGCCTGCCCGCGCTGCGGCAGCTTGCAGACCGAACGTCTGAGCGCTTTCGGTTCGACAGCCTGCAAGTCGCTTTACCGCTGCATGAGCTGCCGCGAACCCTTCGAGCATTTCAAGCCGATCTGAACCCGCCCTCCAGCCGTCCATTCCTACAACAACCAGATTCAAGCGAGATCGCCATGAGCGTCATGTTCCATCCCCTGCCGGTCAAGGCCATCGAGGCAGACACGCCCGAGTCCCTGATCGTTTCCTTCTCTGTACCTGACAGCCTGCGCGAAGCGTTCGGCTTCACCCAGGGCCAGTACCTGACCCTGCGCAGCACCATCGACGGCAAGGACCTGCGCCGCTCGTATTCGATCTGTGCCGGCGTGGACGACGGCGAATTGCGCGTGGCCGTGCGCCGCGTCAATGGTGGGGCTTTCTCGACCTGGATCCACCAGCACCTCAAAGTGGGCGACAGCGTGCAGGTGATGGCGCCGCAAGGTCGATTCTTCGTGCCCATCGAGCCGGCTTCCCGCCGCCACCACGTGGGCATTGCGGGCGGCAGCGGCATCACCCCCATCCTGTCCATCATGAAGACCGTGCTGGCGCGGGAGCCGCACAGCCAGTTCACCCTGATCTACAGCAACCGAACCCCGGCCTCGACCATGTTCAAGGAAGAGATTGAGGACCTGAAGAACCGCTACATGGCGCGGCTGTCCTTGCACCACGTGTTCACTCAGGAGCATGTGGATGCGCCTCTGTACGCGGGGCGGCTGGACAGTGGCAAGCTGGGCACCTTCCTGGGCAAGGTGCTGGACCCGGCGGGCATCGACCATGTGTATGTGTGTGGCCCCTTCCAGATGAACGACGAGGCCGAGGTGGCCCTGAAGGCGGCAGGCGTGCCCGAGGAGCGCATCCACATCGAGCGCTTCGGCGTGGCCAGCGCCGGCCCGGCCGCAGGGGCCGTGGTGCACCAGGCCCAGCCGGGCGACGCCGAGACCGCCCGTGTGGTCATCGTGCGCGACGGCCTGCACCGCGAGATCAGCTTCAGCAAGGACCAGCCCAGCATCCTCGATGCCGCGTCGGCGGCCGGGCTCGAAGTGCCCTTCTCCTGCACCTCGGGCGTATGCGGCACCTGCCGTTGCAAGCTGCTCGAAGGTGAGGTGCGCATGGAGCGCAATTTCGCCCTCGACAAAGCGGAGGTCGAGGCCGGCTTTGTGCTGTCCTGCCAGGCCCATCCGCTGACCCCGCGGGTCGTCCTATCATTCGACGAACGTTGAACTGAACAAGACACAAGGACACACCGATGGGCCGAGGACGGGCTGCTGGTTACAACGACCAGCGCGAGATGATTCTGGAGCAGGCAGCGCACCTGTTTGCGCGGCGGGGCTACCCCTCGACCTCGATGAACCAGGTGGCCGAGGCCTGTGGCCTGTCCAAGGCCACGCTCTACCACTACTACAAAGACAAATACAGCCTGCTCGTGAGCATTGCCGAAGGCCATGTGTCGCGTCTGCAGGCGCTGGTGGTCGACGTTGAAGCCGAGCCCCTGGCGCCCGAGCAGCGCCTGCGTGAGCTGATCCGCCGCATCGTCGAGGAATACGCCGACGCCCAGGACGCCCATCGCGTGCTCACCGAAGACGTCAAGTTTCTCGACGAGGCCGATCGCGAGCGCGTTCTGGACCATGAACGCGACGTGGTCAGCGGCTTCGCCAGAGCCGTTGCAGAGGTGCGTGGCGAGTCCTTGCAGGCCGAGCTGAGCAAGCCTTTGACCATGCTGTTGTTCGGCATGATCAACTGGATGTTTACCTGGATGAAGCCCGAAGGGGAACTCGACTACGATGCCATGGCTCCGATAGTGGCGGATTTGTTCATGGGTGGATTGACTGCTGTCAAGCCTCCCGTAGCCCGTACGTCGGACTAACCTATCGCTGGTCTGAAACTAACCGATCAAACTGCCGGATCAAGCGGGGCCAAGGGCCCCAAAAACTGAAGGAGACAAACCATGAAACTGCTCAAACCCGTGGCCCTGGCCACCGCCTTGCTGGCCAGCCTGATGGCCCATGCCGACATCAATGTGGGCGTCACCGTGTCGGCCACCGGCCCGGCCGCTTCGCTGGGCATCCCCGAGAAGAACACCATTGCCCTGCTGCCCAAGACCATGGCGGGTCAGAAGGTCAACTACATCGTGCTTGACGATGCCTCGGACACCACCGCAGCCGTCAGCAACACCAAGAAGCTGATCGCCGAGAGCAAGGTCGACATCGTGATCGGCTCCAGCACCACGCCCAACTCGCTGGCCATGATCGATGCCGTGTCTGAAGCCCAGACCCCGATGATCACCCTGGGGGCCTCGGCCATGCTGATCGAGCCGCAGGACGCCAAGAAGCGCTGGGTCTTCAAGACCCCGCAGAACGACATCATGATGTCGCTGGCGGTGGCTGAGCACATGGCCAACCACGGCATCAAGACCGTGGCCTTCATCGGCTTCTCCGACGCCTACGGCGAAGGTTGGTACAAGGAGTTCGTCAAGGCCGCTGAACTCAAGAAGCTGCAGATCATCAGCAACGAGCGCTTCTCGCGCACCGACACCTCGGTGACCGGCCAGGCCCTGAAGATCATGGCCGCCAAGCCTGATGCGGTGCTGATCGCCGGCTCGGGCACCCCCGCTGCGCTGCCCCAGAAGACGCTCAAGGAGCGTGGCTTCACCGGCAAGTTCTACCAGACCCACGGTGTGGCCAACGCCGACTTCCTGCGCGTGGGGGGCAAGGATGTGGAGGGCACCTTCCTGCCCGCCGGCCCGGTGCTGGTGGCGGACCAACTGCCTGCGGACCACCCGGTGCGCAAATCGGCCCTGGCCTACGTGAGCGCCTATGCCGGCGCCTACGGGCAGGCCAATGTGTCCACCTTTGGCGGCCACGCCTGGGATGCCGGCCTGGTGCTCAATGCCGCCGTGCCCGGCGCGCTCAAGAAGGGCCAGCCCGGCACCCCGGCCTTCCGCACCGCCCTGCGCGATGAACTTGAGAAGGTCAAGGAAGTGGCCGGTGCCCACGGCGTGTTCAGCACCTCGGCGGCCGACCACCTGGGCCTGGACCAGCGCGGTCGCGTGATGGTCAAGATCGAGAACGGCGCCTGGAAATACCAGCCCTGAACCCTGCCCTGAGCGGGCTTGTGTGCCCCCCGGGTGGATGACACCTGGGGCGCCAGCCTGCCTTTTTGTCGCCGACCTCGGGTCGGCCTGAACGGGACTTTCAACATGGATCTTCAGATCGCCCTGATCCTGGGGCAGGACGGCGTCGTCAATGGCGCGGTGTACGGACTGATTGCGCTGGCCCTGGTGCTGGTGTTTTCGGTCACGCGGGTGATCTTCATCCCGCAAGGCGAATTTGTGGCTTTTGGCGCACTGTCGATGGCCATGATGCAGGCGGGCAAGGTGCCGGCCACGTTGTGGCTGCTGATTGCGCTGGCTGTGGCCACCCTGGTGGTCGAGGCATGGCGTCATCAGCGCGGCCAGCCGGTCGAATGGGCTGCCACGGCGGTCTGGACGCTGGCCTTGCCGGCGCTGGCCGCGGCCCTGGTGCTGCTGGTCAAGCCGGAGTCGCTGTTGTTGCAATCGGTGGCCACCCTGGCCCTGATCGTGCCCCTGGGCCCGCTGCTGTACCGCCTGGCCTATCGCCCGCTGGCCCACGCGACCGTGCTGATCCTGTTGATCGTCTCGGTGGCCCTGCACGGGGTGCTGGTCGGCCTGGGTCTGCTGTTCTTTGGCGCTGAAGGGTACCGCACGCCGGCCTTCTCGGAGGCCCGCTTCGACCTCGGCGGCATTCCCGTCACCGGCCAGTCGCTGGTGGTGGTGGCCATGGCCGCGGTGCTGGTGGTGGCCATGTTCGTGTTCTTTGAACGCTCGATCATCGGCAAGGCGCTGCGTGCCACCGCCATGAACCGGGTCGGGGCCCGCCTGATGGGCATCCCGACCGAACTGTCGGGTGACCTCAGCTTTGCCCTGGCCGGCCTGATCGGCGCCGTGTCGGGCCTGCTGATCGCGCCCCTGACCACGGTGTATTACGACACCGGCTTCCTGATCGGCCTGAAAGGCTTTGTCGCCGCCATCGTGGGCGGCCTGGGCAGTTACCCGCTGGCCCTGGCCGGCGCCGTGATGGTGGGCCAGCTGGAAGCGTTTTCATCGTTCTGGGCCAGTGCCTTCAAGGAGGTGCTGGTGTTCACCCTGATCATTCCCGTGCTGTGGTGGCGCTCACTCAACAGCCGCCATGTGGAGGACGAAGAATGAGCGCGCGTCAACTCACCCTGGCCTGCATCGCCGCGCTGGCGCTGGCCTGGGGTTTCCTGCCTGAATTCACGCTCACGGTGATGAGCTACATCGGCCTGTACGCGATGGTCGCTGCCGGCCTGGTGATGCTGACCGGCGTGGGTGGCATGACCTCCTTCGGCCAGGCTGCCTTTGTGGGCCTGGGCGCCTACGCCACGGCCTGGGTGTGCACCTCGCCCCTGGCCGCGGCCTGGCTGCCGGCCGGCTTTCCGCCCGCCTTGCTGCCTTTCGTGGGCCTGGTGCTGGGTCTGGTCGCCACTTATGCGGTGGCCCGCTTCCTCGGTGCGGTGACCCTGCGCCTGTCCGGCCACTATTTGCCGCTGGGCACGATCGCCTGGGGCCTGAGCCTGTATTACGTGTTCGGCAACCTCGACGTGCTGGGCGGGTTCACCGGCGTGTCCGGCCTGCCGCCGCTGACGTTGGCAGGCATCTCGCTGGCCTCGCCGCTGTACCTGGGGCCGCTGATCTGGGCCGTGTTGCTGTTTTGCCTGTGGGCCTTGCACAACCTGCTGGACTCGCGTGAAGGCCGGGCCATCCGGGCGCTCAAGGGCGGCCGGGTGATGGCCGAGTCGATGGGCGTGGACACGGCGCACTACCGCATCAAGCTGTTCGTGTTGGCGGCCCTGCTGGCCGCGATCTCGGGTTGGTTGTATGCCCACCTGCAGCGCTTTGTGAACCCCACGCCTTTCAACATCAACATCGGCATCGAGTACCTGTTCATGGCCGTGGTCGGCGGCGCCGGCCACCTGTGGGGCGCCGTGTTGGGGGCGGCCCTGATCACCCTGCTCAAGGAGCAATTGCAGGACTGGCTGCCCAAGCTGCTGGGCGCCAGCGGCAATTTCGAGGTGATCGTCTTCGGGCTGTTGATGCTGTTTGTGCTGCAGCGCTTTGCCGACGGCCTGTGGCCGCGCCTGCAGGCCGCCTCGGGCCGCTGGCTCAAACCGGAGGCGCGCCGTGCCGTGGCGCCCAGCGCTGCCGTGACGCTGCAACAGCGCGTGCTGCCGCCCGCCGGACAGGTGTTGCTGGACGCCCGCCAGGTGAGCCGCCGCTTTGGGGGGCTGTTGGCCAACAACAACGTCAACATGAACCTGAAGTCGCACGAGGTGCATGCCCTGATCGGTCCCAATGGCGCCGGCAAGAGCACGTTCTTCAACATGATCTCCGGCGTCGACGAGCCCACCTCAGGTGAGGTGCGCTTGATGGAACAGCCCATGCAGGGCCGGCCATCGCGCGACTTTGCGGCGCTGGGCCTGGGCCGAACCTTCCAGCACGTGCGCCTGCTGGGGCAGCGCAGCGTGCTCGAGAACGTGGCCCTGGGCGCGCACCGGCGTGGCCGCAAGGGCTGGATCGCCAGCATGCTGCGCCTGGACCGCGCCGAAGAGGCCGCCATCCTGGCCGAGGCGCGGCGCCAGATCGAGCGCTGCGGCCTGGCCGAATTTGCCGAACGGCCGGCCGCTTCGCTGGCCCTGGGCCAGCAGCGCGTGGTCGAGATCGCCCGCGCCCTGGCCGGTCAACCGGCCGCCCTGTTGCTGGACGAGCCCGCCGCCGGCCTGCGCCACCTTGAGAAGCAGGCCCTGGCCACCTTGCTGGACCAACTGCGCTCCGAAGGCCTGGGCATTCTGGTGGTGGAGCACGACATGGAGTTCGTGATGAACCTGGCCGACCGCATCACCGTGCTGGAGTTCGGTGAAGTGATCGCCGAAGGCACGCCCGCCGAAGTGCAGGCCAACCCCCGCGTGCTCGAGGCCTACCTCGGCGGCGAACTCAATGGAGGTGGCCTGTGAGCAGCGCGACCGTGAAACCCACGCTGCTCGACTTGCAGCAGTTCAGCGTCTCGTATGGCCAGGTCGAGGCCGTGCATCAGGTTCACCTGACGGTGGGCGAGGGCGAGATCGTCACCGTGATCGGCCCCAACGGCGCAGGCAAGACCACGCTGCTGTCGGCGGCCATGGGCCTGCTGCCTTCGCAAGGCGTGCTGACGCTGGCGGGCGAGCGCATCGACCGCCTCAGCGTCGAGGCCATGGTGGCGCGGGGCGTGGCCCTGGTGCCCGAAAAGCGTGAACTGTTCGGTGAGATGTCGGTCGAGGACAACCTCTTGCTGGGCGGCTTCTCGCGCTGGCGCAAGGGCCTGAAAGACCAGAAGCAGCGCATGGAAGAGGTGTTCGCCATCTTCCCTCGCCTGAAAGAGCGGCGAGCCCAGTTGTCGGCCACGCTGTCGGGCGGTGAGCGCCAGATGCTGGCCATCGGCCGCGCCCTGATGGCCCGCCCGCGTCTGCTGATGCTCGACGAACCCTCGCTGGGCCTGGCGCCGCTGATCGTGCGTGAGGTGCTGCAGGTGGTGTCTTCGCTGCGCGATCTGGGCGTGTCGGTGTTGTTGGTCGAGCAGAACGCCCGCGCCGCGCTGCAGGTGGCCGACCGCGCCTACGTGCTTGAAATGGGCGCCGTGGCCTTGAGCGGCGCCGCGGCCGACCTGTTGCACGACCGTCGGATCATCGACACCTACCTGGGCCTGGGCGGCAAGCACTGAGCCTGCGCTGAGCTTTTCACTTTTCGGGAGTATCCAATCATGACCTTACAAAGCTTCATCGGCGGCCGCTGGATCGGCCAACAGGCGGCGCAAGCGCTGCACAGCGCCGTCAACGGCGCCACCGTGGCCCACACCCATGCCGAGGCCCTGGACTTTGGCGAGGCCCTGCACTTTGCCCGCGGCACCGGCCTGCCGGCCCTGATGGCGCTTGATTTCCAGGAGCGCGCCGCGCGCCTGAAGGCGCTGGCCAAGTACCTCAACGAGCACAAGGAATCGCTCTACGCCATCTCGGCCCACACCGGCGCCACCCGCGCCGACAGCTGGGTGGACATCGAAGGCGGTACCGGCACCCTGTTTGCCTACGCCTCGATGGGCAGTGGCGAGTTGCCCAGCGGTAACCTGATCCACGAAGGCCCGGCCCTGCCCTTGGGCAAGAAAGGCAGCTTCGCAGGCACCCACATCCTGGTGCCGCGCGGCGGCGTGGCGGTGCACATCAATGCCTTCAACTTTCCCATCTGGGGCTTGCTCGAAAAGTTCGCCCCCAGCTTCCTGGCGGGCATGCCCTGCATCGGCAAGCCGGCCACGGCCACCAGCTACCTGACCGAGGCCGTGGTGCGCCTGATCGACCAGTCGGGCATCCTGCCGGCTGGCTCGCTGCAACTGGTGATCGGCGGCACGGGTGACCTGCTGGACCGCCTGGAAGGGCCGGACTTCGTCACCTTCACCGGCTCGGCCGATACCGCGGCCCGTCTGCGGGTGAACGCCAACCTGGTGCGCCACAGCGTCCCCTTCAATGCCGAAGCCGACTCGCTGAACTGCTGCATCCTGGCACCCGATGTCACGCCCGATGACGAAGAGTTCGATCTGTTCATCAAGGAAGTGGCCCGCGAGATGACCGTCAAGGCCGGGCAGAAATGCACTGCGATCCGCCGGGCCATCGTGCCGCGCCAGCACCTGGATGCGGTGGCCGAGCGCCTGAAGGCCCGCCTGGCCAAGACTGTGGTCGGGGACCCGGCCCTGGAGGCCGTGCGCATGGGCGCCCTGGCCTCCAAGGCCCAGCAGGCCGACGTGGCCGAACGGGTGGCCCTGCTGCGCCAAGGGGCCGAACTGGTCTATGGCGGCGGTACAGCCGACTTCGCCCCGTTGGGCGAAGGCACGGCCCAGGGCGCGTTCTTCCAGCCCACGCTGCTGCTGAGCCGCCAGCCCCTGAGCCACGATGCCGTGCACGATGTCGAGGCCTTCGGCCCGGTCAGCACCCTGATGCCTTACGACGGCCTGGACGAGGCTCTGCAATTGGCCGCCCGGGGCAAGGGCAGCCTGGTGGGCTCGCTGGTCACCAAGGACCCGGCCACGGCCGCCCGCGTGATCCCGGTGGCCGCCGCCCACCATGGCCGCCTGCTGGTGCTGGACCGCGAGGCCGCGGCCGAGAGCACCGGCCATGGCTCGCCCCTGCCCATGCTCAAGCACGGCGGCCCTGGCCGCGCCGGGGGCGGTGAAGAGCTGGGCGGCATCCGCGCCGTCAAGCATTACCTGCAGCGCGCCGCGGTGCAGGGCTCGCCCAGCATGCTGGCCGCAGTCACCGGCGAGTACGTGCGCGGCGCCCGCCGCATCGAGACCGAGGTGCACCCCTTCCGCCGCCATTTCGAAGACCTGCAGATCGGCGAGTCGCTGCTCACGCATCGCCGCACGGTGGGCGAGGCCGACATCGTGGCCTTTGGTGGCCTGTCGGGCGACTACTTCTACATGCACTTCGATGAAATCGCCGCCAAGGACAGCCCCTTCGGCAAGCGCATCGCCCATGGCTACTTTGTGCTGTCGGCCGCGGCCGGCCTGTTTGTCTCGCCAGCCCCCGGCCCGGTGCTGGCCAACTACGGGCTGGACACGCTGCGCTTCGTCAAGCCGGTGGGCATCGGCGACACCATCCGTGCCCGCCTGACCGCCAAGCGCAAGATCGACCGCCAGAAGAAAGACGCCAACGGCGTCGGCCAGGGCGTGGTGGCCTGGGATGTGGAGGTCACCAACCAGCACGACGAGCTGGTGGCCAGCTACGACATCCTGACCCTGGTGGCCAAGCGCGCTTGAGGTGGGGCCGCCGGTCGGCTATCAGCATGGCAGGGTTCCCGCGCCGTCTTGGTGCGGGGCTTGTCACTTTTTCACCCAGGTCGGCCGAACTTCATGCCCAACTTGTCGCCCAGGTCGTGTCCTTGCTGAGGCGGCGCTTGCCTGGGCTGCTGTCCGTTGATGCCTTTGGCAGCCGCATCACAGGGCAGGCCAGGCTGGACAGCGATCTCGACCTGGCCGTTCTGGTGTCGGGTTATGCCGATGTGGCGGGCTTGTGGCACCTGGCCAGTGAGGTGGCTGACCAGGTGGGTTGCGATGTCGATATGCTCGACATGCGTGCCGCCTCCACGGTGTTGCAGTACCAGATCCTGACCCAGGGCCCGCGCCTTTGGGTGGCTGACCCCCTGGTGGGCGTCTGGGAGGCCGCTGTCTTGAGCGACAAGCTTGATCTGGATGTGGCCCGTGCCGGGTATGCCCAGGACATATTGCGTGAGGGGCGTGTGCATGGCCGATGACGTGCTATTGAACAAGGCCTCCACCGTCGAGCGCTGTGTGGCGCGGGTTCGGCAGGAGTACGAGAAGGACCCAGCCACTTTCGGGGCCGATTTCACGCGCCAGGATGCGGCCATCCTCAACCTTCAACGCGCTTGTGAGGCCTATCAAGCGCTGCAGTTGCCGATCACGCTCAACATCATCGAGCACCCC
Organism: Curvibacter sp. EU05-FHT14A10; assembly: GCF_058791075.1. Lineage (NCBI taxonomy): Bacteria > Pseudomonadati > Pseudomonadota > Betaproteobacteria > Burkholderiales > Comamonadaceae > Curvibacter > Curvibacter sp. EU05-FHT14A10. The sequence continues at coordinate 121,740 of NZ_JBYTDE010000004.1, forward strand.
CTGGGCGACTTCCTGGCTTATACAGAGCATCTCCTGAAGCGCGACAGCCCTCACCCACCCCGATAAAGTTTGTAAGACCTGCATGCAGGCTTGCGGGCGCTTGGGGCTCAAGGCGCTTGCTGTTTGGCGGGCCCAGGGCGCCCCCTGGCTTGGCTGGCGCCGCTTGGTGGCCACCGCAGCCCGCTTTGTCGCCTGCTTCGGCGCGAACATCTGATTTCGCTTCGCTCATCTCCTTCGCTGGCGGCGCGTCAGCATCGCATCGGCCAATGACGGCCTGATGCGGAGATCGCCCATGTTGACCCTGCCGAACCCCACTTCCGTCTGGGGCCCCCATCATCATCGGTGGCCGCCGCGCAGCCACGATCTGCTGCAACTGGCGCCTGCCGCCTGTGCCAGACTCGCGCGCAGCGGGCCGGTCTGGCTGGCGGAGGCCTTGCAGGCCGTGCCCTGGGGGCTGGTGCGCCAGGGCCCGCAGCCGGCCGGGGCGGTGCCGATCGAGTTGCAGGGCCTGGGGCCGGCCCAGCGCCATGCCGACTGGGTGGAGGCGCCTCAGGTGCTGGCCTGCCTGCAGCCGGCCGAGTTGCTGCAGCGCTGGTGCGCCGGTGCTGCGCGCCGCGGTGCGGCTTGGCCCGCAGGGCTGCAGGCGGCGGGCCAGCGACTGCATGAGGCCCTGATGGCCTTGGGGCTGCACGACGCCGGTCCGACCGGGTCTTGGGCCCTGGGGCTGGCGAGCGCCGGGGCGGGGGCCTCCGGTGAGGCCCCGGCCGTCTGGCCGCTGGCGCTGGTGATCCGCCCCGCAGCATTGCCCACCCCCGCCAAGGCGGCCGGGTGGCGCTGCGTGTTGGAGCAGGCGGCCGCGCCTTGGATGCTGCAGGTGACCCTGGACAGCCCGGCGGGGGCGTTGGCCTTGGCCGAGCTGTCCAGCCTGGCGGAGGACCTGCGCCAGTTGCAGGGGCCGGTGCGCATCGGGGTGCGGGATGCCCGGGGCGAGCAGCAGCTGTCCTGGGCGGAATTGCAGGCCCGTTGTCGCCCGACGGAGCAAGCGCCGGTCTGAGGCCGCTTGAGAGAATTTGAGGTGCGGATCAAAAATCTTCACGTGCGCCGCCGGGCCGAATCGCTACCATTTCGCATCCCAAGGAGAACGCCTCGTGACCGATCTGTCCAAAATCACCTGCATCGAAGATTTGCGCCGTGTGGCCCAGCGGCGGGTGCCGCGCATGTTCTACGACTACGCCGATTCGGGCGCCTGGACCGAAGGCACCTACCGCTCTAACGAAAGCGATTTCCAGGGCATCAAGCTGCGCCAGCGCGTGGCCGTCAACATGGCCGGGCGCAGCACCCGCAGCACCATGATCGGCCAGGACGTGGCCATGCCCGTGGCCATCGCCCCCACCGGCCTGACCGGCATGCAGCACGCCGACGGCGAGATCCTGGGCGCGCGGGCTGCCAAGGCCTTTGGCATCCCGTTCACGCTGTCGACCATGAGCATCTGCTCAATCGAGGACATCGCTCAGCACACCCAGGGGCATCCGTTCTGGTTCCAGCTGTATGTGATGAAAGACCGTGACTTCATCGAGCGCCTGATCGATCGCGCCAAGGCCGCCAACTGCTCGGCCCTGCAACTCACGCTGGACCTGCAGATCCTGGGCCAGCGGCACAAGGACATCAAGAACGGCCTGTCGGCACCGCCCAAGCCCACGATCCGCAACCTGATCAACCTGGCCACCAAGCCGCGTTGGTGCCTGGGCATGCTGGGCACGCCGCGCCGCTCGTTCGGCAACATCGTGGGCCATGCCAAGGGGGTGGGTGACCTGTCTTCGCTGTCGTCCTGGACAGCCGAGCAATTTGACCCCTGCCTGAACTGGGGTGATGTGGAGTGGATCAAGAAGCGCTGGGGTGGCAAGCTGATTCTCAAGGGCATCATGGATGCCGAGGATGCGCGACTGGCCGCCAACAGCGGCGCCGATGCGCTGGTGGTGTCCAACCACGGTGGGCGCCAGCTCGACGGCGCGCCTTCGTCGATCAAGGCCCTGCCCGCCATCGCCGAGGCCGTGGGCAAGGACATCGAGGTGTGGATGGATGGCGGCATCCGCAGCGGTCAGGACGTGCTCAAGGCCCGTGCCCTGGGCGCCCGCGGCACCCTGATCGGCCGCAGCTTTCTGTATGGCCTGGGTGCCTATGGCGAGGCCGGCGTGACCCGCGCCCTGCAAATCATCCACAAGGAACTGGATGTGACCATGGCCTTCTGCGGCCACACGCAGATCGACACCGTGGACAAGGGCATTCTGCTGCCGGGGACTTACTGAGTTTGGCCAGGGGGGCTGGGCGCGTCATCCTGGGGTTTGAGGAGGGGCGCCTGCCTGAACAGGCCCTGCAAGCCGGGCCACAACCCTGACCAGGGGGTGTCGGTGGCGCCTGGGGCTTGGCCGTCGAGGGGGCGGAAGCTCAGCCCGGCTTGCGCGGCCAGGGCGATCAGTTCGTGTTGCAGGCTGGGCGCCAGGCCCAGGCCGATCAGGCTGGGGCGCTGCTGCGGGTCCAGCAGGGCGAGGCAACGCAGGGCGTCTTGCATCAAGCAGCGGTCGTGCTCCGCATCGCCCTCGAACAAACACAGCAAGTGGCCGTAGTCGGCCAGCAAGGCCTGCACGATCCCGAGTCTCAAGCCGGATGGCGGCAGGCTGACCACGCGCCGGGGCTGACCCTGCTGTCCGAAATCGACATAGTGGATCGACAGGGTGGGGGCGGCCCCGCCGTTGAAGCGGCCGTGGCCGACCTTGCGCCGGTGTTTTTTGGCCAGCCAGTGCACCAGGCTGGTGGCGCGCTCGCTTTGCCGGGCACAGACCATCAGGCGCTGGATGGGCTGCGGTGGCAGGAAAGGGTTGCCACCGGTGCCGGCCAGGGGGGTGGACAGAAGGCGCAGCAGCTGGCTTGGCGCCAGCGCCAGCCGCTCGCGCCGGGCATGGCGGAACTGGTCGATGCGGCGGCCCAGGCTGTCGGGGGTTTCCGGGCTTTCCATGACAGCGCTGGACCAGGGCACCAGCAGCCGACGTTGGGCGGGTTCGCGGTGCAGCAGGCGCATGTGGCGGTGACGGGCATCGCGGGCGATGCGGGTCAGTACCTGGTCGATGGCCGAACCCGGGCCTTCCAGCCAGTGCACGAACCAGCCGCTCTGATAGAGCAGGGTGGAGGCCACCCCCATGGCCGTGTTGCGTGTGGCGGCCGAGGCACCGATGTGCCGGACCTGGGCCAGGGGGGTGCCTTCGAAGCAGGCACGGCTGGCGTAGACCACCGAGTCAACCGTCTCGGATCGGGTCAGCAGAAAGTTGTCTGGCGTGAGCATGGTGCGCAAGCATCTCAGGTTTGCCGGCTCCTTATCGGGCCTGGCTGCGGCATCTCTGACCGCCTTGGCGGGGTGGCCGTCCTGCGGTTGGTTTGGAGGGATGTCTGGGGCGCTATGCTTGGCTGCCATGAACCAGCCGGCCATCACGCCCCCTCATTTGCGCCGCATCGCGCACCTGGACATGGATGCGTTTTATGCGTCGGTCGAGTTGCTGCGCTATCCGCAGCTCAAGGGGCTCCCGGTGGTGATTGGCGGCGGGCGCCGCCAGGAGGACGCGGTGCTGGCGGCAGGCGCCGCCTTGCCGCTCGAAGCGTTTGCCCGCCTGTCGGGCTACACCGGGCGGGGCGTGATCACCACCGCCACCTACGCGGCGCGCCAGTTCGGGGTTGGCTCGGCCATGGGGCTGATGAAGGCGGCCCGCTTGTGCCCGCAGGCCATCCTGCTGCCAGTGGATTTTGACGAATACCGCAAGTACTCGCGCCAGTTCAAGCAGGTGGTGACGGAGATCGCGCCGGTGATGGAGGACCGCGGGGTGGACGAGGTGTACATCGATTTCACCGAGGTACCCGGTGGCCAGCGCGAGGGCGGGCGGGTGCTGGCCCGCCTGATCCAGAAGCGCATTTTTGACGTGACGGGCCTGACCTGTTCGGTGGGGGTGGCGCCCAACAAGCTGATGGCCAAGATGGCCAGCGAGTTCAACAAGCCCAACGGCATTTCGGTGGTGCAGGAGGCCGATCTGCAAACGGTGATCTGGCCGCTGGCCTGTCGCAAGTTGAACGGCATTGGTCCCAAGGCTGAGGCCCGTCTGGCGGCGCATGGCATCCACACCTTGGGCGATCTGGCGGCCCGCGACCGCGTCTGGCTGGTGGCCCATTTCGGTCGCAGCTACGGGGCCTGGTTGCACGATGCCGCCTGGGGCCGCGATGAGCGCCCGGTGGTGACCGAGAGCGAGCCCGTGTCGGTGAGCCGTGAAACCACGTTCGAGCGTGATCTGCATGCGGTGCACGACAAGGCGGAATTGGGTGCGGTGTTCACCCACCTGTGCGAGCGCGTGGCGGCCGACCTGCAACGCAAGGGCTATGTGGGGCGCACCATCGGCGTGAAGTTGCGCTACGACGACTTCAAGAGCGTGACGCGCGACCAGACCTTGTTGCAGCCGACCTCGGATGCGGCTCTGATCCGACGGGCTGCTGGCCAATGCCTGAAGCGGGTGGATCTGACGCGGCGTTTTCGGCTGCTGGGCGTGCGGGTCGGCAGCTTGCAGCGCCTGGGGCCGGATGGCCAGCCGCTGCCCCCTGAGACAGGGGGGGCTGATGCGGGTGGGCAACGCAGCCTGGACTTGCTCACTGAGCCCTTGTTCTGACGTGTTCAGTGTTGCGGTGTCGCCCGTTTGCCAGTGGCTGGGCTGGAGCGCACGTTAAATTGAAACGTTTGGTCGCGAGCGGTTTGCGGCCCCCCACACCCCCACAAGACGGAGACCTCATGAAGTGCTTTTCTCTGACCCAGTCCGACCACATCGCCCACCTGGTGCTGAACCAGCCCGAGGCCTTGAACACCATGCACCCCACCTTCTGGCGTGAGCTTGATGAGGTGCTGGACCAGTTGAACCGCGAGGGCCAGGCGCGTGCCTTGGTGATCTCGAGCACGGGCAAGCATTTCAGCGCAGGCATGTCTTTGGACACTTTTGCCGGTGCCATCAGCATGGACGACCAGAGTCCCGAGGGGCGGGCGGCTGTGTTTGACCTGCTGACCGACATGCAGGCCACCTTCACCCGTCTGGAGACCTTGCGCATGCCGGTGATCGTGGCCATCCAGGGCGGCTGCATTGGCGGTGCGGTGGACATGGTGACGGCCTGCTGCATCCGCTATGCCAGCGCCGATGCCTTCTTCTGTGTGCAGGAAATCAACATCGGCATGGTGGCGGACGTGGGCACGCTGCAGCGCCTGCCCAAATTGTTGCCACAGGCCCTGGTCAAGGAGCTGGCCTATACCGGCCGCCGCTTGCCCGCCGATCGGGCCCTGGCGCATGGCTTGGTGAACGAGGTGTTCGACAACGCCGAAGCCACGCTGGCCGCGGCCCTGCAGTGTGCGCGTGAGATCGCGGCCAAGCCCCCCGTGGCCATCTGGGGCACCAAGCAAGCCATCCACTATGCCCGCGACCATTCGGTGGAGGATTCGCTGCGCCAGATGGGCTGGCTGCAGGGCGCCATCTGGAGCAATGCTCATGTGCGCGAGGCCGTGCTGGCCATGAAGCAAAAGCGCGCAGGGGCCTTCCCATCGCTGTCGGCACTGACACCTTTCAAATCTCTGGGTTGACGATTGGGGGTGTTCGACTGACGGACGTTGCATGTTGTTTTTCTTGCCCCGAATCAACCGCTGACGAGTCGTAAGCGCTACAGTCATTTATTACAAAAAAAGAGTCCAGTCGCCAACGATGCGTCGGGCTCAGGGGAGGTTGGTGTTCTGCTGCAGCGTGTGCGGCACAGCCCCGTTGAGGCTGATGAGCGCCAATCCTGTCGGTGCTACTTTTGTAGTTGTTACTGGATGGGGGTTCACATGCGCGTCAATTTGCCGGTCTCGCAGCACGAATACGTGTTCGATGAAGATCAACTGCTGGTGTCCACCACCGACACCCGTGGCGTCATCACCCACTGCAACCCGGCCTTTGTGCAGGTCAGCGGCTTCACTTACGACGAGCTGATCGGGCAGCCCCACAACCTGATCCGCCACCCGGACATGCCCGCGGCGGCCTTCAAGGACATGTGGGCCACGATCGGCCGTGGTCGGCCCTGGACAGGCCTGGTGAAGAACCGGCGCCAGAACGGTGACCACTACTGGGTGTTGGCCAATGTGACGCCCGTGATGTCCAACGGCAAGCCCACCGGGTACATGTCGGTGCGCATCAAACCCAGCCGTGAACAGGTGCAGGAGGCCGAGCGCCTTTACGAGCGGCTGCGGCGTGACGAAGAGCAGGGGCGTACCACGGTGATGCTGCGTGGTGGCAAGGTGATCAACCGCGACTGGGGTTCACGCCTGATTCGCCTGACCCGCCTGGACTTGCCCAGCACCCTGGGGCTGTGGTTGTTTCTGATCGCCTGTGGCGTGGTCTTGCCTGATGTGACCGGCGTGTCGAGCGACATGGCACTGGGGATCCGACTGGCCGTGTTGCTGCTCGGGGGGGCTGGGGTGGTGGCCTGGTTCCATGCCCGGGTCAGCCGCAGCCTGGATGAGGCGGTGCGTTTTGCGGGGGATCTGTCGGGTTGCAATCTCTCTACCTCGGTGGCGCTCAATTACCCTGAGCCACTGGGGGGGCTGATGCAGCGTCTGCAGCAGATCCAGGTCAACCTCAAGGCCGTGGTGGGCGATGTGCGCTTTGAGGTGGCCGGCTTCACCCAGGCGGCGAGCGAGATTGCCCAGGGGGCCGACGATCTGTCCGGCCGCACCGAAACCCAGGCCAGCAGCCTGGAGGAGACGGCGGCATCGATGGAGGAGATTTCCAGCACCGTGCGTCAGACGGCAGACACCTCGGGCAAGGTGTCGCATGAAAGCGAGCAAAGTCTGGCTTTGGCAGAGCGTGGGGGCGCTGCGATGCGTGAGGCCGCCGAGGCCATCGGCACCATCGAGCGTTCGTCGGCCAAGATGAGCGAGATCATCGCGGTGATCGAGGGCATCGCGTTTCAAACCAACATCCTGGCGCTCAATGCGGCGGTCGAGGCGGCCCGGGCGGGCGAGCAGGGTCGGGGCTTTGCGGTGGTGGCCTCCGAGGTGCGGGCCCTGGCCCAGCGCAGTGCCACGGCCGCCAAGGAGATCCGGGAGCTGATCGGCAACTCGGCCCAGCAGGTGGGAGACGGGGCCCGTCAGGTGCAGGGCGTGGGCCACACCATCGACGAGGTGGTGGCGTCGGTGTCGCGGGTCAGCACCCTGGTGGCTCAGATCAGTGCGGCGGCCCGCGAGCAGTCGACCGGTCTGTCCCAGATCAACGAGGCCGTGACCCAACTCGATGTGACCACGCAGCAGAATGCCGCCTTGGTAGAAGAGTCTGCCGCGGCGGCCCAGACCCTGAGCCAGAGCGCGCGCTCTTTGCAGCGTTCGGTCAGCGTGTTCCGGCTCCATTGAGACGGGCGCTGCCCACCGCCTACCTCACTGGCGGGCCGTGCGGGTGTTGGCAGGCAGCGCCTGGGGGTGGCTGGTGCGGAAGGGGTTGATGTCCAGGCCCCCGCGCCGTGTGTAGCGCGCATACACCGACAGCTTGATCGGTTGGCAGCGGCGCCAGAGGTCCATGAAGATGCGCTCCACGCATTGTTCATGGAACTCGTTGTGGTTGCGGAAGCTCACCAGGTAGGCCAGCAGCCCAGCCTGGTCGATCTGGGCGCCGCTGTAGCGGATCTGCACGCTGCCCCAGTCGGGCTGGCCGGTGACCAGGCAATTGCTTTTGAGCAGGTGGCTGGTCAGGGTCTCGGTGACGGGGGCTTCGCCCACCTGGGCGCTCAGCAGCTCCGGGGCCGGTGTGTAGTGCTGGCATTCGATGTCCAGTCGGTCCAGATTCAGGCCGTCGAGTTCATGCACCGGTTCACGGTCGAAGGCCTCTGGGGCCAGCAATTTCACGCCCACGCTGCCGGGGTGGGGGGCCCCTCGCCAGGCGGCCTCACTGAGGTCGGCCCGAAGCCGGGCCTGCACCTCGGCGGCGTCAGCGAAACGGGTGTTGTTGAAGCTGTTGAGGTACAGCTTGAACGACTTGCTCTCGATGATGTTGGGGCTTTCGCAGGGCACGGTGACATGGGCGATCGCCACCTGTGGCTTGCCGCGCAGGTTGAGCCAGGACAGCTCGAAGGCCGTCCACAGGTCGGCCCCGAAGAACGGTGGGTGGCCGCTGATGCCGATCTCCTCGCGCTTGCCGAGGCGTGGGATCGGGAACAGCAGACCGGGTTGGTATTGGTCGACGTAGGCCGAGGCCTTGCCGAGCTGGGATTGTTCGGGGGTGTTGTTCATGAGGTTCAGTTGAATTCGCGTTCGCGCAGCCACTTGGTGGCGATCCATTTCTCGCCGGCGATCACCGGCGCGCCGCCATGCAAGGTGCGGGTGCTGGGGTGGGGGCGCTCGTAGCTGAAGAACACCGCATTGCCACGCTGCGGGGCCACTTCGAGGTGCACGTCGGGGAAAGTGGTGCCCCCGCCTTGTTCGGGCTCGTTCAGGTACATGACCAGGGTGCCCACGCGCTGGCCACCGCGTTGCAGGATGGTTGGGGTGCCTGGCTCGTGTGGGTCGAAGTAATCGTAATGGGGCTTGTATTCGGCGCCGGGCCGGTAGCGCAGCACCTGCAGGCCTTCGCCATTTTCGAGGGGCCAGTTCAACAGCCGTGCGATGCGTTGTTCGATGCGCTGGATCAGCGCACTTTCGCCGCGCGAAAAGAACATGCCATCACTGGTGCGGTCGACGCTGACTTCTTCGCCCCCGGTCTGGGTGGCCACGGTGCGTGAGCGTGCCAGGCGTGGGCTGGCGGCGGCGATCAGGGCCTCGCATTCTTCGTCCGACAGGAATTGACCGAACACCACGATGCGGGGCTGGACCATGGCCAGCAGCACCGGCACCGGCCGGTCGCCGGCATCCACGCGCAAGGGGGCATCGGCCAGTGCGGGTTCGGGCACCGGGCTGCGCGCTGGCAGGCCTTGTTGCAGGGCCTGGGCTTCCAGGTGGTCGCTGAGGGTGGCCTCCATCGCCTCGATGGCCACCTCTTCAGACCAGCCCGATGCCAGCATGGCCTTGAGCACGCTGGGCGCGTCATGGCCGGCTTCGGCCTGTTCCACGATCCACTGGCGCAGGGCAGGGGTGATGGTTTGCGTGGCGGTGCTGCTGGAGGTGAGTGTCATCGGGAGTCGGCGAGGGCTGGATGAGGCGCCAATGCTAACGCCAAGCCAGCCTGAGCGCCGCCAAGCCGAAGCCGATTGACAAGGCCCCAGGGCCCTAGTTGGCTTCGACCTTGCGACCGTGCAGGGGCTGAACCGGGCGGGCGTTGAACGGGTACAGGCGCTGAAAGGCCCGAATTTGCTGAGCCGAAGCGGTGATGGGCTGCTGCAGCACCTGCCAGCGCACGCCTTCGCTGCAAGGTGGGGTGGTCAGCGAGCCCCGGTAGCGGTAGTAGCGCCGGGACGTGGGCAGCCAGTCGCTGACTTGCACGGGGCTGGCCAGCGGCTGGACCTCACCCGCTTTGGGGGGCAGATGCTCGAACACGGTCTGCAGGGCGGCATTGGCAGGCCCTTGGTCAATGAAGACGGCCAGCACAGCCAGTTCGCCCTCGGCATTGCGGTGCACCAGATGGGCCTCCAGAGGGTGGGTACGGCCGTTGACCCGCTCTTCGCTGGGCGTGTGGAAGTGAAACTGCTGCAGCTCAAAGCGTTGACCATCCAGCAGCAGGGCGCCGGCCTGGCTCAGGTTGACCTGGACGGTGTGGCCGTTGTTGATCACCGTGGCGGGGCTGGCAAGGTAGTCCCATGCCAGCGGGGGCAGGTCGGCCTGGATGGCGTGGCGGATGTCGATGGGGGATTGTTGATGGCCGGTTTTGCAGCCCTTGAAGTCGGGTTCGATCTCGGCCCAGTGGGCGGCGTTGTGGGGGCCACGGTAGGCCCAGTGGGCGTGGCCTGGCTCTTCGGCCTGGGTCGTGCAGGCCCAGCTCAGGGCCAGGGTCAGGCCGATGGTGCGAAGTGCGGTCTGGAGCGCAGTCTGGCGTGCGCTTTGGTGTGTGGCCTGGAGGGGGTCTAGGGTGAACATGAGGGTGCCTTTCAAAAACGAAAGGCACTCTAGGTCGACCCGACGGTCATGCAGGCGGACTTGGGGCCCCGGCTGGCGCAAAGGCCGTTCAGGCTGTCCGGGCGGACCGGCGCCAGACCTGTCAGCTCAGGCGCCGCCGGAAGACAAGGCGGTCAGCTTCCGAGGCCGCGGCCTGGAAGGCATAGCCATCGAGGTCAAAGCCTTCGAGCTGGCTGGGCAGTTGAATCCGGTGGGTGATGGCGTAGCGCGCCATCAGGCCCCGAGCGCGCTTGGCGTGAAAGCTGATGATTTTGTAGACGCCGCCTTTCCAGTCTTCGAACACGCATTCGATCACCCGGGCCTTGAGCACTTTTTGCTGCACGGCCTTGAAGTACTCCTGCGAGGCGAGGTTGACGACCACCGGCGAGGCGTCGGCCTGCAGGCGCTGGTTCAGGTGTTCGGCAATCTGCGGGCCCCAGAACTGGTACAGGTCTTTGCCGCCCGGGTTGGCCAGGCGGGTGCCCATCTCAAGCCGGTAGGGCTGCAGTTGGTCGAGAGGACGCAGCACTCCGTAGAGGCCGCTCAGGATGGCCAGGTGCTGTTGGGCCCATTGCAGGTCGGCAGCCGACAGGCTGCGAGCCTGCAGGCCGTCGTACACATCGCCGTTGAAGGCCAGCACGGCCTGGCGCGAGTTGTCGGCGGTGAACTGATCCGACCAGGCCTCGTAACGGGCCACGTTGAGGCTGGCCAGCTTGTCACTGAGGCTCATCAGGCTGGCGATGTCGGCCGGCGTCTTCTGGCGCAGCACGTCGATCAATTGCCGGGACTGGGGCAGGAACTGGGGCAGGGTGTGCGGCAGCCCGGCCGGCACAGGGGTGTCGTAGTCAAGGGACTTGGCTGGAGAGATCAGGAACAGCATGGCGTGGGTGTCGAAGCGAGTAAGGCAGTGGGGCATCGGGCAACTGAAGGCGCCACCCGCTTGGCTTGGCAGCGTCCGATTGTGCCCACAAGCCGGAGACCCGGCAGGGCACCCTGGATTGCGCCAAGGCCCAAGAAAAAGCCCGGCACCCCCAAGAGGGGCCGGGCTTGATCAGATCGGCGGCCGGTTCAGGCCGGCCGGGGCTTAGGCTTGCTGTTCAAAGGGCAGCTTGAGCTCGCTCAGGTCGCGGCGGGTTTCCACCAGGATCAGCGGGCCTTCGTCGAGCACCACCAACGGGGGGCGTTCGCGTGGCACGTGCACCGGCTTGGGCTCGGCGGCGATGGCCGCCTGCACGGTGGCCACCTTGTCAGCGTCCGAGTTGACCCACTCCAGGCCGGCGCTTTGTGCCAGTTCCTGCAGCGTGGGGATCGGCAGCTCAAAGGCTTGCACCTTGGGCAGGCCGGCTTCCACCGGGCTGGGGACAGGCGCGGCGACAGGCGCTGGAGCGGCTGCCGGGGGCGCGATCTCGGCGATCACCGGGGCCACGACTTCGGCTTGGGTCGGTGCTGGCGCTGGCGCAGCAGCTTCGACCGGGGCCATAAAGGCTTCGGCGGGCGCTGCGGTGGGTTCGGCCGGTGTCACGTTGCTGAAGTAGCTGGCGCGGGGTTCGAACTCGGCCTGCTCCTGGCCTTCACGGCCTTCCGGGTTGGCCTGGCCGTCACGCGGCGCGCGCTCACCTTGGCGTTCACGACGGTCGCGGCCATAGCGGTCACGCGAACGGCGTTCACGGCGTTCTTCGCCGCCACCTTCCACCGGGGTGCTGAACGCCTGGCCTTCAGCCTGGGCATCTGCCGATGCGTTGACGGCGTTTTGGCCTTCCAGGGGCTGGGGCACATCGCCCTGGCCTTCGGCGCGCGGGGCGCGGTCTTGACGTGGGCCACGTTCACGGCGCTCGCCACGCTCACCGCGTTCGCCACGCTCACGGCGTGGGCGCTCGGCGCGGGCTTCGGTGTTCACCGGATTACCAGCTTCGTCCAGGGCCAGGTTGGCCACGGCGGCTTCCGGGGCACCTTCGCTCAGACCTTGGCTGCGCAGTTCGGCCGGGGCGCCATTGGCACCCTGGTTCTCGGGGCGGCGCTCACGGGGGGCGCGGTCCGGGCGGCCTTCGCGGCGCGGAGCCTCACCCTCGGGGCGTTCGGTGCGCGGGGCGCGGGCTTCACCGTCACGCGGGGCACGCGGCTCACCGCGCTCACCGTTGCGGCCTTCGCCACGCTCGCCGTTGCGGCGCGGGCCACGGCCTTCGCCACGTTCCGTGCGCTCACCGTTGCGGCCTTCGCCACGTTCACCGCGGCGGCCACCACGGCCTTCGCCGTTGCGCGACTCGCCGCGTTCGCCGTTGCGGCCTTCACGCTTTTCGTCCTTCTTGGCCTCGGCAGCCACAGGCGCCGGAGCGGGTGCCGCCACGGGCTTCACGCCGAACAGGCCCTTGAGCCAGCCGAAGAAGCCGGTGTCTGCGGGCGCAGCCGGGGCGGGCGCGGCAGCCGGTGCGGCCGGAGCGGCCTTGTCGGCTTGGCGGCCACGGGCGGCCGAGGGCGCACCTTCGGGCTTGGGCAGGGCCTGGGGCGCCGGGGCGTCCGGCAGCACGCCCTTGATCACCGGGGTTTGCTTGTTGGTGGGCTCTTGCGAGCGGCGGGTGACGGTGGTCGGGTCCTCGATCACTTCGGCCATCTTGTAGCTGGCTTCCATGTGGTCCAGGCGCGGGTCGTCGTGCTTGAGGCGTTCCAGCTTGTAGTGCGGGGTTTCCAGCGCCTTGTTGGGCACCAGCATCACGCTCAGGCGCTGCTTGACCTCGATCTTGGCGATCTCGGTGCGCTTTTCGTTGAGCAGGAACGAGGCCACCTCGACCGGCACTTGCACGTGCACGGCCGCGGTGTTGTCCTTCATGGACTCTTCCTGGATGATGCGCAGGATCTGCAGCGCCGAGCTTTCGGTGTCGCGGATGTGGCCCGAGCCACCGCAGCGCGGGCAGGGGATGGACGAACCCTCCGACAGCGCCGGCTTCAGGCGCTGGCGGCTCATTTCCATCAGGCCGAACTTGCTGATGGTGCCGAACTGCACGCGGGCGCGGTCCTGCCGCAGCGCGTCGCGCAGGCGGTTTTCCACTTCGCGGCGGTTCTTCGACTCTTCCATGTCGATGAAGTCGATCACGATCAGGCCACCCAGGTCGCGCAGGCGCATCTGGCGGGCCACTTCGTCAGCGGCTTCCAGGTTGGTGCGGGTGGCGGTTTCTTCGATGTCGCCGCCCTTGATGGCGCGGGCCGAGTTGACGTCCACCGACACCAGGGCTTCGGTGTGGTCGATCACGATGGCGCCGCCCGAGGGCAGGGTCACCGTGCGGGCATAGGCCGATTCGATCTGGTGTTCGATCTGGAAGCGGCTGAACAGCGGGGCATCGTCGCGGTAGCGCTTCACGCGGGCGGCATGCTCAGGCATGACATGCGCCATGAACTGGTGCGCTTGTTCGTAGATGTCGTCGGTGTCGATCAGGATGTCGCCGATGTCGTGGTTGAAGTAGTCACGAATGGCTCGGATGACCAGGCTGGATTCCTGGTAGATCAGGTAGGCGCCCTTGCCGCCCTTGGCCGCGCCGTCGATGGCGGTCCAGAGCTTGAGCAGGTAGTTCAGGTCCCACTGCAGTTCAGGGGCGCTGCGGCCGATGCCGGCCGTGCGGGCAATGATGGACATGCCGTTGGGGTAGTCCAACTGGTCCATGGCTTCTTTGAGCTCGGCCCGGTCTTCGCCTTCGATGCGGCGCGAGACACCGCCACCGCGGGGGTTGTTGGGCATCAGCACCACGTAGCGGCCGGCCAGGCTCACGAAGGTGGTCAGGGCCGCGCCCTTGTTGCCGCGTTCTTCTTTTTCGACCTGGACCAGCAGTTCCTGGCCTTCACGGATCACGTCGTTGATACGCGCCTGGCTGGGCGACACGCCCGGGGCAAAGTACTGGCGCGAGATTTCCTTGAAGGGCAGAAAGCCGTGGCGGTCTTCGCCGTAATCGACGAAACAGGCTTCGAGGCTGGGCTCGACGCGGGTGACGACGGCCTTGTAGATGTTGCCCTTGCGCTGCTCGCGCCCTTCGATTTCGATTTCGTAGTCGAGCAGTTTCTGCCCGTCCACGATGGCCAAACGGCGTTCTTCTGCCTGGGTGGCGTTGATCAGCATCCGCTTCATGATGCGTGTCCTTCCTGGACCCTGTAGGTCCATGCAATCGTCAAATCTTCAACAGGCCCGAAATGAGCCAACGATGCCGGAACAGACGCTTTGAAACGAAGGGAATTGCCGTGGGTGCACAGACGCCTGAGCTGGTGGCTCAGGTATCGGGCGGGGGCGCGTGGATGGGGGCGAGTGAGTGTAGGGGCTGTGTGGCCGCAAAGGGTGCGGCGTCAGGTGACCGGTAGGCGGGCACCATGGGCGATTGCATGCCATTTGACGGTGGCATAAGCCACCGCAAGCAGGTCTGAATCAGCGCCATCAGCACAGGTTGTCTCGCTTTGATCCGCCCGAGACCCCGGCAATTTCAGCGGGCTCTCAGGCATGGGTATTCCGTATCGGTGTTTCAAAGTGCCGGCCCATCTGGCTTTGGGACACTGTCATCACGAACTCTGGTGCGTGATCTACAGTTCACAAGTCAGTCGGCATCGACCTTGCCAGCGCTGCGGAGGTGGGACTGGACTAAACTCCAGACGAATCAACCAGTTACAGCAAAGCGCTAGTGAAACACATTATAGAGGGCAAAGTCGGCCCTCAAATCAAGCCCGCCGCCGCTGCGGCCAGCCTCTTGCTGGTGGACGAAGAATCCGCCGGCCAGCGCCTCGACAACTTTCTGATCCGGCACCTCAAAGGGGTGCCTAAAACGCATGTCTACCGCATCATTCGCAGTGGTGAAGTGCGCATCAACAAGGGGCGGGTGGCCGCCGATACCCGGGTGCAGGCCGGCGATTCGGTCCGTGTGCCGCCCGTCCGTCTGTCTGATCGTGCCGTTGAAAAGGCGGAAACCCCGGCACCAGCCCGTGAATTTCCGATTCTTTTTGAAGATGATCATGTGCTGGCCATTGCCAAGCCGGCCGGGGTGGCCGTGCACGGCGGCAGTGGCGTGAGTTTTGGTGTGATCGAGCAGTTGCGCCAGGCACGACCCCAGGCGCGCTTTCTGGAACTGGTGCACCGGCTGGATCGAGAGACCTCGGGCATCTTGCTGCTGGCCAAGAAGCGCTCGGCGCTGACGCATCTGCAAGACCAGTTCCGCGACCGCGAGACCGGCAAGACCTACCTGGCGCTGGCCATCGGGGCCTGGCCGGCCAACAAGAAGGTGATCGATTCGGCTTTGCACAAATACCTGCTCCCGGACGGCGAGCGGCGTGTGAAGGTGGTCGACAAGGATCATCCGGACGCCATGCGCGCCGTCACCCTGGTCCGCGAGCGTTCGGCTTTGCCGCCAGTTCAGTGGGCGGGGCTTCCTGCGTTCTCGCTGCTGGAGGTGACGATCAAGACCGGGCGCACCCACCAGATCCGGGTGCACCTGGCGAGCAGTGGGCACGCGATTGCGGGTGATGACAAATATGGCGATTTCGAACTGAACAAGCGCCTGGTCAGGCATGGCCTCAAGCGCATGTTTCTGCACGCATGGCGGTTACAGTTCAAGCACCCTGCCAGCGGCGAGGCCATTCAGTTGGAATTGCCCCTGCCACCCGAATTGCAATCTTTCATTGACGCCCAACCCCGCCCATGACCGCCTCCAGCCGACCCCGCCAGTTCGATCTGATTGCCTTCGATTGGGACGGCACCCTGTTTGACTCCACCCAGATCATCGTGCGCTGCATCCAGGCGGCCGTGGTGGACGTGGGGGGCGCGCGTCCCAGCGACGAGGCGGCCTCGTATGTGATCGGGATGGCCTTGATGCAGGCCTTGGCCCATGCGGCACCCGATGTTCCGCCTGAGAAGTACGCCGAGCTCGGGAATCGTTACCGCTTTCACTATTTAAAGCATCAGGACGACATTGCGTTGTTCGACGGGGTGTTGCCGCTGCTGGCCGCCCTGCGCGAACGCCAGCACCTCATCACGGTGGCCACGGGCAAGAGCCGGCGGGGCCTGAACGAGGCGCTGCATTCTGTGGCCTTGCGCGGGGTGTTTGATGGGTCGCGCACGGCCGATGAGACGGCAGGCAAGCCCGACCCTCGCATGCTGCACGAGTTGATGGCCGAGTTTGACGTGGCGCCCGAACGAACCTTGATGATTGGCGATACCACGCATGATCTGCAGATGGCGCTGAACGCCGGCTGTGCCAGCGTGGGGGTGAGTTATGGTGCCCATGAGCCTGATGCGTTTGAGGTCCTGCGACCGCGCCATGTGGCGCATTCGGTGGCTGATCTGCACCAGTGGCTGCTCAATAACGCTTGAACTTGAAGGCCACGCCAGTGCTGGTGGGGTCAGGGAGGGGTGATGGAAGTGATGATTCCGTTGTGTAGCAGCAACGATCTGATCGACGGCGGGGACGGAGTACCCTTTGATGTGGCCTATGCCGGGCAGACCTGCCGTGCCTTTGCCATACGCTATGAGGGTCGTGCCCACGCCTACCTGAACCGCTGCACCCATGTGGCCATGGAAATGGACTACCAGCCGAATCGTTTTTTTGATGATTCGGGCCGGTGGCTGCTCTGTGCCACCCATGGTGCGGTCTATGCGCCCGACACGGGGCAGTGCCGAGGCGGCCCCTGCCGAAGCGGCTTGATCCGCATCGAACTGTCGGAAAGGGATGGCGTGGTGCACTGGCATACTGCCTATAACCTGCACCCTGTTGAATTCTGAGATGACGGATCCCCGCACGCCCGAACCCACCGATGAGCCCGTGTTGACGCCGGCTCCTGAGCCTGTTGCGCCGACGGTGTCTGCTGCGGCACCTGCTTCCTCTGCAACGGCTTCGCCCCTGCCGTCCGGTTGGGAGCGTGAAACCCTTGAAAAGCTGGCCTTTGCTTCGCTGCGTGAGCAGCAGGCGGCGCGGCGCTGGCGCAATATCATCCGGCTGGCCTGGCTGCTGCTGCTGTCGGTCAGTGCCTGGATGTTGTTCAGTCGGGCCGCCCCAGTG
The DNA here is from genome assembly GCF_058791075.1 of Curvibacter sp. EU05-FHT14A10. Taxonomy (NCBI): domain Bacteria; kingdom Pseudomonadati; phylum Pseudomonadota; class Betaproteobacteria; order Burkholderiales; family Comamonadaceae; genus Curvibacter; species Curvibacter sp. EU05-FHT14A10. Next base: position 138,879 of record NZ_JBYTDE010000004.1, read on the forward strand.
ACCGACAAAAGCTCTCCCCACACGGCCGTGGTTGAAATCAAAGGCGAGATTGCCGCAGGGGCTGATGCCAGTGCCGAGTTTGTGGTGGCCGCCATGCGCAGCGCCTTTGAGGACGACGGCGCTCAGGCGGTCGTGTTGCTGATCAACTCACCCGGTGGCAGCCCAGTTCAGGCCGGCATCATCAATGACGAGATCCGGCGGCTGAAGGCCAAGCATTCCAAGCCGGTGTATGTGGTGGTGGAGGAGTCCTGTGCTTCGGCCGCTTATTACATCGCTGCGGCGGCAGATCAGATCTTTGTCGACAAGGCCAGCATCGTGGGCAGCATCGGTGTGCTCATGGATGGTTTCGGCTTCACGGGGCTGATGGACAAGCTGGGCGTGGAGCGGCGCCTCATGACGGCCGGCGAGAACAAGGGCTTTCTGGACCCATTCAGCCCCCAGACCGAGCGCCAGCGTGTGTTCGCCCAGGCCATGCTCGACCAGATTCACCAGCAGTTCATCAAGGCGGTGAAGGATGGGCGCGGCAAGCGCCTGAAAGAAACACCGGAGATGTTCAGTGGGTTGTTCTGGACCGGTGAGCAGGCCGTTGAGATGGGGCTGGCCGATCAGCTTGGCAACCTCGACTACGTGGCCCGTGAGGTGGTCAAGGCCGAAGATCTGGTGGATTACACCCGCCGTGACAACGTGGCCGAACGCCTGGCCAAGCGCTTTGGTGCGGCTTTTGGAGAGGGTGCCGTGCGTGCCCTGCGCTCTGTACCTGCCTTGCGCTGAGGTTTGAGAGCACAGGGTGCTTGCACGGGGCGTTCAGCGCCCGATGCCGAAGACCGCCGGCAGGTCATTGGGTGGAAAGTCCTTGGTTTTTCCGGAGGCCTTCGGGTCTTGATGGGCCTGTTGGCGCCAATCCTTCACCAGCTTGCTGCGGTTTTTCCCCTGGTCCAGGGTCAGGCCGTAACTGATGGCCAGGCGGGTATTGGGTTGCAGGCTCTGCAGCAGGCCCTGCCACAGGGCTTGATTGCGGTAGGGCGTTTCAATGAACAATTGGGTCTGTCCGGTCTTGAGTGCCAGTGATTCGAGTTCTCGCAGGCGCTGGTTGCGTTCTCCGTTGTCTTGGGGCAGGTAGCCCACAAAGGCGAAGTTCTGTCCGTTCAGCCCGCTGGCGGCCAGGGTCAACAGCAGAGAGATCGGGCCTGTCAGTGCCACCACCTCAATGCCCAGGTCGTGGGCGGCGCGCACCACCGATGAGCCTGGGTCTGCCACAGCGGGCATGCCCGCTTCGCTGATCAGCCCCATGTCGTGACCCGCCAGGGCTGGCGCCAGCAGGGGGCGGGCGTCAAACTGGCCGGCTTGGTGGTCCCCTTTTTTGTGCACGGCACGCGGCAGTTCTTGCAGGGATTGCTCTTGAATGGGCGCTGCCAAGGGGTGGTGTTCGCCGATGCGCTTGAGGTAGGCGCGCGTGCTTTTGGCGTTCTCGCACACCCAATGACGCAATCCGGCGGCCGTGAGGAGGGTCTTGCTTGGGATCACATCGGTCACCGGCGCTTGCTGGTTGCAGCCGAAATCCAGCGGCGCTGGAACCAGGAACAGGCGGCCTGCAGGGCTTGAATGGGTGTTGCTCATGTCAGTACCTCGATGCCGGCGGCCTGGATCAGTCGGCAGGTGCGGATCAGCGGCAGGCCGATCAGGGCGGTGGGGTCATCGTTCTCGATCGAGGAGAGCAGGGCAATGCCCAGCCCTTCGCTTTTGGCGCTGCCTGCGCAGTCATAGGGTTTCTCGCGCTGCAGGTAGGTTTCGATTTCAGCGTCACTGAGTTGGCGAAACTGCACCCGCACCGCGGCCAGATCGCTTTGGGCAAAACCGGTGGCCTGGCAGACCACGGCCACCGCCGTCTGGAACACAACAGTCTGGCCTCGCATGCGCCGCAACTGGGCCACGGCACGCTCGTGGTTGCCAGGCTTGCCCAGGGGTTCGCCATGGAGGTCGGCCACCTGATCGGAGCCGATGACAACGGCCGAGGGGAACTGCCTGGCCACGGCGTGGGCTTTGGCGAGGGCCAGGCGTTTGGCCAGTTCGGCCGGGGCTTCGCCGGCCTGCGGCGTCTCGTCCACTTCGGGGGAGGCCACTTCAAAGGGCAGGCCGAGTCGACTCAGCAACTCTTTGCGATAGCGGGAGGTGGAGCCCAGCACCAGTGTGCGCGATGGGCTGGGGTGGGTGGGTGCGCTTGGGGTCATGCCGGGGATTCTCTTACACTGCGCGCATGAAGAAAGAGTATTTCATGGAGCGCCTCGACCTGAAGGCGTTGGCGCAGGCTGGCGACACCCTGTCTGGGCAGGCGCCTTTGCTGTCTTTTGCGCGCTTGGCTGAAGAGGCTGTGACGGCGCATATTGACGAGCACGAGGTTCGTTGGTTGGCGCAAGGTGAATCGCGGCCCGTGACCGGTGGCGCCGATCAGGTGTGGCTGCACCTGGAGGCTCAGGCCAGCCTGGTGCAGATCTGTCAGCGCTGCCTGGGGCCGGTGGAGGTGTTGCTGTCGTGTCAGCGTTCCTTCCGCTTTGTGCGTGATGAGGCCACAGCAGAAGCTGAAGATGATGAATCCGAAGAAGATGTGTTGGTGCTCAGTCGCGAGTTCAATCTGCATGAGCTGATTGAAGATGAGTTGTTGATGGAGTTGCCCGTGGTGCCGCGCCATGAGGTCTGCCCCGAGGTGTTGCCCATGGCGGTGGAGGACGAGGAATACCAGGCTGCCGAGGCCGCCAAGCCCAATCCGTTTGCGGCATTGGCCAAGCTCAAAAAAGAGTGACTGGGCTTGCCTTTTGAGATGAGCTATAATCAAAGGCTTCGCGCGAATTCCTCGGCGTCTTTTTGATCTGGTTGCCGCGCTGATTGAGTTGATTGTGAGTTGATTTCTCACTGATTTCGCACAGAACTGCCTGTGCTGGCGTGATTTTCTCGCTGGCCCCAGGCTCATGTAACAACCCTTTAGTCCAGGAGCCTGACATGGCCGTCCAGCAAAACAAAAAGTCCCCTTCCAAGCGCGGTATGCACCGCTCGCACAATGCCCTGAACGTGCCGGGCATCGCCGTGGAACCTACCACCGGTGAAACCCACCTGCGTCACCACATCAGCCCCAACGGCTTCTACCGTGGTCGTCAGGTTCTGAAGAACAAGTCCGAAGCCTGATCTGCTTCCGGAGCCATCGAAGCCCGATGCTACATTCCAAGTAGCGCGGGCTTTTCTTTTGTTGGCTATCCATTTCGAAGCCGCTTGGGCGGTTGATTGAGCTCTGAATGATCACACTGGCTGTTGACTGCATGGGGGGCGACCATGGCCCCCGCGTCACGCTGGCTGCATGCCGGCATTTTCTGGAGCAGCATGCGGATGCGCGGCTTTTGCTGGTTGGCAAGCCTGAGGCGCTGACGGGTTTGGTGCATGACCGCGCCGAGGTGTTGGCGGCCTCTGAAGTCGTCAGCATGGACGATACGGTGGAAGTGGCGCTGCGCAAGAAGAAGGATTCTTCGATGCGTGTGGCCATCCAGCAGGTCAAGGACGGCCGTGCCGATGTGGCGGTCTCTGCTGGCAATACTGGGGCCTTGATGGCCATTGCCCGCTATTTGCTCAAAACCCTCGATGGCATTGATCGCCCGGCGATTGCTGCCTTGATGCCCAACATCAAAGGCCAGGCTACCACCGTGCTGGACCTGGGCGCCAATGTGGATTGCACGGCCGAGCACCTGTTGCAATTCGCGGTCATGGGGTCGGCTCTGGTGTCTGTCCTCAAAGATGAGGCTCATCCGTCTGTGGGTTTGCTCAACATTGGTGAGGAAGTCATCAAGGGCAATGACACGATCAAAAAAGCGGGTGAGTTGCTGCGATCTGCTGCGGGTTCAGGGGATCTGAATTTTTTTGGCAACGTTGAAGGCAATGACATCTTCAAGGGTACGATCGAGATCGTGGTCTGTGATGGCTTTGTCGGCAACGTGGCTTTGAAGGCCACGGAGGGCTTGGCCTTCATGATCGTCGGCTTCTTGCGTGAAGAGTTTTCTCGCAACATCTTTCGAAAAATAGCGGCCATCTGTGCTTATCCGGTCCTTTCTTCTTTGAAGAAGCGAATGGACTATCGTCGCTACAACGGGGCGGCTCTTTTGGGTTTGCGGGGCCTGGTGTTCAAGAGCCACGGCTCGGCAGATGAGTTCGCTTTCGAGCAGGCCTTGAACCGGGCGTATGATGCGGCCCGAAACAACCTGCTTGACCGCGTGAAGGTCCGGATTGCTCGCGCTGCGCCTTTGTTGGCGGCGGTGCCGGGTGAAGCCGGGGCCGGCGTGGCGGGCTCCTCCGCACAATGAGACGTTATTCGCGCATAGCCGGTACCGGCAGTTATCTCCCCCCCCGCAGACTGACGAATGCAGATCTGGCTGCCGAACTGGCTGCCAAGGGTGTCGAAACTTCAGATGAGTGGATTGTCGAGCGCACTGGAATTCGTGCCCGGCACTTTGCAGCGCCCGACATGGGCAGCAGCGATCTTGCTTTGCAAGCCAGTCGACGGGCCTTGGAGGCCGCAGGCCTGGAAGCTTCGCAGATTGATTTGATCATTGTGGCCACGTCGACGCCCGACATGGTGTTTCCTTCCACGGCTTGCATTCTTCAGCATAAATTGGGTAACGCCGGTGCGGCGGCCTTTGACGTGCAGGCTGTCTGCAGTGGCTTTGTGTACGCGCTGACGGTGGCGGATGCCATGATCCAGTCTGGCGCGGCGCAGCGCGCCCTGGTGGTGGGCTCAGAGGTTTTCTCGCGTCTGCTGGACTTCACGGATCGCACGACCTGTGTGCTGTTTGGCGATGGTGCGGGTGCTGTGGTGCTGGAGGCTTCGGATGAGCCGGGCATTCTGGCTTCGGACTTGCATGCGGATGGCAAGCATGTGGGGATTCTTTGTGTGCCGGGGCATGTCTCGGGTGGTCAGGTCCTGGGCGATCCTTTGCTCAAGATGGATGGTCAGGCCGTCTTCAAGCTGGCAGTGGGGGTGTTGGAAGATGCTGCACGTGCCACTTTGGCCAAGGCCGGTAAGACAGATGCTGACATTGACTGGCTGATTCCGCACCAGGCCAATATCCGCATCATGCAGAGCACGGCGCGCAAATTGAAGCTTCCCCTCGACAAGGTGGTTGTAACGGTTGACCAGCATGGCAATACCTCGGCAGCCTCCATTCCCCTGGCGTTGGACACGGCGGTGCGCGCCGGCCAGGTCAAGCGAGGCCAGCACCTGATGCTGGAAGGGGTGGGGGGTGGTTTTACCTGGGGTGCGGTTTTCCTGCGCTATTGATAGGTACCGTTAGGGGGTATCTGCAGGCCGGCATGAGGGCTGGCCTGAGCAGATTGGCCTCTGTCTGGGTGTCGCCTCCCCTGTGCTCTATCGCAGCCGGGTGTTGGGGTGACGTGGTTCTCGTTTGTCCAGTCTCCAAAAAAACATGACTCCATTTGCATTTGTATTTCCGGGCCAGGGCTCCCAGTCGGTGGGCATGCTGGATGCCTGGGGTGATCACCCCGAAGTGCGCAGCGCCTTGAGTGAGGCGTCCGACGCCTTGGGTGAGGATGTTGCTGCATTGATCCATTCAGGCCCCAAAGAGGCTTTGGCGCTCACCACCAACACGCAGCCTGTGATGTTGGTGGCTGCGGTGGCGGCCTACCGGGCATGGATGGCAGAGACGGGCATGGCGCCTGCGGTGGTGGCGGGTCACTCCCTGGGTGAGTATTCCGCGCTTGTGGCCTCTGGTGTGTTGACTTTGGCGCAGGCCGCGCCTTTGGTTCGTTTCCGTGCCGCGGCGATGCAGGAGGCTGTGCCCGTTGGTGTGGGGGCCATGGCCGCCATTCTGGGTATGCCTGCGGTGCAAGTCGTGGCAGGTTGCCAGGCTGTGACGGCCGAATTTGGCGCAGGCTCGCCGGAGGTCGTGGAGGCGGTCAATTTCAACGATCCGATGCAGACGGTGATTGCCGGTAGCAAGGCGGGGGTCGAAAAGGCATGCGAGTACCTCAAGTCTCAAGGCGCCAAGCGGGCTTTGCCTTTGCCGGTGTCGGCGCCGTTCCATTCGAGTCTGATGAAGCCTGCTGCAGAAAAACTGCGCGAAAAATTGGCAACCCTGACGCTGGGGCTGCCACAGATTCCTGTGGTCAATAACGTCGATGTGCAAGTCGAGGCGGATCTTGAGCGAATCCGGGATGCTTTGTACCGCCAGGCTTTTCAGCCTGTTCGCTGGGTGGAGTGCATCCAGGCGATCAAGGCCCGCGGTGTGGCGCATGTCATTGAATGCGGTCCCGGCAAAGTCTTGGCTGGCATGACCAAGCGCATCGATGCAGAGATGGTGGGTGGCGTGGTGCTGGATCCCGCAACACTGGCAGAAACCAAAGGATTGTTGGCATGACTGACGTGAAATTTGAAGGACAGGTTGCCCTGGTCACGGGTGCATCCCGCGGGATTGGTGCGGCGATCGCCATGGAGTTGGCTCGGCGGGGTTTGAAGGTGATCGGTACGGCCACGACGGATGAGGGTGCCGACCGAATCTCCGCCACGCTGGCCCCCGTGGGTGGGTTGGGAGCCACGCTGGACGTCAATGATGGTGCCGCCGTCGATGCGCTGATCGATCGCATCGTGAAAGAGCAGGGCGCTCTGCAGGTCCTGGTGAACAATGCTGGCATCACGCGCGACATGTTGGCCATGCGCCTCAAGGATGCGGATTGGGATGCGGTGCTTGATACCAATTTGAAGTCGGTCTTCCGCATGAGCCGTGCCGTGATGCGTCAGATGATGAAGCAGCGTTATGGACGCATCATCAGCATCACCAGTGTCGTCGGTGCCTCGGGCAATCCCGGGCAGGCCAACTATGCTGCCGCCAAGGCGGGGGTGGCTGGCATGACGCGTGCGCTGGCCCGTGAATTGGGCAGCCGCGGCATTACTGTGAACTGTGTGGCCCCGGGCTTCATCGACACCGACATGACGGCTTCGCTGCCTGAAGAGCAGCAAAAAGCCTTGCTGACCCAGATCCCTTTGGGTCATCTGGGTCAGCCCGCCGACATCGCTCATGCCGTCGCTTACCTGGCCTCGCCGCAGGCCTCGTATGTGACTGGGCAAGAGTTGCATGTCAATGGCGGCATGTACATGTAAATTAACAGCAAATCAAAGCCGATTGGTCCGTGCGGCAAATGCTTCGGGATTGTTCTCCGGGGCGGCTAAAATCACGGATCTTTTCACAACCCTCAGAGGGAACCATGAGCGATATCGAAGCACGTGTCAAAAAAATCATCGCCGAACAACTCGGCGTGGAAGAGTCTCAAGTGACTAACGAAAAAGCCTTTGTCGCAGACCTCGGCGCAGACTCTCTGGACACGGTGGAACTGGTGATGGCTCTGGAAGACGAGTTCGGCATCGAAATCCCGGACGAAGATGCCGAGAAGATCACCACGGTGCAAAACGCGATCGACTACGCCAACACGCACCACAAGGCCTGAGTCCCTGGCGGACCGGTCCTACACTTTTGGAGTGCGGGCCGGCAGGGCCTTGCGGCTTTGCCTGGCTTGTCACAGACCGCCGGCGCTTTGCGTCCGGCCAAACTGAGATTTTCATATGTCCCGTCGTCGCGTTGTCGTCACTGGCCTGGGTTGTATCAGCCCCGTAGGCAATACGGTTGCCGAGTCCTGGAACAATTTGCTGGCCGGCCAGTCTGGTATCGACCTGATCAAGTCGTTCGATGCCAGCTCTTTCGCCTGCAAGTTTGCTGGCGAAGTGAAGGGGTTTGACATCACCCAGTACATCCCGGAGAAAGAAGCGCGTCACATGGATCGCTTCATTCACCTGGGGATGGCTGCTGCCATGCAGGCGGTGGTTGACTCGGGTTTGCCCACCGGCGACGCGTTGACCGAAGAGCAGGCAGCCCGTATCGGCTGCAACATTGGTTCTGGCATCGGCGGCTTGCCGATGATCGAACAGACCCATGGCGAATACACCAACCGGGGCCCGCGTAGAATTTCGCCGTTCTTCGTGCCGGCCTCGATCATCAACATGATCTCGGGTCATGTTTCCATTCAATACGGCTTCAAGGGTCCCAATGTGGCCGTGGTCACCGCTTGCACCACCGGTCTGCACGCGATCGGTTTGTCGGCTCGCATGATCGAGTATGGCGACTGTGATGTCATGGTGGCGGGCGGCGCCGAGTCGACCGTGTCGCCTCTGGGCATCGGGGGCTTTGCCGCAGCCCGTGCGCTGTCCACCCGCAACGATGATCCCAAGACGGCTTCTCGCCCCTGGGACAAGGACCGTGATGGTTTTGTTCTGGGTGAGGGCTCTGGTGTCATGGTGCTCGAAGAGTATGAGCACGCCAAGGCGCGGGGTGCCCGCATCTACGCTGAGATCATAGGCTTTGGCATGTCCGGCGATGCGTACCACATGACTGCCCCCAACGTGGACGGCCCGCGTCGTTCCATGGAAATGGCCTTGCGCAATGCGGGGATCAATGCGGATCAGGTCCATTACCTGAATGCGCATGGCACCTCGACCCCCTTGGGTGATGCCAACGAAACCAATGCCATCAAGGCGGCGCTGGGCGATCACGCCTACAAGACCGTGGTCAATTCGACCAAGTCGATGACCGGGCACTTGCTGGGTGGCGCGGGTGGTATCGAAAGTGTCTTTACCGCGCTCGCGGTCCACCACCAGAAGAGCCCACCCACCATCAACATCTTCAATCAGGACCCGGATTGCGATCTGGACTACTGTGCCAATGAGGCCCGTGATCTGAAGATTGATGTGGCCGTCAAGAACAACTTCGGTTTTGGCGGTACCAACGGCACGCTGGTCTTCAAGCGTCTGGCTTGATCCGGCGGCACAGGGCGGCTCGCCCTGTGGCCTCTGATCAATACACACTTCATGCCGGTTGCTGATTGATGCATGCCGCGCCCCCTGTCCGCTATCCGATCAAGCCCTCGCGGCTTCGACGGCTTGGTGAAGGGGGCGTTTTCGTTTTCACCCTGTTCTGCCTGGGTCTCTGGGTCTATCAGACCACGCCTCCCATGGCTTGGGGGCTGAGCGCCTTGTGCCTGTGTCTTCTTGCTTTGGCGCTCATGGTGCAGTCAACCTGGGGTGCCCTGCCTGGGGAGCTTGCTTGGGACGGCATGGCCTGGTCGCTCCATTTGCAGACGCGTCGCGCGTCTGTCTGGGTCGGGCATGGCTCGCTGAATGTGCTGTTGGATTTGCAGGTCGTCCTGTTGCTGCGTTGGCGGGCAGAGGGCTTGCTGGCCGGTAAATGGATCTGGCTGGAACGCCGAACCCAGCCTTCTCGCTGGCACCTGCTGCGCTGTGCGGTATATTCGCGCGCTGCACACGAGCCGTCAAAAGAGCCCATCGGGCCTTGAGCTCGGTGTTGTCTTCGTTTTCATGACCCTCACCCCCACAACCCTATTGCCAGTGCCGGACGACAGTGATCTGTTGTTGGTTCAACGCGCGGTCGCTGGTGATCAGCGCGCATTTGAGCTTCTGGTTCTGAAGTACCAGCGGCGCGTTGCCCGCCTGGTGGCGCGCATGGTCCGGGATTCCGATCTGGTCGATGACGTGGTGCAGGAGACCTTCATCAGGGCATACCGCGCGCTGCATCAATTTCGGGGTGATGCGCAGTTTTATACGTGGCTTTATCGGATCGCGGTCAACACCGCCAAGAAGGCCCTGGTCGATCTGCGCCGCAACCCGGTGATGAACGAAAGCGCGCTGCGCGGTCGTGACGATGACGATGAAACTTCCCCGGTTTCAAACGAACTAAGCAGCGATGAAACCCCGGAAACCGTCTTGGCCGCCAAAGAAATCGGCGAAGCGGTGAACTCTGCCATGGAAGCCTTGCCTGAAGACTTGCGGCAGGCCGTCACGCTGCGGGAGATCGAAGGACTCAGTTACGACGAAATCGCTGAGGTGATGAATTGTCCGATTGGTACGGTGCGCTCCCGGATTTTTCGCGCCCGGGAGGCCATTTCGGCCAAGGTCAAGCCGTTGCTGACCAATCAGACTGGGAAACGTTGGTGATGAACCAAGGGATTGCAAATGGACCGAAAGCTTGAAAACCGCGAGTTGATCTCTGACTTGGCTGATGGACGCCTTGATGACGCCGATGCTGCCAAGTTGTTGGATCAGTTGAATGCAGACGACGATGCTGCCGTCTCGTGGGAGGTCTACCACCTCAGCCGGGATGTGCTTCGTGGTGAGTGGGGTTCAAGTGCAGATGTGGCCGCTGCCGTGCCAGACCTGTCGCCTGACTTCATGGTGCGTTTGCGTGCCCGTCTGGCTGACGAGCAGATTGAACCCCTGGTGCCTGCCTTGCAGCCCCAGCCAGAGGCGCCGCGAACATTTCAGGCGGAAGCAGCCAATCAACCTCTTTTCCGCTGGCGTATGGTTGCCGGCTTGGCTTCAGTGGTGGCGGTTGCGGCTGTGGGCTGGGGCGTGATTGCCCACCAGCAGCCCGCGCGCTTGGGTGAGCAAATGGCCGCGAACGGCGGCGCGGCTGCCGGTGTGCAGGCCGTGGCCGTCTCGCTGCCGGGTGACGAGCGTGCTGTCATGCTGCGCGATCCTCGTCTGGATGAGTTGTTGGCCGCTCACAAGCAGGCAGCCGGAGCCTCTGCTTTGCAGACGCCGGCCGGCTTTCTGCGCAACGCGACTTTTGAGGGGGCATCACGGTGAGCCTTGCCCCTGGTGCCGATGGCATGCCCCGGAGGATCGGTCGTGCATTGCTGCCTCTGATGGTGGCATTGGGTCTGCAGTCTGGCGCTTTTGCGGTGCAGGCGCAGCCGCCCGTGCAGGCCACCGTGGGGCCAGCGCCGATCGCCAAGCCGGCCGCGCCAGAGCTTGACTTGAACCAGTGGTTGTTGCGCATGCACAATGCGTCGAGCCGCAAAGCCTATGTCGGGACGTTTGTGGTCATGTCGGCTGCAGGTGGCATGTACAGCTCGCGCATCTGGCACGTTTGTGATGGCGATGTGCAGATGGAACGCATCGACGCTCTGACCGGCCCCCCCCGTTCGACTTTGCGTCGCAACGATCAGGTCATCACCTTTTTGCCCGAGTTGAGGGTGGCGAGGGCTGAGAAACGCGAGTCTTTCGGCGTCTTCCCCAATTTGCGCCGAGGCGGCGATCCGGCCTTGGCCACTCTGTACCAGGCCAGCGCTCAGGGCGTGGACCGTGTGGCAGGCTTCGATGCCGATGTGGTGCTGATCCAGCCCAAGGACGCCCAACGATTTGGTTACCGCATCTGGAGTGAAAAAAAGTCTGGGTTGGTGGTCAAGATCCAGACCCTGGATGCCGACGGGCGTGTTCTGGAGCAGGCGGCCTTCTCCGAACTGGACCTCGATGCCAGTGTCAAAATGGAAAAGCTCGCCCAGATGATGGCGGCCACCAGCGGCTACCGGGTGGAGCACCCCGATCTGACCAAGACGACGGCTCAGCAAGAGGGCTGGGCCCTCAAGAGTCCTGTGGCTGGCTTTCAGACGGTCAGTTGCTACAGGCGCGGGATGGCCCCTGCGCCCACGATCGGCCCCAAGGGCCCGCCGGAACCCACCCTGCAATGGACGTTTTCTGATGGCCTGGCCACCGTTTCGCTGTTCATTGAGCCCTACGATCGTCAGCCTCGCGCCGCCGATGAGGTGCAGCTCTCCATGGGCGCCACACAAACCCTGGGCAAGCGTGTGCTCGGCGATTGGTGGGTAACCCTTGTTGGCGAGGTTCCCGCACAGACCTTGAAGTTGTTTGCTCAGAACCTTGAGCGGCTCAAATAAATCCCTCCCCAGAGTCCATCGGCTCGTTGCTGATCCGGCGACGGGCCTGAGCTGTTTCGGACCTGGTGCATGAATCGATTCTTGAAAGGACCATGATGCCGATCGTCCCTTGGAAAAAAAAACTGAATGCCTGGGTGCTGTTGGCTGCGGTGGGCAGTGCTTCCGCACTGTCTCTGTTCCCGGCCCACGCTGCCCAAGCCCAAAGTGCCCCGACGCAGCGAACCTTGCCTGACTTCACGGACCTCGTGGACCAGGTGGGGCCATCGGTGGTCAATATCCGAACGCTTGAGAAGGTCTCAAGCCGGCCTGGCGCCGGCACGGGTATGGACGAAGACATGCTGGAGTTTTTCCGGCGTTTCGGCTTGCCGGTGCCCCAGGTACCTCGACAAGGCCCCAAGCAGCCTCAGCGCCCCCAGCCCGAAGAAGAGGCCCAGCCTCGTGGTGTGGGCTCGGGTTTCATCTTGACGCCGGACGGCTTCATCATGACGAATGCTCATGTGGTCGAGGATGCGGATGAGGTGCTGGTCACTTTGACTGACAAACGCGAATTCAAGGCCCGCATTGTTGGCTCGGACAAACGCACCGATGTCGCTGTCGTCAAGATTGAAGCCGCAGGCCTGCCGGCTGTGAAGCTGGGTGAGGTGTCCCGTCTGAGAGTCGGCGAATGGGTGATGGCCATCGGCTCTCCCTTTGGCCTGGAGAACACGGTCACGGCCGGCATCGTGAGTGCCAAGCAGCGTGAAACAGGTGATTACCTGCCTTTCATTCAAACGGACGTCGCGATCAACCCGGGTAACTCGGGCGGCCCCCTGATCAATATGCGCGGTGAGGTCATTGGCATCAACAGCCAGATCTACTCCCGATCGGGTGGTTTCATGGGCATCTCCTTTGCGATTCCGATCGACGAAGCCATCCGGGTCAGTGACCAGTTGCGTGTCAGTGGCCGGGTCTCCCGGGGCCGGATCGGCGTGCAGATCGATCAGGTGACCAAAGAGGTTGCCGACTCTGTGGGCCTGAGCAAGGCGCAGGGCGCCCTGGTCAGGGGGGTCGAGTCTGGATCACCGGCAGACAAGGCGGGCGTGGAGCCGGGTGATGTGATTCTGCGTTTTGACGGCAAGCCGATTGAGAAAAGTGCCGATCTGCCACGTCTGGTGGGTAACACCAAGCCTGGCTCGCGCAGTACATTGACGGTCTTCCGGCGAGGGGGCAATCGCGATCTGGCGATCACCGTCGCTGAGATCGAGCCTGATTCGGTGGCCGCACGCAAAACCGAACGTGACGACAAGCCGCGCAGCTCGTCGGCGGCTCAGTCCTTGGGGCTGGTGGTCACCGAGCTGACGGCTGCCCAGAAGAAAGAGCTCAAGCTCAAAGGCGGCGTCCGTGTTGACGCGGCGACTGATGTTGCCGCCCGGGCTGGTTTGCGCGAGGGCGATGTGATTCTCTCTGTGGCCAACAGTGAAACACTTTCCGTGAAGGATTTTGAGCAGGCCTTGGCCAAGGCTGACCGCAACAAAGTCATCAGCATGCTGTTCCGTCGTGGCGAGTGGACGCAGCTGGCGACGTTGCGACCCGCACGCTGAGCGGGACGCCGGGCTTGTTTCAACCCTGCTGACCGCTCGGGTTTGTTCGGTCTCAGGCCCTGTTTTTCATGGGCTCGGCGCTTTTTTCAAACAGCGGTGGGCTTGGGGATAAAAAGTTTGCGGGTACTTACCTATTCAAGTCCTAATGCGCCGTTTAGGTAGAATCGCGCTGTTGACCGATGCGCCAAGGCATATCGAGAAGACTGAAAACCACGATACGGGAAGCCAGGCCCTCCAAGGAGAGTGATCCACAGATCGCCCACATGTGACTCAGAACGTTCTGAAGAAATTTGTGGATAAGCTGTTGATAAGTTTCCTGTTGCAACGTTGCAACGACAGGGTCTTGGTCTTGCTCGGGCTGTACGTCCCAGGCTTTTTGCCTACAATGAAGCTCCAACTATCGCAGTTGCCATAGATTGTTGGTTCAGGGCGCGTCGCCACAAGACGCGCCCTTTTTTCTTGCGTCTCTCCCAGACAATTCAATTACTTAAGCGTTCTCGTTGATGAATCACATCAGAAATTTTTCGATCATCGCCCACATCGACCATGGCAAATCAACGCTGGCCGACCGCTTGATTCAGCGCTGCGGAGGGCTTGAAGAGCGTGAGATGGAGGCGCAGGTGCTCGATTCGATGGATATCGAAAAAGAGCGTGGGATAACCATCAAGGCACAGACCGCGGCGCTGCAATACAAGGCCAAGGACGGGCAGATCTACAACCTGAATTTGATCGATACCCCGGGCCACGTGGACTTTTCTTATGAGGTGAGTCGGTCCTTGTCAGCCTGTGAAGGCGCGCTGCTGGTGGTTGATGCCTCGCAGGGTGTCGAGGCCCAGACCGTGGCCAATTGCTACACCGCGCTCGACCTGGGTGTCGAGGTGCTGCCCGTGCTCAACAAGATGGATTTGCCACAGGCTGATCCCGAGAACGCCAAGGCTGAAGTCGAGGATGTGATTGGCATTGATGCCACCGATGCCATTCCCTGCTCGGCCAAGACAGGCATGGGCATTGACGAGATTCTTGAAGCCATCGTCGCCAAGATCCCGGCCCCCAAGGGCAACCCGAACGCGCCCCTGCGGGCCATGATCGTCGACAGCTGGTTTGACAGTTACGTCGGCGTGGTGATGCTGGTGCGTGTGGTCGATGGTCGTCTGGGGCGCGGCGAGCGCTTCAAGATGATGGCCACGGGCACGGTTTACAACGCCGACAACCTGGGGGTGTTCACGCCCGCCAACCTGCCGCGCGAGTCGCTTGAGGCCGGTGAGGTGGGGTACATCATCGCCGGCATCAAGGAGTTGCAGGCTGCCAAGGTCGGCGACACCATCACGCTCGAAAAGAAATTGCCCAACAACCTTGGCCCGGCCTCCGAAGCGCTGCCAGGTTTCAAGGAAATCCAGCCGCAGGTGTTTGCAGGTCTGTACCCGACCGAGGCCAACCAGTACGACTCTCTGCGCGACAGTCTGGAGAAGCTCAAGCTCAACGACGCCTCATTGCAATTTGAGCCCGAGGTGTCACAGGCGCTGGGTTTTGGTTTCCGTTGCGGCTTTCTGGGCCTGTTGCACATGGAGATCGTGCAGGAGCGTCTGGAACGCGAGTTCGATCAGGATCTGATCACCACCGCGCCCAGCGTGGTCTACGAGGTGGTGAAGGGCGATGGCGAGGTCATCATGGTGGAGAACCCTGCCAAGATGCCTGACCAAGCTCGCATTCAGGAGATCCGCGAGCCCATCGTGACGGTGCACCTGTACATGCCACAAGACTATGTCGGTGCCGTGATGACGCTGGCCAATCAGAAGCGTGGCGTGCAGATGAACATGGCCTACCACGGTCGCCAGGTGATGTTGACCTACGAACTGCCGCTCGGCGAAATCGTGCTCGACTTCTTCGACAAGCTCAAGTCGGTCAGTCGCGGCTACGCTTCGATGGACTATGAGTTCAAAGAGTACCGGGCCTCTGACGTGGTCAAGGTGGACATCTTGCTCAATGGCGAAAAGGTCGACGCCTTGTCCATCATCGTGCACCGCAGCCAGTCCCAATATCGAGGCCGGGCGGTCGCAGCCAAAATGCGTGAAATCATCAGCCGGCAGATGTTCGACGTGGCCATCCAGGCCGCCATTGGTGCCAACATCATTGCCCGCGAATCCATCAAGGCCCTGCGCAAGAACGTGCTGGCCAAGTGCTACGGCGGTGACGTCAGCCGCAAACGCAAACTTCTCGAGAAACAAAAGGCGGGTAAAAAGCGCATGAAACAGATCGGTTCGGTCGAGGTGCCACAAGAGGCGTTCCTGGCCATTCTGCAGGTGGAGGATTGATGATGAATGCCATGTCAACGGTCACGGCCATCATCCTGGCCGGCTTTGCGGCCTACATCGGGGCCTGGTACCTGAACATCGGTGGCATCGAAGGCAACTTTGCGCTGCTGCTGTTCCTGGCCACGCTGGTCACCGGTGCGTACTGGTTGGCGGAGCGCCTGTACTTTCTGCCACGCCGGCGCCAGGCTGTGGTGGCTGTGGAAGCGGCTCAAATCCAGCGCCGCGAGGAACTCACCCGCATGGGCATCAAGCAGGTCGATGGCGATGTCGAAGACACCAAGAGCCGCTTGCTGATGCAACCCTGGTGGCTCGATTGGACCGCCGGCCTGTTCCCGGTGATCGCGGCGGTCTTCGTTTTGCGGTCTTTTCTGTTTGAGCCGTTCAAGATCCCGTCGGGCTCGATGATTCCGACTTTGCTGGTGGGTGACCTGATCCTGGTGAACAAGTTCACCTACGGCGTCCGCTTGCCGGTGATCAACAAAAAAATCACCGATGGCACCCCACCGCAGCGGGGCGATGTGATGGTGTTCCGCTACCCTCCCAAGCCGAGCCTGGACTACATCAAGCGTGTTGTCGGCGTGCCCGGCGATGAAGTGGCCTACCTCAACAAGCGCCTGACCATCAACGGCAAGCCCCTTGAGACGACAGCCGTCCCTGATTTCTTCGACGAAGATGCCGTGCGCTACTTCAAGCAGTTCGAGGAAGCCTTGGGTGACCGGCCTCACCGTCTGCTCAACGACCCGGACCGTCCTGCCTTTGTGCCAGGCGTGGAAGACTTTCCGTTCAAGGCCAACTGCCACTACACCGTTGAAGGTGTGACCTGCAAGGTGCCTGAAGGCCATTACTTCATGATGGGCGACAATCGCGATAATTCGCTCGACTCACGGTATTGGGGCTTTGTGCCTGATGCCAACATCGTCGGCAAGGCCGTGTTTGTCTGGATGAACTTCGGCAATCTGAAGCGCATCGGGCCATTCCATTGAGTCGGGCGCAGGTGTGCATGCACCGTTTCCGGGGCACAGGAGGGGTTTAAATATGAAAAGACGCATGTCAATTGGCCGCTCGTCACAGCGCGGCATGTCGTTCATCACCTTGGTTCTGATGGCAGCGCTGATCGTGTCTGTTCTGGTCGTGGGCGCTCAAGTGGTTCCCACGGGCATTGAATATGTCGCGGCCAAGCGGGCCATTGACCGGGCCAAGTCGGGCGACACGGTGGCAGAAATCCAGCAGGCGTTTGATCGCTCTGCGGCCATCGACGACATCACATCGATCACGGGCAAAGACCTCGACATTCGGAAGAACGGCGACAAAATCATTGTCTCCTTCGCCTATGTCCGTGAAATTCATCTCATCGGGCCAGCTTATCTGGTCATGAAATACAGCGCGCAGACCAACTAGGTGGACCCTCGACTTCAAACCCTGCAGCAGAAGCTGCAACACACATTTGCGGACCCGAAGCTGTTTCAGCGGGCGGTGACCCACCGCAGTTTTTCCGCTGACCACAACGAGCGTCTTGAATTCCTGGGCGACTCCGTGCTCAACCTGGCGGTGTCCAGCCTGCTGTACCGGCGCCTGGGCACCTTGACCGAGGGCGATCTGTCCCGCACCCGGGCCAATCTGGTCAAGCAAGACACCCTGCACCAACTGGCGCTGGACCTTGATCTGCCCGGCGTGCTTCGCCTGGGTGAGGGGGAGTCGCGCTCTGGAGGACAGAAGCGCCCCTCCATCCTGGCCGATGCCGTAGAGGCCCTGATCGGCGCGGTGTTCCTCGACGCTGGTTATGGCTCGGCTGAGGCCTTGGTGCATCGGCTTTACCAGGCCGTGGAGATCAACCCTCAGATGCAAGCCATGGGCAAGGACGCCAAGACGGGCTTGCAGGAGTGGTTGCAGGCTCGCAAAATGAAAGTGCCGTCCTACCGCGTGGTGCTCACCACCGGGGTGGCGCATCGCCAGACCTTTGATGTCGAGTGTGAAATTCCCGAACTGGGCCTGACCGAGCGAGGCATCGGCGGCTCCCGGCGTGCCGGCGAGCAGGCCGCCGCAGCAGCGATGCTGCTCACCCTGAAAGCGAAATACAAATGAACGACGCTACAAAGCCTGTAGCCGGCACGAATGCCGACCTCGAAGCCATGCTGGCCGCGGCCAAGCCAGGCGCAGCCCCAGTGACCGCTGCTGATGTGGTGGCTGGCGCCGCCCCGATCGAAGGTCAGCGCTGCGGTGTGATCGCCATCGTGGGCAAGCCCAACGTCGGCAAGTCCACACTGCTCAACGCCTTGATCGGGCAGAAGATCAGCATCACCTCGCGCAAGGCTCAGACCACGCGTCACCGCATCACCGGCATCCGCACCCTGGGTCAGACCCAATACGTGTTTGTGGACACCCCCGGCTTCCAGACGCGTCACAGCACGGCGCTCAACAAATCGCTCAACAAGACCGTGATGGGTGCCATCGGTGATGTGGACTTGGTGCTGTTCGTGGTTGAGGCGGGTAATTTCACGTTGGCCGACGCCAAAGTGCTGTCCTTGCTCAAGCCGGGCATCCCGGCCCTGTTGGTGGCCAACAAGCTCGACACCGTGAACCGCCGCGCCGAACTGGCCCCTTGGCTCAAGGGCATGCAGGAGCGCCACCCCTTCAATGAGTTTGTGCCCATGTCGGCCAAGAACAAGGGCGACATCGAACGCTTGTTTGGCATCTGTGAGAAATACCTGCCCGAACAGGCCTGGTTCTATGGCGCCGATGAGCTGACCGACCGCAGCGAGAAGTTCCTGGCCTCCGAAACGGTGCGTGAAAAGCTGTTCCGCTTCACCGGTGACGAGTTGCCTTACACCTCCACCGTGGTCATCGACAAGTTCGACGAAGAAAAAAGCAAGACCCATAACCGCATGCTGCGCATCTCGGCCACCATCGTGGTCGAGCGCGACGGCCACAAGGCCATGGTGATCGGTGACAAGGGCGAGCGCCTCAAGCGCATTGGTACCGAAGCCCGTCAGGAGCTTGAGAAGCTCATGGATGCCAAGGTGTTCCTGGAGTTGTGGGTCAAGGTCCGTTCGGGTTGGGCTGACGATGAAGCCCGTGTGCGCAGCTTCGGCTACGAGTAAGCGACCTCGCCGTGGCGCCCCCGAAGCGCATTGCGGACGAACCCGCCTTCGTTCTGCACCGCTACGACTGGAGTGAGTCCAGCCTGATCCTTGAGGTCATGACCCGGCACCACGGCCGCCAGGCCTTGGTGGCCAAGGGTGCCAAGAAGCCCACCTCCAATTTCCGGCCCGTGCTGTTGCCGCTGCAGCCACTGCGCCTGGGCTACAGCCTGACACCGGATCCGCAGGCCGAAATCCACACCCTCAAAGCGGCTGATTGGGTGGGCGGGCACATCATGCCCACCGGCGATGCCTTGTTGTCAGGCTACTACCTCAACGAGCTGTTGATGCGTCTGCTGGCGCGTGACGACCCGCATCCGGGCCTGTTCGATGCCTATGCCGCGGTGGTGCGTGTGCTGGCCAGTGAACATGGCGATGCCTTGCAGCCCGTGCTGCGGGCGTTTGAGCTGGTGCTGCTGCGCGACCTGGGCCTGCTGCCTGCGCTGGACCAGCAAACCGCTACGCTGGCCCCCTTGAGCGCCCAAAGGCTTTACGTGCTGGTGGCCGAGGGGGGGCTGCGCGAAGCCGGACCTCAGGAGCGTGGCGGTCTGCCCGGTGCCTGGTGGATCGGACTGCAGCGGGCCCTCGATGAGCCCGCGCCACTGGCGGCCACCTTGCGCGCCAGCGCAGATGGCACGGCCGAGCTCAAGCACCAACTGCGGGCCTTGCTCCACTACCATTGCGGTTCGCGCACCTTGCGCACCCGGCAACTCATGATCGACCTGCAAAACCTATGAACGCTGCGACCTCCTCCCTGCATCCGCTCACCGCCCTGTCGGTCAACCTCAACAAGGTGGCACTGGTGCGCAACACCCGACACCTGGGCATCCCCAGCGTCACCCGGGCGGCAACGCTTTGTTTGCAGGCCGGTGCAGCCGGCATCACCGTGCACCCCCGTCCTGATGAGCGCCACATCCGCGCGGATGATGTGGGCGACTTGGCGGCCTTGCTCAAGCAGTGGCCGGCGGCAGAGTTCAACATCGAAGGCAATCCCTTCCACAACCTGATGGACTCTGTGCGCCAGTTCCGGCCGCACCAGGCCACGTTTGTGCCCGATACCGAAGGTCAGTTCACCAGCGACCATGGCTGGAGCTTTCCTCAGGATGCCGGCCGCCTCAAACCGCTGATTGACGAAGCCCACGCCCTCGGCGTTCGGGTCAGCTTGTTCATGGACCCGATTCCGGAAGCCATGGCGGCCGCACGCGCCCTTGGCGCGGACCGTGTCGAGCTCTACACCGAGACCTGGGCGCGTGCCCATGGCACCCCTGATGAAGCCCGCGTGCTGGCGCAGTTTGCCGACACGGCGAAGGCTGCACTGGCGGTTGGCCTGGGGCTCAATGCCGGCCACGATCTGTCCCGAGACAACCTCAGTGCCTTTCTGCGGGGCGTGCCTGGCGTGTTGGAGGTCTCGATCGGACACGCCTTGATCGCCGATGCCCTGGAGCTGGGCTACGAGGCCACGGTGCGTGATTACCTGCGCTGCATCGTGGCGGCCCAGCCAGCCTGAGTCGCGGGTCTTGTCATGATCTACGGCATCGGTACCGACATTTGCGACGTCCGTCGCATCCAGGCCAGCCTGGCCCAGCATGGCGATCGCTTTGCCGAGCGTGTGCTGGCGCCCGCCGAGCTGCAAACCTGGCGTGAACGCACTGAACGCTGGCCTGAGCGTGGTGTTCGCTACCTGGCCACCCGTTTCTCGGCCAAGGAGGCCTTCAGCAAGGCCGTGGGCATGGGCATGCGCATGCCCATGACCTGGCGTTCCTGCGAGATTGCCAAGCTGCCCAGTGGGCAGCCGGTGATCGTGCTGCACGGCGAACTCAAGACCTGGTTTGAAGCCCGCGGGCTGTGTGCCCATGTCACCGTGACCGATGAGACCGATTACGCCGCCAGCTTTGTGGTGGTGGAGCACACCGCACCTGGCGCCGCCACTGCGGCCTGAACCCGATTTCTTTTTCTGTTTCCCGTTGGAAGACCCCGCACCATGTCCGACCATGCCCCTCTGATTCTCGACGTCGCCGGCACCGAACTCAGCGCCGCGGACCGCCGCCGCCTGGCCCACCCGTTGACCGGCGGCGTGATCCTGTTTTCACGCAACTGGCAAAACCGGTCTCAGTTGCTGGCGCTCACCAGTGCCATCAAGGCGGTGCGCGACGACTTGCTGATCTGCGTGGATCACGAAGGGGGGCGTGTGCAGCGTTTCCGCTCGGATGGTTTCACCCACTTGCCGCCCATGCGCGCCTTGGGTGATCTGTGGATGAAGGACGGCAAGGGTGGTCCGGGCAGCGGTGCGCTGGCCGCCACCAACGCTGCCACCGCGGTGGGCTATGTGCTGGGCAGCGAGTTGCGGGCCTGTGGCGTCGATTTCAGCTTCACCCCGGTGCTGGACCTGGATTGGGGCGAGAGTGGCGTGATCGGTGACCGGGCTTTCCATCGTGATCCGCGTGTGGTGGCCCTGCTGGCCAAGAGCCTGATGCACGGCCTGCTGCAGGCGGGCATGGCCAATTGCGGCAAGCACTTCCCCGGCCATGGCTTCGTCAAGGCGGATTCACACACCGAGATCCCGGTGGACAAGCGCAGCCTCAAGGCCATCCTGGCCGACGATGCTGCACCTTACCCCTGGTTGTCGAGCACGCTCACCAGCGTCATGCCGGCCCATGTGATCTACCCCAAGGTGGATCGCCGCCCGGCGGGCTTTTCCAGCCGCTGGCTACAGGAGATCCTGCGCCGTCAACTGGGCTTTGATGGGGCGATCTTCAGCGACGACCTCAGCATGGCTGGTGCCCGGCTGTTGGATGGCCGGGAGGTGAGCTACACCGAGGCCGGTGCGGCCGCCCTGAACGCGGGCTGCGATCTGGTGTTGTTGTGCAACCAAAGCCTGGGCGATGGCAGTGCGGTCGACGGTTTGCTGGACGGCCTGACTGCGGCGCGGGCTGCTGGCCTCTGGCACCCCAGCCAGGACAGTGAGTCGCGCCGACTGGCCTTGCTGCCCGAGACCCTGCCGCAGGCCTGGGATGAGCTGATGCTGCAGCCGGCCTATCTGAACGCGCTGGCATTGCTGCCCTGAAGGGCGCGCTGTCAGGGCCGCACGTCTGCTGCCCTGAGGCTGTGCGGGGCCCGCTCAGCTTTGCAGGTGCTCCACCGTGTCCATCTGGAACTCGAAGCTGAAGAAGCGGTTGCGGCCCTGGGCCTTGGCCGCATAAAGTGCCTCGTCTGCCCGCATCAGCATGCCTTCCGGGCTGGTGGACTCGTCGGGCAGGCAGGTGGTGATACCGCCCGATATCGTCACCCAGGGTTCGGTGGGTGAGTCGGGGTGCGCCAGCTTCAGGCCCCGCAGCATCTTGGCGCAGGCCCGGGCAAAGGTCATGGCTCCCGATTTAGGGGTGTCGGGCAGGATCAGGGCGAATTCTTCGCCACCGTAGCGAGCCGCCACATCTGAGGGCCGCTTGCAGATCGTGCTGAGCATGCCTGAGATCTTCTGCAGGCACTGGTCGCCCTCGACATGCCCCAGGCGGTCGTTGTAGAGCTTGAAGTGGTCAATGTCGCACAGCATCAAGGTCAGGGGTTTGCTGTCGCGTCGGGCCTGCCGGATCTCGGCGTAAAGCAGCCTGTCCAGGCCGCGGCGGTTCACCAGGCCGGTGAGCGGATCGCGCTCGACCAGTTCGTTGAGCTTCTGATTGGCGAGGTTCAGCTCTTCTGTCACTGCCACCAGGCGGCGCTGCATCCCCAGCAGGCGTTGCATGGCCCGCAGCTTGGCAGCCAGCACGGTGGAGGTCACCGGCTTGATCAGGTAGTCATCGCCGCCCGCCTCGATGCCTCGCCAAAGGTCCTCGTCGCGGTCCATGCCCGATAGAAAGATGATGGGTGTCCAGTTGCCCGGCTCGCTGTCGCGGATCTTCTGGGCGGTCCAGTAACCATCATGGCCGGGCATGCGGATGTCGAGCAGCACCAGATCAGGGCGCTTGGTGGCAAATACTTCCAGTGCTTCCTCGGCAGAGCCGGCCTGCCACACGGTTTGTACGCCCACTTGTCTGAGCTCCAGCGCCAGCGCCAAGCGAATGGCCTCCTGATCGTCGACCACCAGAACCGTGAAGGGGCTTCCGTAAGAAAGAGGCATGTTGGGTCTCACTTCAGGCATTCGATCTAGGGCCCCATGCTAAGGGGCTTTGGGGTCACTTGAACTGTCGAATCCGGCATTTCTCCCTGGTTTGACCGTCTTGACCTACCAGGGGAGGGCTTTCCCTCCCCCCACTGTCACGCCTCGCGGCGCAGTGCCGGGAACAGGATCACGTCGCGGATGCTGGGGCTGTCGGTGAGCAGCATCATGAAACGGTCGATGCCGATGCCGCAGCCGCCGGTAGGGGGCAGGCCGTATTCGAGGGCTCGCACAAAGTCGTGGTCGAAGAACATGGCTTCGTCATCGCCACCGTCTTTGGCGGCCACCTGGGCGTGGAAGCGTGCGGCCTGGTCTTCGGCATCGTTGAGCTCGGAGAAACCATTGCCGAACTCACGGCCGGTGATGTACAGCTCGAAGCGCTCTGTCACTTCGGGGCGCTGGTCATTGGCACGGGCCAGGGGCGAGATCTCGGTCGGGTGTTCCATGATGAAGGTCGGCTGCCACAGCTTCTCTTCGACGGTTTCCTCGAACAGCAGGACCTGCAGGCTGGCCACGCTGCGGCCGCTGAGCTTGTTTTTTTCTTCCGACAGGCCGATCTTCTTCAGGCTCTGGATCAACCAGGCCGCGTCGTCCACCTGGGCGTCGGGGGTGTGCTTGAGGATGGCCTCACGGATGGTCAGGCGTTCGAAGGGCTGGGCCAGGTCCACGGCCTTGCCCTGGTAGGTCAGTTGCAGGGTGCCAACGGACTTCTGGGCGGCGTCGCGGATCAGGGCTTCAGTGAAGCTCATCAGGTCCTGGTAGTTCCAGTAGGCCGCATAGAACTCCATCATCGTGAACTCGGGGTTGTGGCGCACCGAGATGCCTTCATTGCGGAAGTTGCGGTTGATCTCGAAGACGCGCTCGAACCCACCTACGATCAGGCGTTTGAGGTAAAGCTCGGGCGCGATGCGCAGGTACATCTCCTGATCGAGCGCGTTGTGGTGCGTCACGAAGGGCTTGGCGTTGGCGCCACCCGGGATCGGGTGCAGCATGGGGGTTTCAACTTCCAGAAAGCCGTGCTGCACCATGAATTCACGGAGTCCGCTCACTGCCTTGCTGCGGGCCGCGAAGCGCTTGCGGGCATGCTCGTCGGTGATCAGGTCCACGTAGCGCTGGCGGTACTTCTGCTCTTGGTCGCTCATGCCATGGAACTTGTCGGGCAGCGGGCGCAGGCTCTTGGTCAGCAGGCGCAACTGGGTCACATGGATCGACAGTTCGCCAGTCTTGGTCTTGAACAGGGTGCCCACGGCGCCCACGATGTCGCCCAGATCCCAGTGCTTGAAGGCCCCGTAATGCGCTTCGCCAAGGGCATCGCGGGTCACATAAAGCTGAATGCGGCCGGTGGCGTCCTGCACCGTGGCAAAGCTGGCCTTGCCCATGACGCGCTTGAGCATCATGCGGCCTGCCACGCTGACGGTCACGGGGCGGGCGGTCAGGTCTTCGGCCTCGGAGTGGCCGTAGGCCGCATGCAGGGCATCGGCATGGTGTTCGGGCTTGAAGTCGTTCGGGAAGGCCACACCTTCACCGCGGGCCTGGGCTTCGCGCAGGGCTTTGAGCTTTTCGCGGCGTTCTGCGATCAGCTGGTTGTCGTCCTGGGCGGGGGTGGCGTGCGCGGTGTGTTGGTTTTCAGACATGGAATGCGTTCGTTGAACGGGTCAAATGGGGGTCTCTAAGGACCAAACCGCGTATTTTAGTTTTTTGCCGGTGCCTTGGTACAGATCGAAGCGGATTCGATGTGTTCGCAGCGCTGGATCCAGCGCTTGTTCGCATGGCTTGCAGGGCTGCAGCCAGGTCACCGCTGTGCTGCGTTGATAATCCGCTGGGTGCGGCATTGCACGTCTTCAAAGGTTCTGCTCCGATCATGCTTTATCAAATCGCTTCACTTTTGTTGGATGTGGTGGCCGGCCTGTTCGGCGGCGCCTGTTTGTTGCGCTGGTACATGCAACTGCAACGCGTGCCCTTCGGCAATCCGGTGGGGCGGATGGTATTTGCCTTGTCCGATTGGTTGGTGCTGCCTTTGCGCCGGGTGGTGCCGCCAATCGGGCGATGGGATGTGTCCAGCCTGCTGGGCGCCTGGTTGATCGAGTTGCTGCAATTTTTGCTGCTGTGGGCTTTGCTGGGCGGTCATGCCAGCTTGGTCAGTCTGCCGGTGCTGGCGGTGTTCGGCATGCTCAAGCTGGCCCTCACGGGCATGACGGGGCTGGTCATCGTGTTTGCCATCTTGTCCTGGGTGCAGTCGCCCAACCCCATGTTCCATGTGCTGCAGCGCCTGTGTGACCCTTTGCTGACCCCATTCCGGCGCGTGATTCCGTTGGTCGGCGGGGTGGATCTGGCGCCACTGGCCTTGCTGGTGGCGCTGCACATTGGCAACCTGGTGCTGGGGTATGTGCAGGCGTCGGTGTTGATGGGCTTCTGATCGGGTTCTGAGTCAGCGCAGCCACTGCAAGGCCAGGCCGGCCATCAGGGCCGCCCCGACCACGGTCATCACGCCCACTTTGTAGCGGATCAGGGCGGCCAGCGCCGCCAGCCCAATCACTGCGGCAGGCCATTCAAACGGCCCCTGCCAGCCAGCGGGCCACAGCACGTGCCAGGCAAAAAACAGCGCCAGGTTGAGGATCACGCCCACCACGGCGGCCGTGATGCCCGTCAGCGGCGCCGTGAAATGCAGCTTGCCATGGGTGGATTCGATGAAAGGCCCTCCCAGGAAGATGAACACAAAGGAGGGCAGAAAGGTGAAGAAGGTCACCACGGCTGCACCGGCCATGCCGGCCGCCAGCAGGGCCTCAGGCCCGTACAGCGATTGCCCCCAGCCGCCCACAAAACCCACAAAGGACACCACCATGATCAGGGGGCCCGGTGTGCTTTCACCCAGGGCCAGGCCGTCCATCATCTGGGTGGCATTCAGCCAGTGGAAGTGCTCGACCGCCCCCTGGTAGACGTAGGGCAGCACGGCATAGGCACCGCCAAAGGTCAGCAGGGCGGCCTTGGTGAAGAACCAGGCCATCTGTGTGAGTGGGCCGTCCCAGCCTTGCAGGGCCACGAGGCCGCCAAGTGCCAGGGCCCACAAGCCGAGGCCTGCCAGCAGCACCCGTGCGAAGCCGCCCCAGCTGAAGCGCGCGTGGGCCGGGGTGGGGGTGTCATCATCGATCAGGGCGGGGGCGTGCCGGGCTTGATGGGCGCTGGCGTGGCCGCCCCCCAGGCTGAAGGCGGCCGGTGCCCAGCGGCCACCGAGGTACCCGATCCCGGCAGCGCCCAGGACGATCAGCGGGAACGGCAGGTTCAGGGCAAAAATGGCCACGAAGGCCGCCAGCGCGATCAGGCGCAGTGAAGTGTTCTTGAGGGCGCGCCCCCCGATGCGGTGGGCTGCCGCCAGCACGATGGCGGTCACTGCAGGTTTGACGCCATACAGGGCGGCGGCCACGGCCGGCGTGCTGCCAAAGCGCATGTACAACCACGACAAGCCCATCAGCAGCAGCAGCGAGGGCAGCACGAACAGCCCCCCCGCCACCAAACCGCCCCAGCGCCGGTGGAGCAGCCAGCCGATGTAGGTGGCCAGTTGCTGGGCTTCCGGCCCGGGCAGCAGCATGCAGTAATTGAGGGCGTGCAGAAAGCGCTGCTCTGAAATCCAGCGCCGGCGTTCCACCAGCTCCTCGTGCATCATCGCGATCTGCCCGGCTGGCCCGCCGAAGCTGATGCAGCCCAGCTGGAACCAGTAACGCAGGGCCTGCCAGAAGGTGGGGGCAATGGGTGACGTGGGCGGGGTGGATGATTCCATGGGCTGGGCCGGATAAAGCAAAAGGCCTTCGAAAAGGCCTTTTGAGGGGGGAGGGGAGGGGCTCAGAGCACGGCGTCGGCCGGCTGGCGCTGCAGCATGGCCAGTGCGCTGGCCACGGTCTTGCGCAGTTCCCGGCGGTCGCAGATGAAGTCGACGGCCCCCTTGGACTGCAGGAACTCGGCCCGCTGGAAGCCCTCGGGCAGCGTCACCCGCACGGTGGACTCGATCACGCGAGGGCCGGCAAAGCCGATCAGGGCCTTGGGTTCGGCAATCACGATGTCCCCCACAAAGGCGAAGCCAGCGCTGACGCCACCCATGGTCGGGTCGGTCAGCACGCTGATGTAGGGCAGGCCCTTCTTGGCCAGGCGGGTCAGGGCCGCATTGGTCTTGGCCATCTGCATCAGGGACAGCAGGCCCTCTTGCATGCGCGCACCACCAGTGGCTGTGAAGCACAGGAAGGGCACTTTTTGCTCGATGGCGGTCTCGACACCGCGCACAAAGCGCTCGCCGACCACCGAGCCCATGCTGCCGCCCATGAAGTCGAATTCAAAGCAGGCCGCGACCAGGTTGATGCTGTGCACCGAGCCGCCGATCACCACCAGGGCGTCGGTTTCGCCGGTGTTCTCAAGCGCTTCTTTCAGGCGCTCGGGGTACTTGCGGCTGTCCTTGAACTTGAGAGCGTCGACCGGGATCACCTCCTGGCCGATCTCGTAACGGCCCTCGGCATCGAGGAAGGCATTGAGCCGGGCCCGGGCGCCGATGCGGTGGTGGTGACCGCAGGTGGGGCAGACGTTCTGGTTGTGTTCCAGATCGGTCTTGTACAGCACCGATTCACAGCTGGGGCACTTGATCCACAGCCCTTCGGGCACGCTGCGGCGCTCGCTGGGGTTGGTCTGTTGGATTTTGGCCGGTAGCAGTTTTTCGAGCCAGCTCATGCGTTTCTCCTTGATGCCAGGGGCTTGTTCAGGCCTGGCTTTGGTTCAGTGCCGATCGGACGCCGGCGAGGAAGCTGCTGCACTGGGCAATGGCTTCTTCTCGAGGCAGGTCTTCGATCAGCTGGATGATCTTGCTGCCGATGACCACGGCATCGGCAACGCGGGACACCGCGACAGCGGTCTGGGCATCACGGATGCCAAAGCCCACGCCAACCGGGATTTTGACATGCTTGCGGATCTTGGGCAGCGCAGCCTCCACCGCATCGGTGTCCAGGTGGCCTGCGCCTGTCACGCCCTTGAGCGACACGTAGTACACATAGCCCGTGGCCACTTCGGCGACTTGCTGGATGCGTTCATCGGTGCTGGTAGGGGCCAGCAGGAAGATCAGGTCCAGGCCGGCCTCTTTGAGGCGACTGGCAAAGTCGCGGCATTCTTCGGGCGGGTAGTCGACGATCAGCACGCCATCGACACCGGCGGCTGCAGCGTCGCGGATGAAGGCATTGTCGCCGTGCTTCTGGTCGTAGCGCTCGACCGGGTTGGCATAGCCCATCAGCACGACGGGCGTGCGGTTGTCGCGTTCGCGGAAGGCTTTGACCATGGCCAGCACCTGGGCCGTGCCGATGCCGAAGGTCAGGGCCTTTTCGCCAGCACGCTGGATCACCGGGCCATCAGCCATCGGGTCCGAGAACGGAACCCCCAGCTCGATGATGTCGGCCCCGGCGGCTGCCATGGCGTGCATCAGGTCGGGGGTGATGTCGGCTTGCGGAAACCCGGCCGTCACGTAGGGGATGAGGGCCTTTCGACCTTGGGCTTTCAGAGCCTGGAGGGTTGCTTCGATTCGGCTCATTTCACCACCTGCATGACTTGTTCGGCGCCTTTGACGGATTGGCCGCGGCAGCTGGGGCGGCAGAAGAACTCGGCCTGGCTCAGGTCGGCCACGGTGCCGATGTCCTTGTCGCCTCGGCCCGACAGGTTGACCAGGATGGATTGGTCGGAACGCATGGTCTTGGCCAGTTTCATGGCATAGGCCACGGCATGGCTGGACTCCAGAGCCGGGATGATCCCCTCGGTGCGGCACAGGTAATGGAAGGCGTCAAGCGCCTCGCGGTCGGTGATGCCCACGTACTCGGCCCGGCCGATGTCCTTCAGGTAGGCATGCTCGGGGCCCACGCCGGGGTAGTCCAGACCGGCACTCACGCTGTGGGTTTCGGTGATCTGGCCGTTGTCGTCCTGGAGGATGTAGGTCCGGTTGCCGTGCAGCACGCCCGGGCTGCCTTTTTGCAGTGAGGCCGAGTGCTTGCCGCTGTCCAGGCCTTCGCCCGCGGCCTCGACCCCGATCAGCCGGGTTTTTTCATGCGGGATGTAGGGGTAGAAGATGCCCATGGCATTGCTGCCGCCCCCCACGCAGGCCACCACGGCGTCGGGCTGTTCCGAGGCCATGTTCAGGTGCCTGAACAGCTGGGGCATCTGGGTGAGGCATTCCTCGCCGATCACGCTCTGGAAGTCGCGCACCATGGCCGGGTAGGGCGCCGGGCCGGCCACCGTGCCGATGATGTAGAAGGTGTTTTCGACGTTGGTGACCCAGTCGCGCATGGCTTCATTGAGCGCGTCTTTCAGGGTCTTGCTGCCGGACTCGACCGGCACCACCTTGGCACCCAGCAGGTGCATGCGGTACACGTTGGGGCTTTGGCGCTTGACGTCTTCACTGCCCATGTACACCACGCATTCCAGTCCATAGCGGGCGCAGATGGTGGCTGTGGCCACGCCGTGCTGGCCGGCACCGGTTTCGGCAATCACGCGGGGCTTGCCCATGCGTTTGGCCAGCATGGCTTGGCCGATGGTGTTGTTGACCTTGTGGGCCCCGGTGTGGTTCAGGTCTTCTCGCTTGAGAAAGATCTGAGCGCCACCCATTTCGCGGCTCATGCGGGCGGCATGGTAAACCGGCGAAGGGCGACCCACAAAGTGGGCCAGCTCATAGCGGAATTCGGCCTGGAAATCCGGGTCGTGCTGGTATCTGGCGTAGGCCTCGCGCAGCTCGGTCAGTGCATGGGTGAGGGTTTCACTGGCAAAACTGCCGCCATAGGGGCCGAAATGGCCGGAGGCATCAGGTTGGTGGTACTCGAACATGTTGAAAACTCTTTGCAAGTTGTTCGTCGGCGGCGCGCACGGCGGCGACGAACTGGAAGATCTTCTCGGGTGACTTGATGCCCTTGGACACCTCGACACCCGAACTCACATCAACGGCCAGCGTGGGGCAACGCGGGCGCACTTGCAAAATGCCATCGGTCACGTTTGCAGGCGTGAGTCCACCAGACAAAACGAGGTGAGAGCTGACGTTTGGTGGAAGAAGTGACCAATTGAATGTTTTGCCGCTGCCACCGTAGCCGTCGACATGGGCGTCTAGCAGGATGGCACTGGCTTCTGAGTAATCTGCTGCGTATTTTACGAGGTCGAAGGCCTGGGCTTCAGGTCCGAGCGGAATTCGCGCCGCTTTGACCCATGTGCGACCGGCGGGGCCCGCCGCAGCGAGGCAGTCTGCCTGGCTTTCATCGCCATGGAACTGCAACAGAGCACCTGGGATCTGGGCGCAGGCGGTTTGCACGTCGGTGGCGCTCGCATTGACGAACAGCAGCACTGGCGTCACGAAAGGCGGCAGTCTGCGTGCCAGTTCGGCCGCGCGTGCGGGGTTCACGAAACGTGGGCTGGGGGGGTAAAGCACAAAACCGACCGCGTCGGCACCCGCGGCCACCACGGCATCCAGGTCTTCTTCGCGGGTGATGCCGCAGATCTTGATTCGGGTGCGGTGCGAGGGGAGGGCAATCGTCTTCATGGCAGCCAATCATAGGCTGGAGTGCGCTCGGGCAAGCCCCATTGCGGCCCATAGATGGGTCCCGCGAAGTAGAGGCCATCGGGCGAGAAGGTGGGGGCCGCTGCATCCCGTGAGCGGGCTGCCAGCACCTGGGCCATCCACTCCGGGGGCTTGAGACCCTGGCCGATCATGAGCAGGCAACCCATGATGTTGCGGATCATGTGGTGCAGAAAGGCATTGCCTTCAAACTCGAAACGCCAGTAACAGGGCTCGAAACTGTGGCGGGTGTCGGTGCTGCCATCTTCGAGTGCGCGAGCAGGTCGGCGGTGGATGTGGATGTGGTACAGCGTCTTGATGGGCGTCAGCGCCTGGCAGGCAGATGCCCTGAAGGAACTGAAGTCATGCTCACCCACCAGCAACTGCGCGGCCTTGTCCATCGCGGCGTGGTCGAGTTTGCGGAACACCCAGCCCACGGCGCCGGCCTCCAGGCTGGGCCGCACCGGCGACTGCAGCACCACGTAGACATAGCGGCGCCGCAGTGCACAGGCCCGCGAGTGGAAGCTTTGCGGCACATGGCGGGCCCACTGAACGGCGATGTCCGAAGGCAGGAAGGTGTTCGTGCCACGCACCCAGGAGAAGTCGGGGCGGTCGGAATGCGTGTCGAAATGCACCACCTGCATCAGACCGTGCACACCCGCATCCGTGCGACCGGCGCACAGCGTGACGATGGGGGCGTCAACGAAGCGAGCCAGTGCTTTTTCCAGTGCGTCTTGTACGGTGGGCACCGTGGGCTGGCTTTGCCAACCCGCGTAGGCACGGCCCTGGTAGCTCAAACCCAGGGCCATGCGCACGGGGGGCCTGGGTTCGGTGGGTTGCGCCTTCAAGCCAACTGGGCGAGCAAACGCTCGGCTTTGGTCTTCAGCGCGCCGGAGGCTTCGGAAATGACTTCCTCGACCAGGGCGCGAGCACCATCGGCGTCGCCAATGGCGTTGAACTCTTCGGCCAGTGCCAGCTTGGTGGCCAAGGGATCTTCGGGGTGGATGTCGAGTTCGTCATCCTCATCTTCGAAGTCCAGTGTGGGCTCGACCTGAGGGGCGGGCTCCGAAATCTCGGGCAGAGGCTCCGGCAGCGGAGTGACCTGGGTGGGCTCCGGGCTCTTTTCAAGTTCCATCGACAGCGAATCGAGGTCGAATTCAATCATGCCCGGGTCACTCGGAGCCGGCGCAAGCTCGGGCTCAACCGGGGTCAGTCGCGCCGGTTCGGTGGTATTGCTGCTGGGAAAGTCGAGTTCCTCGGTCAGGTCGATGCTGATGTCATCGGACGTTGGCAGTGGCGCTTCCTCAGGTTCGAGAACGGCAGCCGGTGGTGGTTCCAGGTCCAGATTCAGGTCGCCAAACGGGTCATCCGAGGGCAGCGGGGCCGGTGCGGGCTGCGAGGGCACATCGTCCAGTGGCAGGTCCAGATCGAGGTCCAGATCGAGGTCTGGGCCGAGCGGCTGCGTAGGTGCCGAGAACGGCACAGACGCGGGCCCTTCTCTGGGGGGCGGTGCTTCTGGCAAGCCGCCATCGGTGTACAGCGGGTTGGTTGGGTCCAGCTCATGGCCCAGCTCGCGGATGCGGTCCCATTCGGGGGCTTTGCCCTGGGTGAGCTTGAAGGCCTCCAGTGCCATTGCGTTGACGGCCACCACATCGCGCCGCTTGGCATAGATTTCAACCAGCTTGGCGTGGATCGCCACACGGCTTGGGTTGATTTTCAGGGCTTCCTTGAGAATTTCCTCGGCTTGCAGGTCCCGGCCATAGGCCAGGTACACATCGGCTTCGGCCACGGGGTCAACGTCGCCAGCGTCGAGCTGGCTGGGCGAGTAGGCCATGGACGACGAGCCATTGGTCGAATCATTGGTGTCAATGCGTTGACCACCGCTGGCGCCAAAGAACGAATCGGGCTGCAGCTTGCTCTCCAGGAAGGAGCTGTCCACGTGGTTGGCTCGCCGACGCTTCACGTATCGGTAGGCGACCAGGCCTGCCAGCAGGGCCAGGATGCCGCCGCCCGCGGCAGGGATCAGCGGATCGTCACCAAGGAAGCTGAGCAGGCCGGCCTCTTCTTGGGGTGCCGGCACGACGGGGGGCGCCGCAGGTTTGGGCGGGGCGGGTGGGGGCGCCTTGGGCGCTTCGGGCGGCACGGCGGGCGCGGGCGCAGGAGCTGATGGCGCAGTGACCGCCGGTGTTGCGGGGGTCGATGGGGCTTCTGCTGGTGCTGGTGCTGGTGCTGGTGCTGGTGCGGCGGCACTTACCTTGTTCAGATCGGCCAGATTCTTGTTCAGCTCGGCGGTCCGTTCGGCCTGCGCCTTGGCTTGTTTTTCTTCGGCAACCTTTTGTTCTGCGGCGGCGTCGGCCTTCTTCGCTTCCAGCGCACCCTTGGACAGGGTGAGTTTGTCCGGGGCCGCGGTGGCTGGCTTCTTTTCTTCGACCTGGGTCTGCACCTGCCCGCTGGCACTGCGCTCAGCTGCGGCCACCTTCACGTGAGGGGCCTGATCTGCCAGCTTGCGACGGAAATCATTGAAGTCGCGGCTTTGCGCCTGGATGATCTGGCGGGCTTCGGCTGCTGGCACCGAGGCGGCGCTGGCGTTGTCAGGCAAGGCCAGCACAGCGCCGGCTTTGATGCGATTCACGTTGCCACGCAGGAAGGCCTCGGGGTTGGCTCGCATCAGGGCGACCAGCATCTGATCGAGAGAGACCTGAGGCTGTTTGATGCTGGCGGCAATCCGTCCCGCGGTGTCGCCCTGCTTCACGGTCAGGGTGTCTCCGTTGGGGGCCGCTGCTGGGGCTGGCGCCTGCTTGGCCACCACCGCGGGTGAGACCGGCCGACTGGGGGCCGCCGGGGCGGGTGCGGGTTGGGGTGCCAGCACCACGGGCGGTGCCGACCGGATGGATGGGCTCGCAGATGGGCTGGCCACTGAGGCCTGTGCCGGATTGATCGGGCTGGGCGCGGCCTGGCGCGCTGCTGGGGGGTCAAACAGCAGGGTGTAGTCGCGCACGATGCGACCCGATGCCCAATTGGCCTCCAGAATCAGATCCAGAAAGGGGTCATTGATGACGCGGTCGCTCTTGATTTGCAGAAAAGCACGCCCGTCAGCCCGGCGTACCACGTCGATGTTCATGCCCGAGATAGCGGGGTTGTACTCAAAGCCGGCCGCTCTGAAGGCCGACGAGTTGGCTGGGGTGGCCTTGAGGCTTTCGAATTCAGTGCTGGTGATGTCGGGCAGTTCGATGTCGGCGCGCAAGGGTTCGCCGAGGGCCGACTGAACCGTCAGCTTGCCCAGTGTCAGTGCCTGGGCTTCAACCCCCCACAGTCCTGCCGAGCAGACCAACAGGGCTGCCAGGGCCGTGCATTGCCAACGATTCTTGCGTGCGGGGTTCTTCATGCCTTGGTGCTCGGGAGCAGGTTGCATGGCAAATCTTTTTTCAACATTTGTAACTTGTCCCGAACTCAAATAGTGAAAAAGCACCATAGCATCAAGGCCTTATGCTGACAAGCTGACGTGCCTTGGAAGCTTGCGGCACGCTTTGAGGCCCGCTGAACGAGCCGTTTGGACGTTGCCAATTGACAACGTCCGAACGGTTTCGTTTAGTTACCTTTGTAAATGATCACGCGTCCAGCAGGATGCGCAGCATGCGGCGCAACGGTTCCGCCGCCCCCCACAGCAACTGGTCGCCGATGGTGAAGGCGCCCACGTACTCCGGTCCCATGGCGAGCTTGCGCACGCGGCCCACGGGAATCGTCAGGGTGCCGGTCACGGCCACGGGCGTCAGGTCCTTGATGGTGGCTTCGCGGGTGTTGGGAACCACCTTGGCCCAGGGGTTGTCAGCGGCGATCATGGCTTCGATGTCAGCCACCGGCACATCCTTCTTGAGCTTGAAGGTCAAGGCCTGGCTGTGGCAGCGCATGGCGCCCACGCGCACGCAGAAACCGTCGACCGGGATGGCGGGGGCGCTGAAGCCTTCGCCGATGCCCAGGATCTTGTTGGTTTCGGCCATGCCCTTCCATTCTTCGCGGCTGACGCCGTTGCCCAGGTCCTTGTCGATCCAGGGGATCAGGCTGCCGCCCAGGGGCACGCCGAAGTTGGCGGTTTCGGTGTCGCTCAGGCTGCGCTGCTTGGCGATGACCTTGCGGTCGATTTCCAGGATGGCGCTCTTGGGGTCATCCAGCAGGTTGCGCACTTCGGCGTTCAGGGTGCCGAACTGGGTCAGCAGTTCACGCATGTGCTGAGCACCGCCGCCCGATGCGGCCTGGTAGGTCTGGGTGGACATCCACTCCACCAGGCCCGCCTTGTACAGTGCGCCCACGCCCATGAGCATGCAACTGACCGTGCAGTTGCCGCCCACCCAGTTGTTGCCGCCCTTGGCGAGCGCGCTCTGGATCACGGGCAGGTTCACCGGGTCCAGGATGATGACGGCATCATCCTTCATGCGCAGGGTGGACGCGGCGTCAATCCAGTGGCCATTCCAGCCGGCGGCGCGCAGCTTCGGGAAGACTTCGGTGGTGTAGTCGCCGCCTTGCGCGGTGATGATGATGTCGCAGCGCTTGAGGGCAGCGATGTCGTAGGCGTCTTGCAGAACGGTTTCGTTCTTGGCTTGCGCGGGGGCCTTGCCACCGGCATTCGACGTCGAGAAGAAAACGGGTTCGATCAGGCCGAAGTCGCCTTCAGCCGTCATGCGGTCGATCAGCACCGAGCCGACCATGCCGCGCCAACCCACCAAACCTACAAGATTACCTACCTTCATCACATTGCCCTTTCAGAAAAATGAAATCTTCTTCACCCCGGCTCGTCGGGCCGGGGAGGGCGTGACGAACCGGGCTACTGCTTAGCCTTTAATGGTCGTCTTGGTAATGGCGGCCACCACGGCATCACCCATCTCGCGGGTGCTGACCTTGGTGGTGCCTTCCGAGTAGATGTCAACGGTTCTGAGGCCAGCAGCCAGCACCGATTGCACCGCGGACTCGATTCGGTCGGCGGCTTCGGCTTGGTTGAGGGAGAAGCGGAGCATCATGGCAGCGGACAGTATTGTAGCCAAAGGATTGGCAATGCCCTTGCCCGCGATGTCGGGTGCGCTGCCGTGGCTGGGTTCATACAGGCCCTGGTTGCTCGAATTCAGGCTGGCCGAGGGCAGCATGCCGATGGAGCCGGTCAACATCGCGGCTTCGTCGGACAGGATGTCGCCGAACATGTTGCCGGTCACCACCACGTCGAATTTCTTCGGCGCCTTGACCAGTTGCATGGCGGCGTTGTCGACGTACATGTGGTCCAGTTCCACGTCGGGGTACTGCTGGCCCACCTCGATCATGATGTCCTTCCAGAACTGGAAGGTCTCGAGCACGTTGGCCTTGTCCACGCTGGTCACGCGCTTGCTGCGCTTGCGGGCTGCCTGGAAGGCGACGTGGGCAATGCGTTCCACCTCAGGGCGCGAGTAGCGCATGGTGTCGAAGGCCTCTTCGGCGCCGGGGAAGTGGCCATCCACGGCGGTGCGGCGGCCCCGGGGTTGACCGAAGTAGATGTCACCCGTCAGTTCACGAATGATCAGGATGTCCAGGCCGGCGATCAGTTCAGGCTTGAGGCTGGAGGCGCCAACCAGCTGCTCATAGCAGATGGCAGGGCGGAAGTTGGCGAACAGGCCCAGGTTCTTACGCAGGCCCAGGATGGCCTGCTCAGGGCGCAGCGGGCGGTCGAGCTTGTCGTATTTCCAGTCACCGACAGCACCAAACAGGATGGCGTCGGCTTCTTTGGCCAGCTTCAGGGTCGATTCGGGCAGCGGATGGCCGTGGGCTTCGTAGGCGGCGCCGCCGACCAGGGCGGTCTCGGTTTCGAACTTCAGGTCGAGAACATTCAGGACCTTGACGGCCTCGGCGACGATTTCGGTGCCAATGCCGTCACCCGGCAGGATTGCGATTTTCATGGGATGGATCAGGTGAGGCCGACCCGATGGGGCGGCCTGGGTTGAAGTGGACGTGAGGTGGTCAGCCGACCATGGTCTGGGCCAGCCAGGGCTTCTGGGCCAGGCGTTCGGCCTCGTACAGCCGGATCTTGTCGGCATGACGCAGGGTCAGGCCGATGTCGTCCAGGCCGTTGAGCAGGCAGTACTTGCGGAAGGCGTTGACCTCGAAGGGGATCTCTTCGCCTTGCGGGCGCACGATGACCTGGCGATCCAGATCAATGGTGAGTTGGTAGCCCGGGAAAGCCAGCACTTCGTCGAACAGTTGGGCCACGGTGCTTTCGGGCAGCACGATGGGCAGCAGGCCATTCTTGAAGCTGTTGTTGAAGAAGATGTCGGCAAAGCTGGGCGCAATGATGGCGCGGAAGCCGAACTGGTCCAGAGCCCAGGGGGCGTGTTCGCGTGAGGAGCCGCAGCCGAAATTCTTGCGCGCCAGCAGCACGGACGCGCCGGCAAAGCGGGGCTGGTTCAGCACGAAGTCAGGGTTGGGCTTGCGGCTGGCGGGGTCCTGGCCGGGTTCGCCGTGGTCCAGGTAGCGCCATTCGTCAAACAGGTTGGGGCCGAAGCCGGTCTTGCGGATCGATTTCAGGAACTGCTTGGGGATGATCGCGTCGGTGTCGACGTTCTCGCGGTCCATCGGGGCCACGATGCCCTTGTGTACGGTGAATTTTTGCATGATGAGTCAGGGCCTTGTGGCTTATTTCTTGGCCGCGTTTTCGATCGCCGAGCCGGCTTTCTGGACGTCTTCGCCCAGGCCCTTGACGGTGTTGCAGCCCATCAGGGCGACCAGGGCGGACAGGGTCAGGAAGGTGGTGATGCGGTTCATGGCAAGGGTCTCCTTCGGGGTCAGGCGAATTGACGGATGTCGACGAAATGACCGTGCACGGCGGCGGCGGCGGCCATGGCCGGGCTCACCAGGTGGGTACGGCCACCGGCGCCTTGACGGCCTTCGAAGTTGCGGTTGCTGGTGGAGGCGCAGCGCTCGCCGGGTTCGAGGCGGTCGGCGTTCATGGCCAGGCACATCGAGCAGCCGGGCTCGCGCCATTCAAAGCCAGCGGCCTTGAAGATTTGGTCGAGGCCTTCGCGCTCGGCCTGTTCCTTCACCAGGCCAGAACCTGGCACGACCATGGCCACCTTGATGTTCTTGGCCACTTTCTGGCCGAGCTTTTTCACCACGGCAGCGGCTTCGCGCATGTCTTCGATGCGGCTGTTGGTGCAGGAGCCGATGAACACCTTGTCGACAAAGATGTCATTGATGGGCTTGCCGGGCTCCAGCGCCATGTAGGTCAGGGCGCGTTCGATGGCGCCACGCTTGTTGGCGTCCTTTTCCTTGTCGGGATCCGGCACGCGGGCGTCCACGCCCAGCACCATTTCAGGCGAGGTGCCCCAGGTGACCTGCGGCACGATCTGGGCGGCATCCAGCTCGACCACGGCGTCGAACGTGGCGTCGGCGTCGGAGTGCAGGGTCTTCCAGTAGGTGATGGCGTGCTCCAGCTCGACACCCGCGGGCGCCAGCGGGCGGCCCTTGACGTATTCGATGGTCTTGTCGTCGACCGCCACCAGGCCGGCGCGCGCACCGGCTTCGATGGCCATGTTGCAGACCGTCATGCGGCCTTCCATGGACAGCGCCCGGATGGCCGAGCCGGCAAATTCGATCGTGTAGCCGGTGCCGCCGGCCGTGCCGATCCTGCCGATGATGGCCAGCACGATGTCCTTGGCCGTGACGCCCTTGGCCACGGTGCCATCGACCTTGATCAGCAGGTTTTTGGCCTTCTTGGCCAGCAGCGTCTGGGTGGCCATCACGTGTTCGACTTCGCTGGTGCCGATGCCGTGGGCGAGTGCGCCAAAGGCGCCATGGGTGGAAGTGTGCGAGTCACCGCAGACCACGGTCATGCCGGGCAGGGTGGCGCCGTTTTCCGGGCCGATCACGTGCACGATGCCCTGCCGCTTGGACATGAAGGGGAAGAAGGCGGCAGCGCCGAATTCCTTGATGTTGGTGTCCAGGGTGGTGATCTGCTCTTTGCTGATCGGGTCGGTGATGCCGTCGTAGCCCAGTTCCCAGCCCGTGGTGGGGGTGTTGTGGTCGGCGGTGGCCACGATGGAGCTCACGCGCCAGACCTTGCGGCCGGCCTCGCGCAGGCCTTCGAAGGCTTGCGGGCTGGTCACTTCGTGCACCAGATGGCGGTCGATGTAAAGCACGGCGGTGCCGTCTTCTTCGGTGTGGACGACGTGCTCGTCCCAGATCTTGTCGTAAAGGGTGCGTCCCATGGTGGTCTCTGGTCTTTCGTGAGGAGGGTGATTTTAGGCGGGCAGGGGCTCGGCGGGCAGGGCGGTGTCCGCGATGCTGGCGGCATGAGGCCGTGGCGGCGGACTGCTGGCGCGCAGGTGGTCGGCCAGCAGGCGTGCGGTCATCGGCAGGGCCTGGAAGTCGCGGGCCACGATGCGCAGCTCGCGGTGGGCCCAGTCATCTTTGAGTGCCACGGCCTGCAGTTGGCCAACGCCTTGCATCAGGGCAAAGGCCCGGTCAGGCAGCACGCCCACGCCCAGGCCGTTGTCGATCATTCGGTACATGGCATCCAGCCCCGTGACCTGGATGCGCAACTTCAGTGCCCGTCCTGCGCGTGCGGCAGCCTGCTGCATGGCCAGGCTGATGCTGCTGTTGGCGTGCAGGCCCACGATGTCGTGGTCAAGCACGTCGGCAAAGTGGGCGCTGTCCTGTTGTGCCAGGGGGTGGTGGTGTGGCACCACCAGCACCAGGCGGTCTTCCCGGTAGGGCAGGGTCTGCAATGGCGCACCGGTGCTGGCTTGATCGCGCACATGGCAGATGCCCAGGTCGGCAGCACCCTCGGTCACGGCCTGCATGACGTCGGGGCTCAGGTGTTCTTCGAGGTCGATCTTGATCTGCTCGTGCTCACGGGTGAAGGCGCCCAGGTCTTCGGGCAGAAACTGAACGATGGCCGAGATGTTGGCGTGGATGCGCACATGGCCGCGCACGCCGTCGGCGTATTCGCTCAATTCGCCCTGCATCTTTTCCAATCCATACAAGACGGTTCGGGCGTGGTGCAGCAGGCTCTCGCCGGCCGGGGTCAGGCGCACACCGCGGCTGTGTCGGTACAGCAATTGGGTGTCGACGGTCGCCTCCAGGTCACTCAGGCGCTTGCTGACGGCCGAGGCGGCGATGAATTCACGCTCTGCGGCCTTGCCAATGCTGCCCAGCTCGCAGACAGCCACAAACAGCTGCAGCGAGGTCAGGTCGATTCGGCGGGCAAAGTTGCGCTCGGAGCTTTTCATGGGGTGTTTTCATCTCGGATTGAGATGTGATGAGTATTTTCGTGGCTATTCTAGGGCCTTGGCATCTCTATCGGCGATGGCTTCCGTCGTTGAGAGTGGGAGCTGGGTTCGCCTGGGGGCAGGCCGTGCTCCCGGATTCAGGCGAAAAAAAGCCCGCTTTGAAGCGGGCTCGGGCTTTGGGGGCTGGGATCAGCTGAAGAAATTCTTCAGTCGGTCGGTCCAGCTGTCGCCGCTGGGGGAGTGCTTGCCGCCCCCCTTCTTCAGCGATTCTTCCAGTTCGCGCAGCAGCTTGCGCTGGTACTCGGTGAGCTTGACCGGCGTTTCGACCGCGATGTGGCAGTACAGGTCGCCAGGGTAGCTGGAGCGCACGCCCTTGATACCCTTGCCACGCAAACGGAACTGCTTGCCCGCCTGGGTGCCTTCAGGGATGTCAATGGCAGCCTTGCCTTGCAGTGTGGGCACTTCGATCTCGCCACCCAGGGCGGCGGTGATGAAGCTGACCGGAACGGAGCAGTGCAGGTCATCTCCGTCGCGCTCGAAGATGTCGTGCTTCTTGAGGCGGATTTCGATGTACAGGTCGCCCGGTGGCCCGCCATTGGTGCCGGGCTCGCCATTGCCGACGCTGCGGATGCGCATGCCATCGTCGATGCCGGCCGGGATTTTCACTTCCAGCGTCTTCTGCTTCTTGATCTTGCCCTGGCCATGGCACGCGGTGCAGGGCTCGGGGATCACCTTGCCGCTGCCGCGGCAGGTGGGGCAGGTCTGTTGCACGCTGAAGAAGCCCTGGCGCATCTGCACGCTGCCCTGACCGTTGCAGGTGCCGCAGGTCTTGGCGCTGGTGCCGGGCTTGGCGCCGGAGCCGTGGCAGGTGTCGCAGGTGTCCCAGCTCGGGATGCGGATCTGCGCATCCTTGCCACGGGCCGCCTCTTCGAGAGTGACCTCCATGGCATAGCTGAGGTCGCTGCCGCGGTAGACCTGGCGCCCGCCCGCACGGCCACCACGCTGCTGGCCGAACATGTCGCCAAAGATGTCACCAAAGGCCTCGGCAAAGCCGCCAAAGCCTTCGGCGCCACCGGGGCCGCGCATGTTCGGGTCCACGCCGGCGTGGCCGTGCTGGTCATAGGCGGCCCGCTTTTGCGGGTCGCTGAGCATTTCATAGGCTTCCTTGGCTTCCTTGAATTTCTCCTCGGCAGCCTTGGCCGCATCGCCCTGATTGCGGTCAGGGTGATGCTTCATCGCCAACTTGCGATAAGCCTTCTTGATTTCTTCATCCGAGGCAGTCTTGCCGACACCCAGGACTTCGTAATAGTCTCGTTTAGCCATTGGTTTTCCGAGCCGTATTCAACACAAACGCCGCGCAGGTCCCAGGCCTGGGTCCGGCGCGGCGGGCGAAGTGGCCGTAGCCGGGGATCAGCCCTTCTTCACTTCCTTGACTTCAGCGTCCACCACGTTGTCGTCAGCGGGCTTGGAGGCAGATTCCGTGCCAGCGGCGCCGGCACCTGCTGCACCGCCGGCGGCGGCCTGCTGGGCAGCTTGCTCGGCTTGCATGTCGGCGTACATCTTCTCGCCCAGCTTCTGGCTGGCGGTCATCAGCGCGTTGCTCTTTTCTTCGATGGCCGCCTTGTCTTCACCCTTCAGGGCCTCTTCCAGGTCCTTGATGGCGGCTTCGATCTTTTCCTTCTCGCCAGCTTCGAGCTTGTCACCGTAGTCGGTCAGGCTCTTCTTCACGCTGTGCACGGTCGCTTCACCCTGGTTGCGGGCTTGCACGATTTCGAGCTTCTTCTTGTCTTCGGCGGCGTTCAGCTCCGCATCCTTCACCATCTTCTGGATTTCCTCTTCGGACAGACCCGAGTTGGCCTTGATGGTGATCTTGTTTTCCTTGCCCGTGCCCTTGTCCTTGGCGCCCACGTGCAGGATGCCGTTGGCATCAATGTCGAACGACACTTCGATCTGGGGCAGGCCGCGCGGTGCGGGCGGGATGCCTTCGAGGTTGAATTCGCCAAGCAGCTTGTTGCCCGAGGCCATTTCGCGTTCGCCCTGGAACACCTTGATGGTCACGGCCGGCTGGTTGTCGTCGGCGGTGGAGAAGGTCTGCGCAAACTTGGTCGGGATGGTGGTGTTCTTGTTGATCATCTTGGTCATGACACCGCCCAGGGTCTCAATGCCCAGGGACAGCGGGGTCACGTCCAGCAGCAGCACGTCCTTGCGGTCGCCCGACAGCACCTGGCCCTGAATGGCAGCACCCACGGCCACGGCTTCGTCGGGGTTCACGTCCTTGCGCGGATCCTTGCCGAAGAACTCTTTCACCTTTTCCTGCACCTTGGGCATGCGGGTCATGCCGCCGACCAGGATCACGTCGTGGATCTCGCCCACCGTCACGCCGGCATCCTTGATGGCGGTGCGGCACGGAGCGATGGTGCGCTCGATCAGCTCTTCCACCAGTTGCTCCAGCTTGGCGCGGGTCAGCTTGATGTTCAGGTGCTTGGGGCCCGATGCGTCTGCAGTGATGTAGGGCAGGTTCAGGTCGGTTGCGGCCGAGGAGGACAGCTCGATCTTGGCCTTTTCGGCGGCTTCCTTCAGGCGTTGCAGGGCCAGCACGTCCTTGGACAGATCGACGCCTTGTTCCTTCTTGAACTCGGTGATGATGTAGTCGATGATGCGTTGGTCAAAGTCTTCGCCACCCAGGAAGGTGTCGCCGTTGGTGGACAGCACTTCGAACTGCTTTTCGCCATCAACGTCGGCGATTTCGATGATGGACACGTCAAACGTGCCGCCACCGAGGTCATACACGGCGATCTTGCGGTCGCCCTTGTCGGTCTTGTCCAGGCCGAATGCCAGCGCGGCGGCGGTGGGCTCGTTGATGATGCGCTTCACTTCCAGGCCGGCGATGCGGCCAGCGTCCTTGGTGGCCTGGCGCTGGGCGTCATTGAAGTAGGCGGGCACCGTGATCACGGCTTCGGTGACTTCTTCGCCAAGGTAGTCTTCGGCGGTCTTTTTCATCTTGCGCAGAATGTCTGCCGACACCTGCTGAGCCGAAAGGCGCTTGCCGCGCACTTCCACCCAGGCGTCGCCGTTGTCGGCGGCCACGATGGAGTAGGGCATCAGGTTGATGTCCTTCTGCACTTCTTTTTCGGTGAACTTGCGGCCAATCAGGCGCTTGATGGCATACAGCGTGTTCTTGGGGTTGGTCACGGCCTGGCGCTTGGCCGAGGCGCCCACCAGCACTTCGCCATCTTCCTGGTAAGCCACGATCGACGGGGTGGTGCGTGCACCCTCCGAGTTCTCGATCACCTTGGTGGTGTTGCCTTCCATGATGGACACGCAGCTGTTGGTGGTGCCCAAGTCAATACCGATGATTTTTCCCATGATTTACTCCTGTATTTCGATTGCACGCCGGGCGATTTGCCGGCGTGTGTTGTTTGGTTCGTCTTGTTGATGAGTTGTGGATAACTTTTGGGGTTTCAAGCCCCGGCGGCTTCCAGAACTGAAAATTTATTTGGGCGCGGCCACTGTCACCAGGGCCGGGCGCAGCACGCGCTCGGCAATCAGGTAGCCTTTTTGCAGCACGCTCACCACCGTGTTGGCTTCTTGGTCGGCGGGCACCATGCTGATGGCCTGGTGCTGGTGCGGATCGAATTTGCTGCCTGCTGCCGGTGCAATGGCCAGCACCTTGTTGCGCTCGAGTGCGGCGGTCAGTTGACGCAAGGTGGCTTCGGCGCCTTCGCGGATCTGTTCGGGCTTGGCATCCTTGATGGCCAAGCCGGCTTCCAGGCTGTCGCACACGGGCAGCAGGCTTTCGGCGAAGCTCTCGATGCCGAACTTGCGGGCCTTGGCGATTTCTTCCTCGGCACGGCGACGGGCGTTTTCGGCCTCGGCCTTGGCGCGCAGGAACTGGTCGGCGAGGTCCGCGCTCTTGGCCTTGAGGGCTGCCAGCTCGGCCTGCGCCTGGGCCAGTGCCTCGACGTCGTTGGCAGCCTGGGCGGCTTCTTGCTCTTCGGGGCTCATCGGGCCGCCTGGCATGGCCTGATTCTGGTGTTCTTGGTTTTCAGACATTCGGATTCGGGTCGATAAGTTGACGAAAAGAGGATGTCGCGGCAGATGGGGCCGCTGTTGAACTTTTCAAGGCGTGGATTGTCCACTGGATTCGTCCCAGCCAAAAAAGCGATGGGCGCTTGTGTTTTGAGAATCAGTGGCGCTATACTCGTGGGCTTTGCCTTGCCGTACTGCTACAGACGCAGCGGACGGCTTCACCCGTAAGGAGTACTCAATGCGTCATTATGAAATCGTTTTGCTGATTCACCCGGATCAGAGCGAACAGGTTCCGGCCATGCTGGAGCGCTACAAGGGCATGATCACCGCCGGCGGCGGCAAGATCCACCGCGTGGAAGACTGGGGCCGTCGTCAACTGGCGTACCTGATCAACAAGCTGGCCAAGGCCCACTATCTGTGCGTCAACATCGAAGCCGATCAGGCTGTGATGGCTGAACTGGAACACGCGTTCAAGTTCAACGATGCCGTGCTGCGTCACCTGACCGTCGTCAAGAAGAAGGCTGATACCGGCCCGTCTTCGATGATGAAGACCGTCGAGCGTGAAGAGGCCCGCAAGGCCCAGCAAGCTGAATTCGCCGCTGCCAATAACTAAGGCCTGCGTCCAGTTCGTTTGACTGATTCAAAGGGGAAGTGAACCACGTCGCTCTGACCGCCGTGATCGTTGAGGCCAAGCCGATGCGATTCACACCTGCCGGTCTGCCCGCCATTGACCTGCGGCTCGAATCCGAGTCGGAGGTTGAAGAAGCTGGGCAGAAGCGCAAAGTGCAGGTGGCC
Source organism: Curvibacter sp. EU05-FHT14A10 (assembly GCF_058791075.1). Lineage (NCBI taxonomy): Bacteria > Pseudomonadati > Pseudomonadota > Betaproteobacteria > Burkholderiales > Comamonadaceae > Curvibacter > Curvibacter sp. EU05-FHT14A10. The sequence goes on from NZ_JBYTDE010000004.1 coordinate 183,475, forward strand.
ATCAGGGCTGTTGCGCTCGGTAGTAACGCCGAACGGCTTGCCAAGCAGGCCCTCGGCTCGGTCTGGAAATTCTCCGGATTTCTGGCCACACCGCGCAACGTCAAGACCGTCGTTTTTCACATCCAGGAATTCCAGCAAGATTAAATTTCAGGAGGCCAACATGGCCACGTTCAAGAAGTTCAACAAAGATAAGCGCCCGAAGCGCAACACCCAGTCCCTGCTGTTCAAGCGCAAGCGCTTCTGCCGCTTCACCGTCGCTGGCGTCGAAGAAATCGACTACAAGGATGTCGACACCCTGCGTGACTTCATCGCTGAAAACGGCAAGATCATCCCCGCTCGCCTGACCGGCACGCGCGCCATCTATCAGCGTCAGCTGAACACTGCCATCAAGCGCGCCCGCTTCCTGGCTCTGGTGCCTTACAGCGACCAGCACAAGATCTAAGGAGAACAACCATGCAAATCATCCTGCTCGAAAAGGTTGTGAACCTGGGTAACCTCGGCGAAATCGTCAAGGTCAAGGACGGCTACGCCCGCAACTTCCTGATCCCGTCGGGCCGCGCTCGCCGTGCTACCGAAGCTGCCAAGGCTGAGTTCGAAGCCAAGCGCGCTGAGCTGGAAAAGGCCGCAGCCGCCAAGCTGGCCGAAGCCCAAGCCCAAGGCGAAAAGCTGGCTGGTACGACCGTCAAGGTCACCCAGAAGGCTGGCGTTGATGGCCGTCTGTTCGGTTCCGTCACCAACCACGACATCGCTGAAGAACTGATCAAGCAAGGCTACCAAGTGGTCAAGGCTCAGATCCGTCTGCCCAACGGCCCCCTGAAGGTGGTTGGCGACAGCACCATCAGCGTTGCCCTGCACACTGATGTGGTCGTTGAAGTGAATGTTTCCGTGTACGGCGAAACCGCCTGATCACCGAAGCCACTGCTTCTGTCAAGCCGCCTTCGGGCGGCTTTTCTTTTGGGGAAGTCGCCAGGGTCGAAGTGCGTTTATCCCCTTGATTTCCCCTCATCATGCACAGCTTATCCCCAGCCCTGGGGCTGACGGAAGGCGTTGAAACGCTTACGATTTAAGGCTGCCAAGGAAACCCATGTCTGCCATTTTTCCGCCTGTCGACTCTGATTTCGAGCCTGATTTCCATCTTCCTGTCGGAATCGAGATGCCGCCGCCACTTGAGTCGGCGCCGGCGCAGCACGCGATTGAGCGCACGGTGGACCGTGAGGTGGCCAAGCTGCGCGTGCCGCCGCATTCGATCGAGGCCGAGTCCAGCGTGCTCGGGGGCTTGCTGTTGGACAACAGTGCCTGGGATCGTGTGGCCGACGTGGTGAGCGAAGGTGACTTCTACCGCTATGAGCACCGTGTCGTATTCGGGGTGCTCAGTTCGCTGATCAACTCAGGCAAGCCTGCCGACGTGATCACGGTCTATGAAAGCCTGCAGAACCTGGGCAAAGCCGAAGAGGTGGGGGGGCTTGGTTACCTGAATTCACTGGCCCAGTATGTGCCCAGTGCCAGCAACATCCGCCGTTATGGCGAGATCGTTCGCGAGCGCTCGATCCTGCGCAAGCTGGTCACGGCCAGTGATGAGATCGCCACCGTGGCGTTCAATCCGCAGGGGCGCGCCGTCGACAAGATTCTGGACGAAGCAGAGCAGAAAATCTTCAAGATTTCGGAAGAAGGTTCGCGCAACAAGCAGGGCTTCCAGTCCATGGATTCACTGGTGGTTGACCTGCTGGACCGCGTCCAGGAGATGGCCGACAACACCAATGACATCACCGGTGTGCCCACGGGCTTCTATGACCTGGATCGCATGACCTCGGGTCTGCAGGCCGGTGACCTGGTGGTGCTGGCGGCCCGTCCCTCGATGGGTAAAACGGCTTTTGCCATCAACATTGCCGAGCACGTGGCCTTGAACGAAGGTCTGCCGGTGGCGGTGTTCTCCATGGAAATGGGGGCCGCTCAGCTGGCGGTGCGTATTGTGGGTTCCATTGGCCGCATCAACCAGGGCAACCTGCGCACCGGCAAGCTCACTGATGATGAGTGGCCGCGTCTGACCGAGGCGATCGAGCGTCTGCGCACGGTGTCGCTGCACATTGACGAGACGCCAGGCCTGTCGCCCAGCGAGCTGCGGGCCAACTCCCGCCGGTTGGCGCGCCAGTGCGGCAAGATGGGCTTGATCGTGGTCGACTACCTGCAGCTCATGAGTGGCTCCGGCTCGGCGGCCAGTGCCGACAACCGTGCCACCGAGCTGGGCGAAATCTCCCGCGGCCTGAAGATGCTGGCCAAGGAGTTGCAGTGCCCGGTGATCGCGCTTTCGCAGCTGAACCGAAGCGTGGAGCAGCGCACCGACAAGCGTCCCATGATGAGTGACTTGCGTGAATCCGGCGCCATCGAGCAGGATGCGGACATCATCATGTTCATCTACCGTGACGACTACTACAACAAGGAAAGCAAGGACCAGAACATGGCCGAGGTCATCATCGGCAAGCAGCGTAACGGCCCGACGGGTACGGTGAAGCTGTATTTCCACAAGTCGCAGACCCGGTTTGAAAGCCTGGCCCGCGGCTCTGCCGACGATTTCTGAGCAGGCCTCCTGTTTCTGCATGATCTCAAGCACATCGGCGTGGCTGAGCCGGCACCCCTTGGGTGTGGTGTTGTGGGCCTTGCTGGGGGGGCTGCTGCTGTTGGTGGCCCTGCTTGTCTGGCGGCACGACGAGCTGATGCGGCATCTGCTGCATCCAGAGCGTCGACCCATCAGCGCACAGGCGCAGGCCGATGCCCGGCGCCGCTTGCCGGGGCTCGAATCGGTGGCTTTTCCCAGTGCCGATGGCATCACTCTGCAGGGCTGGTATGTGCCCTCGCGCAATCGCGCGGCGGTGGTGTTGGTGCACGGCGCGGCCGAGAATCGCCTGTGGCTGCTGGACGAAGCTGAGTCGCTGGCCAGGCTGGGGTTTGGTGTGCTGCTGTACGACAACCGGGCCGCTGGCGAAAGTGGCGGTGACCTGCAGACCTGGGGTGATCGTGAGCAAGAGGATGTGATCGGCGCCCTCGATTTTCTGCAGCAACGCCCCGATGTCGATCCTGGCCGGCTGGGTGCGGAGGGTTTCTCCATTGGGGCCTCTACCGTGGCCTTGGCGGCCGCGCGTGATCAGCGGGTGCGAGCCGTCGTCTTGAAGGCGGTTTGGACGGGTTTGTCGGAGGAGCTTTCGCACATGCTGGGTGGCGGTTGGCAGGCACGCTGGGTCTTGCGCGACTTTGCCCGGGCGGGTGTGCGGTTGGAGCAGGTCAATCCTCTGGCCCGGATCGCGAGCCTGGCCCCCAGGCCCGTGATGGTGGTGGTGGGTGACCGTGATCACCACGTGCCCCTGGAGGTGGCCAGGGCCGTGTTCGAGGCTGCGGGCCAGCCCCGCATCTGGCGTGTGATTCCCGATGCCGACCACGTGGATTACGAGCGCCTGGGCGGCGATCCCCTGCGTGCCGAGGTGGGGGCTTTCTTTGCCAAGGGGCTGTTGCCTTGGCCGTGATCCAGTGATTCTGGTGCCTTGAAATGCAAAACGCCCGGGCATGCCGGGCGTTTGACTGGGGTTGTCCGGCCGCTGGCCGGTCCGCTCAACGCTTTGTCAGAGCACTTCGCTCGCAAAATCAGCCAGGCGTGATCGCTCGCCACGTGCCAGGGTGATGTGCCCGCTGTGCGGCCAGCCCTTGAACTTGTCGACGGCAAAGGTGAGTCCGGACGAGCCTTCGGTCAGGTACGGTGTGTCGATCTGGGCCAGGTTGCCCATGCAGATGATCTTGGTGCCCGGGCCGGCCCGCGTGATCAGTGTTTTCATCTGCTTGGGCGTCAGGTTCTGTGCCTCGTCGATGATCACGTACTTGTTCAGGAAGGTGCGTCCGCGCATGAAGTTCATGCTCTTGATCTTGATGCGGCTGCGGATCAACTCATTGGTGGCGGCGCGGCCCCATTCGCCCGCATTGCCGCCGTCACCCTTGGCCAGAAATTCGAGGTTGTCGTCGAGGGCCCCCATCCAGGGACCCATTTTTTCTTCCTCGGTGCCCGGCAGAAAGCCGATGTCCTCACCCACGCTCACGGTGGCGCGGGTCATGATGATCTCGGTGTACCGGCGGTCATCCAGCACCTGGGTCAGGCCTGCGGCCAGTGCCATCAGGGTCTTGCCGGTACCGGCGGTGCCTGCCAGGGTCACGAAATCGATCTCAGGATCGGTCAGGAGGTTCATCGCGAAGTTCTGTTCGCGGTTGCGCGTGGTCACGCCCCACACGGCGTTCTTGGCGTGGGCAAAGTCCTTCAGGGTCTGCAGCACCGCGGTCTTGCCGCGGATCTCGGTCACCCGCGCATACAGGCTGGGCTCACCCGGGGCTTCGAAAAACACGAACTGGTTGATCAGCAGATTGGGCACGATGGGGCCCGCAATGCGGTAGTAGGTGTGCGAACCGCTTTGCCAGCTCTCGATCGATTTGCCATTCTTGGCCCAGAAGTCGGCAGGCAAGGCCATGGCGCCGGAGTACAGCAGGTCGCCGTCCTCCAGCGTCTTGTCGTTCTGGTAGTCCTCGGCGGTCAGGCCCAGGGCGCGGGCTTTCACGCGCATGTTGATGTCTTTGGACACCAGCACCACTTCGCGTGTGGGTTGGCCCTCCTGGCCTTGTGGGCTGTGCAGGTGGCGCAGCGCCTCCACCACACCCAGGATCTGGTTGTCGGCCTTGCCCTGGGGCAGGCTGGTGGGCAGTGTGTAGTTCAGTGGCCGGGTCTGGAAGAAAAGCTTGCCACCGGCTTCGCGGTGGCCGGTGGTGTCCAGTTTCAAGCCGGCCGTGATGTCGGCTCCTTGGGCGGCGGCCAGCGCATCGAGTGAGCGGCTGGTCTGGCGCGCGTTGCGAGCCACTTCGGTCATGCCCTTTTTGTGGCTGTCGAGTTCTTCCAGCACGATCATCGGCAGGAAGATGTCGTGTTCCTCAAAGCGGAACAGGCACATCGGGTCGTGCATCAGCACATTGGTGTCGAGCACGAAGAGCTTGGTCGGCCCGGTATGCCGCGCCTTGCGGCTGCGTGCTGCGACGGCCGGCGCCTCGGCTGCCACCGGTGTGACGGCGATGGGGGTGGCTGTCGGGGTGCTGGGAGTCGATTTGGTGACGGCGGGGGCTGCTGCCGGGGGGCTCAGAAGGGCCGATACCTGGGTGGAGGCAGTCTTGCGTCGGCTGGGGGTCTTGACCGGCGCGGGGGCGGCTGGTGCAGCGGGGATGGCCAGCAGGGCCTCGGGTGCCTCACCCTTGGCCTCGGGGTGGGCTGAATCGGCCGCGCGGCCGCGTGATCCGGCCTTGCGCGCTTTGTCCTCGCCGGGGTTGGCGTAGGCGCTGGTGGGCAGGATGGTGGCTTTCTTCGATGGGGCGGGAGGCAGGGGCATGGAAGGTCAGTCTCCAGAAAAAGCACTGAAAGTGGGAATGCGAGTGCACGGATTGGTGCAGGAAGCAAAAAAGCCGCCAGGAGACCTGAGCGGCTTTTGCGGAGGAGGGTGGCGGTGCGAAACCAGCAACATATGCGAGCCATTATGCATGACTCGACAAGCCCTCCCGGGATCGGGCTGAGGGTTCTCAGGCGGCCTTTTTGAGGGCTTTGAGTTCCTTGACCGACTTCAGAACTTCGTCCACGTGACCCGGCACCTTGAGGCCGCGCCATTCTTCTTTGAGAATGCCGTCTTCGCCAATCAGGAAGGTGCTGCGTTCGATGCCCTTGACCTTCTTGCCGTACATGATCTTGTTCTTGACCACGCCGAACATGTGGCACATTTTTTCTTCGGTATCAGCGATCAACTCGAAGGGCAGTTCCAGCTTGAGCTTGAACTCATCGTGCGATTTCATGTTGTCGCGCGACACACCGAACACGGTGGCGCCGGCCTTCACGAAATCCTTGTATTTGTCGCGGAACTGCATCGCTTCGGTGGTGCAGCCCGGGGTGTTGTCCTTCGGGTAGAAGTACAGCACCAGGATCTGGCCCAGGTGGGAAGAGTTCGACACCTTGATCCCACCCGTGGCGTTCGCTTCGAATTCAGGGATGGACTTGTTGACAACGATCGCCATAGAACTTCAATCTCGTGTGACAGGTGTGACCTAAGATGGGCTGGGTCCGGAGGCATTGCACCTCTCTTTTGATTGCCCGCTCCATCCGCAACCCAAGATTTTACCTCTAAATCGGTCGACTCAGGGTTGCGCGGGCTCGTTGCCCTCGATCAACAGTGCTGCCGCCACCTTGCGGCCCTCTTGCGCCAGGATGTTGTAGGTGCGGCAGGCGGCCTGGGTGTCCATGGTTTCCAGCCCGATGCGGCGGGCCATCAGTGCCTTCAGCCAGGCCGCCGGCGGAAAACGGTTGCGTCGGCCACTGCCAAATACGATCAGTTCGCAATCAATGGCGGCCAATTGCTCGAAATGATCTTCGGTCAGGTCTTCAAAACGGCTCACGGGCCAGTTCAGGCGCTGCCCCTGAGCGCTGATGATGAGGCTGCCGGCGTGTTTCTCGCCGTTGATGGCCACCCAGCCCTCGCCGTAAGCGGTGATGGATTGAACGTCGAATTGGTCGGGTTGCAGCTTCATGGGGCACTGTGTTGGGGCGAAGAGGCGCGACTGTGGGGCGCGCTGCAGGCTGCGGTGCAGAACTGTGGTCAAATTATAGGTTTCGCTTCTGACGACTTACCCAGGAGGGGGCTTTCCCGTCACCATGAAAACTGTCCAGAAATCTGCCAAGCTTGCCAACGTCTGCTATGACATCCGCGGTCCCATCATGGACCGAGCGCGTCAAATGGAAGACGAAGGCCAGAAGATCATCAAGCTCAATATTGGCAATCTGGCGGTATTTGGTTTTGACTCGCCCGAGGAAATCCAGCAGGACATGATCCGCAACCTGCCCAATTCGGCAGGCTATTCGGACAGCAAGGGTATTTTTGCCGCTCGCAAGGCGGTGATGCACTACACCCAGCAGCAAGGCATCAAGGGTGTCACGCTTGACGACATCTACCTTGGCAACGGCGCCAGCGAGCTCATCGTGATGGCCACCAATGCCCTGCTCGACAACGGTGACGAGGTGCTGCTGCCTTCGCCCGACTACCCTTTGTGGACGGCGGCGGCCAGCCTGTCGGGCGGCACCCCGGTGCACTACCGCTGTGACGAGGCCAACGGCTGGATGCCTGACCTGGATGACATCCGCAGCAAGATCACCTCGCGCACCAAGGGCATCGTGGTGATCAATCCCAACAACCCGACTGGCGCCCTGTACTCCGACGACCTGCTCAAGGCCATCGTGGTGATCGCCCGCGAGCACGGTCTGGTGATTTTTGCCGATGAGGTCTACGACAAGGTGCTGTACGACGATGTCAAGCACACCGCCATCGGCTCGCTCAGCGAAGATGTGCTGACCCTCACCTTCAATTCGCTCTCCAAGAGCTACCGCAGCTGCGGCTACCGGGCTGGCTGGATGGTGGTGTCGGGCGACAAAAAGCCTGCCAAGGACTACATCGAGGGCCTGAACATGCTCTCGAACATGCGCCTGTGCTCCAACGTGCCCGGCCAGTGGGCCATCCAGACCGCGCTCGGTGGCTACCAGAGCATCAATGACCTGGTCTGCGAAGGGGGCCGGCTGCGCCGCCAGCGCGATCTGGCCTATGAGCTGATCACGGCCATCCCGGGCGTCAGCTGCGTCAAGCCCACGGCGGCGCTGTACATGTTCCCGCGCCTGGACCCGGCGGTCTACCCGATCAAGGACGACCAGCAGTTCTTCCTCGAACTGCTGGAAGAGACCCGCGTGATGCTGGTTCAGGGCACCGGCTTCAACTGGCCGGACACCGACCACTTCCGCATCGTGTTCCTGCCCCATGAGGACGACCTGCGCGAGGCCATCGGCCGCATCGCCCGTTTCCTCGAGCATTACCGCAAGCGGGTCAACGCGGCCTGATCCGTCACCCTCTGGAGCCCGTGAACCATGCGCCGTCTGACAGCACCGATCCTGCTCTGTTGGATTGCCTGCGCCATGGGCACGGCCCAAGCGGCAGAGGTCTCCCCGGATCCGGTCAGCTTTGCCTACAAAGACTGGTTGCTGCAGTGCGACAACACCCGAACCTGCCGAGCCGTCGGCTACCAGGAGGAGGAGGGGGGCGCTGACTCTGACCCCGTGAGTCTGATGCTGACCCGGGCTGCCGGGCCATCCACCCCGGTGCTGGCTCAACTCATGGTGTCCAGCGAGAACCCCGTGCAGGGGCCTCTGAAGCTCAGCGCAGGGCGTTTCAGTCTGGGCGGTCTGGAAGGCGAAAACCCGCAGATCCCGAGCGAAAAAGTGCCTGAGCTGTTGCGTGAGCTCCTGCGCAGTTCCCAGGCCAGGGTCAGCGCTGGACCTGGCAAAGCCTCCTGGACCCTCTCCCTGGCTGGCCTGAATGCGGTGTTGCTGAAGATGGACGAGGCCCAGGGGCGGCTCGATACCTCCGGGGCGCTGGTGAAGCGTGGCCGGCGTGACGAGGCTGCGGTTCTACTCCCCTTGCCGGAACCCAGGCTGCCCGCGTTCAAGCCTTTGCCGCCGGCGCGCCCCAGCGATGCCGCACTGCTCAAGCCCCTGCTGGCGTCGATCGATCCGAAGGTGGTGGCCGATCAGTGCAACACGCCCGAGATCGATGCCGACACGGCCGCTGTGACCCGTCTGACGGGTCACAGCGTGCTGCTGTCTGTACCCTGCAGCATGGGGGCCTACAACTTCACCACACTGCTTTGGATTGCCCGCGATCAGCCGCCTTACCGCCCCGAAGCGCAAGACGCCAAGGGTGATTTCGACGCCAAGACCGGCACGGTCTCCTTCAGCATGAAGGGGCGCGGGCTGGGCGATTGCTGGACCGAACAGAAATGGCGGTTCAACGGACAGGGCTTTGCGCTCTCGGGCATCTCCAGTACTGGCTTGTGCCGGGGTTTTCCGGGCGGTGCCTGGAACCTGCCCGAATTCGTGACACGTTGAGTCCCCCATATCGGTATTTTTCAACTTTTGAAGTGAACTCCATGAAACCCATCCAAGTAGGCCTTTTGGGCATTGGCACCGTTGGCAGTGGCACCTTCCACGTGCTGCAACGCAACCAGGAAGAAATCCGCCGCCGTGCGGGCCGTGGCATCGAGATCACCATGGTGGCCGATCTGGACGTCGAGCGAGCGCGCGCCGTGGTGGGTGAGCAGGTGCAGGTCGTCAATGACGCCCGCGCCGTGATTGCCAACCCAGAAATCGACATCGTGATCGAACTCATCGGCGGCTATGGCGTGGCCAAGGCTCTGGTGCTCGAAGCCATTGCCGCCGGCAAGCACGTGGTCACGGCCAACAAGGCCCTGCTGGCCGTGCATGGCACCGAGATTTTCGCTGCGGCTTCGGCCAAGGGCGTGATGGTGGCCTTCGAGGCCGCTGTGGCGGGGGGCATCCCCATCATCAAGGCGCTGCGTGAAGGCCTGACCGCCAACGCCATCCAGTGGATCGCCGGCATCATCAACGGCACCACCAACTTCATCCTGTCCGAAATGCGTGACAAGGGCCTGGACTTTGAAGTGGTGCTCAAGGAGGCCCAGCGCCTGGGCTATGCCGAAGCCGATCCGACCTTCGACATCGAAGGCGTTGATGCGGCCCACAAGGCCACGCTGATGAGCGCCATCGCTTTCGGCATCCCGGTGCAGTTCGACAAGGCCTATGTCGAAGGCATCACCCGCCTCTCGGCCGCCGACATCCGCTACGCCGAGCAACTGGGCTACCGCATCAAGCTGCTGGGCATCACCAAGCGCGCTGCCAACGGCATCGAGCTGCGCGTGCACCCCAGCCTGGTGCCGGCCAAGCGCCTGATCGCCAACGTCGAAGGCGCCATGAACGCCGTGATGGTGCAGGGCGATGCCGTGGGCACCACGCTTTACTACGGCAAGGGCGCGGGCTCCGAACCCACCGCCAGTGCCGTGATTGCCGACCTGGTCGACATCACCCGCCTGCACACGGCCGATGCTGCCCAGCGCGTGCCCCATCTGGCCTTCCAGCCCGATGCCATGAGCGACGTGCCGGTGCTGCCCATGAGCGAGGTCGTCACCAGCTACTACCTGCGCCTGCGCGTGTCCGACGAGGCCGGCGTGCTGGCCCGTGTGACCGGCATCCTGGCCACGGCCGGCATCAGCATCGATGCGGTGCTGCAGCGCGAGGCCGACGAGGTCGGCGGCGAGGGCTCGACCCAGACCGATCTGATCATCCTGACCCACGACACCCGCGAAGGCATCATGAATGCCGCAATGGCCGAAATGCAGGGCCTTCCCACCGTGCTGGCCCCCATCACCCGCATCCGCAAGGAAGAGCTGGCCTGAGGGCTCAGCCGCCTGTCGTGTTCGGCCACCCATTGATTCGGGTGGCGATCGCGTCAAAATGGCAGTCTGACCGGTGAGCACCGGCGGGTTGCCCTTGAATTGTTGGAACAGGAACTAAACGTGAAGTACCTGAGCACACGAGGTCACGCCGACCGCAAGCGCTTTTGTGAAATCCTGCTGGAGGGCCTGGCGCCCGATGGCGGGCTCTACCTGCCCGAGCACTACCCCCAGGTAGATGACGCCACCTTGACGCGCTGGCGCCAGGTCTACCACCAGCAGGGCTATGCCGAACTGGCCTTCGAGATCCTGTCGCTGTACATCGACGACATCCCGGCCGCCGACCTGCGCGCCCTGTGCCACAAGACCTACACCGCCGAGGTGTTCGGCACCGGCGAGATCGTGCCCCTGCGCCACCTCGAAGATGGTTTGTGGCTCGAAGCCCTGTCCAATGGCCCCACGCTGGCCTTCAAGGACATGGCCATGCAATTGCTGGGTAACCTGTTCGAGTACGAACTGGCCCGCCGTGGTGAAGAACTCAACATCCTGGGCGCCACCTCGGGTGACACCGGCAGTGCGGCCGAGTACGCCATGCGCGGCAAGAAGGGCGTGCGCGTCTTCATGACCAGCCCGAACGGTCGCATGAGCCCCTTCCAGCAGGCCCAGATGTTCAGCCTGCAGGACGACAACATCCACAACCTGGCGGTCGAAGGCGTCTTTGACGACTGCCAGGACATCGTCAAGGCCGTCTCCAACGACCTGGCCTTCAAGCGCAAGTACAAGATCGGCACGGTCAACTCGATCAACTGGGCGCGTTTGCTGGCCCAGGTGGTCTACTACTTTGCCGGTTACGTGCAGGCCACCGAATCGAACCAGCAAAAGGTGAGCTTCACCGTGCCTTCGGGCAACTTCGGCAACGTCTGTGCCGGCCACGTGGCGCGCATGATGGGCCTGCCGATCGACCGGCTGGTGGTGGCCACCAACGAGAACGACGTGCTCGACGAGTTCTTCCGCACCGGCATCTACCGCGTGCGCGGCAGCGCCGACACGCATGAGACGTCCAGCCCCTCGATGGACATCTCCAAGGCCAGCAATTTCGAGCGTTTCGTATTCGACCTGTTGGGCCGCGACGCCGCTCGCACTCAGGATCTGTTCGGTGCCCAGCTGTCCAGCCAGGGCCGTTTTGACCTCAGCGCCGACCCCTTGTTCGCCCAGGCGGCCAGCCGCTATGGCTTTGTCAGTGGCCGCAGCACCCATGCCGATCGCTTGGCCACCATTCGCGACAACTTCCAGCGCCATGGCGTCACCATCGACACCCACACTGCCGATGGGGTGAAAGTGGCCCTGGAGCAGCGCGGAGACCCGTCGGTGCCGATGATCGTGCTCGAGACCGCTTTGCCGATCAAGTTTGCCGCCACCATCGCCGAAGCCCTGGGCCATGAGCCCGAGCGCCCGGCCCGCTTCGAAGGCATCGAACAACTGCCCAAGAAGGTTCAGGTGATCCCGGCCGATGTCGCGGTGGTCAAGGCTTACATCGAACGCCATTGCGACTGATCGCAGACGCTGTGGCGGCTGCGACCCCTGCGCTTTGGCGCTGAAGCTTGAAGCCAGCGCCCCGCGCTGGCTTTTTGCCATCTGACACCCTATCAACAGCTCTGACCCACGGCCATCATCCTCGTGCGGCAGACCCAGGAGACTTGCATGAAAGTTGTCGGCTTTGCGGGCTATTCGGGCTCGGGCAAGACCACGCTGCTGGAGCGCGTGATCCCAGCCTTGCGCCAGCGCGGGCTGCGCGTGTCGGTGGTCAAGCATGCGCACCATCGCTTCGACATCGATCACCCCGGTAAAGACAGCTGGCGCCATCGCCAGGCCGGTGCCTTCGAGGTGGTGGTGGCCAGCGAGCACCGTCTGGCGCTGATGCGCGAGTACGAGCAGCCTTACCGGCTGTCGGTGCATCAGATGCTGGCCGAGCTGTATGACGGGGTGGACTGGGTGCTGGTGGAGGGCTTCAAGGAAAGCGATCTGCTCAAGGTCGAGGTTTGGCGTGCACCCGGGGGGGACTTCGCTGGCCACCCCGTGCGTTACCCCGAAGACGATTTCATCGTGGCCATCGCCACGGACGTGCCCGCAGCGGAACTGCCCGAGCCCACCGGGCGCCCGGTGCTCGACCTCAACCAAGCCGAGGCGGTGGCCGCCTGGCTGGTCGACAATGGCGACCGCTTTGAATACTCTTTCGAAAACCGAACATGAACGCATCCACCGTCGCCCTGCAGCCTGCCAAAGCGCTGCGCCCGCTTGATGACGTGCTGGCCGAGTTGCTCGGCCATGCCCGACCTTTGGATGGCGCCGCCTGGCCGGACGAGTGGGTGTCCACCTTCGAGGCCGACGGCCGTGTGCTGACCGAATCGGTGGTCTCCCCGCTGCAGGTGCCTCCGCATGACAACAGCGCCATGGACGGCTATGCCCTGCGCGCCGCCGACGCCGGCACGGCAGGCACGGTGCTGCCGGTGTCGCAGCGCGTGGCCGCGGGCGAGGTGCCCGTGCCCTTGCAGCCCGGTACGGCCGCGCGCATCTTCACCGGGGCGCCGGTGCCCCCGGGGGCCGATACCGTCGTGATGCAGGAAGACTGTGAAGCCCTCGCGGACGCGCAAGGGGCGCCCCAGGTCCGCTTTACCAAGGCGGTTCGCGTCGGCATGGCAATCCGCCGTTCTGGCGAAGACGTTCAACTGGGCGCCGTGGTGCTCGCCGGAGGGCAGCGCCTGAGTCCGGCCAGCCTGGGCCTGGCTGCCAGCGTCGGACGGGCCCGCTTGCAGGTGGCGCGGCGCCCCCGCGTGGCCTTGTTTTCGACCGGCGATGAGCTGGTCATGCCGGGCGATGTGCCGCCCGAACAATTGCCAGCCGGCGCCATCTACAACTCCAACCGCTTCTTTCTGCGTGCCCTGCTGCTGCGCATGGGCTGCGAGGTCACCGACTTCGGCATCGTGCCCGACCAACTTGAGCGCACCCGCCAGACCCTGGCCGAGGCGGCTCAGGGGCACGATCTCATCCTCACCAGCGGCGGCGTCAGCGTGGGGGAGGAAGACCACGTCAAGCCGGCCGTGCAGTCGCTGGGCGAGTTGCATCTGTGGCAACTGGCCATCAAGCCCGGCAAGCCCTTTGCCTATGGCCGCGTCGCCCAAAGCCACTTTGTCGGGCTGCCGGGCAACCCGGTGTCCAGCTATGTCACCTTCCTGATGCTGGTGCGCCCCTTTCTGTTGCGCCTCCAAGGCGTGCAGGAGGTCCGGCCCAAGACGGTGGCCCTGCCGGCCCATTTCTCCTGGGGCAAGGCCGACAAGCGTCGCGAGTTCCTGCGAGTCTGGCGCAACCCGCAGGGCGGGCTGGACCTGTTCCCCCACCAGGGTTCGGGGGTGCTGACCTCGGCCGTCTGGGGCGATGGCCTGGTTGACAACCCCGCGGGCACCACCATCGCCCCGGGCGATCTGGTGGCCTTTGTCTCGTTCACGGAGCTGCTGTCATGAGCGTTGAACTCGAATTGTGCGTGCGCTATTTCGCCTCCATCCGCGAGGCGCTGGGCCGGGGTGACGAGACGGTGCGCACCTGCGCCACCACCTTGGGCGAGTTGCGCGACGAACTGATTGCGCGGGGCGGTGCCTATGCGGATGCGCTGGCCCGCCAGCGCCCGGTGCGGCTGGCGCTGAATCAGGATCTGCGCGACGAGTCGACCGCGTTGGTGGCAGGGGCCGAGGTGGCTTTCTTTCCGCCGGTCACCGGCGGCTGATCAGGACGGCTCTGCGTCCGCCAAGGGGGTAGGCGTGGGCGCCAGTGCCGGGCTGGCCCATTCCAGCAGTTCGGCCAGGCGCAGCACCACCCAGGTGGCCTCAGCGCCCGAAAAGCCGGATTCCGGGTTGCTCAGGCCGGCATGGATGCTGCGCAGAATGCCCGACTCCGAGGGGGCCTCGGCGTGGTACAGGGTCTGGGCGTGGCCCACCAACTGGCAGGCCAGGTCTTCGCACAACTCATAGCGCTGGCGCACCACGGCCGCGGGCTCGCTAAGGCGCTGTCTTGCATCGCTGTACACGGCGATGAACGAGGACGGGACAATGATCTGGTTGTCGTCTTCGGTCATGGGATGGGTGTGGGGCACAGCTCAGTCGGGCACGAAGCGGCGTTCAAAACGCTCCTGATCGGCCAGCAGTTCAAAGGTCACCATCTGTCCCATCTTCATGTCCTCCAGGCGGCAGGCGGCAAACAGGCTGTATTTGCCCGCCAGGTCAAAGCTGGGCAGGTCGATCAGTGCGTAGGGATAGGGCACAAAAAGCTGGTGCTCAAAGACCACCCGGTGCACATTGCGCGGGTTGGGGAACAGCTTGTAGCCGTCGATGGTGATGGTTTGTGTGGCCATGGGGCGTGTGCGCGTTACAGTGCTGCCGAATGCTAAAGCAATCTTGCGTGCCCGAACGCCACGCCGCAGGAAAGAACTCGATCGATGCGAAAGGAACCCATGGCCAAAAACAACAACGAATGGACCCTCAAGGTGATGGCGCTGCTCAAAAGCGGCAATGCCCAGGCCGCCATCGGCCAGATCAAGGTGGCCCCCACCGTGGCCGACCTCCAACGCCTGCAGGCCGCCTTGCTGGCGCCGGGTGCGCCGCGGCTGCCCAATGTGGCCGAGGTGCTGGTGGAACAGATCGCATTGCAATCGGCGCCGCGCCTGCACCGCGCGCCCTGACCCCGGAGGTGCCCCATGTCCGAATCGTCCTCTCTCCAGGCCCGGCCTGTTCCGGCGCCGCTGCAGTCCTGGCAGCAGGCGGTCTCAGGCCAGCGCCGCTTTGGCCTCATTGCGCACCGCCTGCACCGCACGGGCAGCGACAGCGCGCTGGCCCAATGGGCACGCAGCAGCGAAGACCTGGTGCGGCAACTGGGGCTGCAACTGGTCACGGTCGGGGCGGCTTTTGACGCTTTGCTGAATGAAGAACTGCTGGTGGATTACCCCGGCCTGCACCGCCTGCCCAATGGGCGTGAAGGTGGGCTCATGCGGGTGGTTTCGCGCATCGCAGGGGGGCTGACCCCGGGGGAGTCGCTGGACGGCGTGATTTTTTTGATGGACCCGGTGGACCCTTCGTCCACTTTCCCGGAGGCCCAGGCCCTGAAGCGGCAATGTGTCACCCATGGCAAGCCCTTCGTCCCGACCCTGGCGGGTGCCCTGGAGTGGGTCTGGGTGGAGGCCTTGGTGGCCGGCCTGGCACCGGAGCGCCTGGGGGCCACGGCGGTGGCCGAGCTGGACCCGGCGGACCAGACCCTGGCCCTGATCGCCCATGATGCCCGCAAAACCCAGATGGTCGACTTCGTCGGCCAGCACTTTGATCTGCTGTCGCGCTTTGAATCGCGTGTGGCCACCGGCACCACGGGTGGCCTGCTCAATGAGCTGGCCTGGTCGCGCGGCTGGCCCGCGGGTCAGCCCTGGGTCACCCGCTACCAGAGCGGCCCCCTGGGGGGCGATGCCCAGATTGCCGAGCTGGTGCTGGATGGCGCCTGCCAGAAGGTGATCTTTTTTGAAGACCCCCACGTGGCTCGCCAGCACGAGGCCGACATCCAGCTGATGGAGCGGGCCGTCTGGAGCGCAGGCGCCCGTTGCAGTTGCCTGAACTCACCGGCCATGGCGGCCCTCTGGGCCCAGGGCCTGGAGCGGATTCAGCCGTCCTGACGCATCGTGAATTTGCTGACCGCGCTGGTGCCGAAGGCAAACGCGGTGTACACCACGCCCGCCACGCTGGTGTAGCTGGCCACCGTCTGGGTGCTGCCGCCGCTGGCGCTGATCACGAAATCGTATTCGCCCGCCGTGAAGCTGGTGTAGCTGGAGGCGCTGTTGGCCGCAGTGTAGTCGGCCAGCAGCGAGCCGCCGTTGTAGGTCAGCTGCGCGCTGCCCGCCGTGGCGGCCAGGTTGACCAGGCGGATCTTCGACTTGGTGCTGGAGGTCGAGGGGAAGTTGTTGTCCACAAAGCTCACCACCGTGTAGGCCCCGCTGCTGTCCAAGGCCAGGGCCACGGTCATGTCATCGCCGGCCACCAGCGTCATCTGGCTGCTGACCGTGCTGCCGCTGAGGGTGAAGCCCACCAGGCGTGAACCCGCCGTGACTTGCGAGTAGGACGACACCCCATAGGCCCCGATGGCCGCGCTCGAGACCGCGGTGCCGTCCAGCGTGGCCTGGGCCGACGCGGAGGCCGAGGCCGCATTGACAAAACGCACCCGGGTCAGGGTGCAGGCATAGGTCGTGCTGGTGCCCTTTTGCGGCAGGCGCAGCACGCTGGCGAGTGTGGTGCTGTTGGTGGGGATCAGCACAAAGGTATCGATGCCCTGGTCCGACAGCGTGATGCTGGCCACGTAGGCGCGCAGGTCGCTGGTGTCACCGTTGCCGGTGATCCACAGGCTGTAAGTGCCCTTGCTCACCTTGCTGAACGAACTGGTGCCGCCTTCGGTCACGTTGCTGATGGCGGCCGACTGATTGTCCAGGCTGGTGGTGCTGGTGGTGGTGATGTAGACGTCGACGCCATCGCCTGTCTGCAAGCCGTTGATCAGGCGCAGCTTGGCGTAGCCGCTGCTGGGGGTGCTTTCGTTTTCGGTGTAGATGGTGGTGCTCAGTGCGCTCTGGGTGCCCGTCACCACCACCGAGGTGGAGGTGTCTTTGCTCAGGGTGAGCGACGACTCCAGGCTGTTCACGGCCCCGCCCGCGCTGCGCAGGCCCAGGGTGTAGGTGTCGGGGTCGGCGCCGTAGTAGCTGCTGGCAGCTGCGCTGGCCACGCTGCTGGCGATCGAGGTGGTGTCCAGGTAGGCGTCCAGCGCGCTCAGGCCCTGCGTGGCGTTGATCACCCGGATCTTGGAGCTGCCGTCGTCACCACTGCCGCAGGCGGTCAGCACAGGTGCGATGCCCAGACTGCCCAGGGCCATCAGCCAGCTGCGGCGGCTCAGTGCGTGGGGGGCAAGTGAAAAGCTTGGAGAGGGTTTCATGCGTAGGCTTCGAAAGAGGGGACACGGTGTCGGCGCCAAGGGCCAAAGCGCCGGCTCTGGCCCTTGGCGCCTGCGTATCGCGATCTTCGACGGGCCCCGTCACAAGCGAATGTCATCATGGTGAGGTTTTGTGAACCCCTCGCCTGCAACATGTCGCCCGGGTGAAGCTGTGTGAAGCCGGCCCTGTTCAGCCTGCGGTGCGGTCCAACGCCAGCAGGCGCTGTACCAAGGCGGGCGACGCCGCCGTCATGGGCGCGCGCAAATGGGGCTGCAGATGCCCTTGTGCGGCCAGCAAGGCCTTGATCGGGGCGGGGTTGGGCTCGGCGAACAGCAGGGGGATCATGGGCAGCAGGCTTTGCCACAGCCCCCGCGCGGCCTGCAGATCGGACGCGGCCAACAGGGCCAGCAGGCGCGCAAAGCGCGCGGTCTGCCAATGGGCGCTGGCCGCGATGGCGCCGTGGCCACCCAGGGCCAGCGTGGTGAAGATCTGGGCGTCTTCCCCCGCCAGCACCTGCAGCCGGCCGTCCTCGATCAGGGCCTGGGTCTTGGCCGGGTCGCCGCCACAGTCCTTGATGGCCTGGATGCGGGGGTGTTCCGCCAAGGCCAGCAGGGTGGCCAGGCTCAGCGTGGAGCCGGTGCGGTAGGGGATGTCGTAGACGATCAGTGGCGCCCGGGCCTGGTCCGCGATGCGTTCAAACCAGCCCTGCAGACCCGCTTGGGAGGGGCGGATGTAATGGGGCGCGGGCACCAGCCAGCCGGCCAGCGGGTACGGGGTCAGGGCGGCCACACGTTCCAGGGTGTGGCCCAGGTGGTAACCCGTCAGCCCCATCACCACGGGCAGCGAGGTGTGGGCCAGCACCGTGTCGAGCACGGCCTCCTGCTCCTGTTCGGTCAGCGAGGCGGCCTCGCCGGTCGAGCCACACACCACCAGGCCATTCAGGCCCTGCGTCGGTTGACTGTAGTGCCGGGTTAGGGTGGCCAGGCTGGCGTGGTCCACCTGGCCGGATTCATCGAAGGGCGTGATCAGGGGCAGCCAAAGACCCTGGAAGGGGGGATGGGCCGTGGCGGGCTCGGGCGGGGTCTGGCGGGTGGGTGATGGCATGCGTGTTTCCTTGGCAAAGGTTGAAGACCCGGGGGTGAACCGGCCTCGAAACGCGCAACAGGGGCGGGGCAAAAAACAGAGTGGGCTCTTGCCGTGCGGCTCCATCGCTCATCCGAGGACGGAACCGCAGCTCCGGTCAGATGAGCTGGGGTTTTTTGCTTTTGTTCACGCCGCAGGCCTGCGCGGGCGCGCCGGGCGCGCCGGGCGCGTGGCGCTCGGTGGCAGGCTGGGCTGGGGCGGTGAACATCGGCGCAGTATAAACGCCGCCGCCGGGGCCTTGCCTGCGGTGCCAAAATACCGACCATGAGCCGATTACCCCGTGTTGCCATCCAGACCGCCGACTTTGATGTTTCTGCCGAATTGGCCGCGCTGCGCGCCCATGACCGGCGTGTGGGGGCGGTGTGCAGTTTTGTGGGCACCGTGCGTGGCGGCAACGAGGGCAACAACGGCGCGCCCGTGCTGTCCATGGAGCTGGAGCACTACCCCGGCATGACCGAGCGCGCCATCGAGGCCATGATCGACCAGGCCCACCAGCGCTTTGACCTGTATGGCGCCCGGGTGGTGCACCGCGTGGGCCTGTTGCAGCCCGGCGAGCAGATCGTGCTGGTGGCGGTCACCTCGGCGCACCGGGGGCAGAGCTTTCTGGGCTGCGAGTTTCTGATGGACTACCTCAAGACCCAGGCGCCGTTCTGGAAGAAAGAGCAAACCCCCCAGGGGGCGCAGTGGGTGGATGCCCGTGTCAGCGACGACGCTGCGCTGGCGCGCTGGGGCATCGAAGCGCGCAATGCCTGAGGGGTTCGGGCCTCGTCAGTGCAGGTAGCCTGAGCGGCCGTGTGAGGGGCTTAACGCGTTATCGGCCGGGCCGGTGTCAGTGGCGGTGGCGGTGGCGGTGGCGGCCTCGGGTGGTTTCAGCGGTGTATCGGGCAGGTTCCAGTCGGTCTGGCCCAGTGTCAGGATGAGCAACTGGCGCAGGCCTTGCTGGAGGCCGGGCTCGAACTCCACATCCACGGTGCGGCCAGGGGTCTGCGGGTCCAGTCGCTCCAGAAACGAGATGGCCAGCTTGTCCCCGCGGCGCTGCTGGCTGACCTCGGTCACCAGCAAAGGCGCCTCGCCCAGCGGCAGGGTGACGTAATCAGCCCGAAAAGGTTGGCCATAGTCAGCGTGGGGCGTGGGCGCCGGCATGGCCTGAATGGGGGCCGCGTCCTGCGCCTGCGCCAGTCCTGCAGCGCCTGCGTTCGCCTGTGGCGTGCCAGGTTCGGCTGGTGCGGGCACCTCGCCCAGCAACAAGGGCCACCAGCCCTTGAGCAGCAGGCGGGTCAGCCACAGCCGCAACTCCTCGCGCGAGGTGGTGTTGAAGCGCATCAGGATGCGGTCTTGCTCGCGCTGGTACTGAAGCGACAGTTGGTGGATGTCCATGCTTTGATTTTAGTCAGCACCCAGGCGGCGGCCGGCCCTTGAAATAAGCCTGTTGGGCACAAGTTGCTGATCAACTGGAGATCACCCATGCGAATCGATAAATTCACCACCAAGTTTCAAGAAGCCCTTGGCGAGGCTCAGAGTCTGGCCCTGGGGAACGATCATGCCTACATCGAACCGGCCCACCTGCTGGTGGCCTTGCTGCGTCAGGACGACGGCCCCAAAGCCCTGTTGCAGCGCGCCGGTGTCAACGTGGCCGGCCTGCTGAGTGCCGCCGAGGCGGCCGTCAAGCGCCTGCCCCAGGTGCAGGGCCAGGAGCAGGTGCAGGTCAGCCGTGACCTGGCCGTGCTGTTCCAGGCCACCGAAAAAGAAGCCCTCAAACGGGGCGATCAGTACATTGCCAGCGAGTTGTTTCTGCTGGCCCTGACCGAAAGCAAGATCGATCTGGCCGCCACCGCCAAGACCCATGGCCTGACCCGCAAGAGCCTGGAGTCGGCCATCGAGGCCGTGCGCGGCGGCCAGAACGTCAACAGCCCCGAGGCCGAAGGCCAGCGCGAGGCCCTCAAGAAATACTGCCTCGACCTGACCGAGCGGGCCCGCCAGGGCAAGCTCGACCCGGTGATCGGCCGCGACGACGAGATCCGCCGCGCCATCCAGGTGCTGCAGCGCCGCAGCAAGAACAACCCGGTGCTGATCGGCGAGCCCGGCGTGGGCAAGACCGCCATCGTCGAGGGGCTGGCGCAACGCATCGTGGCCGGCGAGGTGCCCGATTCCCTCAAGGGCAAACGTGTGCTGTCGCTGGACATGGCCTCGCTGCTGGCCGGCGCCAAGTTCCGCGGTGATTTCGAGGAACGCCTCAAGAACGTGCTGACCGAACTGGCCAAGGACGAGGGGCAGACCATCGTCTTCATCGACGAACTGCACACCATGGTGGGCGCCGGCAAGGCCGAGGGCGCCATGGACGCCGGCAACATGCTCAAGCCAGCGCTGGCCCGCGGCGAACTGCATTGCGTGGGCGCCACCACCCTGGACGAGTACCGCAAGTACATCGAGAAAGACGCTGCGCTGGAGCGCCGTTTCCAGAAAATCCTGGTCGGCGAGCCCTCCGTCGAGGCCACCATCGCCATCCTGCGCGGCCTGCAAGAAAAGTACGAGGTGCACCATGGTGTGGACATCACCGACCCGGCCATCGTGGCCGCGGCCGAGTTGAGCCACCGCTACATCACCGACCGCTTCCTGCCCGACAAGGCCATCGACCTGATCGATGAAGCCGCAGCCAAGATCAAGATCGAGATCGACTCCAAGCCTGAAGCCATCGACAAGCTGGACCGCCGCATGATCCAGTTGCAGATCGAGCGCGAGGCGATGAAGAAAGAGACCGACGAGGCCTCGCAGAAGCGCCTGGAGCTGATCGAGGAAGAGATTGCCAAGCTGCAAAAAGAGATCGCCGACCTCGAAGAGATCTGGAAGTCTGAAAAAGCCCAGGCTCAGGGCAGCCAGCAGGTGCGTGAAGCCATCGACAAGCTGCGCCAGCAGATTGAGGAGCTGACCCGCAAGGGCGATTTCAACAAGGTGGCCGAGTTGCAGTACGGCAAGCTGCCCGAGTTGGAAAAGCAGCTGAAGGAAGCCCAGGACAAGGAGGCCGGCAAGGCCGCCACCCAGGGCGCGCCACGCCTGCTGCGCACCCAGGTGGGTGCCGAAGAGATCGCCGAGGTGGTGAGCCGTGCCACCGGCATCCCGGTGTCCAAGATGATGCAGGGCGAGAAAGACAAGCTGCTGCAGATGGAAGACAAGCTGCACGAGCGTGTGGTGGGCCAGGACGAAGCCATCAGTGCGGTGGCCAATGCCATCCGCCGCTCACGTTCGGGTCTGTCCGACCCCAACCGCCCCACCGGCTCCTTCCTGTTCCTGGGCCCCACGGGCGTGGGCAAGACCGAGCTGTGCAAGGCGCTGGCGGGTTTTCTGTTCGACTCCGAAGAGCACCTGATCCGCATCGACATGAGCGAGTTCATGGAGAAGCATTCGGTGGCCCGCCTGATCGGCGCGCCTCCGGGCTACGTGGGCTACGAAGAAGGGGGCTACCTGACCGAGGCGGTGCGTCGCAAGCCCTACAGCGTGGTGCTGCTCGACGAGGTCGAGAAGGCGCACCCCGATGTGTTCAACGTGCTGCTGCAGGTGCTCGACGATGGCCGCCTGACCGATGGCCAGGGCCGCACCGTGGACTTCAAGAACACCGTCATCGTGATGACCAGCAACATCGGCTCGCACCACATCCAGGCCATGGTGGGGCAGTCGTATGACGACATCAAGGACGCCGTGTGGGACGAACTGAAGAACCACTTCCGCCCTGAGTTCCTGAACCGCATTGACGAGACCGTGGTCTTCCATGCGCTCGATGCCAAGCACATCGAATCGATTGCCGGCATCCAGCTGCAGATCCTGCAGGCCCGCCTGCAGAAGATGGACCTCACTTTGCAGGTGTCGCCCGCGGCACTGGCCGAACTGGCCAAGGTGGGCTTCGATCCGGTGTTTGGTGCCCGGCCGCTCAAGCGTGCGATCCAGCAGCGCATCGAGAACCCGCTGTCGAAGTTGCTGCTGGAAGGCAAGTTTGCACCCAAGAGCGTGATCCCGGTCGATGTCGATCCGGTGCAGGCGCCCGGGGTGTTCCACTTCGGTGCGGCCAGCGCGGCCTGACCGCGGGGCCGTCCCGCGACCGCTTGAACTTTGAGGCTTCGGCTCTATCTGAGCCATGCACAGCCCGACGCGCCTGGCGAGTCGGGCTTTTCGTCTTGAAAGGAACCCATGTCCGGACTCAACCAGGCCCTGGCCACTTTGTCCCGTCTTTTGTTGCGCCTGCTGCTGGTGGCCGGTGCGCTGGTGCTGGTGCTCAGCCTGCTCGCGGCCATGGCCTTGCTGGCCCTGGCCTGGACCCTGCGGGCCGGCTGGGCCCGGCTCACTGGGCGCCCTGTCACGCCCTGGGTGCGGCGCTTTGATCTGGGCCAGCAGTTTGGCGACGTGCTGCGGCGGGGCCAGGCCGGGGCAGGCGGGGCGGGGCGTCGCGCCCCGGCCGATGTCACCGACGTCGAGGTGCGCGAGATCATCGAGGTGACCGAAGTGACTGATTTGGGCGACCGCAGCCCTCGCTTGCCGCCGCGCTGAACCGCCTGGGCGGCCTGAGCGGCTCGGCGTTCCGGTGCCAGCCAGGGCTACCAGCCGTTTACCAAAACCTCAATCAGGCTTTACCTGCGGCTTTCAAAATGGTGAAACCGGCCCCCGGGGCCGCCACCGGTCAGGTGGCGCCTGCTGGCTGGCGCACCCTTGAACCAGCCCAGGAAGCCCATGCCAGCGCGGCGCTTTGCCATCACGGCCACCGACCGTTACCTCGGTGTTTTCAAGGCCTTTGTCGAGGCAGGCTGGCAGCCGGTGAAGCTGTTCACCGCCCCCACCGACGAACGCATCTCCCACAACAAGGCCACCATCGCCTATGCCCGCAGCCTGGGGTTGGACATCCAGCTCTCGCCGCTGGACCCGGCCGCCATGGCCGATCTGCAGGCCCGCGATTGCGAGCTGCTGGTGCTGGCCAGCTACCAGTGGCGCATCGGCGACTGGGCGCCTTATCTGCGCTATGCCATCAACTTCCACCCCTCGCCGTTGCCGCGTTACCGTGGACCCTATCCTCTGGTGCAGGCCTTGTTGGACCGGCAAAAGCGCTGGGCTGTGAGCTGCCACCAGGTCACGCACGAGTTTGATGCCGGCGATGTGCTGGCCAGCCGCAGCTTCGAGCTGACCGACGACGAGTGTCACGAGAGCCTGGACCTCAAGACCCAGATCGCCGCCGGGCAACTGGCCACGGCCGTGGCGATGAATCTGGACGCCCTGTGGGCGCAGGCCCAGCCCCAAGGCGAGGGGCACTACGTGAAGCTCTGGAGCGACGACGACCGCCTGCTGGATTTCGAACGTGGTGTGGACGAGTTGCAGACCCAGTTGCGTGCCTTTGGCCGTTTTGAATGCCTGGCGAGGGTCAACAACGTGCTCTTCCATGTGCGCCGCGCCGCGGCCTGGAAGCAAGGGCATCGTTTTCCGCCCGGGGCCGTGGTGCACAGCGACGGGCCCCGGCTGGTGCTGGCCTGTCGCGACGGGTATGTGGCGCTGCTGGAGTGGAGCCTGCTGGCCCCGGGCACACCGACCGAGACCCCGGCGCGCTGAAAGCTCTGTGGGCCCGGGCTGCAGCACGGCCCACCCCGCCCGATAATGCCCGCTGGCTGAATTGCGAGGGGCCCATGCGCTTCATCACCGACACCATTCCCGTTCTCAAGGCCCGCCTGGCGCGCGGCGAAACCAGTTGCGAGGCCCTGGTGGCCGGCGCCCTGGAGGCCGCGGCTGCACCGGCGGCAGCCAGCGTCTTCACCACCTTGTACCCCCAGGCCGCCCTGGCTGCCGCCCGCCACGCGGATGCGCAGCGCGCTGCCGGTGTGGCCCTGCCGGCCCTGGCGGGCCTGCCCGTCAGCATCAAGGACCTGTACGACGTGGCCGGCGAGACCACGCTGGCCGGCTCGGTGGTCTGCCGCGGCGAGCCTGCGGCCGGTGCAGACGCGCCGGCCGTGGCCCGGCTGCGCAACGCCGGTGCGGCGCTGCTGGGCAAGACCAACATGACCGAGTTCGCTTTCTCGGGTGTGGGCATCAACCCCCATCACGGCACGCCACGCAACCCGGCCGATGCCGGGGTGGCGCGCATTCCCGGGGGCTCTTCGTCGGGGGCCGCCGTCTCGGTGGCCCTGGGGCTGGCCGTGGCGGGTCTGGGCTCGGACACTGGCGGCTCGATCCGCATTCCTGCGGCCTTGTGCGGCCTGGTGGGCTTCAAGAGCACGCAGTCGCGCGTGCCACGTCAGGGCGCACTGGAGTTGTCGCGCAGTCTGGACACCGTGTGCGCCATGACCCGCAGCGTGGCCGACTGCCTCACGGTGGATGCTGTGCTGGCCGGTGCGCCGCTGCCCGTGCAACGGCGCCCGCTGGCCGGCCTGCGTCTGGCCCTGCCGCAGACCGTGCTGCTCGATGGCCTGGCGCCCGAAGTGGCCCAGGCCCATGCCCGTGCGCTCACGCGGCTGTCGGCGGCTGGCGCTCAGTTGATCGACATCCCCCTGAGCGAGCTGGCCGAGATCCCGCGCTTGAATGCGCCCGGCGGGTTCTCGCCGGTCGAGGCCTATGCCGTGCATCACCAGCGCCTGGCCCGGGCGCGGGGGCAGTTCGACCCCCGCGTGGCCGCCCGCATCGAGTTGGGGGCGCCCGTCACGGCCCGCGAGTACATCGCCATGCAGGACCACCGAGCTGACTGGATCGCCCGGGTGGAGGCGGTTCTGGCGGGCTTTGACGCGGTGCTGTGCCCAACCGTGCCCGTGTTGGCGCCGGCCATCGACGAGCTGGTGGCGTCTGACGAGGCCTTCTTCAAGGCCAATGGCCTGCTGCTGCGCAACACCTTTGCCTTCAACTACCTCGATGGCTGTGCGTTCAGCCTGCCCTGCCAGCCCGCGGGCGAGCTGCCGGTGGGGCTGATGCTGGCCTCGGTGCGCGGCGACGATGCGCGCCTGGCCAGCGTGGCGCTGGCGGTGGAGCAGGCGCTGGCCTGAGGCGCCTTGAGGCGCCCTTGGGCGCCAGGCTTGTCAGCGTCGCCTGGTGCGTTTTCAGCCCGGCGGGCGGCGCAGTTCGCCCAGCGCCTCGCGGGCCGATGACGCCACCCGCGCCGCATCGCGCAGGGCCACCTGCAGGCGTCGGTTCATCCAGGGCAGCACGTCCTCACTGAGCGGTTTTTCCGGCAGCAGGTCCAGCCCAGCGTCCAGGGCGGCTGCTTCAACCTGGGTTTCCACCTCGCTGTTGCCCGGTGGCCGTTGGCCTGGGGTCAGCAGCGTGTCCAGTGTCTTCTGGGCCGCCTGCACGGCGGCCTGTGCTTGCGCCCGTTGCAACTCGGAGCCCTCGCGCAACTGCATCATGCGCAACATCGACAAGTGGGCCATCAGGCGCTGGGCGTGGTCCAGCAGGCGGGTCAGGGGCTGAAGCGGCAGTTGCACCTGGCGCGGCTCGAAGCTGCTGCGTTGCAGCGCGGTGGCCAGCAGGCTCAGGGCGTCGTAGGCCTGGCGCCGGGCCAGGCGCTGGGCCACCGTGCGCTCGGGGTGGGCCGGGTCGTGCGGGGCCAGTGCCGCATGGGCATAGGCGCGCAGCGCCAGCAGCAGGCGCGGTAGCGCGCGGGGCAGGGCCCGCCGCTCCCACGAGGGCAGCACAAAGCAGAAAGCCCAGGCCATCAAGGCGCCCAGCAGGGTGTCGCCCAGGCGCTCGGCAATCGGAAAGCCGATCGCCGGGTGGGCCAGATGGGCCTGCAACAGCGCCATCACCGTGGCCGCCGAGGCGGTGACCAGGTAGCGTTCCACGGCGAAGCTGTGCGCCAGGCCGACGGCCATCAAAAAGGCCAGTGTCAGCACCCAGGGGGCGTGTACATGGGCCAGCCCCATCACGATCAGGCAGCCCAGCAAGGTGCCCAGCACCCGGATGTTGCGCCGCGACAGCGTCTGTTCCAGGTTGCCACGCAGCACCACGGCCACGCTCAACACCAGCCATTGGGGGTGCGCGGTCCAGGGCAGGGCCAGTGCGATGTAGTAGGCCGCGCCCAGCGCCAGCGCGGCCCGCAGGGCGTGGCGCAGCACGGGCGAGGCCAGGCTCAGATGGGGCTTGAAGGCCGACAGCGGCCAGCCTTCAGGGGCCACGAAAAGTTGCAGTTCCTTGCGTGTCAGTGGCAGTTCACCGTCGCCTTGGCGCAGCAACTCATGGATGGCGTCCACGTCATCGGCCAGGTGTTGCACCCGGTTCACCAGTGCGGGCAGCAGGCGCGCCCGCACGTCGTCCGATTGCAACAGCGGGTGGGTCATGAATTGGTCGCGCAAGGCCAGCCGCAGCGGCGGCTCGTCTTCATCCGGGGGCGGCAGGCCACGCACACCGGCCTGGGCCTGGTCCAGCCGGTAAGCCAGGTGCCGCAGGCGTGCTGCCAGGGCGGCCCGCACCTGCAGGGCCAGTTCGTCGCTGCCCAGCAGCTCCAGGTCGAGGCGGCTGGCCAGCAGGATGTCGCGCAGGTCGATGGCCCGCAGCAGCATGCCGGTGTCGCGGCGTGCGCGGGCCGAATCCGGGGCGGCAAACAGCAGGTCGCGGGCGGCCTGCAGGCGTTCGGCCAACACGGCTTCGTCGCGCACCCAGGTCTGCAGCGAGTCCCGCGCCTGGTCGGTCTCAGCGGCCCCTTCCACGACCCCGGCCCTTGAGCGCAGCAACTGGGCCGTGGCGTCCAGTGCCGTCGCCAGGGCCAGGCTGCGGTAGCGCGGTTGCAGCAGGCGCACCAGGACCTGGGCCCAGACCAGGTAAACGGCCGAGCCTGCGAGGGTCCAGAGCAGCAGTTCGCCGGGTGGGGTGCCCGGGGGCATGCCCATGGTGAAGACGATGGCCAGCACGGCCGAAAACGACACCGGCCCGGCCCGGGGGCCCCAGGCCAGGGTCATCATGCCCAGGAACACCAGGCCCATGATGGCCAGGCCGAGCACCCTGGGGTAGGGGTCAAGGGCGGCCACCGTCCAGGTGGCCAGGGCGCCCAGGGCGGCCGCCAACAGCACCCGGTGCAGCGAGCGCCGCGGTGTGGTGGGCACATCGGCCAGGCTGGAGAACACCGCGCCGCTGCTGGCCAACTGCGCCAGGTGCAGCGTGGTTTGGCTGCCGAACAGCCACTGGATCAGGCCGATGCCGAGCGCCACCCCCAGGCCGTTGAGAACATGGGGGGGCAGGCGGAGCAGCCAGGTCAGGGGGTAGAAAGAACGCATGGGCAAGGCAAGAGGGGGCTGTCGGAGACCTGCGGCAGCATAGCGTGAGCCGGCGGCCTTGTCTGTGAGGATGTAACCGGATGAACGGCTCGCCTTCAGGCCACGCCTGGGCTGCTTCGGGCCTTGCCGCTGAAGTGGCTGGGGGGCTGTCCCATGGCGGCTCGGAACATGGCCGTGAAAGCACTCTCGCTGGCGTAGCCGCTGGCGGCCGCCACCAGGCTCACCGGCTGGCCGCGGGCCAGCAGGGGCAGGGCATAGGCCAGCGTGGCCTGCTGGCGCCACTGCTGGTAGCTCAGGCCCAGTTGCTCGCGGAACAGGCGAGCCACGGTGCGCTCGCTGGCGCCCACGCTGGCCGACCACTCGGCCAGCGTGGCCCGTTCACCCGGGGCCCTCAGCACCGCTTCGCACAGGGCCCGCAGGCGCTTGTCGCCGCCCTCGCGCGGGGGCAGGGGTACGCCCATGCGGATCTGCGGCGCCTGCAGCAGTTCATCGCACAGCAGGGGCTGGATCAGGCGCTCGCGTTGCAGCAGCGCCTGTTGCCTGATTGGCTCGACCCGGCTCAGCTGGGCGTCGGAGTGGGTGTCCAGGCTCAGCACCAGGGCGCGCATCAGCTCGGTGACCTCGATCACCACGCAGCCTTGCCAGGGGGCCTGCTGCGGGGCCGCCAGGTGGTGCAGGTAGAGGGTGTGCAAGTCGGCGTCTTCCACCACATTGATTGAATGGCTCATGCCCGCCGGCACCCAGACCGCCCGGGAGGGCGGCACGATGAAGGTGCCGTCGTCGGTGCTGAGGCGGCACACGCCATTGAGCGAGAAGGTCAGCTGGGGCCACTCATGGTGGTGCGGCACCACCTTGGTCTCGGCCTGCAGGTGGCGCATCTTGGCGCGCAACGGCCGATCCGCCGTGGGCAGGTAAAGGTGTGGGGTGAGGCTGTCGACCACGTCGCCGGCGGGGCGCACGGCCACCGGCCGGAGGGCGCTGCGTCGGGTGAGGGGGCGTCGGGTGGCGGGCATGTCGGCGGGCTGATTTGTCTTGATTTCGATGGATTATGTCTTTTCATCGTCAACAAGACGAGCGCGCTCCCCCTAACATGACCCTCGTCAAGCCACTCGGGAGCCTGTTTCATGTCCACTACCGCCCACGCCTTGCCCGTGCCCACTGTTCGTCAGGATGCCACCCTGATCGGCCTGGTGGGTCTGGCCCACGGCATCAGCCATTTCAGCCAGCTGGTGCTGGCGCCCTTGTTTCCCTGGCTCAAGGACGCCTTTGGCGTGAGTTACACCGAGCTGGGTTTTGTGCTCACGGTGTTCTTCGTGGTGTCATGCATCGTGCAGGCGCTGTCGGGCTTTGTGGTCGACCGCTACAGCCCGCGCCCGGTGCTGTTTGCCGGCCTGGGCCTGCTGGGTGTGGCCCTGCTGGGCTATGCCGCGGCGCCCAGCTACTGGATGCTGCTGTGCTGTGCCGTGCTGGCCGGCATGGGCAACGGGGTGTTCCACCCGGTGGACTACACCTTGTTCAACCGCAAGGTGGCCACCACCCGCCTGGGTCATGCCTACAGCGTGCACGGGATCACGGGCAGCCTGGGCTGGGCGCTGGCCCCGGCCCTGGTGGTGCCCTTGGCCATGGCTTTTTCCTGGCGCGTGGCGTTGGCCAGCGCGGGTGGGCTGGCGCTGGTCGTGCTGGCCGTGCTGTGGTTCAACCGTGAGGTGCTGAGCTTGCCCGGCGCCGCAGCCGTGCCCAAGCCTGCATCCTCTTCCTCGGCCAAGAGCACCGCTGCGGCGGCTGGCGGCCTCGATTTCTTGCGCATCCCGGCGGTGTGGATGTGTTTCGCGTTCTTCCTCTTCTATGCCATGGCGCTCAGCGTGGTGCAGACCTTTGCGCCGGAGGCCGCCCGGCAATTGCATGCCGTGCCCGTGACCCTGGTGGCGGTGTGCCTGACCATCTACATGGTGGCCAGCGCCGGTGGCATGGTGCTGGGGGGCTTTCTGGCCTCCGATCCCACGCGTTGCGAGCGCATCGTGGCCGTGGGCATTGGCCTGGCGGCCCTGGTGGCGCTCAGCCTGGCGCTGGCCCCGGTGCCGGCCAGCCTGGTGCCGGTGCTGTTCGGCTTCATGGGCTTTGCCAATGGCATTGCCGGCCCTTCGCGCGACCTGCTGGTCAAGCGCTCCACGCCCGAGAACGCCACCGGCCGTGTCTATGGGGTGGTGTACGCGGGGCTGGACATCGGCCAGGCCATCTCGCCGCTGGTGTTTGGTCGGATGATGGACCACGGGCAGTACACCAGCGTGCTGGTGGGCCTGGCCGTGGTGCAGGCCGTGTTGATCGCCAGTGCCTTCAATGTGCGGCGGGTGCGCCGCACTGCAGCGGGCCTGCAGCCGGCCTGAGCCCGGGGAGGGCAGGGCCGTTTCAGGCCGTTGGGGCGACGGGGTCGAACACCACCGGGTGGGCGGGGCATGCACGCACGCCGATCCAACTGCCCACGGGGTGCTCCAGATGGCTGGGCACCTGGGCCAGCAGCCGCTGGCCGTCGGCCAGGCGCAGCTCGTACAGCGATTCGGCGCCGCGGAACAGTTTGCGAACAATCTCGGCCTGGGGCGCACCCGGGGCCGGGTCGCAGGCCACATCGCTGGCGCGCAGCAGCACGTCGCAAGGGCCGTCGGCGCGGTGCGCCGGGGCTGGCAGGGGCCCCAGGGCGGTGTCGATCCAGCGCTGGCCGGCCTGATGTTGCACGCGGCCGGGCGCGAACACCCCGTGCCCGATGAAATCGGCCACAAAGCGGCTGGCCGGTTCGCGGTAAACCGTGCCGGCGTCGGCCCACTGGTGCATCCGGCCTTGTGACATGACCCCGATCAGGTCGCCCAGGGCAAAGGCTTCCATCTGGTCGTGGGTGACAAAAAGCGCGGTGGTCTGGGCTTCCTTGAGGATGCTGCGCACCTCGTGGGCCAGGCGCTCGCGCAATTCCACATCCAGGTTGGAGAACGGTTCGTCGAGCAGCATCAGGTGGGGCTTGGGCGCCAGGGCCCGGGCCAGGGCCACCCGTTGTTGCTGGCCGCCCGAGAGCTCATGCGGAAAGCGCTGGGCGCTGGAGCGCAGCCCCACCAGGCCCAGGACCTCATCCACCCGCTGGGCCTGCTGGGCCCGCGGCTGGCGGTGCAGTCCGAAGCGGACGTTGTCCGCCACGCTGAGGTGGGGGAACAGCGCGTAGTCCTGGAACACCATGCCGATGCGCCGCCCCTCCGGTGGCACATGCCCGCCCTGGCCGCTGACCCACTCGCCGGCCAGCCGGATGGTGCCGGCACTGACGGGTTCGAGGCCGGCCACGGCGCGCAGCAGCGTGGTCTTGCCACAGCCCGAAGGGCCCAGCAACACCCCGATCTCGCCGGCCTTCAGGCCCAGGCTGGCGCGGTCCACCGCCAGGTGTTCGCGGCCGGGATAGCGGATCTCCAGATCAAGGACTTCAAGAAACATGGGGCGATTGTAGGGAGTCCATGGGCCGTCATATTGGCTCCTACAATGCCGCATGATTTTTCGTCCGGGCTTCTTCTCGCGTGCCGTTCTCTGGGGGATTGCGCTGTTGCTGGCCCTGCCGGTGCTGGTGGTGATCGGGGCCTGGCTGCAGTGGAATGAAGGCTCGCACGACCTGCTGCGCAACATGCTGGACACGGTGTTGCCCCGCTATGCTGCCACCACCGTGCTGCTGTCGCTGGGGGTGGGTGTCGGGGTGGTGTTGCTGGGCAGCCTCTGCGCGGTGCTGGTGTCCCTGTTCGACTTTCCACTGCGCCGCACCTTTGAATGGGCCTTGCTGCTGCCGCTGGCCATGCCAGCTTATGTGCTGGCCTATGCCTACACCGACTTCCTGCAGTTCAGCGGCCCCTTGCAGACCTGGATGCGTGCGGCCTGGGGCCTGGAGGGGCGCCTGCTGCCCAACATTCGCAGCGTGGGGGGCGCGATCGGCGTCTTCATCCTGGCCTTGTACCCCTATGTCTACCTGCTGGTGCGCACGGCCCTGGCACAGCGGGCCCAGTTGCTGATGGAGGCGGCCCGCCTGCTGGGGGCGTCGCTTGGCCGGCGGGTGTTCCGTGTGGCCTTGCCGATGGCCCGGCCCGCCATGGCGGCCGGGGCGGCCCTGGCCCTGATGGAGACCCTGGCCGATTACGGCGTCTCCAGCTACTTCGGCATCCAGACCTTCACCGCCGGCATTTACAAGGCCTGGCTGGTCATGGAGGACCACATTGCCGCGGCTCAACTGGCCACTGTGTTGTTGCTGATCGTGGCACTGTTGTTGACCTTGGAACAACGTTCCCAGGCTCGCCTGCGATTTGCCAGCCAGCGGCTGGACCGGGCTTCGGCAGGCTCGACCGTGCTCAGGCTGGGGGGGTGGCAAGCCGGGCTGGCGATCGGCCTTTGCGCGCTGCCCGTGCTGCTGGGCTTTGTGTTGCCGGTGGGCTTCATGCTGCGCGCCCTGCACGCCGCCGGCGAGGTGGCTCTGCCCTGGGCGCGCTTCGGTCGCTGGGCCTTTGACAGCCTCGCATTGGGCCTGGGCACCGCCGTGCTGGCCAGCTTGCTGGCCCTGTGGCTGTCGGCCCAGTCGCGCCTGTACCCCGGCACCCAGATGCGTTCACTGTCCTATGTGATCGGCCTCGGGTATGCCGTGCCCGGTGCCGTGATCGTGGTCGGACTTCTGCTGCCTGTGGGCTGGGTGCAGTCGCGCTGGCCGCAAGGGTCGGTGGGGTCTTTGTTGACCACCACCTTTCTGGGGCTGATCTGGGCCTACCTGGTCCGCTTCGTGGCCGTGGCCTTGCAATCGGTGCAAAGCGGCTACAGCCGGGTGCCGGTTCACCTCGATGACAGCGCCCGCATGCTGGGTGTGGCGGGCTGGGGCCTGCTCAGGCGGGTGCACCTGCCGCTGCTGCGCCAGCCCATGATGGCCGCCATCCTGCTGGTGATGGTGGATGTCATGAAGGAGCTGCCCGCCACCCTGGTGTTGCGGCCCTTCAACACGGACACCCTGGCTGTGATCACCCACCAGCTGGCGCGCGATGAACGCTTGGGCGAGGCGGCCTTGCCGGCCCTGGCCCTGGTGCTGGCAGGCCTGGTGCCGGTGATCATGCTGAGCCGGACACTGCGCCGCCGTTAGTCTCGCGCAACACCTTGTATCGCGTGTGTTGATCTTCATGAGAATCATTCTTGTTCGTGATAGCATTTGCTTTCCTTTGCGTTGATTCGCAAAGTGATTGCAATTTCTTCACCCGAATCGACACCTTCTGAGCTGACCTTGGCGAGGCCCTCACACATGCGACGCATCCTTCCGATCTTCTTGTTGGCCCTTGCGGCGCCGTGGCTGTCCGCGCATGCGGACGAGGGCTCGGTCAACCTCTACTCGGCACGCCATTACCAGAGCGACGATGCCCTCTACAGTGCCTTCACCAAGGCCACCGGCATCAAGATCAACCGGGTCGACTCGGATGACGCCGGCATCCTCAGTCGCCTCAAGGCCGAAGGCAGCGCCTCGCCTGCCGATGTGATTTTGCTGGTGGATGCGGCCCGCTTATGGCGTGCCGAGAACGACGGCCTGTTCCAGCCGATCCGCTCCAAGACGCTTGAAGAAGCGATCCCTGCGCAGTTCCATGCCCAGCCCAAGGCCGATGGCGGCATCGCCTGGTTCGGTTTCTCGACCCGTGCCCGCGTCATCGTCTTCAACAAGATCAAGTACCGCAAATCCGATTTCGACACTTACGAAAAGCTCGCCGATCCCCAGTTCAAGGGCAAGCTCTGTACCACCACCGGTTCCTCTCCCTACAACGTGAGTCTGTTTGGTTCGATGATCGAGCACATCGGGGCCGCGGCCACCGAAACCTGGTTGCAGGGCCTGGTCAGCAACATGGCCCGTTCCCCCCAGGGCGGTGACACGGACCAGATCCGCGCCGTCGCCAGTGGGGAATGCAGCGTGGCCCTCTCCAACAGCTACTACTACGCCCGCCTGATGCGCTCCAGCAACCCCGAAGACCGTGCGGTGGTGGAGAAGGTGGGGGTGGTGTTCCCCAACCAGTCGAGTTGGGGCACGCACGTCAACGTGGCCGGCGGTGCCGTGGCCCGCTACTCGAAGAACCAGGCCAATGCCGTCAAGTTCCTGGAGTACCTGGCCAGCCCCGACGCACAGAAGCACTTTGCCAATGGCAACAACGAGTGGCCGGTGGCCAAGGGCGTGCAGTTTGACAACGCCGCCCTCAGGTCGATGGCGGGCGGCGGCACGTTCAAGAGCGAAGTCATCCCGGTGAGTGCCGCTGGCCAGAACCAGACCAAGGTGCAGCAGATGCTGGACCGCGTCGGCTACCGCTGACCCTTTTCCCCAGGTTGTGGCCGCCGCTTGCGGGGGGCGCCACGCCATTTTTCAAATCAGCCAGCGACTGCACAGCGCAATGCGGGTCGTCAGCCATCGGCCTGGGCTTTGGCCTGGGGCCCACCCACACACTGGAGTTTTCATGCAACGCAAAAAGATGTCCCGAAATCAGCCTGCTGCGACGCGTCAGGCCGTCACCGTGCCCGGCAAGGTGCTGCCCCTGGCGGCGCTCATGTTGGCAGGTTCGCTGGGCACGGCCCAGCAGGCGCTGGCGCAGAGCGAGGAAAAGTCCCTCAGCACCGTGACCGTCAAGGACACCAAGGAGGGCCCGACCATTGCCAAGGAGAGCCTGCTCGTCAAGCAGACCGGCATCGCCAAGGGCAACCAGGACATCCGCGACATTCCCCAGACCGTGACGGTGATGACCGAGCACTACATGGACGACCGCAATTTCGATGATCTGCGCGAAGTGCTGAAGTCGGTCTCGGGCGTGACCTTCCAGGCTGGCGAGACCGGTGAGGAAGACGTTCGCATCCGCGGCTTCTCGCTGCAGCAGGCCGGCGACATCTATGTCGATGGCCTGCATGACAACGCCATGGTCCAGCACGACACCTTCAACCTCGACCGGGTCGAAGTGCTCAAGGGTTCGGCCTCCATGCTGTTCGGCAAGGGCTCGACTGGCGGGGTGGTCAATCAGGTCAACAAGCAGCCTTTCCTGATGGACCAGAGCGAGATCAACGCCACGGTGGGCAACGGCCGCTCGGCCCGGGTCTCGGCGGACATCAACCGCCAGACCGGCGAGTCGTCGGCCTTCCGGGTGAACATCATGCGCCAACAGGCCGACAACTGGGGCGCCACGGTCAAGAAGGAGGGCGTGGCCCCCACCTACCGCTGGGGCATCGGCGAGCGCGACGAGTACTCGATCGGCATGTACCACCTGCGCACCGAGGGGCGCCCGATGTACAACCACCCCTGGCTGATCAACAACGGCAGCACCACCGCCAGCAACAACAGCAGCGGCACCATCACCCCCGTGCTCGACGCCACCGCCTACTACGGGCTGGCCAGCGACTACCTGCGCACCGAGTCCAATTACGGCACGGTCACCCACAAGCGCCGTCTCGATGGCGATGCCGAGATCAAGACCACGCTGCGCTATGGCCACTACTCGCGTGACCTGTTGGCCAGCAACATCAGTTGGGGCAGTGTGACCACCGCGTCCAGCCTCAGCGACAGCACGGTGCTCAACCGCCGCTTCAAGGCGCGTCGCAACGACTCCAACATGCTGCAGGTGCAAAGCGAGTACACCGGCAACGCCCACTGGGGCGGCCTCAAGCACAGCCTGGTGGGCGGCGTCGATTACTACGACCAGCGTGCGCTGCAGAACAACAATGCCACGACCGGCCTGGCCACGCCCCCCACCACCACGGTGGGCAACCCCGACAGCGGCGCCTATGTTCAAGACACCCGCTCGGTCGCCATGGCGCCCTTCCGCGCCCGTTCGCTGGGCTTCTACGGCCAGGACGTCATGAGCCTGACCGAGCAGATCAAGCTGGTCGGTGGCCTGCGCTACGACCGCTTCATGGGCAAGTATGGCGACACCAGCGGCAACAGCTTCAGCATGGACAACAACCTCTGGAGCCCGCGCCTGGGGGCCATCTGGCAGCCCAACGACACCTCGTCGTACTACGCCTCGTACGGCACCTCGTACAACACCTCGGGCGACACCTACCAGTACGGCACCGTCAACCTGAGCCTGTCGGGCACCAGCGCCACGCTGCTCAACACCCCGCCGGAAAAGAGCCGCAACTTCGAGCTGGGCGCCAAGTACGACGTGTTCGAC
The DNA here is from genome assembly GCF_058791075.1 of Curvibacter sp. EU05-FHT14A10. Lineage (NCBI taxonomy): Bacteria > Pseudomonadati > Pseudomonadota > Betaproteobacteria > Burkholderiales > Comamonadaceae > Curvibacter > Curvibacter sp. EU05-FHT14A10. Next base: position 219,375 of record NZ_JBYTDE010000004.1, read on the forward strand.
AAGAAGGGCCTGTTCGGCGTGGCCTTGTTCCGCAGCGAGAAGTACAACGAGCGCAACACCGACGTCGACACGGCGGCCAACCAATACCTGCTCTCGGGCAAGCGCCATGCCACCGGCATGGAGTTCAATTTTGCCGGCCGCCTGACCTCGGCCTGGGAGGTGTTCTACAACCACACCTGGATCCCCTCGGCCAGCATCGACGTGAGCAGTGTGGCCTCTACCAGCGCCGCCCAGCGCCAGGGTGACCGCCCGGCCCTCACGCCCAAGCACAGCGCCACCCTCTGGAGCACCTACCGCGTGCTGCCGGGCTGGCGTGTCGGCGGTGGTTTGAACTACCGGGGGGCTCAGAATCCTGACCAGAACCGCAACGTCGTGGCCCCGGCCTTCACCACCGTCGATGCCATGGTCGAGCACAACCTGACCAGCAACACCCTGCTGCGCTTGAACGTGAGCAACCTGACCAACAAACTGTATGCTGACCAGCTCTACCGAGGCTTTTACGTGCCCGGTGCGCCGCGTCGCATCGAGCTGAGCGTCAAGGCCCTGTTCTGACCTGGGGAGTCCATGCTGCTGCAACTCAAGAACCTGCTGAGCGCCGAAGAGCTCAGCACCGCCCGTGCCCTGCTCGGGGACGAGGCCCCTTGGATCGATGGGCGCAGCAGCGCGGGCATCCAGGCCCTGACCCAAAAGAACAATGAGCAGCTGGCACAGGACAGCGAGGCCTCACATGCCCTGCAGGCCCTGATCCTCGGGGCCTTGCGACGCGATCCGCTGTTCTTCTCGGCGGCCCTGCCGCGCAAGATCTTCAACCCGCTGTTCAACCGCTATGGCGGGGGCAGCAATTTCTATGGCCCGCATGTGGACGGGGCGGTGCTGCACTCCAAGGCCTCGCAGGAGTGGGTGCGCACCGATGTTTCGTGCACCGTCTTCCTCAGCGACCCAGCCGAGTACGACGGCGGCGAGCTGCTGGTGCAGGACACCTATGGCAGCCGTGGCGTCAAGCTGGCGGCCGGCGACGCGGTGCTGTACCCCGGCACCAGCGTGCACCAGGTCACCCCGGTCACGCGCGGCCACCGGGTGGCCAGCTTCTTCTGGATCGAGAGCATGGTGCGCAGCGATGAACAGCGCCGCATCCTGTTCGACCTTGACATGAACCTGCTCAAGCTGCGCGCCCAGTTGGGCGAGACCCCCGAGACCACGGCCCTGACCGGGGTCTATCACAACCTGTTGCGGCAATGGGCCCAGACCTGAAGGCCCTGCCCACCACCTTGCCCGACTACGCTCTGCGGGCGCGGGAGCGCCTGACGCCCGAGGCCTGGGCCTATTTCGATGGCGGCGCAGGCGATGAATCGACCCAGCGCCGCAACGTGGCCGCCTGGGCCCGCTGGGGCTTGCGTCCCCGGGTGCTGCAGGACCTGCGCGAAGGCCACACCCGCGTGACGCTGCTGGGTCGCGAGCTGTCCACCCCCCTGATCGTGGCCCCCATGGCCTACCAGTGCTGGGCTCACCCTGACGGCGAGCGCGGCATGGCCCTGGCAGCGGCCAGCCAGCAGTGCGGCTTGGTGCTGAGCCAGCACAGCACCACCCCATTGCAGCAGGTGGCTGCCTTGGTCCGCGCTGAGCCCGAACGCGGGCCGCTGTGGATGCAGTTGGCCAATGGCGCAGACCGGGCGGGGCTGCTGGAGGTGGCCGCCGAGGCCGAGCGCGCCGGCTACGAGGCCCTGGTGCTGAGTGTGGACGCGCCGGTGCAGGGTAGCCGAGATCGCGTGCGCCGCCTGGCGGCACAGCCCCCCGCCAGCCTGGTCACACCGCACTGGCGAGCCGCCACAGCGGCGGCGGCCGGCCTGTGCGGCGGCACCGTTGAACACGCCTTGCGCTGGGACGATCTGGCCTGGCTGCAAGAGCGCACCCGCCTGCCGATGCTGCTCAAGGGCATCACCCACCCGCTCGATGCCTGCCAGGCGGCGCGGCTGAACGTGGCGGGCCTGGTGCTCAGCAACCATGGTGGTCGGGTGCTGGACACCCAGGAAGCCACGGCCGAATGCCTGGCCGAAGTCGCGCAGGCGCTGCAGGGCGATGTGCCCTTGCTGGTGGACGGCGGCCTTAGGCGCGGCACCGATGTGTTCAAGGCCCTGGCCCTGGGCGCCCAGGCCGTGCTGATCGGCCGGCCCTGCCTGTGGGGCCTGGCGGCGCATGGCGCCATGGGCGCGGCCCATGTGCTGCGCCTGCTGCGCGATGAGTTCGAGATGGCCCTGGCCCTCTGCGGCTGCCGTTCGCCCGCCGACATCCGCCCCGACCATCTGAGGTGGCTGGCGGCCCTGCCTGCTGAATCCGACTGAAGCCGGCGCACTGGCGGCGCGAAGCCATTACGATCCGGAGTTCTTCCATTTCACCTGAGAGAACTCCGCATGGCTGAGCAGCAAAGCGCAGGACATTTGTTGGTTGAATGCCTGATCGCCCAGGGCGTGGACACCGCCTTCGGCGTGCCCGGTGAAAGCTACCTGGCCGTCCTGGACGGCTTCCACCGCTACCGCGACCAGATCCGCTTCATCACCTGCCGACAGGAGGGGGGCGCCGCCTTCATGGCCGAGGCCGCCGGCAAGCTCACGGGCCGCCCCGGGGTTTGCCTGGTCACCCGCGGGCCGGGGGCCACCAATGCCTCCATCGGCGTGCACACCGCGTTCCAGGATTCGACGCCCATGGTGCTGCTGGTGGGCGATGTGGGCAGCGATTTTCGTGATCGCGAGGCCTTCCAGGAGATCGATTTCCAGAGCTTCTTCGGCCCCAGCACCAAGGGCATGGCCAAGCGGGTCGAGCGCATCGATGATGCCCGCCGCATCCCCGAGTACATCGCCCGCGCTTTTGCCACCGCCATGAACGGCCGCCCGGGCCCCGTGGTCCTGGTGCTGCCCGAAGACATGCTGACCCAGACCGTGAGCGCCACCCCGCTGCCGCGGGTCGATGCCGTACAGGCCTGGAGCGACCCGGGCTCGCTGCGCGATCTGCGCGGCCTGCTGCTGCAATCGCAAAAGCCCTTTGTGATCGCCGGCGGCGGCGGCTGGACCCCGCAGGCCGCCCAGGCCCTGCAGCGCTTTGCCGAGAACTGGCAATTGCCGGTGGGCAATGCCTTCCGCTTCCAGGACACCTTCGACAACCACCACCCGCTGTACGCCGGCGATGTGGGCATCGGCATCAACCCGCGCCTGGCCGCCCGCATCCGCGAGGCCGATCTGGTGATCGCCATCGGCCCGCGCCTGGGCGAGATGACCACCAACGGCTACACGCTGCTGGAGGCGCCGCGCCCGCGCCAGAAGCTGGTGCACATCCACGCCAGCGCCGAAGAACTCAACCGGGTCTACCAGGCCGACCTGGTCATCAACGCCAGCATGAATGCCGCCGCCCGCAGCCTGGAGGTGCTCAGTGCCCCGGTCAGCCTGCCCTGGGCCGACTGGACCGCTGCCGCCCACGCCGACTACGAGGCCAACCTGCAACCCCAGGCCTTGCCAGGCCTGGACACGGCGCAGCCCGGCGCGATCGACATGCCCGCCGTGGTGGCCCTGCTGCAAAAGCACCTGCCGGCCGATGCGGTGCTCACCAATGGCGCAGGCAACTTTGCCAGCTGGGTGCACCGCTACTTCCGGCACTTCGGCCTGGCCCGGGGTCACAAGACGCAGCTGGCGCCCACGGTCGGGGCCATGGGCTATGGCGTGCCGGCCGGCATTGCGGCCAACCTGCTCACTGGCCGGGTGGCTTTCACCATCGCGGGCGACGGCGACTTTCTGATGAACGGGCAGGAGCTGGCCACGGCCAGCCAGCACGGCGGCAAGAGTCTCATCGTGCTGCTCAACAACGGCATGTACGGCACCATCCGCATGCACCAGGAGCGCGAGTACCCCGAGCACATCAGTGGCTCGGCCCTGGCCAACCCCGACTTCTGCGCCCTGGCCCGCGCCTACGGCTATGCGGCCGAGCAGGTCACGCGCACCGAAGACTTCGAAGCCGCGCTGCTGCGCGCCCTGGCCTGCGAGCGCGGCACCGTGATCGAGATCCCGCTCAGCCCCGAGGTCATCACCACACGCAGCACCCTCACCGCGATCCGCGAGGCGGCGCTGAAACGCTGACGCGCTGATGTGCCCCCTGGGGCTCGGTTTGACCTTGCGTACCTTTTGACGTACGCTTTTGAGCAAGGAGCCCACCATGGTCACACTCACCGCCAGCGAAGCACGCGCCAATCTGTATCGCCTCATGGATCAGGCGGCCGAGTCCCATCAGGCCATCACCATCTCCGGCAAGCGCCATGATGCCGTGCTGGTGTCGGCCGAGGACTGGCAGGCCATTCAGGAGACGCTCTACCTGCTGTCGGTGCCCGGCATGCGAGAGTCGATCCGAGAGGGCATGGCCACGCCGGTCGAGTCTTGCGCTCAGGAGCTGGACTGGTGAGCTGGCAGGTGGTCTACACCCGGCATGCGCAAAAAGATGCCCAAAAGTTGTTGGCCAGCGGACTCAAAGCCAAGGCTCAGGAACTGCTGACCCTCCTTCGGGACAACCCATTCCAGAACCCGCCGCCCTTTGAAAAGCTGGTGGGCGACCTGACGGGCGCCTACTCGCGTCGCATCAACATCCAGCACCGTCTGGTCTACCAGGTGCTGCAGGAGCAGGGCGTGGTCAAAGTGCTTCGCATGTGGTCGCACTATGAGTGAGCGGGCTGTGCTGGCCTTGCCCGTGGTCCCAAAGGCCTGAGCTCACGCCACCGCCGTCCACCAAGCCTGTGACAGCGCCGGTGCGCGCAGGTCCAGGCGCTCGCCCATCTGCGGCGCCACCAAGGGCACGCCGGCCTGCCGGGCCAGGCCGGCGATGCGATCGAAGGGCTCGTGCCAGGGGTGCAGGGCCAGGTCGAAGGTGCCGTTGTGGATGGGCATCAGGTGCCGCGCCCGCACGTCCAGATGGGCCTGCAGGCTTTGCTCGGGCTGCATGTGCACATCGGGCCAATCGGCGTTGTAGGCGCCTGTTTCCATCAGGCTCAGATCGAAGGGGCCAAAGCGCTCACCGATGGTTTTGAAGCCCTTGAAGTACCCCGTGTCACCGCTGAAGAACACCCGCACCTCGTCCTGGATCAGCACCCACGAGGCCCACAGCGTGCGGTTGCCATCGTTCAGGCTGCGGCCCGAGAAATGCTGGGCCGGCGTGGCCACCAGGCGCAGACCCTGCACCTGGGTCTCCTGCCACCAGTCCAGTTGTTGCACCTTGGCGGCCGGCACGCCCCAGGCGATCAGGCGCTCGCCCACGCCCAGCGGTGTCACAAAGTGCGCCACCTTGGGTGCCAGTTGCTCGATGGCCGCCCGGTCCAGGTGGTCGTAGTGGTCGTGCGACAGCAGCACCCCGGTGATCTCGGGCAGGTCTTCGATGCGCAGCGGTGGCGCGTGGAAGCGCTTGGGGCCCATGAAGGTGAACGGCGAGGCGCGTTCGGAAAACACCGGGTCGGTCAGCCAGAACTGCTGTCCCAGTTTCATCAGCATGGTGGAGTGACCGAGCCGCCACAGGCTCATGTCGGGGGCGGCCAGCAGCTCGGCCCGGCTCAGCGCCTGCACCGGGATCGGCCGGGCCGGCACCGTGTCGGCCGGCTTGCCGAACAGAAAGCGCCACATCACGGCGAGGGTCTTGAGGGTGCCCATGGCATGGCGCGGGGCCGCGTTGCGGAACTTGCCGTTGCGCCATTGGGGGGAGTCGGCGTAAGTGGCCTCATCGGTCGGGGCCGGGCGGGCGCAGGGACGGACACACAGGCGGGATGAGCTCATGTCAGGGGGCCTTGGGTTCAGGAGGGCAGGGCTTGGCCCTGCAGCAGGGGTTGGCTGGCAAACAATTCGGCCGCCCAATCGACAAAGGCGCGCACCTTGGCGCTCAGGTGCCGGTTGGGCGGGTACACCACATAGACCGGCAGCAGCGGGTGGCCCCACTCGGGCAGCAGGCGCTGCAAGGCGCCGCTGGCCAGGTAGGGGCGGGCCTGGAAGGTGGTGATCTGCCCGATGCCCAGGCCTTGCAGCAGGGCTTCGGTGTAGGCGTTCGATTCGTTCAGGCTGATGCGGTAGGGGCCGGGGATCTCGATCACCTCTTCGCCCTGGTGAAACTCCAGCGGGTACTGGCGGCTGGTGTGGGCCCCGAAGTAGGTCACCACGGTGTGCTCGCGCTCAATGTCCAGCGGGTGTTCGGGCACGCGGCGGCGCTGCAGGTAGCTGGGCGCGGCCACCGTGATGAATTCGAGGTTGCCGATGCGCCGCGCCACCAGCGATTGCTCGATCAGGTTGCCGCCCCGGATCACGCAGTCCACGTTGTCCGAGATCATGTCCACGATGCGGTCGCTCACGCCGAGGTCGAGCTGGATGTCGGGGTAGCGCTCCTGAAAGCGGGCCAGGTTCGGGATGATCAGCAGGCGGGCAATCGTGCTGCCCACGTCCACGCGCAGGCGCCCGCGCGGGTTGGCGCGGGCCTGGCTCATGCTGGCCTCGATGTCGTCGAGCTCGGCCAGCAGGCGCACGGTTCGCTCGTAGTAGGCGGCGCCGTCGGCCGTCACGGTGACACGGCGCGTGGTGCGGTTGAGCAGTTGCACCCGCAGCCGGGCCTCCAGGGCCTGGATGTGCTTGGTCACGGTGGCCTTGGGCAGGTTCAATGAATCGGCCGCGCGCGTGAACGTGCCGGCTTCCACCACGCGGGTGAATATGCGCATGGCCTGGATCTGGTCCATGGGCCCTCCTGTTGTTGTGCCCGGTTGGGTCTGGCACAAATTCTCACACGACGACCGGTCGGCATTGTTGGGCGTTTGGAAACACTGCTGTGGCGAACCAGGTGTTTATGACCGGGTCTTCTGCCACTAAAGTCGCACCATCCCATCTTGTTGCGAGCCTTGCCCACCATGCCCAGCACCCCTGAAACCGAATCGCCCCGCGCCGCCTTGGCCACGCCGCCGCTCCACCCCGGGGTCGACAGCGAGGTCGACCTGCCCGGCGGCAAGCGCGTGGCGGTTCGCGTCTACGGTCGCAAGACCCCGGGCGCGGCGAGCCCCCTGGTGGTGCACTTCCATGGGGGCGCCTTTGTCTCGGGTGACCTGGACAACGGCTGCACCGTGGCCCAGTTGCTGCTGGGGGCGGGCGCGGTGGTGGTGTCGGTGGCTTACCCGCTGGCGCCGCAGCATCCTTTTCCCAACGCGGCCGAGGCCGGCTACGAGGTGCTCAAATGGGTGTTCCGCCAGCGCAACCGACTGGCCGGCCAGGGGGCTTTGGTTTACCTGGCGGGTGAAGAGGCCGGTGGCAACGTGGCGGCGGCCGTGAGCCTGATGGCGCGCGACCAGGCGCATCCCCCGCTGGCCGGGCAGATCCTGCTCTCGCCCATGCTGGATCCTTGCGTGGGTACGGCCTCGTTGCGCCAGGCCACCGGCAGCGCCACCTGCTGCAAGTGGGTCGAGGGCTGGCTCAGCTACCTGCGCAGCCCGCGCGACGCCGAACACCCCTATGCCGTGCCGGCCGGCTCGATGCGCCTGCAAGGCCTGCCCCCCACCCTGGTGCTGGTGGGCCCGGACGACCCCATGCGCGACGAGGCCATGGCCTATGTCACGCGCTTGCAGGCGGCGGGCCTGCAGGCCCGGGGCGAGGTGTTGAGTGCGGCTCAGCACTGGCCCGATGCCCTGTTGGCTGCCCAGGCCCAGGCCTGCCCCTGTGCCGGTGCGGTGCAGGCGCAGTTCCAACGTTTCTTCGAGGACACCCGCAGCCCGGTGCCTTCCTAGCACCCCCGTCGGCCCGGCCTGACACCGCGGTGTGGACCGGGCGGCCGTCAAGGCCTTGCCTGCCCTCTTGCTGATCACCGGCCCCGGTCGGTGATTCGGGCGTTGCTCGCCCGAAATTCTGTTTTCCTGTCTTGCGGTTCTGCCTGCGGGCCTGCGTGGCCCGGGGGGTGGGCTGCGTCCCGTTTTTTCTGTCTTGGAGGATTGCCATGAACCCCACACCTGAATCCAAACCCGCTCTCGCCGCCCAGGTCCAGGCGGCCGCCGCATCGCGCCGCCCGCTGTGGCTGTCGGCGGTGGCCCTGGCCGTGCTGGCCACCACAGGGGCGGCCTTCCTGGGCCTGCCCAACTCGCACGCCGATGCACCGGTTGAACAGGCGCCCGCCGCCACCCCGGTTTCGGTGGCCACGGTGGCCGAACAGCCCATCGCCTTGTGGGATGAGTTCTCGGGTCGGCTGGAGGCCGTCCAGCGCGTGGACCTGCGTCCCCGCGTGGCGGGTGCGGTGCAGACCGTGAACTTCCGCGAGGGCTCGCTGGTCCAGGCCGGCGACCTGTTGTTCAGCCTGGACCCGGCGCCCTTTGCCGCCGAGGTGGACCGGGCCCAGGCCCAGGTGGCCGCGGCCCAGGCCCGCGTGGCCTACAGCCAGAGCGAGCTGGAGCGCGCCACCCGTCTGTGGGAAGAGCGCGCCATCGCCCAGCGCGAGCTCGACGAGCGTCAGAACGCCCAGCGCGAGGCGGATGCCAACCTGCGGGCCGCCCAGGCCGCACTGCAGAGTGCCCGCCTGAACCTGGGTTACGCCCAGGTGCGTGCGCCCATCACGGGCCGCATCGGGCGCATCGAGGTGACCGCCGGCAACCTGGTGGCGGCCGGTGCCGGGGCCCCGGTGCTCACCACCCTGGTCTCGGTGAATCCGATCTATGCCAGCTTCGAAGCCGACGAGCAGCTGATTGCCCAGGCCTTGCAAGGGCTGGGCAGCGGCCAGAGCGCGCGCGCCCGCATTGAGCGCATCCCCGTGCAGATGGGGACGGCAGAAGGGGGCACGGCCGAAGGTGGCAGCACCCCTTACAGCGGCCACCTGCAACTGGTGGACAACCAGGTCGATGTGCGCAGCGGCACGGTGCGGGTGCGCGCCGTGTTCGACAACCCCGATGGCCGCCTGATGCCGGGCCAGTTTGCCCGCCTGCGCATGGGCCAGGCCCAGACCCGGCCCGCCCTGCTGGTGCATGAACGCGCCGTGGGCACCGACCAGAACAAGAAGTTCGTGCTGGTGGTGGGCGCCGACCGCAAGGCCGAGTACCGCGAGGTGACCCTGGGCGCGCCGGTCGACGGCCTGCGCGTGGTCAAGAGCGGCCTCAAGGCGGGCGAACAGGTGGTCGTCAACGGCCTGCAGCACGTCCGCCCTGGCGCCCTGGTCAGCCCCCAGACCGTCCCCATGAAGCCGGAGGCGGCCGCCGCCACCCCGGCGGCACCCGTCACGCCGGCGGCCTGAAGCAGGCCCGCCGCGACACGAGATCGAACCCATGAACCTGTCCAAATTCTTCATTGACCGCCCCATCTTTGCGGGCGTGCTGTCGGTGCTGATGCTGATCGCCGGCCTGCTGGCCCTGCGCGTGCTGCCGGTGTCCGAATACCCCGAGGTGGTGCCGCCCCAGGTGGTGGTGCGCGCCAACTACCCTGGCGCCAACCCCAAGGTGATCGCCGAGACCGTCGCCACCCCGCTGGAGGAGGCCATCAACGGCGTCGAAGGCATGCTCTACATGGGCAGTCAGGCCACCACCGACGGCCTGTTGACGCTGACCGTGACCTTCCGCCTGGGGACCGACCCCGACAAGGCGCAGCAACTGGTGCAGAACCGGGTGGCCCAGGCCGAGGCTCGTCTGCCCGAAGAGGTGCGCCGCCTGGGGCTGGCCACCGTCAAGAGTTCGCCCGACCTGACCCTGGTGGTGCACTTGCTGTCGCCGGGTGGCCGCTACGACATGACCTACCTGCGCAACTATGCGGTGCTCAACGTGAAAGACCGTCTGGCCCGCGTCAAGGGCGTGGGCGAGGTGCAGTTGTTCGGCTCGGGCGACTACTCGATGCGCGTCTGGCTGGACCCGCAGAAAGTGGCCCAGCGCGGCCTGTCGGCGAACGACGTGGTGCGCGCCATCCGCGAGCAGAACGTGCAGGCCGCCGCCGGTGTGGTGGGGGCTTCGCCCGGCCTGCCCGGGGCGGATCTGCAACTCTCCATCAACGCCCAGGGCCGCCTGCAGAGCGAAGAAGAGTTCGGCGACATCATCGTCAAGACCGGCAGCGACGGTGCGGTCACCCGGCTGCGCGATGTGGCCCGGCTGGAGCTGGGCGCGGCCTCGTATGCGCTGCGCTCGCTGCTCGACAACAAGGATGCGGTGGCCGTGCCCATCTTTGCCGCCCCGGGTTCGAATGCGATCCAGATCTCGGACGACGTGCATGCCGCCATGGCCGAGCTCAAGAAGGGCATGCCCGATGGCATGGACTACCAGATCGTGTACGACCCGACGCAGTTCGTGCGCGCCTCGATCGACTCAGTGGTGCACACCCTGCTGGAGGCCGTGGCCCTGGTGGTGCTGGTGGTGATTCTGTTCCTGCAGACCTGGCGCGCCTCCATCATCCCGCTGCTGGCGGTGCCGGTGTCGGTGGTGGGCACCTTTGCCGTGATGCAGGTGTCGGGCTTTTCCATCAATGCGCTGAGCCTGTTCGGCCTGGTGCTGGCCATCGGCATCGTGGTGGACGACGCCATCGTGGTGGTGGAGAACGTGGAGCGCAACATCGAAGCCGGGCTGTCGCCGCGCGAGGCCACCTACCGCGCCATGCGCGAGGTCTCGGGCCCCATCATCGCGATCGCCCTGGTGCTGTGCGCGGTGTTTGTGCCGCTGGCCTTCATCAGCGGCCTGACCGGCCAGTTCTACCGCCAGTTCGCGCTGACCATCGCCATCTCGACCATCATCTCGGCCGTCAACTCGCTCACCCTGTCACCGGCCCTGGCCGCCCTGCTGCTCAAGGGGCATGACGCACCCAAGGACGCGCTCACCCGTGGCATGGACCGCGTGCTGGGCCGCTTCTTTGCCGGCTTCAACCGCCTGTTCGGGCGCGGGGCCAAGGCCTACAGCGGCGGCGTCACGCGGGTGATTGCCCGCAAGGGCGCCATGATGGGCCTGTACCTGGTGCTGGGCCTGCTGACCCTGGGCCTGTTCAAGAGCGTGCCAGGCGGCTTTGTGCCGGCGCAGGACAAGCAGTACCTGATCGGCTTCGCCCAATTGCCCGATGGCGCCACGCTGGACCGCACCGAGCAGGTGATCCGGCGCATGAGCGAGATCGCCCTGGCCCAGCCGGGGGTGGAGCACGCCGTGGCTTTTCCGGGCCTGTCCATCAACGGCTTCACCAACAGCTCCAACTCGGGCATCGTGTTCGCCACCCTCAAGCCTTTTGAAGAGCGCCGCGACGCCAGCCTGAGCGCAGGGGCCATCGCCGGCCAGCTCAACCAGAAGTACGCCGGCCTGCAGGACGCCTTCATTGCCATGTTCCCGCCGCCCCCCGTGGCCGGCCTGGGCACCACCGGCGGCTTCAAGCTGCAGATCGAAGACCGTGGCTCGCAAGGCTATGCGGCCCTGGATGGCGCCGTGAAAGCCTTCATGGCCAAGGCCTACCAGACGCCCGAGCTGGCCGGCCTGTTCACCAGCTTCCAGGTCAACGTGCCCCAGTTGTATGCCGACATTGATCGCACCCGGGCGCGCCAACTGGGCGTGCCGGTGACCGAGGTGTTCGACACCCTGCAGATCTACCTGGGCAGCCTGTACGCCAACGACTTCAACCGCTTTGGCCGCACCTACAGCGTGCGCGTGCAGGCCGATGCGCCCTACCGCGCGCGGGCCGAAGACGTGGGCCTGCTCAAGGTGCGCTCCAGCAGCGGCGAGATGGTGCCCCTGTCGGCGGTGCTGAAGATCGAGCCCAGCTTCGGGCCTGAGCGCGCCATGCGCTACAACGGCTACCTGTCGGCCGACATCAACGGCGGTCCGGCACCGGGCTTTTCCAGCGGCCAGGCCCAGGCTGCGGTGGCCCGCATCGCGGCCGAGACCCTGCCGCCGGGCTTCAGCTACGAATGGACCGAGCTGACCTACCAGGAGATCCTGGCTGGCAATTCGGCGGTGTGGGTGTTCCCGCTGGCCATCCTGCTGGTGTTCCTGGTGCTGGCCGCGCAGTACGAGAGCCTGACGCTGCCGCTGGCCATCATCCTGATCGTGCCCATGGGCCTGTTGGCGGCCATGACCGGGGTGTGGCTGTCACGCGGTGACAACAACGTCTTCACCCAGATCGGGCTGATGGTGCTGGTGGGGCTGTCGGCCAAGAACGCGATCCTGATCGTCGAGTTTGCCCGCGAGCTGGAGTTTGCCGAACGCAGCCCGCTGCAGGCCGCCATCGAAGCCAGCCGCCTGCGCCTGCGCCCCATCCTGATGACCTCGCTGGCCTTTGTGATGGGGGTGCTGCCCCTTGTGTTGTCCACCGGGGCGGGCGCCGAGATGCGCCGCGCCATGGGCGTGGCGGTGTTCGCCGGAATGATCGGCGTGACCGCCTTCGGCCTGTTCCTGACCCCGGTGTTCTATGTGCTGCTGCGGCGGCTGACGGGCAACCGGCCCTTGATCCAGCATGGCAGCCATGTCGCACCCGTGGGGCCGCTGGATCTGGCCGCCTCCGGTGCCCAGGCCCGGCCCGTGCTGGCGGCTCCGCGCCGTGACCCTGATTGAAAGCCACACGCCATGACTGATTTCTTGATTCCCCGCACCCTGCGTGTTCTGACTCCGCTGTGGGCGGCCCTGTGGCTGGCCGGCTGTGCCAGCACGCCTTTGCCCGGCGCTGAGCAGGCCCTGCCTCCACTGCCGGCCACCTTCAGCCAGACCCAGCCGGCCGGCCTGGGCGCAGACGGCACCCGTTGGACCGTGGCTCCTGGCGCCGAGGCCCAGTCCCGGGGCGCCTGGTGGCTGGATTTCATGGACCCGGTGCTGACCGATCTGGTGCTGCGCGCCGACGGGGCCAACACCCGGCTGCAGGAGGCGTCGGCCCGGCTGGCCGAGGCCCGGGCTTTGCTGGGCACGGCCGAGGCCGCCCGGGCGCCGCAGGTGGGCGTCAACGCCGGCCTGAGCCGCCAGGCCGGTCGCGGCACGCTGACGGGCGAGGTGCCCAGCACCACGGCCAGCCTGGGCCTGGGGGCTTCGTATGAACTGGATGTGATGGGTCGCCTGCGCCAGGCCAGCCAGGCCGCCGGCCAGGACGCGCGGGCCCAGGCTGCGCTGCTGCAGAGCACCCGCCTGCTGGTGCAGGCCGATGTGGCCCAGACCTACCTGCAGCTGCGCTCGGTGCAGGCCGAGCAGGTGCTGGTCGACGAGAGCCTGCAGGCCCTGCGCGAGATGCTGGCCTTGACCACCCGGCGCGAGCGGGCCGGCGATGTGGCCGAGCTGGACCTGGCCCGGGCCCGCTCCGAGGTGGCGGCCACCGAGTCGGAGGCCCTGGCCCTGCAACGCCAGCAGGCCTTGCTGACGCACGCGCTGGCGGTGCTGGTGGGCGAGGTGGCCACCGGTTTCAGCCTGCCCCAAGCCGGGCCCCTGGCCAGCATCCCGGTGGTGCCGCCCGGGGTGCCGGGCACGGTGCTGGCGCGCCGTCCCGATGTGGCGGCCGCGCAGGCCTCGGTGCTGGCGGCCCAGGCGCGGCTGGGCGTGGCCCAGACGGCCTGGTTCCCGGCGGTGACCCTGACCGGCAGTGCCGGCCAGGCCTCACCCGAGCTGGGCGATCTGTTCAAGTGGTCGGCCCGGGCCTGGAGCGCCGGGGCCCTGCTGTCGCTGCCGCTGCTCGATGGCGGCCGGCGCGAGGCGGCCGTGCAGGGCGCCCAGGCGCGACTGGATGCGGCCCTGGCGGTCTACCGCGGTCAGGTGCTGAACGCCTTCGGCGAGGTCGAGGACCAGCTCAGCAACCTGAACCTGCTGGCCGCCCAGGCTGAGGCCCAGGCCCGGGCCGTGGCGGCCGCGCGCCGTGCCACGGCCTTGTCCGAATCACGTTACCGGCATGGCTTTGTGAGCCAGATCGAACTGCTGGACGCGCGTCGGGCCGAGCTGCGCAACCGCCGAGCCGAGCTGCAGGTGCGCACCGGCCAGGCCGTGGCCACGGTGGCCCTGGTGCGGGCCCTGGGGGGCGGCTGGGGCGATGGCCCGGGTGCGGCGGCGGCCTCCGCGAGAGACCCCCTCCCGACCCTGGCCCGGCTTCAGAACCGATAAGTGGCCGTCGCCACCACCGTGCGGCGCTGACCGTAGAAGCAGTCGCCGCGGGTCAGGCAGGTGGTGATCTGCACCTTGTCGGTCAGGTTCACCGCGTTCAGGGCCAGGCGCCAGTGGCCCTGGTCGTAGGCCACCATCGCGTCGAGCAGGGTGCTGGCCGGCGTGCGAAGGCTGTCGGTGCCATCCCACGATTCACCGAGGTAGCGCAGCCCCAGGCCGGCCGACAGACCGCCGCGGCCCTGGCCGGCAAAGCGGTGCATCAGCCACAATGCCGCACTGTGTTCGGGCACCCCTTGCAAGCGCTTGCCCTGGTCGGCGCCGGTGCTGCGGCTCACCCGGGCGTCGGTCCAGGCATAGCTGCCGGTCCAGTCCCAATGCCGGCTCAGGCTGGCCGTCACCTCCAGTTCGGCCCCGCGCACCCGGGCCTCACCGATCTGCAGGCTGTTGAGCGGGTTGGCCGGGTCCGTGGTCTTGCGATTGGTGTCGCGCAGCTCGTACAGCGCGGCATAGGCCGTGATGCCGCCACCCGGTGGTTGCCACTTCACCCCCGCCTCCCATTGCTTGCCGCGCTGGGGCTTGTAGGCGCTGCCGTACACGTCCACTCCGCCCAGCGGCAGGAAGGATTCCGAGTAGCTCAGGTAGGGCGCCCAGCCGCCCTCGGCCAGGTAGCTCAGGCCGGCGCGCTTGCTCCAGGCCTTGTCGTCGATCGCGGCGGCCGGCCGGCCTTCGGTGTCGGTCTGGGCGCTGTCGTGGCGCAGCCCCAGGGTCAGGCGCCAGCGCTCCCAGGCGATCTGGTCCTGGGCGTAGAGGCCCAGTTGGCGTTGTGTCACCGAGGGCTGGCGAGTGAGGGTGGCCGGCGGGGTGTAATTGCCATAGACCGGCTGGTACACATCGATGTCACCGGCCTTGCCACGGCCGGTCCATTGGCCGGTCTGGTTGCGCTGCAGGTCCAGGCCCAGCAGCAGCCGGTGGCCGACGGCGCCGCTTTGCCAACTGCGCTCGGCCTGGTTGTCGATCAGCACCATGCGCCCGGTGTTGAGCTGTTGCACCAGGTCGCGGGCCACGGTGCGGTTGTCGGCGTTGAACACCGGCCGCGCCGGGCGGCCGGTGGCGGCATTGGCCGTGAAGCTGGTGTAGGCGGTGCGGTAGTCCACCTCGCTTTCTGTGGCGCGCAGGTTTTGCCGCAGGGTCCATTGCTCGTTCAGGCGGTGGCTGAACAGGTAGCCCAGAGAACTCTGGCGGGTGTTGTAGGCGTCCCAACCCGGTTCGCCGATGAAGGTGCTGGTGGGGATCTGCCCGTAGGCACTGGGCAGCAGGGTGCCTTGCCACGGGAAGAAGCCGATGAGAGAACCGCTTTGGTCGCGCTGGTACAGGCCCTGCAGCGTGAGCGAGGTGTCGGCGCTGGGGCGCCAGGTGAGCGTGGGGGCGACCACGGTGCGGTCGTCGGCCACGTGGTCGACCTGGGTGCCACTGTCGCGGCCGACCAGGATCAGGCGATACAGCCACTGGCCCTCGGCGTCCAGTGGCCCGGTCAGGTCGGCCGCGATCTGACGCCGCTGGCGGTTGCCCAGCTGCAGCTGGATCTCGCGCTGGGTTTCAGCCTGCGGACGCTTGGAGCTGAGGTTGAGCACCCCGCCGATCTGGCCCTGGCCGTACAGCACCGAACTGGGCCCGCGCAGCAACTCCACGCGCTCCAGGGTGTAGGGGTCGGGGCGGGTGGTGTTGTAGGTGCCGTAGCTGCGCAGCAGGCCGTCCAGGTACTGGGTCACGTCGCCACCACGGGCCTTGAAGCTGTCGACGCGGCTGTCGAAATAGCTGGAGACGATGCCGGCGCTGTAGGCCGTGGTCTGGCGCAGGGTGGTGGCGCCCTGCGCTTCGATCTGGTCGCGGGTGACCACCGAGATGGCCTGGGGTGTTTCCAGCACCGGGGTGTCGGTCTTGGTGGCGCTGGCGCTTTGCCGGGCCACGAAGCCTGTCACCGGGGTGGTGGCGCTCTCGGGCTCGGGCCGGGCCTGGATGGTGACGGAGGACAGGGCTTTTTCGGCCACCCCATCGGTGGAGGCCGTGCCCTGGGCCTGCGACAGACCGGGCAGCGCCAGGCTGCAAAGGGTCAGTGTCGCCTGGGTGATGGCGCGCAGGCGTTGGGGCCTGGGCGCGAGAGCGGAGAGGCGGTGGGCCGGGCTGGGGGGGCGACCGGCATGTAGCGTGCAGGGTGTCATGGTCAAGGGTTCATCCTCTGGGCTGCGAGTCATTGGCTGGGGCGGCACCTGCCGAGGCGGGCGGCCTGGACACCTGGCTGAAAAGGGCGTCAGGGGGGCTTCAGCCCGTGCCTGCGCTTGTGCGGGTGTTGGTGTTGGTGGGCGGTTTGTCTTGCCCGCCCAGCAAGCAGCGCAGCGTGTTGGGGCCAAAGCTCAGTTGCAGGGCCACGGCGAGCGCGCCCGCGCTCAACAACATCAGCCACAGCAGGCTGCCGAAGGCCGCGCCGTCTTGCCACAGGCACAGGCCCAAGGCCAGGGCGAGCAGGGCCGCGCCCTGCAGGCGCCAGCGGCGCAAGGTCGCGTGCGTCGGGGGCTGATGGCGTCCGATGCCGAGCGTGTCCCGGTGGCGTTCCTGGCTGAGGGCCAGGCAGGCCATGCCCAGCGTGTTGAGCAGGCCGGCGGCCCCCATCCAAATGGCGTCATGCATGTCGTTCTCCAGGGGCCGGCACAGCGCTTGCCAGGCCTGCTGCCCCGCGGTGGGGTACGGGGCGGTGCAGCCGCGATGCGGTCCAGGCGCTCAGGGCCGCCAGGCACAGCAGGGCGGAGTCCACGCCGGCCACGCCCCATTGGCCTTGCTGCAGGCTGCGCCACAGGGGCATGCCGGTGGTGAGGGCGTTGAGCAACACGGCGGCCGCCGCCGCGATGGCCACCGCCCGCACCTGGGTCGCCCAGGCCGGGTGGCCGCGCCAGGCCGCATGGGCCAGGCTGAGCAGCCAGCACAGGTAGAAGGCGGCCACCTCCAGGTCGGCGCGGCCCAGCCCGCCGAATCCGACCTGGGCCGGCAGCAGCCGGTTGGCGATCAGAAAGGCCAGGGTGGCCCCGATCACACCGGGCAGGGTGGCGATGCTCAGGGCCTCGACCAGGCGCACGCCGCGAAGGCCCTGACGGGTGTGGCGGACACGCCGGCTTTCGAGCCAGAACACAAAGCCGGTGCCGATCATCACGCAGCCGCCGAGGCCGGCCGCAAAGTACAGCCAGCGCAGCGTCCAGTGCTTGAACTGCACATAGTGCAGGCCGCTGATGAAGCGCTGCACGCGCATCACCGGGGCTTCGTTGAACTCGTGCAGCAGGGTGCCGCTGGCCGCATCGAAATAGAGCTGTTCCAGGCCCAGGGGCACCTGGTCCTGAGGCGAGCGGCGCAGCTCCACATAGCTGTTGGCGTCGCCTGGGTGCCAGACCCGCAGGAAGTAGGCCTCGCTGCCGGGCCAATGCTGGCGGGCTTGGGCCAGCAGCTCGTCCAGCTTGGGGGCGTGCTCGGCGGGTCGGCCCGCGGGGGGGCGTCGATAGACCCCCATGCCTTCGGCCTGGAAGGCCCGTTGGGCCGCCACCGGCCCGGCGCCCGGGTAGGCGGCCCAGGGCGCGGCAGGCCAGTAGATGCCCATGAAGACGATCAAGCCCGACAAGGCGATGGCAAAGTGAAACGGCAGCAACAACACGCCTGTGAGGTTGTGCAGGTCCAGGCTGGCGCGGGGCAACTGCTTGCGTGGGCGGAACAGAAAGAAGTCGGCCAGCAGCTTGCGGTGGATCACCACGCCGCTGACCACGCCGACCAGCATGGCCAGGCCCGCCAGGCCGGCCAGCCAGTAGCCCAGGTCTTTCCATTTCAGGTGCAGGCTGTAGTGGAACGGGTAGATGAAGCCTGAGCCACCCAGGGTCTCGACCTCGTTGAGCACGGCACCGGTGCGCGGGTGCAGGTAGCGCCGCTCGGGCAGGGCGCTGCCTGGCGGGCGCCAGCTCAGGCGCAGCACCGGCGCACGCTCGTAGGGCAAGACCACGGACCATTGCGAGGCGCCCTGGGTCAGGCGTTCGATCTGGGCGCCGACCGGGCCTTCCAGCACCAGCGGGGTTTGCAACACGGCGGTGTCCAGGCGGGTGTCGGGCATCATCCAGCGGTCGATTTCGCGGTCGAACACGCTCAACGTGCCCATCCAGAACACCACGAACAACAGGCTGCCGACGAGCACACCGGCCCAGCTGTGCAGCCAGGTCATGGATTGGCGGAAATGGGGGTGCATGGTGGGGCTTTCTCAGGGCAGGCAGGCCAGCAGGGCCAGGCAGGCGGCGCTGCCCAGCAGCACGGTGGCCCACAGACGGCGAAGGCGCCGCACGCTGAAGGCCCACAGCAACCAGGCGAGGTAGATCAGAAAGCCCAGCATGGCGGTGGCCACCACGGCCTCGCTGCGGGGCAGGCCGGCCAGGACCAGCAGGCGGCTGAGCAGGCCCATGCTGCAGGCACTGATCAGGTAGCCGCCCGGCAGGGCGGCCACCACCCGGGCCGCCACATGAAGGGGTTTGGCGTGCATGGGGCCCCGGGCTCAGAAGGTGGTGCGCAGCGTCATCTGCAGGGCGCGTGGCGAGCCCGGCAGGATCAGGTTGTCATTGCTGCCGTGGCTGGACACGTAGTACTTGCGGTTGGCCACATTCTTCAGGTTCACGTCCAGCGCCCAGGTGCCGCGCTCGTAATGCGCCGCGGCGTCCAGGGTGGTGTAGCCCGGCAGGGTGACCAGGTTGGTCAGCGAGGTGTAGCGGGCGCCCACCGCGCTCAGGCCGCCGCCCAGGCGCAGGCCCTGGCCCAGGTCCTTCATGGCCCAGACAAAACCCGAGTGGCGCGGCGTGAGCGCGGGCACCTTGCCCAGCGCCGACACGTTGACCACGGGCAACTGGCTGGAGGCCGTGGTGGCCACCGACTCGACCATGCGGCCGTTCAGCCAGGCGTAACCGGCGCTCAGGTCCCAGCGGCCGGGCAGGCGGCCGGTGGCGGTCAGCTCCAACCCATCGGTGCGCTGCTTGCCCACATTGATCATCACCGAGGGGCGGTTCGGGTCGGTGTTCTTGATGTTGGCGCGCTCCAGGCGGAACAGGGCCCCGGTCAGGTTGAGCTGGCCATCCAGCAGGTCGAGCTTGGCGCCGATCTCGCGGTTCTCCGTGATCTCGGGGGCGCTGGCGGCGTTGCTGGACGACAGGGCCAGGCTTTCGCCCGAGGGCTGGAAGGAGCGGCTGTACGAGGCGTAGTAAGACAGCCAGTCGGCCGGCTGCCAGACCAGACCGGCGCGGGGGCTGAACTTCTTGTCGGTGCGGCTCAGTGGGCTGAGCTTGCGCTCGAAAGCCGTGTCCTGGCTGAACACGTCGTAGCGGGCGCCGAGCAGGGCCTTCCATTGCGGCGACAGGGTGATCTGGTCTTGCGCATACAGCGCGCTGGTGCCCAGCGAGGTGTGGCTGGGGATGGCGCTGTCGGCCGCGTAGGCGCTGGCCGCGATGGCGGGCGGCACCACGTTGCCGGGGTTGAACAGGTTGACCCGGTCGACTGTGCCGCCGGAGACCGACCAGGCGGTCTTTTTCTGCGAGCCCAGCTCCAGGCCCATCAGCCACTCTTGCTGGAAGCCGCCCAACTGGTTGCGCCAGGTGAGGTCGGTCTGGTTGAACAGGCTCGATTCGTCGCGGAAGATGAAGGAGCGGGTGCGCCCCACCGTCTGGGTCACCGGGTCGGTGGTGCCGCTGGGCAGGGTGTTGAAGCGACGCAGGTCGTAGCCCTGGATGCGGGTGACGTTGCGCAGCGACAGGGCCTCGTCGAAGCGGTGGTTGAACGTGGACGTGAAGGCGCGCACATGGCTGGTGGTGGTGTCGTCGCGCGCGGCCTGGCCCGAGCCGTAGTAGGTGCTGGCGGCCACATTGACCGGGCGCCCGTTCAGGGCCGGGATGCCGAAGTCGGTCAGGCGGCGGTCGTCGGCGTCGGTGTACTGCAGCAGCAGATCGGTTTCGCGGGCCAGCTTCAGGGCCAGCGAGGGGGCGAAGTTGTAGCGCTTGAGAAATTGCTGGTCGCGGTAGCTGCCCGAGTCTTCCTTGGCCACGTTCAGCCGGAAGGCGGCGCTCTCGTTCAAGCCCAGGTTCAGGTCGGCGGTGGCGCGGCGGTAGTCAAAGCTGCCCAGGCCCAGCGTGGCTTCGCCGCGGGTCACGCCAAATTGCGGCTTCTTGGTCACGCGGTTGATCAGCCCGCCCGAGGAGCCACGCCCGTACAGCACGGCGGCCGGGCCCTTGAGCACTTCGATGCGTTCGATGTCAGCCAGGTCGCGGAAGTACATCGCGTCGTCGCGCACGCCGTCGATGAACTGATCCGCCAGGGCCGTGAAGCCGCGGATCACCACCTGGTCGCGCTGGCCGTCGCCGGTGCTCATGGCCACGCCGGGCACGTTGCGCAGGGCATCTTCCATCGAACGGGCGCCCTGGTCGCGCAGCAACTGGGCCGGCACCACCTGCACCGATTGCGGAATGTCGCGCAAGGGCGCGCTGGTCTTGGTGGCACTGCGGCTGCTGGCGGGTGAATAACCCTCATCCTGGGCCCCGTTGACGGTGACTTCCTGCAGGGTCTGGGCCAGGGCTGGCAGGCCGAAGGCGGTGAACAGGGCCAGGGCGAGCGGGCCACGGCGGAAAATGCGTTGCTGAAACATGGTTGGGCCTCGGGGCACGGGGTGGGTCCGGGGGCAGGGGGCAGTGCGCCCTGCGTGAGCCGGAGCCGGCGTGCCGAGGTCGGAGGCGCCCCACGGCGCGCCCGATCCGTGAGGGGCCGCGCGCAGGCCAGAGGCCCGCCAGGCGCCCGGGGCCACGAGGGCCGGCACACAGGATCCGGGGCTGGCGGGGCCCGTGTCGGGCTTGGCTGGCGTGGCGCAAGTTTACATTACAAATGAGAAGTATTCGCAACAACTTGATGCAACAGGAGTCAAGATCGGCGCGATGGATTGGGGCCGAGCAAAAAAAATGGGCCCGAAGGCCCATGGAAAGTGGCACCGCGGGGGTGCTTATTCGTGTTCGCCCATCTGCGACTGCAGGTAATTGGGCAGGCCCACCTTGTCGATCAGGTCGATCTGGGTCTCCAGGAAGTCGATGTGCTCTTCGGTGTCGTCGAGGATCTTCTGCAGCAGGTCACGCGAGACGTAGTCGCGCACGCTTTCGCAGTGGGCCATGCCGGCCTTGATGGTGGCCTGGGCGCCTTGCTCGGCGCCGAGGTCGCAGCGCAGGATTTCGGGCACGTCCTCACCCACCGACAGCTTGCCCAGATCTTGCAGATTGGGCAGGCCGTCCAGCATGAAGATGCGGTCCATCAGCCAGTCGGCGTGTTTCATCTCGCCGATCGATTCGGCGTATTCCTTCTTGGCCAGCTTGTCGAAGCCCCAGTGCTTGAGCATGCGGTAGTGCAGAAAGTACTGGTTGATGGCGGTCAGCTCGTTCTTGAGCTGGGCCTGCAGGTGGGCTATGACTTGAGGGTCGCCTTTCATGGGGTGTCCTTCCGGTTGGGGTGATCGGTGGATTGTGGTGCAGAACAAGGCGCTGTTGCACCCGATTTGGCGGGGATCTCAGTAAATCAGGCGCTCGGGCCGGATCTCCTGCAGGATGGTGGTGGCGATCTCCTCGATCGACTTGGTGGTGCTGCTGAGCCAGCGGATGCCGCTGCGCCGCATCATGGCCTCGGCTTCATTGACCTCGGCGCGGCAGTTCTCCAGGCTCGCATAGCGTGAGTTGGGGCGACGCTCGTTGCGGATCTCGGACAGGCGCTCGGGGTGGATGGTCAGGCCGAACAGCTTTTTGCGATGCGGCAGCAGGGCCGGCGGCAACTGGCGGCGGTCGAAGTCTTCGGGGATCAGCGGGTAGTTGGCGGCCTTCAGGCCGTGCTGCATGGCCAGGTACAGGCTGGTGGGGGTCTTGCCGCTGCGGCTCACCCCGACCAGGATCACATCGGCGGCCTCCAGGTCGCGGTTGGACTGGCCGTCGTCATGGGCCAGGCTGAAGTTGATGGCCTCAATGCGGTCGTGGTATTCCTTGCTCTTGCTGACATCCGAGAAGCGGCCCACCCGGTGGTGCGACTTGATGCCCAGCTCTTTTTCGAGCGGGTGCACAAAGGTACCGAACATGTCCAGCAACATGCCCTGGCAGCCTTCCTGGATCACGGCCAGTACCTCCATGTTCACCAGCGTGGTGAAAACGATGGGCTTGCGGCCCTCGATCTCGCCCGTGTGGTTGATCTGGCGCACGGCCTGGTGGGCCTTGTCGACGGTGTCGATGAAGGGCAGGCGCACGTGGCGGGTGCTCATGTCGAACTGGGCCAGGATGGCGTTGCCGAAGGTTTCGGCGGTGATGCCGGTGCCGTCCGAGATGTAGAAGACTGTGCGGGTGTGCATTTGCGAAGGGGGTTCCAAAAAGAGTCTGTCAGCCTGACGCCAGCAGGTCTTGGCGCGCCAAGCCTACAATCGCGCATTATCCAAATTCTCACCATGCGCTGTCTTGACCTACAAGCACAAATACAAAGTCGCCCGACGCGCATGGGCCGCAGCTGCCATGGCCGAAGCGCTGGCAGCGCAGACCCGGTTTTAACTTCTGGAGCTTTCCCATGTCTGCACTTTTCAGCCCGACCGCCCTGGTCGTACCGTTTGAAAACCTGAGAATGAGCGATGTCGAGGCCGTTGGCGGCAAGAACGCCAGCCTCGGCGAGATGATTTCGCAACTGCCGCAAGGCGTGCGGGTGCCCACCGGCTTTGCCACCACCGCCCATGCCTTCCGCCAGTTCCTGGCCCATGACGGCCTGGCCGACAAGATCAATGCCCGACTGTCCAGCCTGGACACCGAGGACGTCAACGCGCTGGCCAAGGCCGGCGCCGAGATCCGTGCCATGGTCGAGGCCCAGCCCTTCCCGGCTGACCTGGAAAAAGCGATTGCCGACGCCTTTGCCACGCTGAGCGCAGGCAATGCCGCCGCTTCGTTCGCGGTGCGTTCCTCGGCCACCGCCGAAGACCTGCCCGACGCTTCGTTCGCCGGTCAGCAAGAGACCTTCCTGAACGTGGTGGGCCTGAGCGACATCCTGCACAAGATGAAGGAGGTGTTCGCCAGCCTCTACAACGACCGCGCCATCAGCTACCGCGTGCACAAGGGTTTTGCCCATGCCGACGTGGCCCTGTCGGCCGGCGTGCAGCGCATGGTGCGCTCCGATCTGGGCGCCGCCGGCGTGATGTTCACCATCGACACCGAGTCGGGCTTTGAAGAGGTGGTCTTCATCACCTCCAGCTACGGCCTGGGCGAGACCGTGGTGCAAGGTGCGGTGAACCCTGACGAGTTCTATGTGCACAAGCCCATGCTCAAGGCCGGCAAGCGTGCCGTGATCCGCCGCAACCTGGGCTCCAAGCTGATCCAGATGGTGTTCTCGAGCGCTGAAGAAAAAGCCGCTTCGGGCAAGCTGGTCCAGACCGTGGATGTGCCCACCGAGTTGCGCAACCGCTATTCGCTGACCGATGCCGACGTCGAGCAACTGGCTCAGTACGCGCTGGTGATCGAACAGCACTATGGCCGCCCGATGGACATCGAGTGGGGCAAGGACGGCACCGACGGCCAGCTTTACATCCTGCAGGCCCGCCCCGAAACCGTGAAGAGCCAGCAGCAAGGCAAGGCTGAGCAGCGCTACAAGCTCAAGGGCCAGGGCGCCGTGCTGGCCGAAGGCCGTGCCATCGGCCAGAAGATCGGTACCGGCCCGGTGCGCCTGGTGCACCACATCAGCGAAATGGACAAGGTGCAGGCCGGTGATGTGCTGGTCACCGACATGACCGACCCGAACTGGGAGCCGGTGATGAAGCGCGCCAGTGCCATCGTCACCAACCGGGGTGGCCGCACCTGCCACGCCGCCATCATTGCGCGCGAACTGGGCATCCCGGCCGTGGTGGGCTGTGGCAACGCCACCGACCTGCTCAAGGACGGCACCCTGGTGACCGTGAGCTGCGCCGAAGGCGACACCGGCCGCATCTATGACGGTCTGCTGGAGACCGAGGTGACCGAGGTGGAGCGCGGCGTGATGCCCAAGATCGACACCAAGATCATGATGAACGTGGGCAACCCGCAACTGGCCTTTGATTTCTGCCAGCTGCCCAACGAGGGCGTGGGCTTGGCCCGCCTGGAGTTCATCATCAACAACAACATCGGGGTGCACCCGAAGGCGATCCTGGACTACCCGAACATCGACACCGACCTGAAGAAGGCGGTCGAGTCGGTGGCCCGGGGTCATGCTTCGCCGCGTGCCTTCTATGTGGACAAGGTGGCCGAAGGCGTGGCCACCATTGCTGCGGCCTTCTGGCCCAAGCCGGTGATCGTGCGCCTGTCCGACTTCAAGAGCAATGAGTACCGCAAGCTGATCGGCGGCAGCCGCTACGAACCCGAGGAAGAAAACCCGATGCTGGGCTTCCGTGGTGCGGCGCGCTACATCAGTGCCGATTTCGGCGAGGCCTTTGCCATGGAGTGCGAAGCCCTCAAGCGCGTGCGCAACGACATGGGCTTGACCAATGTGCAGGTGATGGTGCCGTTTGTGCGCACCTTGGGCCAGGCCGACCGCGTCACCCAGCTGCTGGCCGATCACGGCCTGAAGCGTGGCGAGAACGAGCTCAAGGTCATCATGATGTGCGAGGTGCCGAGCAACGCCATCCTGGCGGATGAGTTCCTGCAGTATTTCGATGGCTTCTCGATCGGCTCCAACGACCTGACCCAGCTCACGCTGGGCCTGGACCGTGATTCGGGCCTGGAACTGCTGGCCGCCGACTTCGACGAACGCGATCCGGCCGTCAAGGCCATGCTGAGCCGCGCCATCGCCGCCTGCAAGGCGCAAGGCAAGTACGTCGGCATCTGTGGCCAGGGCCCCAGCGACCACCCCGACTTTGCCCAGTGGCTGGCGGATCAGGGCATCGCCTCGATCTCGCTCAACCCGGACAGCGTGATCGACACCTGGAAGCGCCTGGCCGGCCTCTGAGCCAGTGCATGAGGGGGCATCGGAGCCGCCGTCGCCGGGGTAAGACCTAGGCCTGACGGGCGGTATCCGGTGCGATCATGCGGGCATGTCTCCACCCGTGGCTTCCGAACTCTCTGCGCCGACCCCGGCTGTGCTGACCCAACACCGCTTCTGGTGGTTGCGGGCCTCGCTCCTGGGCGTGTGGGCGGCGGTGTCCTTTGGGGCCTGTTACTTCGCCCGTGATCTGCAGCAATGGCCCTTGCCCGCCTGGGGCGGATCGCTGGGCTACTGGATGGCCTCGCAGGGGGCTGTGCTGGTGTTCATCGCCATCGTGGTGCTGTATGCCTGCGTTCTCAACCGCGCCGACCGCCGCAGCGCCCAGCCCCCTGCAGGGGTTGGTGCCGAGGCCGACTGATGCCGGAGCGGCCGGCGGTGTTGGCAGATTCGGGTGTGCGGCGTCGCTACGAGCGACGCCTGTACCGCATCTTGGGCCTGTTTGTCCTGGGCCTGCTGGGCTTTCTGCTTCTGATGGGCTGGGCCGAACAGCAGGGGCTGTCGCGGCGCTGGATCGGCCCCATCTTCCTGTTTTCGAGTGTGATGGTGTGTGCCGGCATCGGCATTTACAGCCGAACCACCGACGCCGAAGACTATTACGTGGCCGGGCGGCGCATTCCGCCGTTCTTCAATGGCATGGCGGCGGCGGCCGACTGGATGAGCGCGGCCTCTTTCATCAGCCTGGCTGGTGCTCTTTACCTGCAGGGGTTTTCGGGCACCGAAGGGCAGCCCGGCGGGCTGGCCTATGTGCTGGGCTGGACCGGCGGATTCTGTCTGGTGGCCATGCTGATCGCGCCCTACCTGCGGCGCATGAACCTCTACACCGTGCCCGATCTGTTCGAGCAGCGCTTTGGTGGGCGCTGGCCTCGCGTGATTGCGGCGCTGGCGGCGGTGGTGTGCTCTTTCACCTACGTGGTGGCCCAGATCTACGGCGTGGGCCTGATCGCCTCGCGCCTGACCGGCGTGCAGTTCGAGATCGGCATCATGCTGGGCCTGGGCGGCGTGCTGCTGTGTTCCTTTCTCGGGGGCATGCGGGCCATCACCTGGACCCAGGTGGCTCAGTACATCATCATGCTGCTGGCCTTTCTGATCCCGGTGTCCTGGCTGGCGTACAAGCAATTGGGCAATCCGCTGGCCCCTCTGGTGTATGGGCGTCAGCTGGCCAAGATCGAGGCGCTGGAGCAACAGCTCATCGATTCACCGGCCGAGCGGCAGGTGGCGGCTGAGTTCCTGCGCCGGTCGCACGAGTACGAAGCCAATCTGAACAACGTTCCGCAGTCTTTGGTGCGCGAGCGCCAGGCCGCCCAGGAACACCTGCGTGAACTGCGCCAGCGCAATGCCGATGTGGCCAGCATCGTGGCTGCCACCCGCGAGGTGGCCAGTCTGCCACGCGACGCCGCTGCCGCCCGCGAACAATGGACCCGGGCCATCCATGAGAACCGCGAGCGCGCCACCCCGCTCGGGGGCATGCCAAGGCACAGCCAGGCCTTTGCCGGTGACCCGGAAGGCACGCCAGCCGAGCGCGAAGCGTTTCACCTGTCTCGCCTCAACTTTCTGGCGCTGATGTTCTGTCTGATGGCCGGAACGGCGGGCTTGCCGCACCTGTTGATCCGATACTGCACCACGCCCACGGTAGCCGATTCGCGCACCTCGGTGGCCTGGTCGCTGGTGTTCATTGCCCTGCTGTACCTGAGTGCGCCCGCGCTGGCGGTGCTGGTCAAGTTCGAGATCATGAACAACCTGGTGGGCAGCACATTCGGGGCCTTGCCGACCTGGATCGTGCAGTGGTCCAAGGTGGACCCCTCCCTGGTGTCGGTGAGCGACGTGAATGGCGATGGGTTGCTGCAGTTTGCCGAACTGAGGTTGGGGGCCGACATCGTGATGCTGGCCACCCCGGAGCTCGGCGGCTTGCCCTATGTGCTGTCGGGCCTGGTGGCGGCGGGCGGCCTGGCGGCGGCGCTATCGACCGCGGACGGTCTGCTGCTGACCATCAGCAATGCGCTGGTGCATGACCTGCACCTGTTCCGCAAGGCGGCCTCCAAGGTCGCGCTGGGCGAGCGGCGCGTGATCCTGTCCAAGTTCGTGCTGCTGGCCGTGGCCATGCTGGCGGCCTTCATTGCGGCGCTCAAGCCGTCCGAGATCCTGCCCCTGGTGTCGGCTTCGTTTTCGCTGGCAGCATCGGCCCTGCTGCCGGCGATGGTGCTGGGCATCTTCTGGCGGCGCACCACCCGGCAGGCGGCGGTGGTCGGCATGCTGGCGGGCCTGGCGGTCACGGTGTATTACCTGCTGTCCAATTCGGCCACGCTCATGCTCTGGCTGGGCTGGCCCCCCGGGCCCCGCCTCTGGTACGGCATCCAGCCGGTGTCGGCCGGCGTGTTTGGTGTGCCGGTGGGCTTTGCCGTCATCGGGTTGGTCAGTGCGCTCACGCCGCGTCGACCCAGCCAGGTTCTTGAAGTGCACAGCTGAGCGTGGCCTGCCAACGGGCCTGCTTATGGAAAAACCCCAATACAAAAGCCCCCCAGCGCATGCCAATCTGGGCTGACAATGCGGCAGGCCCCGGTGGGCCTGCACAGACCTGTTCCCGCAACGCACACTGCCGATGATCTATACCAAGACCGAATTGGGTCAACGCCTTTTCAAGGCACGCGACCCGGTGCTGACGCCTCGTCAGCGGTCGGCCTTCATCCTGTTTGACGGGGTGCGGCGGCTGGATGAGGTCCTGCTGGCCACCACCGCGCTGGGCATCACCCAGGCCGATGTCCGGCACATGCTGGCGTCGGGCTTGCTGGCCCAGGTCAGCCCGGTCGCGGTCGAGTCGGTGGCCAGCCCTTTGCCCAAGGGGCCAGAACCCTTCGAAGAGGGGGAGGCCGCGGTTGATTTTTCATTGTCCCTGCTGCCGCATGACAGTGCTCGCAGCGAGCGCCAGCGTTTCAATGACGCCTACCCGGTGGCGGTGGCGCTGACGGCCTCTCTGGGCTTGCGGGGGTTTCGCCTCAACCTGGCGGTGGAGGCTGCGGGCAATTACCAGGCCCTGCTGTCGGTGGCGCCGCGCATCCGCGAAGCGGTGGGGGCCACCCAGTACCGGGCCCTGGAGCGCGCCCTGCTGGGCTGAGCGCTCCGGGCCCGGGATCAGGCTCAGGCGACAGCCAGCAGTTCGACGTCGAACTTCAGGGTGGCATTGCCCGGGATCACGCCACCGGCGCCGCGGGCACCATAGCCCAGCTTGGCCGGGATGATCAGGGTGCGCTTGCCGCCCACTTTCATGCCTTGCACGCCCAGATCCCAGCCCTTGATGACCATGCCGGCACCCAGGTGGAATTCAAACGGCGAATTGCGGTCCACGCTGGAGTCGAACTTGGCACCTTGGGCGCCGCTGTTGTACAGCCAGCCGGTGTAGTGCACACGCACCTTGCGGCCGGCCACGGCCTCGGTACCGTCACCGACCACGGTGTCCACGATCTGCAGGTCGGCGCTGGCCGATTCGGGGGATTCCACACCCAGCAGCTCGACATCGAATTTCAGGGTGGCGTTGGGCGGGATCACGCCGCCCGCACCGCGCGCACCGTAGCCCAGTTCGGGCGGGATGATCAGGGTGCGTTTGCCGCCAACCTTCATGCCCTGCACGCCTTCGTCCCAACCCTTGATGACCATGCCGGCCCCCAGGGCGAATTCAAACGGGTCGTTGCGGTCGACGCTGGAGTCGAACTTGGCGCCTTGAACGCCGTTTTCGTAGAGCCAGCCGGTGTAGTGCACGCTCACCTCGACGCCGGCGCGCGCTGCTGCGCCCTCGCCAACCGTGGTGTCTTCGTATTGCAGGCCAGAGGGAGTGGTGGGCATTGGATTTCCTTGCGTCAAGTGCTTCAATTCGAGAGCCAGGATTATCCCTGAAACCCAGGACGCGCCCCGGCTGGGAGGGCCGTGCCTAGGCGGTGCGCCGGGCCCGGTGGGCCGCCCAGCGAGCGGCAAAGGGTTGCACATCGTGCAGGCGCCGCAGCAGGTCCTTGCCACTGTCCGTGACCAGGTAGCCGCTGGGACCGTGGTCGACCAGACCGGCCTCGCGCAGTTCTTTCAGCCGGGTGTTGAGGGTGTTGGGGGTGATGCCACCGACGCTGTCCTGCAGCAGCCGGAAGGTCTGGGCGTGTTCGTCGCGCAAGGCCCACAACACGCGCAATGCATAACGCGATTCAAGCAGGTCGAACAACTGGCTGATGGCGCTGACTTCCTTGGCACTCATGGTCGCAATCTCCGGCTGATGCGCTGGACGGGCGGGCGCATCGGGCGGTCGCCTGCCATCACGGCGCGACTATAGCCCAAATTGCACAGTCTGCTACGTCTTTCATAGCTGCCGATTCAGCGTGAATCAAGCCCGGATCCGGGCGCTGGCTGGCGCTCGGGCGGGTCAGAGGTAGATTTTCTGCAGCAGCCGGATCAGGGTTTTGCGTTCGTTGGCCGTGAGCCGGCTGGTGGCATCGTCTTCGAGGTCGGCGGCGGTCTGTTCGGCGTCTTTCATCAAGGCCAGGCCGGCGTCAGTCAGGTGCAGACCCATCGCCCGGCCATCACTGGGGTGGGGCCTGCGCTCGATCAGGCCGCGCCGGTCCATGCTGGCGATGATGCCGACCAGGTTGGGCGGCAGGATGTTGAGGGTGGTGCACAACTGGCGCGAGGTGATGCCCGGGTTGTGCGCGACCAGTGACAGCACCGAGAAGTCGACCACCTTGAGGCCATAGACCGACATGCGCTCCATGAAGACCTCGATGATCGTCAGTGCGGCGCGGCGGGCGTTGTAGCCCATCAGGGTTTCGAGGTAGCGGGTGTCCACGCTTTCCACGGCAACAGAGGGGGCAGGTTTCTTCGTAGCCATGCCGCCATTGTGGCGGCAAGCCCAGGGCCGACTGCAGCGGCTTGTGACTCTGTGGTGACAAATGGCGCTCAATGATAGTTATATGTAATCGTATGAATACGATCAATTAATGGGCTCAATGGCTTCGGCTGCGATAAAGTCACGGCTGTCGTTCAACCAACCCCAAGTGAGGAAACAGCAATGTCCCTGATCAACACCCAAGTCCAACCCTTCAAGGCCCAGGCTTTCCACAATGGCAAGTTCATCGAAGTCACCGAGCAAAGCCTGAAGGGCAAGTGGTCGGTTCTGATCTTCATGCCGGCCGCCTTCACCTTCAACTGCCCGACCGAAATCGAAGACGCCGCCGACAACTACGCTGAATTCCAGAAGGCTGGCGCCGAGGTCTACATCGTCACCACCGACACCCACTTCTCGCACAAGGTGTGGCACGAAACCTCGGCTGCTGTCGGCAAGGCCAAGTTCCCCCTGGTCGGCGACCCGACCCACGCCCTGACCAACGCTTTCGGCGTGCACATCCCTGAAGAAGGCCTGGCACTGCGCGGCACCTTCATCATCAACCCCGAGTTGCTGATCAAGACCAGCGAAATCCACTCCAACGAAATCGCTCGCGATGTCAAGGAAACCGTGCGCAAGCTGAAGGCTGCCCAGTACACCGCCGCTCACCCCGGCGAAGTCTGCCCCGCCAAGTGGAATGAAGGCGCCAAGACCATCGCTCCGTCGATCGACCTGGTCGGCAAGATCTAAGTCACTGCCGGATGACGGCCGAGCACGCCGCGGCGTGCTCCCCCGCCGGACAGCGTCATGGCCCTGCGCCATGCCGTCCGGCTTTTTTTCGCCCAAAAATTGGCGCGCGCGCCCCGGTGGATGTCCCCGGTGCCTGTCCGCAGCGCCCTCAACCGAATTCAAGAAGGAAGCCATCATGCTCGACGACCAACTCAAGACCCAACTCGCCGCCTACCTGGAGCGCGTGACGCAACCGTTTGAGCTGGTGGCGTCCCTCGACGACAGCGACACCGCCCGCGAGATGCTGCAACTGCTGCAGACCATCCAGTCGCTGCGTGCTGACAAGATCAGCCTGCGCACCGATGGCAGCGATGCCCGCCGTCCCTCGTTCAGCCTGCAGCGCGTGGGCAGCAGCAGCCAACTGCGCTTTGCCGGTCTGCCGCTGGGCCATGAGTTCACCTCGCTGGTGCTGGCGCTGCTGTGGACCGGTGGTCACCCGCCCAAGGTCGAGGCAGATGTGATCGAGCAGATCCAGGCCCTGGATGGCGATTACAACTTCGAGGTCTACATGAGCCTGAGTTGCCACAACTGCCCGGACGTGGTGCAGGCGCTGTCGCTCATGGCCATCCTCAACCCGCGCATCAAGACCACCGTCATCGAAGGCGGTGCCTTCCAGGAGGAAGTCACGCGCCGCGAAATCATGGCTGTGCCCATGGTGTTCCTGAATGGCGACGTGTTTGCCTCGGGGCGCATGACCGTGGAAGAGATCGTGGCCAAGCTGGACACCGGTGCTGCGGCCCGCGACGCCGCCAAGCTGTCGGCCAAGGCCCCGTACGATGTGCTGGTGGTAGGCGGAGGCCCGGCCGGCGCCGCCGCGGCGGTGTACGCGGCCCGCAAGGGCATCCGCGTGGGGGTGGCGGCCGAGCGTTTCGGCGGCCAGGTCAACGACACGCTGGCCATCGAGAACTACATCTCGGTGCTCGAGACCGATGGCCCCAAGTTCGCCGCGGCCCTGGAGGCCCACACCCGGGCCTACGACGTGGACATCATGAACCTGCAGCGCGCCGACAAGCTGATCCCGGCTGCCCAGCCCGGCGGTTTGACCGAGGTGGTGCTGGCCAATGGCGGCAGCCTCAAGGCCAAGACCGTGATCCTGTCGACAGGCGCACGCTGGCGCAATGTCAACGTGCCCGGCGAGGCCGAGTACAAGAACAAGGGCGTGGCCTATTGCCCGCACTGCGATGGCCCTTTGTTCAAGGGCAAGGACGTGGCGGTGATTGGTGGCGGCAACTCGGGTATCGAGGCGGCCATCGATCTGGCCGGTGTGGTTCGCCACGTGACCGTGATCGAGTTTGCGCCTGAGCTGAAGGCTGACGCCGTGCTGGTCAAGAAGCTGCACAGCCTGCCCAATGTGGTGGTGCACACCAATGCCCAGACCACCGAGATCACCGGGGCCGACGGCAAGGTCAATGGCCTGCGCTACAAGGACCGCGTCAGCGGCGAAGAGCAACTGGTGGCCCTCGAGGGGGTGTTTGTGCAGATCGGCCTGGTGCCCAACACCGAGTGGCTCAAGGGCACGGTCGAGTTGTCGCGCTTCGGCGAGATCGTGGTCGACGCCAAGGGCCAGACCAACCTGCCCGGCGTGCTGGCTGCGGGGGACTGCACCACGGTGCCTTACAAGCAGATCGTGATCGCGGCAGGAGACGGTGCCAAGGCCGCCTTGAGCGCCTTCGATCACCTGATCCGCACCCCGGCGATCGCCTGAGCCGCGCTGAGTTGATTTGAATTGAACGACGCCACCCCGCACCTGCCTCGCAGGTGTGGGGTTTTGTCATCTGCGGCGCTGATTTTTCAGGTCCAATCGGGGCATGGATATCCCTGCCCACATCGACAGCCGGCTGACCGAGCTGGAAATCAAGACCAGCTTCAACGAAGACCTGCTGGAACAACTCAACCAGACCGTGTTCCGCCAGCAGGAGCAGATTGATGCCCTGATCCGCGAAGTGCACGAACTGCGCCGCCAGACCCCCGACAGCGGCGTGCAGCGCGGCACCAGCCTGCGCGACGAACTGCCGCCTCACTATTGAGCGCTTTGTAGGACAGATGGAGTCTCCCGTCTCTGGGGCGGGATCAAGTACCCAACGCTGATGCCGGGTGTTGAGCATGGAGTCTGAGCGAGCACCGGCCTCACCGTTCAAAAGGCCGCGGAGCAGGCCATGCCAGCGGACACCATGGAGCTGGCTTTGCCAGGCCATGGGTGTCGTCCCCCTTGGGGGCTGAGCCCTGCGGCTCCAGGCCTGCCTGCGCAGGGCTGGACAGGGCGAAGAGCGTCCGCGTCTCGCGGCCGCACGGTGGCGCCGAAGGCGGCTCAGGGGGGATCAAGCTCTGGGGGCTAAGTCAACGCCAGCAGGCGCACCAGGTCCGTCCGCACCCGGATGTCGCGGTAGTTCACGCTCGACAGGATGCGGAAATCGCTCACCCGCGTGTCGCGGATGGCAGGCTCCAGCATGGGCATGCCTTCGCGGTTCACCAGCACGGCCACGCGCGGTGTGAGGGTGTTGGCGCCACGGCGCACCACGGTCGCCACCTCGTTGCTGGCCAGTTTCACGAACGACCCCGGGGGGTAGATGCCCACGGCCTTGATCAGTGAGGCGCCGGCCTCATCCACCTTCTTGCGCTCATCGAAATAGGTGGCATGCATGGCTGCCGACGGCGCCATGGGAGGGCGTGTGGCCCGAGGTGACAAGCGGGCCGCGAAACCGTCAGCCCGGTGGATCAGCCGGGCGATCTGCTCGGCCGCGCTGCGCCCGCCCAAAGGGCCCGCCATGGCGTCGTGGTGCAGGCTGATGGCATCCAGCCAGACGGCATCCTGCACGCCGCGGTCACGCAGCAGATTCACCGAACGCTCGGGGTGCTGGTCGATCACGGCACGTTGTTCGGGTGTGGGCGGGTCGTGCTGCTGGGTCAACTGGTCCTGCAGCTCGGTCATGCCGATGTTCATGGTCAGGCAGGCCCGCACCATCGAGGTCTCCAGCTCGGGCGACCAGTTCAGCACGTCGCGCGCGGCCAGCGAGCACATGGCGCACACCAGCATGGCATGGGTGGCGCTGTAGAAGCGGGTCTCACTGGCCGTCAGGTGGATCAGCGCAAACAGCACCGTGTCGGGGTTGCTGCGCAGCATGCGGCTGAGGTCGCGTTGCAGCTTGTCCAGGCGGAACATGAAGCGTTGGCTGCGCGGGTCGCGCATGATCGCGTTGGCGCGGCTTTGCATGTCCAGCCAGTCGATCGGGGCGTCGGCGTCGCTGTATTCGTCCGTCGTCTTGGGGGCGGCGGTCATCAGATCCGGCGCCATGATCTGGGTGTCGGCAATCTGGCCCAGCGTGGTGTTTTTGTCGTTCACCATCGCATGCATCTGGGCCTCCATCGCACGGCGGTACTGGCGCACCTCCTGTGGGTCGACAAACAGGGTGCCGTGGGCCGCCAGGGTGTCCAGTGCCTCGCGTTCGGTGAAGATGTAGCCGCGACTGGCCAGCAAGGTCCCGTCGGCATTGTGCAGGCCGAAGGGCAGCGGGCGACCGAGCGGAATGTTGCTGAAGCTGACGGGCGCTAATTTCATGGGTGGCGTTGATTATGTGACAGGATGTCAGCGCTTCAACAGACCTTAACCGGGCATCAGCGGGGCCTTTACCTGCCAGTGACCTGTCTATGACCGGCCCTGTCTCGGGCGTGTCGATCGCCACCGCGCCCTCACTCGCAAAGGTGCTGGTCCACAAACTGGCGCAGCAGGTGCATGACCGGCGAAGGGGTGCGCCCGCGCAGGGTAATGAGGCCGAAGCGTGCCGTGGCCAGCAGAGGGGGGTGCACGGGCAGGGCCACCAGCGCGCCTGATTGCAGGTGGGCCTTGGCAGCCGCCTGCACGCCCAAAAAGATCGCATCGGTGTTCAGGGTCGTGTCCACCAGGCTGCTCACATCTTCACAGCGCAGCGAGGCCAGGCGCTCCGGGTGGGCCTGCACGCCATACCGGTCGACCAGCAGGCGGGCCACCTCATCGCTCAGCGGGGTGGTGGCAATCGGGTAGGCCAGCAGTTCATCAAAGGCCAGGCTGCCGCGCCCGGCCAGAGGGTGGCTGGCACGGCAGATGAAGCCGGCGCTCAGTTCGATCAGAGATTCAATCTGCAGATCGTCGGCGGGTACCACGCGGCGCAGGTCGATGACCAGCGCATCGAGTTGGCGCGCGCGCAGCATCTGCAACTGAAGCTCGGTGGGCCCGCGCGAGACGCTGACCCGCACCGCGGGGTGCTCGCGCGCCATGTGGCTCAGCAAGGGCGTCATCAGCAAGGCCCCAGGGCCCGAGCCCAGGCCCAGCCGCAGCGAGCCCAGCCCCCCCTGGGCCAGGCGTTTCAGGTTCTCCTTCAGTTCGTCGGCCTCGAACAACATGCGTCGCCCATGCGTGACCACCACCTCGCCCAGCGGCGTGAGCTCGTTGCGTTTGCCCAGCCGGTCGATCAGCCGGGCATCCAGCGTGCGCTCCAGGGCCTGGATGCTGCGGCTCAGGGCCGATTGGGTCAGGTGCAGTTGTTCGGCAGCCCGACTGAACGAGCCCGTTTCAGCCAGGCAGATCAGATGCTGGAGTTGGCGCAGGTCCATGGCTTTGGTATGAGGTGATTGAATGGGTTTCAGGAAAATTATGCATTGGACACATCTTCTGAGCATTTCTAGCATGGACTCCTCATCTCTTACTTGATGGCAAGGAACCCCATGAAATCGATTCTTCGTCGTGCGTCCCTGAAAACCGGCCTGGCCCTGGCGGCCGTGACCCTGGCTGGCGGCAGCTGGGCCCAGAGCTTTCCGCAGCGCCCCGTCACGTTGATGGTGCCGTACCCTGCGGGTGGGGTGTCTGATGTCATCGCGCGCACCGTGAACACGGCCCTGGGCAAGCACCTGGGTCAGCCGGTGGTGGTCGAGAACCTGGGGGGTGTCAGTGGCGCGATTGCCGCCCAGAAGACCCTGACTGCGCCTGCCGACGGCTACCTGCTGTTTCAGGGGTCGCCCAATGAGCTGATCCTGTCGCCATTGGCCAACGCGGCCGTCAAGTTCAAGAGCGAGGACTTCCGCCTGCTGCAGATGATCTCGGTGGCCCCGCTGGCCGTCATCGCGCGTGCTGACCTGCCTGTCAGCAATGGCGACGAACTGGCCGCCTATGCCGCCCGCGTGGCCCGCGAGGGGCGCCCGCTCACCTATGCCAGCGTGGGGCCGGGCTCGTTCTACCATTTCATGGGCGAGCACATGTCGCACACCCTGGGCGTGCCTATGACCCATGTGCCTTACAAGGGCGGGGCACCGGCCTTCACGGACCTGATGGGGGGCCAGGTCGACATTTTCATCACCGTGTTTGGCAAGGCTCAGCTCGAGATGGTGCAGCAGGGGCGCCTCAAGTTTGTCGCCACCCTCAGTGAGGAGCGGCTGGAGGGCCTCAAGCAGGTGCCCACGCTGCGCGAGAGCCGGGCCTTGAAAGACTTCAGCTACAAGCTCTGGACCGGTTACTTCGTGCGCAAGGACACGCCTGAACCCATTGTGCAGACGCTGTACAAGGCGCTCACCGCCACCTTGTCGGATCCCGCTGTGCGCGCCGGGCTGGAGGCCCAGAGCCAGCAGGTGTCACGCCCCCTGAGCCTGCAGGAGGCTGCGCAGGCTTATGCCGATGGCACAGCTCAGTTCAGGGCCCTGGCCAAGACCATCCAGTTGCAGCCCCAGTGAGGACCGGGACATGAGCATTGACATTGCTGACCTGCTGGCGAGTGCCCAGGCCCTGGCCCCCGAGTTCGAGGCCTGGCGCCGCGACATCCATCAACACCCCGAACTGGGCTTTGAGGAGCACCGCACCAGCGAGCGCGTGGCTGAAGCCCTGCAGCGCTGGGGTTATCAGGTCACCCGTGGTCTGGGCGGCACCGGGGTGGTGGGCCAACTGCGCCGCGGCAGGGGCACCCGGCGCCTGGGCCTGCGCGCCGACATGGACGCTCTGCCCATCACCGAGACCAGTGGCCTGCCCCACGCCAGCCAGCACGCGGGGGTGATGCACGCCTGCGGGCACGATGGGCACACGGCCATGCTGCTGGCGGCGGCGAAACTGCTGGCCGAGTCAGAGCGATTTGATGGCACGCTGAACCTGATCTTTCAGCCCGCCGAAGAGGGGCTGGGCGGTGCGGTTCGGATGATGCAGGATGGCTTGTTCGAGCAGTTCCCTTGCGATGCCGTGTTTGCCATGCACAACATGCCAGGCTATCCGCAAGGGCATCTGGCCCTGCGCGAAGGCCCGGCCATGGCCTCGTCTGACTATGTCGAGATCACCCTGCATGGCGTGGGGGGGCATGGCGCCATGCCGCACCGTGCCGCCGACCCCGTGGTGGCCGGGGCCAGCCTGGTGATGGCCCTGCAGACGGTGGTGTCGCGCAACGTCGACCCCCTGGGCATGGCGGTGGTCACGGTGGGGGCCTTCCACGCCGGGCAGGCCAACAACGTGATCCCCGAGACCGCCACGCTCAAACTCAGTGTGCGCGC
This sequence comes from Curvibacter sp. EU05-FHT14A10, assembly GCF_058791075.1. Lineage (NCBI taxonomy): Bacteria > Pseudomonadati > Pseudomonadota > Betaproteobacteria > Burkholderiales > Comamonadaceae > Curvibacter > Curvibacter sp. EU05-FHT14A10. The sequence goes on from NZ_JBYTDE010000004.1 coordinate 256,634, forward strand.
CCTGGACCGCCAGGTGCGAACCCTGCTGCGCGAGCGCATCACCGCGCTGGCCCAGGCGCAGGCCGCGAGCTTTGGCTGTTCGGCCACGGTTGACTACCGCGATGGCTATGCCGTACTGGTCAACACGGCGGCCGAGACCGCGCTGGCGCGCGAGGTGGCTTTGGAGCTGATCGGGCCGCAGCAGGTCACGCTGCAGGCACCGGCCCTGCCGGGCAGCGAAGACTTTGCCTTCATGCTTGAAAAAGTGCCGGGCAGCTACCTGCTGATCGGCAATGGTGACGGGCAAGATGCAGGCCACCCGTTTGCCGGGCACTGTGCCTGCATGGTGCACAACCCGGGCTATGACTTCAATGACCGCAACCTGGTGCGAGGGGCGGCTTACTGGGCCTTGCTGGCACAGCGTTTTCTGGCCTGACGCCTGCCACCCCAGGCACGCGGCCTGCCCAGCCCGGCGCTCGGGCCGCGACCGCCAGGGCCGGGGGGAGGCTGGGCCCGCTTGGGAGCGGGCGCTTGGGCGGGGCTTACTTCTGTGACAACACCCAGTTCACCAGCTTCTTGGCGTCGGCCTCGTTGACCTGTGCATTGGGTGGCATCGGCACCGGTCCCCAGACACCTGAGCCGCCTTTGATGACCTTGGCGGCCAGTTTGTCCGGGGCGTCTTTCTGGCCCGCGTACTTGGCCGCCACGTCCTTGAAGGCCGGGCCGACCATTTTCTTGTCGACCGAGTGGCAGGCCATGCAGGCCTTGCTGGTGGCCAGGGCTTGGTCGGCCATGGCGGGGGCTGCCGCCAGGGCGGCGGCCAAAATCAATGAAACACGGTACATGTCAGAACTCCTTCTAGGGATGGGTGCAGGGGATGAGGTGGAATGGAGGGGATAGGGGGGGCGCTCAGTGCTTGGCGTTCTTCAGCAGGAAGTCGAGCACCATCTTGCGTTCGTCATCGTTCAGTCCGGCCCGTTGGAACATGCTGGGCGTGATGCCCAGCCATTGCTTTTCGGTGAACTGGCCTGGATCGCGTGGGCCGTGGCAGACCGTGCAGCGTTGGTAGAAGATCTTTTCGGCTGGCGTCAACGAGGCCGTGGCTTTTTCACGCAAGGCAAATGCCCGGTCGGCACCGAAGAACTTTTCGTCAAAGTGGACATCGCTGCGCGTGATCCTGGGCGGTTGAAAGGCCCGGGTGCCGCCGGGGTCGGCATCGGTGCATTTGCGGATCGAGGCGACACAGGTGTTGGCTGTCGTGGCCTGGGTCAGGCCACTGGCCTGGCGGCTGGAGGTCAGGAAGTTGATCAGGCCGTTGTTGCAGCGCCCCTTGCTGTCCAATTGGGGCCAGGCGCCTTCGTACAGGCTGACCACACCGGGCATGATCTTGTCGGACACCCGGGCGCCGACCACCACGGCACCGCGCTCGTTGTAGAGCTCCACCAGATCGCCATCCTGGATGCCGTGTGCCTTGGCGTCCTCGGGGCTGAGGGTCAGGGGCTCGCGGGTCTGTACCGTGTAGCGCTTGCGCAGCGTTTCGGAGTTGTTCATCTGCGAGTGCAGGCGCCAGTAGGGGTGCGGGCTGACCACATGCACCTGGCCCTTGCGGGCGTTGCCCAGGTACTCGGCAGGGGCTTGCCATTTGGGCATGGGCGGCATGTCGGGAATGTTCATTTTCTCGATCGTGCTGGAGTACATCTCCACCTTGCCGCTGGTGGTGTGCAGCGGATGCTTTTGTGGGTCCTGACGGAAGTCGCCATGACGCACCCACTGATGAGCCGATGCGGGCACGGGAATGCGAGCGATGCCTTCGGCCCAGAATTGGTCAAACGGCGTGTGTTTGGCCGCACTGCTGGCCTCGTAGGCCGTCTTGACGTAGTCCAGTGCCGTTTTACCTTCTGTGAAGGCGTATTCGACCCCGCACAGTGCAGACAGGCGGCGGAAGATCTCGAAGTCGTCCAGCGCATCGTGCTGCGGTGCAACCACCTGCTTCATCGCATAGACCTTGTCGATGCTGTAGGTGCCGGCCGAGGAGATGTCGTTGCGTTCCAGGGTGGTGGTGGCCGCCAGCACGATGTCAGCCCAGCGTGCCGAGCCATTCCACCAGGGTTCCTGGCAGACGTAGGTGTCCACGGTCTGGAGGGCCCGGGCCAGTTCGTTCAGGTCTTGCTGGTGCGAGAACAGGTTGTTGCCTGCGTTGTAGATCAGCTTGACCTCGGGGTAGGTGTAGCGGCTGCCGTTGTAGGTGAACTCTTTGCCGGGGTTGAGCAGCATGTCATTGATGCGTGAGGCCGGGCAGATCTTGCGGACCGGATTGCGACCCTGCGACAAGCCTGTGGGTGCCGTGCCACCCGATTGAGCCATGCCGCCACCGCCGTAGTGCCACGAGAAGCCCACGCCCTGACCCGGCAGGCCGATGTTGCCCAGGATGCAGGCAAAGTTGACGATGGCCCAGTAAGGCATCTCGCCGTGGTGGGCGCGCTGGATGGCCCACGAGCCGCACAGCTGGGTGCGCTTGGAGGCCATCAACTCGGCCAGTGCGCGGATCTTGGCGGCCGGGATGCCTGTGATGGCCGCGGCCCATTCGGGCGTCTTGGGGGGCGAGCCATCGGCGTCCTTGCCTTCGAGGTAGGCACGGTATCGATCGAAGCCGACGGTGTACCGGTCGATGAAGGCCTGGTTGTGCTTGTTCTGGCTGATGAGGTGGTAGCCCATGGCCAGGAACAGCGCGGTGTCGGTGTTGGGGATGATGCGCACCCATTCCGAGCCCATCTTCTCGTCGGTGGTGGTGAGTTGCGGGTTGATGGAGACGAAGCGGCAGCCGGCCTGCTTGATGGCGTCCCAGCCGGCATACATCTCGTGATCGCAGACGGTGTACTCGATGCGGTTGTTCTTGTCGGGGTCGCAACCGATGAAGACCACCAGTTCGGTGTGATCGCGCAGCTGTTCCCAGGCGGTCTGGGCGGAGTAGACCTCCATGTCACCGATGACCATCGGCATGATGATCTGCCCTGCACCGGCCGAGTAGTCGCCCGTGGTGATCGACGAGCCGCCCAGCAGGTTGAAAAAGCGCCCCTGCAGCACGTTGGGCCGGAAGATGCCCGCATGGGACCAACCGCCGTAGGAGCTGGAAAAGCAGCCCTCATTGCCGTGCTTTTCGATGGTGTCCAGGATGGCCTTGGCGGTCAGACCCAGTGCGGTGTCCCAGCTCACCTGCACCCATTCGTCGCGCCCGCGCAGCTCAGGTTTGTTGCTGCCCTTGCGCCCGTTCATTTCCCACTCCAGGTAGGACTTGCGCACCATCGGGCCCGCGATGCGGGTCTTGTCGTAGGTCCGATCCAGCACGCCCTCGGTCAGCATGGGGGTGGGGCGCTTGTCGGTCGCCTGGGCCTCCACCTTGACGAGCCGGCCGTTCTGGACCGTGGCGATCAAGGGCCCGTAGTGGGTCGCATGGGTGACTTGTCCAGTGAACGAGGCAAGCCCGTCCAGGCCTGCAGCCTCTGGCGACGTGGCGGCCATGGCCTGCGCCAGCGGTGACAGCCTGGTCCCGGCTCCCAGGGCCCCCAGCAGGCCGACGGCGCTGGCCCCCATCCATTGACGGCGAGTGAAATTCATAAAGTCCCCTATCGCGGTTGTGGTCTTTCTTTCGTTCGTCAGATGCTAAGAACTGCCTTTAAAGCGTCAAGATTTGCCGCTAAAAATTGAAATTACTTACATTGCCTCACACGATGTGTCGGACCTGTTGCTGCTCAGGCTTGATGAGTGGTCTTGAGGGCGCGGCCTCGCTGCCGGGGCGAGGGCTGGCACCCACAAAATTGCGGCCATGGGGTGGCGCTGGCAACGGCCTGTGGGCCGCTTTGCAAGGCCTTCAGTCCGGGTGCAGGTTTGGTTACCAACTGATACAGTTGAAGACTCTGATATCTGGCCTGTCTGCTGCCCATGTCGCCCTTTCCGCCACGCCCCCCGCATTGGGTGGTTCGCATGAATTACCGCAACCGCGCCGTGTCCTGGCTTGCGGTGATGGTGGTGGTCGCATGGCAGTGGTGGGCAAGCCCCTGGCCCTGGTTCTGGTGGGCTGGTTTGGGCCTGCAGTTTGTGCTGTACCCCCAACTGGCCTATCTGCTGGCCCGCCTGGCCAAGGATCCACTGGCCTTTGAATTGAGAACACTGACCGTCGATTCACTGGCCATCGGCTTTTGGGTGGCCTGGCTGGGGGCGCCTCTGTGGCTGGCCTATGCCCTGTGTGTCTGCGGTGCCATGAACCTGGCGGCCTTCAAGGGCCCCAGGGGCCTGCTGATCTCCGTGTTGCTGCAGGGGGGCGGAGCGGTTTTGGCCGTGCTGGTGCATGGCTTTCGCTTTCAGCCTGATCTGGCCCCGGTGCCGACAGCCTTGTGCATGCTGGCCTTGTCGGGTTACCTGCTGGCCTTTGCCCATGGCGCCAACGACCGCACCCGCAAGCTGCATGCGATCCGCCTGCGCCTGACCGACAGCGAGCGGGCGCTCCAGCGTCAATTGGCCGAGAACCAGGTGCTGCAGGTGCGCCTCAGCGAGCAGGCCAACCGGGATTCGCTCACCGGCCTGTTCAATCGGCGCTTTCTGGATGCCACGCTGGGCCGCGAGCTGATCCGCTGCCAACGCGAGGGCCAGCCTCTGGCACTGATCGTGATCGACATCGATCACTTCAAGAAAGTCAATGACAACGCAGGCCACCCCGTGGGCGATGAGGTGTTGCGGCGCGTGGCATTTTTACTGAGCCATGATTCGCGGGCCAGTGACGTGGTGTGCCGCCATGGGGGTGAGGAATTTCTGCTGATGCTGCCCAACATGCCGGTGGCGGCGGCGCTGCAGCGCGCTGAGCACTACCGCGAGAGCCTGGCTTCGTCCCTGTTGCTGATTGAAGGGCAGCGCCTGCGCATCACGCTGTCGGCGGGGGTGGCGTCCTACCCGGAGCATGGGCAATTGCCGGGTGAGCTGCTGGCTGCGGCCGACAAGGCCCTTTACCGGGCCAAGAGTCGGGGGCGCAACCGGGTCGAGCTGGCGCAGCCGCTGCGGTACGACGAGCCCGCGCTGCCCCTGGAGCCAGCTTGAGCCTGCGCGTCGACCGGGGCTGAACCGAGGCTTGCAGCGGCCCCGATCTGATGGGGGGCCGCCTCAGGCCGGGTGCAGCGGGGTGGCCGGGATCTGCTGGCGGATCATCTTCAGTCGCATGTCGAACTCAGGCATCACGCGCTGCTGCAGTGCCTGCAAAGGCCCTTGCCAGCGTGCGCCGTCGGCGCCCGGGGTGTGTTCGATCTGGGCCCAGGCCCAGGCCAGCAGCACCAGGGCCACGGCGCGCAGGTAGTCGTCGGCGCTCAGGCTGGCCAGCATCGGGTCATTGGCGCAGGCCGCGGCCAGCGTGGTGCTCAGGTAACGCATTTCGGCCAGACGGCGCAGCACCTCGGCATCGAAGGGGCGGCTGGCATCCAGGGTGGCGCGCAGTGACAGCAGCAGGGCCCCCAACGCCTCACCGCCGTCAGGCAGCACCTTGCGCTGCAGCAGGTCGATGGCCTGGATCTCGTTGGTGCCCTCATAGATCATGGCCACGCGCGAGTCGCGCACGATCTGCTCGATGCCCCATTCGCGCACGTAGCCGTGGCCGCCGAACACCTGCAGGCATTCGCTGGCGCCGTAAAAGGCCTGGTGCGTCCAGGCCGCTTTCAACACCGGGGTGACCAGGCTGCACCAGCGCTGGGCCTGGGCGCGCTCGTCCGCGTCGGGGTGGTGGCGGGCGATGTCCAGGGCCAGACCGGTGCGGTAGGCCAGCAGGCGGCCGCCGTCGATCCAGGCCCGCTGCACGTCCAGGATGCGGCGCATGGCCGGGTGCTCGATCAGCAGGTCGGCGCTGTCCTTGTCGCCACGCGAGGCGGGGCGGGGCCCGGGCGCGCGCATCTGGCGGCGCTCATGGGCGTAGGCATCGGCCTTCTGCCAGGCGGCGTCCAGCAGGCCGATCCCTTGCAGGGCCACGTGCAGACGCGCCGCATTCATCATCACAAACATGGCGTTCAGGCCGGCGCCGGCTTGGCCCACCAGCCAGCCGGTGGCGTCTTCAAAGCGCATCACGCAGGTGGGGCTGCCGTGCAGGCCCATTTTTTCTTCGATGCGATCACAGTGCGCGCCGTTGCGCGAGCCATCTGGCAAGAACTTCGGCGCCAGGAACAGCGACAGGCCCTTGGGCCCGGCCGGCGCGCCGGGCAGGCGGGCCAGCACCAGGTGCACGATGTTGTCGGTCAGATCGTGCTCGCCGCCCGAGATGAAGATCTTGCTGCCGTTGAGTCGATGTTCGCCGGGCAGGCTGCCGTCCTCGACCGGCTGCGCCTGGGTGCGCACCAGACCCAGATCGCTGCCGGCATGGGGTTCGGTCAGGCACATGGTGGCCAGCCACTCCCCGCTGGCCACCTTGTCGAGGTAGCGCGCCTTGAGTTCGTCCGAGGCGTGGTGCTTGATGCATTCGTAGGCGCCATGCAGCAGGCCCGGTGCCATGGTCCAGCCGTGGTTGGCGGCACTCAGCCATTCATAAAGCACGCCTTCCAGCACCCAGGGCAGGCCCTGGCCACCGTCCTCCGCCGCGCCGGCCAGGGCGGGCCAGCCGGCCTGCCAGAAGGCCTGGTAGGCCTCGCGAAAGCCCGGTGGGGTGGTGACGCGGCCGGCCTCCCAGCGGCAGCCGATCTCGTCGCCGTCACGCGACAAAGGGGCCACCACCTCGCCGACAAACTTGCCGGCTTCGTCCAGCACCTGCGCCATCAAGGCCTGGTCGGCCTCGGTCAGGGCGGACAGTGGCGCCAGTTGCTGCGGCGCCTGCAGCACGTTGAACAGCAAGAAGGCGTTGTCGGCGGGGCGGGGCTGGTAAGAGGAAGACATGGTGCGGAGAAAGTGGGTGGGCTAAGACAACAAGGGGCCCCGCGGGGCCCCATGGCGGGATCAGGAGGTCACGCGATCACGATTCGGCGCTGAAGCCGATGCGCTTGACCAGGGGGCCCCAGCGCTCGAACTCGTGCTTTTGCGAGCGGCCCATCTCCTCGGCGGTCGAGCCTTGGGCGATCAGGCCGACCAGCGCCAGGCTGTCGATCACGATCTTCTCCTTGAGGGCCGCGTTGATCGCGGCGTTGGCGGCAGCAACCACCGGCGCAGGGGTCTTGGCCGGGGCGTAGAAGCCGAACCATTCTTCGGTGGTCAGGTCGGCAAAGCCCTGCTCGGCGAAGGTGGCCACGTCGGGCAGGAAGGGCGAGCGCTTTTCGCCCGAGGTGGCCAGGATGCGCAGCTTGCCGGCCTTGGCATTGGCGATGAAGTCGCCGCTGGGGGTCAGCATGGCGGCGATCTGCCCGCCCACCAGGTCGGTCACGCCGGGGATGGAGCCGCGGTAGGGCACGTGGCGCATCTCGACGCCGCTGTTCAGGCCCAGCAGGGCGCCCAGAAAGTGCGGCGTGGAGCCGGCGCCCGGCGAGCCATAGCTGGCATCCTTGGGGTTGGCCTTGGCCCAGGCCAGGAAGTCTTTGAGTGTCTTCACGCTGGCCGGCACCAGCGGGCCCACGGCCAGGCCATGGTGCATCACGGCGCCGATCGAGACAGGCACGAAGTCCTTCATCTCGTAGTTCATCTTGCTGTAGATGTGCGGGTAGATGGCCAGGGCCGAGAAGGGCGACAGGGCCAGCACCGAGCCATCAGCGGGTGCGGGCTTGAGCGATTCCAGGGCGATGCGGCCGCCGGCGCCGGGCTTGTTCTCGACCACCGCGGGGTTCTTGCTGAAGGCCGTGCCAGCCATCTTCTCGCCCACGCGGCGGGCCACGCTGTCGCCCGAACTGCCGGCCGGAAAGCCGTAGAAGATCTTGCACTGGTCGACCAGTTGGGCGAAGGCGTTGGGGGCCAGCAGGCCGCTGCCGCCCAGGGCGCCGAGGGCGCTCAGGGCCTGGATGAATTGACGACGATTGCTCATGATTTGTCTCCGTTATTTTTGAAAAGTTGCTGAATCGATCGATTTCAGCGCGGCGCCATGCGCAAGGCACCATCGAGCCGGATCACCTCACCATTGAGGTGGCCGTTGGTGACGATGTGGCAGGCCAACTGGGCAAATTCTTCGGGCTTGCCCAGGCGCGAGGGGAAGGGGATGGAGGCCGCCAGCGAAGCCTGCACCGGCTCGGGCAACTGCTTCATCAGTGGCGTGGCGAACAGGCCCGGGGCCACGGTGCAGACCCGGATGCCATGCTGCGCCAGATCGCGCGCCATCGGCAGCGTCATGCCCACCAGGCCGCCCTTGGAGGCGCTGTAGGCCTGCTGGCCGACCTGCCCGTCAAAGGCCGCCACTGAGGCGGTGAACATCATCACGCCGCGCTCGCCGTCTTCCAGCGGGGTCAACTTGGCGCATTGGGCGGCAAACAGGCGGCTGATGTTGTAGGCGCCGATCAGGTTCACGGTCACCACGCGGCTGAAGTCTTCCAGCGGCGCGGCGCTGCCATCCTTTTGCACCACGCGCTTGGCGGTCCCGATGCCGGCGATGTTCATCAGGATGCGGGCCGGGCCATGGGCCTCGGTGGCGCGGGCCAGGGCGGCCTGCACGCTGTCGGTGTTGGTGATGTCGCAGACGCAGGCGATGCCGCCGATGTCGGCGGCCACCTTGGCGGCCAGTTCGGCATTCACGTCGAGCACGGCCACGCGTGCGCCCAGGCGGGCCAGTTCGCGGGCGGTGGCTTCGCCCAGACCCGATGCGCCGCCGGTGACGAGCGCGGCTTGTCCTTGGATGTCCATGGTCAGTTTCCTTGAGGTTGGAAGATATGGGGCAGGCTGCCCTCGTGCAGGCCCTGCACCAGGGCATCGCGGTGCTTGAGCACGGCGCGCTGGTTGATCGAGCCCTTGTCGGTCACCTCGCCGCGGTCGATCGAGGGCGGCTCGGTCAGCAGGGCGGCGCGCGCGATGCGGTTGGCGCTGCCGGTGGCGTGGCTGGCCAGCTCATCGACGATCTGCTGGAATTTGGCCAGCACCGGGGCGCTGCTCAACACCTCGGCCCAGGGCGTGTCAGCGGGCAGCCCGCTCAGGGCACGGCAGGCCTGGGTCGGGAACAGCAGGGCGCCCACCTCCTTGAGGTTGATGCCGGTCAGCACGGCGTCCTGCACATAGGGGGCGCCGGCCGCGATGATCTTGGCCCGCAGCGGACCCACGCTCACAAAGGTGCCCGTGGCCAGCTTGAAGTCTTCGGCGATGCGGCCGTCAAAGCGCAGGCCGAGGTGGATGTTGCTGTCATCGATCCACTGCACGGCATCGCCGCTGCAGAAGAAGCCTTCTTCGTCGAAGTGGGCGGCCGTTTCTTGCGGGGCGCGCCAGTAGCCCGGCGTGATGTTGGGGCCGCGGTAGCGCACCTCGACCTTGCCATCGCTGTCCACCAGCTTGAGCTGCAGGCCTGGGGTGGGCACGCCCAGGTCGCCCGACTTGACTTGTGGGTTGGTGATGTAGAGCGCAAACGGCCCCGATTCGGTCATGCCCAGGCCGGTGCCCATGACGATGCGTTCGCCCACCTCGGCTTCCTGCAGCGCGTGCAGATCGTCCCAGATCGGCTGGGCCAGGGCAGCCCCGGCGTAGAAGAACATGCGCACCCGCGACAGCAGGGTCTTGCGCAGCAGATCGTCGGTCTTCATCGCATTGGCGATGGCCTCAAAACCGGTGGGCACGTTGAAGTACACCGTGGGGGCGATCTCACGCAGGTTGCGCAGGGTCTCGCCGATCATGGCTGGCGTGGGCTTGCCGTCGTCGATGTAGAGCGTGCCGCCGTTGTAGATCGTCAGGCCCACGTTGTGGTTGCCGCCAAAGGTGTGGTTCCAGGGCAGCCAGTCGATCAGCACCGGAGGCTGCTCCGGATCACCCAGCACCGGCATGGACTGGCGCATCTGCTGCTGGTTGGCACACCACATGCGGTGGGTGTTGATCACCGCCTTGGGCAGCTTGGTCGAGCCCGAGGTGAACAGGAACTTGGTGATGGTGTCCGGCCCCGTGGCCTGCATGGCCGTGTCCACCGTGTCGGTGGCCTCGGTGGCGATCAGATCGCTCCAGGCCGTGTGGGCCCGGCCCGGCACCTCGCCCGAGACCAGCACCACTTCCACCCGCTCCGGCACCGCCGCGGCGATGGCTTTGGCGAAGCGGCTGCCCTCGGTGGCAAACACCAGGCCGGGCGTGAGCGTGTTGATCACGTGGCGCAGCTTGTCGTAGTCCTGGCTGATGGTGGAGTACGCCGGCGAGGCCGGCGAGTGCGGGATGCCCGCATACACACAGCCCAGCGCCAGCAGCGCGTGCTCCAGGCTGTTTTCGCTGAGGATCACCACCGGGTGTTCGGCGCTCAGGCCCCGGTTGAGCAGGGCCTGGCCGATGCGCCGCGCCGTCTGCAAGGCCTCGGCATAGCTCACACGGCGCCACTCACCGGTGCGGCCCTGGCTGTCGCGTTGGCGCTGGGCCATGAAGGTGCGCTCGGGCTCGGTCTGCGCCCAGTGCAGCAGCCGGTCGGTCATGCGCTCGGCATGCGACGCCAGCGGCTGTTCGGCCTGCAGGTAGCGGGTACCGGGTTGGCCGGTGTGCAACTGAACCCGGGTGACACCGAATTCCAGGGGGCGGTAGCGGGCCGGGGCCGCAGCTTGGTTTGTCTCGCTCATGTTCTTCTGCTCGGTGGTGGTTGTTGGGGCGGCTGGGTTCAGTCCTTGCGCACCTTGTCGGCACGGCCTTCGAGGAAGGCACGCACGCGGTCCTTGGCCTCGGGGGCGCTTTGCGCGATGGCGGCCATCAGGGCTTCGGTGAAGAAGCCCTGGTCGGCTGGCTGCTCGGCAATGCGGGGCAGCGCATGCATCAGGGCGTAGTTGGTCAGCGGGGCGTTCTGGGCCACGCGCAGGGCCAACTCCAGGGCCTTGTCGAAGGCGGTGCCCTCAGGCACCAGGTACTGGGCCATGCCGATGCGTTCGCCGTCGGCGGCGTTGTAGACGCGGCCGGTCAGCATCATGTCGGTCATGCGGGCCGCACCGATCAGGCGCGGGATGCGCACCGCGCCGCCGCCGCCCACAAAAATGCCGCGCGAGCCTTCAGGCAGCGCGTAGAAGGTGGTCTCGTCGGCCACCCGGATGTGGCAGGCGCTGGCCAGTTCCAGCCCGCCCCCCACCACGGCGCCATGCAGGGCCGCAATCACCGGCACCGGGCCATGCTGCACACGCTCCAGGGCCGCATGCCACATGCGGGAGTGGTGCACCCCCTGACCGGCATCGCGCTCCTTGAGCTCGCTCAGATCCAGGCCGGCGCAGAAGTGCGGGCCCTGGCCGTCGATCACGGCAGCGCGCACGGTCTCGGGCAGGCCATCGAAGGCATTGCGGATCGCGATGATCAGCCCGTCATTGAGCGCATTGCGCTTGGTCGGACGGGTCAGTCGCAGCACGGCCACTTGCTGTTCGTCGCCATGAAATTCGATTTGAAGGTCGGGATGGGAGGATGTCTGGTTCATGATTGCGTTCCGTTGTTGAATCGATTATGGTTATAAAAAATAACCAATTCAAGCCAACAGAGCCGCTTTGATCTTGGTGAAAACCCTTGTTTCTATCCACCCCAGGAGACCGTCAATGGACTACAAGAACCTGATTGCCATCGATATCCACACCCACGCCGAAGTGAGTTGCTGGAACCCCTTTGACAACTACGGCGAGGAATACGACCGTGCTGCCGACAAGTACTTCGGCAGCAACCGTCGCCCCACCATCGAAGAAACCGTGGCCTACTACCGCGAACGCAAGATCGGTCTGGTGATGTTCACGGTGGACAGTGAATCCAAGCTGGGCCGCAAGCGCGTGCCCAACGAAGAGATCGCCGAGGCGGCCAAGGCCAACAGCGACATGATGATGGCCTTCGGCAGCATCGACCCGCACAAGGGCAAGATGGGCGCGCGTGAGGCAGAGAAGCTGATCACCGAGCACGGCATCAAGGGCTTCAAGTTCCACCCCACGGTGCAGGGCTACCACCCCTACGACAAGATGGCCTGGCCGATCTACGAGGTGATCAACCACTACAAGCTGCCTGCCATCTTCCACACCGGCCACAGCGGCATCGGCAGCGGCATGCGCTGCGGCGGCGGCCTGCGCTTGGAGTACAGCAACCCCATGCACCTGGACGACGTGGCCATCGACTTCCCTGACATGCAGATCGTCATGGCCCACCCCAGCTTCCCCTGGCAGGACGAGGCCCTGTCGGTGGCCACGCACAAGCCCAATGTCTGGATCGACCTGTCGGGCTGGAGCCCCAAGTACTTTCCGAAGCAACTGATCCAATACGCCAACAGCTTGTTGAAGGACCGCATCCTGTTCGGCAGTGACTACCCGCTGATCACGCCCGAGCGCTGGATGAAGGATTTCGAGGTGGCCGGCTTCAAGCCCGAAGTGATGCCCGGCATCCTGAAGGACAACGCGGTGCGCCTGCTGGGTCTGGACCGCCAGGACGCCTGAGCCCGCGGCCAGGGCCAGCCCGAGGGCAGGCCCTTTCTGTCTTGTGGCGGCCGGGGCTCGCTGTTAATGTTGGAGTCTGGCCGCTAAACAGGCCTCCAACAAAACAGGCCCCCAACAGCGCGAAGGAGACCACCATGAGCACCGACTTTGAGCAGATCCACAATTTCTATGAGCGGCTGGTGTTCGAGGAAGTCAGCCACCGCTCCGAGAAATACCCTGATTTCACCCACGACATGCTGGCCGATGTGGCGTGCGTGGCCTTGAACCGTCTGCCGGCACGCTATGTGCGTCACGATGTGGACCTGATGTTCTACCTGACCGAGAAAGAGCGCCACGGTATCGAGCAGGCCATGGAAGACGCCCTCAGTTTCGGTTTCCGTTTTGTGGCCGAGCGCGTCGCCAAACGCCAGGCCGCTTGAGCTGCCGCTTCAGCGAGGCTGGCGATGCAGCCGCCAAGAAAAGGCGGCCGCCACCACCAGCAGCCCACCGGCCAGGCGCAACACGTTGCGCGGGTCGCTGGCCAACAGACTGTCGTAGTAAAGCGGCAGCGTCAGCATTTGCAGGATCATGGGCAACACGATGAACATGTTGAACAGGCCCATGTACACCCCGGCGCGCTCCTTCGGAATGCTCGACGCCAACAGGATGTAGGGGTTGCCCATGATGCTGGCCCAGGCCAGGCCCACGCCCAGCATCGGGATGAACAGCAGGGCCTTCGACTGCAAAGAGGGCAGAACGGCCATGCCCAGGCCCGCCAGGGTCAGGCACAGCGCGTGCACCCGGGCCGGGCCGAAGCGCCTGCTCAGAGGCACCAGTGCGAAGGCGGACAAAAAGGCCACAAAATTGTAGAACCCCCCGATCTCACCGTTGAGCAGGCTGGCATCGCGAAAGCCCTCCGACTGGGCGTCGGGGGTGTCAAACACCGAGCGGGCCAGGCACGGCACCACGTAAATCCAGTAGCAAAGCATGCCGTACCACTGGAACAGCTTCATCCACCACAGGCGGCGCATCATCTGGGGCATGTCGCGCACGGCCTCGACGATCTCTGTCAGGGTGGCGCGCCACCCTGAGGGCCTGGCGCGCAGCTCGGCCAGTGCCTCGGGGCTCAGGGGCAGCTCCGGTGTGGACCAGACCGACCAGGCCACGGTGCCGATGGAGAACACCGCCCCGATCACAAAGGCAATCACGGTGATCTGGGGGATGTGGTTGGCACCCAGGGCGTTTTTGTCCAGCCCCCACATCACCAGCAAAGAGGGGGTCAGGTAGGCCAGGGTCTGGGCCAGCCCGGTGTAGGCACTCTGGCTCAGGAATCCCAAGGCATGTTGACCCGGGTTGAGGCGGTCGCTCACGTAGGCCCGGTAGGGCTCCATGGTCACGTTGTTGGCTGCATCCAGAATCCACAGCAGGCTGGCGGCAAACCACAGGCTGGGGCTGAAAGGCATCAGCAGCAGGCCCAGACTGCACAGCACGGCCCCAACCAGGAAGTAAGGCGTGCGCCGCCCCCAGCGGCCGGTGGTTCGATCGCTCAGCGCGCCAATGATGGGCTGTACCAGCAGGCCGGTGATGGGGCCGGCCAGCCAGAGAAACGGCAGGCTGCCCTCATCGGCGCCCAGGTATTTGTAGATCGGGCTCATGTTGGCCTGCTGCAGGCCAAAGCTGTACTGGATGCCGAAGAACCCCAGGTTCATCTGCAGGATCTGCCACAGCGTCAGCCAGGGCTTCTGATGCTTGTCTCGCATTCGTTGGTCTCCTTGGGGGGGCTGTGTCAGGCACCGAGCCAGACGCAGCCATGGCCCTCCAGGTGCACTGAGCTCACAGGGTGGCTTTCATTCAGGCTCAGATTCTGCAGCGCGGGCTTGCTCAGCTCTGACAGCTCGATGCTGCACGGCTCCGGGCTGAAATTGAACAGGCCGACTTCCTGATTGCGTTGCAAGGCCAGCAAGCCTGGGTACCGGCACGGCAGCACTTGCAGGCGGATCGGGCCGTCCAGGCTCAGGCGTTCACGGCGCAGGCGGTTCAGGCCTTGCAAAAGCGAAAAGACATGTGCGGCCACCGTACCGGGTTGGTGCCGGCGTGCCAGGGCGGCTTCGTCAAGTCGTGGGCGGTGGAGTTCGCGCCCATCAGCGCCTTGGCGTGCTTGCACCTCTGCCTCCGATGTGTTGTCCAGACCCAGTTCGTCGCCCATGTAGATCAGGGGTAGGCCGCCCACAAAAAAGCTCAGCGACATCATCAACCCGAGGCGACGCAGGGGCGCCTGCTGGTCGGGGTGGTCGGCGGGCAGATCGGGATGCAAACCCACCAGTGCGGCGGTCATGCCGTTGCTGCCATGCACCGTCCCTGGTGTGTTGGCCTGAAAGCGCGCACCTCGCGCATAGCTGCCCGGGGTCTCGCCAGCCAGGAAGGCGGCAGCCCGGCCCAGACGAGCCACAGGGTCGGCGCCCAGTGCCAGCAGTTCGGGACGCAACACATTCCAGCCGATATCGTCGTGGCAGCGCACGTAGCTCAACCAACTGGCGCCCACGGGCAGTTCGGGCGTATTGCGCAACACCTCCTCGATCAGCTGCGGACTTTCCTCGGTCAGGGCGACCCAACTGGCCGCCATCAGGCTGGAGTGGTAAGCAATGTGGCATTCAGGTCCGGCCACCGGCCCCAGCCCGAAGTAGGGCGGCAGTTCCCGGGTCGGCATGATGGCTTCTGCCTTGAGCAGCACGCCCGGGGCGGCAATGGCGCACAGGCTGCGCAAGGCTTGCACGATCAGGTGCACCTCGGGCTGGTTCATGCAGTTGGTTCCTGCGCGCTTCCACAGAAAGCCGGTCGAGTCGAGTCGGAAGGACTCCACGCCCTGGTTGGCCAGGTTCAGCAGCGCGGCCGCGATGTCGGCAAAGACGGCCGGGTGGGCGTAATTCAGGTCCCACTGGTAGGGGTAGAAGGTGGTCCAGACCCAGGCCTGGCGTTCTGCAATCCAGGTGAAATTGCCGGGTGCGGTGGCCGGAAAGATCTGGACCAGATGCTGCTCGCGGGCCCGGACTTCAGCCTCATTGGGCAGCCAGTGAAAGTACGGCAGATAGCGCGGGTCACCGGCCCGGGCCGCCTTGGCCCAGGGGTGCTCGTGCGACACATGGTTCAGCACAAAGTCGCTGCACAGGCTGATGTCCGATTGGCGCAGTGCCTGGCACAGCGAGCGCAGGTCGGCCAGGGTGCCCAGGGAGGGTTCCACCTCATCAAAGCTGGCGACTGCAAAACCGCCGTCATTGGGGGCGGTGCCGGCTTTCAAGAAGGGGAGCAGGTGCAGGTAATTCACGCCCAGTTCGCGCAGGTAATCGATGCGCTGCTGTACCCCTGCCAGGGTGCCGGCCAATTTGTCGACATAGGTGCAATAGCCGCTCAGGCCTCTTTGATGCCAGGCGGGGTCAGCCTCGCGGTGCAGGTCCAGTTGCCAGAGGTCGGCGTCGCGCTGCTCGGCGGATGCGAGGGCGTTCAGTAGGACGGTATTGAAAAACGATTCGAAGCAGGGTGTCTGGCCATACAGCGGGTCCAGGCACCGCCGAAGCCGGGGGAGTTCGCGCTCCAGCCGCTCGCGCAACAGCGTGGCCCGCGCCGGTGGGATGGACTGCAGAAAGTCCGACACGCTGGGCGACACAGACTCGCTGGCTTGGAGAGGGTGGCTGGCTCCGACGAAATTCATAGGGTGCAATCAGGGAAAAGAGCGCCGCACGGACACGGCTGGCCGGGGGTCGACCGTGCCGCACGGGCTTCAAGAGAGGTTTGGAGATACCGCGTTAAAACTCATCAGGCCGGCGCCGGGGCAGCCAGCGACGGCCTGCCTTCTCATCAGAAGTTGTAGCGAACCGACAGACGCACCGTGCGTGCGGTGATCGAGCGGGCTGCAGCACGGTCGGTGTTGATCTCGGTGTAGCCCAGCGTGTTGAACAGGTTGTTCACGCCCAGCATCACCGTGGTGGCCGCGTTCACGTCGTACTTGGCAAAGGCGTTCACATAGGTGTAGCCCGGCAGCGTGGCCTGCAACGCCGTGGTCTGGCCATCCAGCGAAGAGGTGGTTCCGATGATGGAGGCCCCGACGGTGGCCGCACCAAAGCGGTAGCTTGGTGCCAACTGGAAGATCACTTTGGCCTGACGGTTCGGGGTCAGACCCGCATAACCGGCAATGTTGGAGTCGGTCACCTTGGCATTGGTCACGGTCAGGCCGCCGTTCAGACGGAAGTTGCCGGCCTTGTAGCTGGCTTCCAGTTCCACACCCTTGGCGTCGTACTTGTTGGCCGAGGAAACGCCCGTGGTCACGTCGTAGTTCGTCTCGTCGGTCTTGGCCTGGAACAAGGTCACAAAGGTGGTCACCGGACCATTGCGCCACTTCAATCCGCCTTCGTACTGGGTGACGGTGTTGGGGGTCTGGTTGCCGTTTTGCAGGCAGTTGTTGCCGCAGGCACCGCCGTAGGCCAGGATGCGATCGCTGGGCAGGGCGCCGCCTTTGCTGATGCGGGCAAACAGGGCGGTGTCCTTGCTCAGGCTGTAGTTGGCACCCACCGAGTACGAGTTGAGATCGGAGTGGTAGCCGATGCCCAGGCCGCCCTTGGAACCACTGTCAGCCCAGCTGCCAGTCACCTTCTGGCGATCGAAGCGCACGCTGGCGTCAATGTTCAGCGGGCCGCTTTCATAGCCCAGCGCGGCGTAAGGTGCGAGGCTGTTGAAAGTCTCGTTCACGTTGCGCTGATACCAACTGCTGTAGGGGCCATAGGTGCTGTTGCCATTGACTGGCAGGCTCGCGTTGAAGCCGCCGATTTCCCAGTCCATGTTGAGCTTCTGGCTGGCCATGAAGACACCGACCGTGCTGGTCAGTTTGGCCTTGTCGGCCATCTGGAAGGTCTTGGAGGCCTTCAGGTCGTTGACGGCCAGGCCGGCATCGTTGAAGCGTGAACCCAGGAACAGGGCCTGATAGCCGCTGGCGTTCGACGAGGTCGGATTGGTCAGGTTGTTGGTGGGGCCATAGGCGGCCGGCATGATGCCGTTGAACGAGCCGCCGTTGGACGAGATGCGGAACTTGTCGTTGAGGCGCCAGCCGCCACCCAGGTCCAGGTTCACCTCGGCGCCGAAAGCCTTGGACACGGCGCGCAGACCATCATTCATGTTGCCTGGGCCGCCGCCATACAGGCCCCAGTTGGCAATGCGGGGAAGACCTCCGGCATAGGGGGAGAAGGTGCCGGGATTGACGCCATTGAGCTGAACAATCTGACCGTTCACGATGCGCACCGGGGCATCCATGATCAGGGGCGTCTTGTCGTCCAGGAACTTGGCGTAGACCTTGATGTTGTTGCCACCCCCCAGGTCCTTGTTCAGTGCCAGTCGGATCTGGCCGCCGCCCTCCATGTTGACGCCTTGGGTGGCGCGAGGCCCTTGGCCGTCGCGTGCATAGCCACTCACGTTGAAGGTGGCGGTGTCAGAGATGCGCACACCGTAGTTCAGGTCCAGGCGGCGGCTGGTCGAGCCGCCGACATTCGTGGTGAGGCCGATCGTGCCGCCTTCGACTTCGCCTGTTTTGCTGATGAAGTTGATCACACCGCCCGGGGCGTTGGTGGCCATGGTCGAGGCCGAGCCACCGCGCACCACTTCGACGCCTTCCGTGCCCATGTCGGCGCGCATGTACACGTCGGGCGTCAGAAAGTTGTAGTCACCGTTCAGCAGAACGGGCAGGCCATCCTCCTGGAACTGCACATAGCGCGAGCCGCCAGCTGAAATCGGCAGGCCGCGCACGGTCACATTGGCATTGCCTTCGCCACTGCTGGCTTCAGCGCGGATGCCCGGGATGGAACGCAGGATTTCGGCCGAGCTGGCGGGCATCGCGTCCTGGATCTGGTCGCCGTCCATCGAACTGACGGACAAGCTCTGCTTCATCTTGGAGCGTGCTTCCGGGGTGGCAGTGATCACCATCTCGTCCAGATTCAGGCCAGAGCCAGCCGTGGCGGGCTGGGCGTTCTGGGCCCATGCGGCGCCGAGTTGCAGGACCGCGATCGAGGCGGCGATCGCCACCTTGGTGGGAACGATGGCTGGGTGCTTCTTTTTCACAAAAGTCTCCTTCTACGTTTCATGAGTGAGCCGAAACCTCGCTGCAAGCCCGGTTGTCGGCTGGGGTGACTCTCGGCACACAAGGCATGCCTACCGCGAGTGATCGCATTGTGTTGGATCATGCAAACGATTGCAAAGATGGTTTTATCATTTAAATCAAATTGGCATGAAGCCGTTATTGAAAATGAGGCTGCCAAGGTGCCTTGCTTCCTCTGTAGTGGGTTGAAAATTAAGTGATTTCCCTAGTGTATCTGGCTTGCAACAGAGGGGGTTCACTTCGAAAGAGCTTGTGCAAGTGTGTCTAGGGTTATCACTAGTATTGATTTTTTCGGCACAAACTACGATTGCAAACGTTTGCACGATGAATCAATTCGCGTGCTGTTGAGAAGTCCAAACCAGAGGAGACCCTGTTTGATGAATGACTACGCCAGTCGGCAACGCACCCCTCGCAAGCACGTCGTCGGCTTGTGCCTGGTGCTGGTGCTGCATGCGTTGATCTTTTGGGCGATCAATTCGGGCCTGGCCCGCAAGTTCGTCAAAGTGATCAAGGGGCCCGTTGAGGCCCAGTTGCTGGAGGAGGCCAAACCCGACATTCCGCCGCCGCCACCGCCGCCTCCACCCAAGAACGCACCGCCACCGCCACCGCCGGCCTATGTGCCGCCTGCGGCCGTGGTGAGCAACGCGCCGGCGGCCGCCAATGCGATTGCTGCGGTGTCGAACACGCCTCAGCCCCCCGCGCCACCACCACCGCCGCCGCCACCACCGGCACCTCCCGCGCCACCGCCACCGCCTGCGGCGCCTGTGCGCACCGCCGCTGTGATCAGCGCTCAGAACTGCGAGAAGCCTGCTTATCCCGCCGCGTCGCGCCGGGCCGAAGAAGAGGGCACGGTGCAGCTGCGTTTCCTGGTTGACGTGGATGGTCGCGTCGTGGATTCGCAGGTCGAAAGCACCTCGGGCTTCAAACGCCTGGATGAGGCGGCCCGGCTGGCCCTGGCGCGCTGCCAGTTCAAGCCGGCGAGCACCGATGGCAAGCCCGAACAGAGCTGGGCCAGCATGAAGTACACGTGGCGTCTGGAATGAGCCGGCTGGCCACCCTGATCGCCACAGAAAACAAACGACATCATTTTTCGAGGAGTTCTTCCACCATGTTCAAAATCATCAAGTCCATCGCTGTGATCTGCGGCCTGAGTGCCAGCCTGTGGCTGGGCCAAGGCGCTGTCTGGGCGGCCGACGCGGCTGCCCCCGCAGAAACGACAGCCACCCAGGTGGCATCGGTACCGGCACCGGCCGGCGCGGCCGCCGAAGCCAGCACCGACAACCCCTATGGCCTGGGGGCCCTGTGGGCCCAGGGCGATGCCGTGGCCAAGGGCACGCTGTTGATCCTGGTGCTCATGAGCATGGGCAGCTGGTACGTGATCGTCACCAAGTTCTTCGAGCAGAACCGCAACGCCGGCTTTGCCCGCAAGGCGCAAGACAACTTCTGGACCAAGGGCTCGGTGCGCGAGGGCACCGACGAACTGCACGCCGACAGCCCCTACCGCTTCATTGCCGAGAAAGGCCTGGAAGGTGCCAGCAAGCACGAGGGCATGCTCGGGGCGGTCGACTTCAACACCTGGGTCACGATGAGCATCCAGCGCGCCATTGGCAATGTGCAAAGCCGCATGCAGGACGGCCTGGCCGTGCTGGCCACCGTGGGGTCCACCGGTCCGTTCGTTGGGCTGTTCGGCACGGTCTGGGGCATTTACAACGCGCTGGTCAAAATCGGCATGTCGGGTCAGGCCAGCATCGACAAGGTGGCGGGCCCGGTGGGTGAATCCCTGATCATGACGGCGATCGGCCTGGCGGTCGCTGTGCCTGCCGTGCTGGGCTACAACTGGTTGGTGCGCCGCAACAAGTCGGCCATGGAAGACATCAACGCCTTTGGCAACGACCTGCACTCGGTGCTGCTGGCCACTGCCAAGAAGTGAATCCCATTGACATCAGAGCCGCTTCGGCGGCGCGCAGGAGACCCCAACCATGGCCATGAATGTCGGTGCCGACTCGGGCGAAGACGAAGTCCTCAGCCAGATCAATACCACGCCGCTGGTGGACGTCATGCTGGTGTTGCTGATCATTTTCCTGATCACGATCCCGGTGGTGACCACCTCGGTCAAGGTGGATCTGCCCAAAGAGAAAAACGTGGTGCGCGAGACCAAGCCCGAGAACGTGATCATCTCGGTGGATGCCTCAGGCCATATTTTTCTGTACGACACGCCCATCAAGAACTCCACCGACCTGCTGGACCGCATGAAGACCTTCGCCGTCAAGGTGCCTCAGCCTGAAGTCCAGATCCGGGGTGACGCGCGCAGCGACTTCGAGTCGGTGGGCCGGGTCATGTATGCGGTGCAGCGTGCGGGCATCACCAAGGTGGGCTTCATCACCGAGCCCGCCTCCAACTGAGCCCGGGCTCCGTTTCAAAGACAAGGATTCATCATGGGAATGAACATAGGTAGCGGGGGCGGCAACAGCGAACCCGAGGTGATGATGGACATCAACACCACGCCCCTGATCGATGTGATGCTGGTGCTGCTGATCATGCTGATCATCACCATTCCGGCACAACTGCACTCGGTCAACCTCGACATGCCGGTGTCCACGCCACCCACCAAGAAGGTGGATCCGGTGGTGGTGCACATCGACATCGACAAGCAAAGTGTCATCCACTGGAATGGCGCTGCGCTGAGCAACCGGGCTGAGCTGGAAGCGCATCTGGGCGAGGCGGCGCGACTGCAGCCTCAGCCAGAAATCCACATCCGTTCGGATGCCAAGGCCAAGTACGAGGCGGTGGCCGCGGTGATGGCCAATGCCCAGCGCATCGGTTTGACCAAGCTGGGCATTGTTGGCTCAGAACAGTTCGTCAACTGAGCGTCAACTGAGCGTCAACTGAGTTTCTCCAAGGTAGTGACTTGCCCCGCGCTTTCGGGCGCGGGGTCTTTTTTGACTGATTTTGGATCGATGTCCCTTGTCATGACTTCCACCGCTTTTCCCTTGCCCGGCTCGGGCCGCTTCATGCCCGTGGTGTTGGCCGCTCTCCTCTGGGTGACCACCGCCCAGGCCGACGATGCACTGCGCCGTGAGGTGGCCCAGCCGCTGCAGGCGGCCCAGGACGTGTTGAAGGCGCGCCACCCCGAAGAGGCCCTGGCCTTGCTGGCGCCTGTGCGTGCGCGCACCGATTTGACGGACGCCGAGCGGGCGCTGCTGGACCGCACGACCGCCGCGGCGGCCATGCAGGCGCGCCAGTTTGCGCTGGCCGTGCCGGCCTTCGAAGCGCTGCTGCAACGACCCGACCTGCCGGAGGCTGATCGCCGTGCTTTGGTGCAGTCCCTGGTCAACGCCAGCATCAACCTCAAGGATTACACCCGGGCAGCCCGTTGGGCCCAGGCTGGTTGGCAGGCCGGCGGGCCCGAGGCGGCCCGATTCCGCCAGGTCAGGCTGCAGTCGCTGGGCATGCTGGGCCAGCATGCCGCGGTTCTGGCCGAAGCCCGGCAGGCCCAGTCTGACGCCGGCAGCCCCCCTTTGAATGAGGCCGAGTGGCGTGCCCTGGGGGCCAGCCAGCTCAAGCTCAAGGATGAAGCCGGTTACTTTCAGACCTTGCGCCAGTTGCTGCGCCAATCGGCCACGCTGGAGGCCAGCCGTGATTACTGGTCCGACCTGTTGCCCAGGGTGACCCAGCAGCCTGGCTTCAACAGTCGCCTTGAGTTGGATGTCTACCGCCTGTATGAGGCCACGGGCAACCTGGAAGACGCGGCGGAATTCAGCAGCTTTGCCAGCCTGGCGATCAAGGCCGGCTTGCCGGCCGAGGCGAGCCGTGTGCTGGCCATGGGCGTTGAACGGCGGGTTCTGACGGATGCACCTGCTCAGGCGTCATTGGCACAGGCCCGCAAGCGCGCTGCGGAGGATGAGCAAGCCCTGGCAGCACTGCGCGAGGCCGCGCGCCAGGGCAACGATTGGGCGCAACTGGGCGACCTGCTCGGCTCGGCACAACAGTGGCCCCAGGCTGCCGAGGCCTATGAAAAAGCACTGGGCCTGGGGGAGCTCCGCCGGCCTGAAGAAGTGCGCTTACACTACGGCCGCAGTCTCATCGGGGCAGGCCGCAAAGCACAAGCACGTGAGGTGCTGGGGGCGGTTGGCGGTGATGCCCTGCTGGTCGCTCAACTATGGCTTCTGTATGCGCAGCAGACCCCCTGATGCATCCACTTGCCCTGGTTTTCAGGCTGGGTCCGAATCGACCTGCACCGCTGTTCAATCCCTTGAGCCGACATGACACGACCTGACTCCGATAAGCGACGCGTCCAGATGATGGACATCGCCCGCCTGGCGGGCGTGTCCGCCTCCACCGTGTCGCGCGCGCTCAATGGCAGTGCGCTGATCAACCCCGAGACCCGCCAACGGATCACCGAACTGGCACGCTCGTTGAACTATTCGATCAACGTTGGAGCCAAGAACCTGCGCCTGGGCGAGAACCGCACCATCGGTGTGGTGATTCCATTCGACCGCAAAACCCGTCAGCATGTGTCGGATCCGTTTTTTCTGGGCATGTTGGGTAGCCTGGCCGACGCCTTGACCGACCACGGGTACGACCTGCTGTTGTCGCGCGTCGACTCAGAGCACCTGGACGACCTGGCCGGCCTGTACGACACCGGTCGAGCGCGTGGCATCGTGGTCATCGGCCAGTGGGGCCACCATGATCAACTCAATGCGCTGGCGGTGCGCCAGGTGCCTTTTGTGGTCTGGGGGGCGCAATTGCCGAGGCAACTCTATTGCAGCGTGGGCACCGACAACTTCTCGGGCGGGCGCATGGCCACCGAGCACCTGCTGGGTCTGGGGCGACGCCACATCGCCTTCATGGGGGACGTGGCGTTTCCTGAGGCCGAGCAGCGCTTTGAGGGTTACCTTCAGGCCCACCGTGACCGTGGCCTGACCCCCGATCCGGCGCTGCGCATCGTGGCGCCTTTCACGGCCGTCGAGGCCCAGCAGGCCATGCGTGAGTTTTTGGCCCGAGGCGTGGGTCTTGATGCGCTGTTTGCGGCCAGTGACCTGATCGCCATGAACGCCATGGGCGTGCTGCTGGCGCAGGGCCTGGACGTTCCCCGCGATGTCAGCGTGGTGGGCTACGACGACATCGAGGCCGCCGCGCATTGCCACCCCTCCCTGACCACCGTGCGCCAGCCCATCGAGCTGGCCGGCACCGAGATGGTGGATTGCCTGCTCCGACTCACCGCAGGCGAGCGGCCAGAGCCCCGCATTCTGGCGGCCACGCTGCAGGTGCGGGGCTCGACCTGCCCGCGCTGATGCCAGATCCCTTTTGATTTCAACAGGCGCCGCCTTGGCGTTGATGGCCATGTCCGATTTTTCTGCCGCTCAGGTGGCCATTGCTGGCGAAGCCCTGATCGATCTGATTGCACGCGCCGATGGCGCTTTTGAACCCTGTCTTGGGGGGGCGGTCTATAACCTGAGCCGGGCCATCAGCCGCCAGGGCGTCAGCACCACCTACTTGAACCCCTTTGCCCGCGATCGCTTCGGGCGGGCGCTGGCGAGTCAGATACAAGCCGATGGCGTGCATCTGGCCCATCCGCAGCCGGTGACTCAGGCGACCTCGCTGGCCGTGGTGTCGCTGAACGAGCACGGTCATCCCGACTACGCGTTCTACCGCGAGGGCGTGGCCGATCGCCAGGTCAGTGCAGAGGGCTTGAACGCAGACTGCGCCGCCTTGCCAGGCTTGCAATGCGTTTGCACAGGGGGGCTGGCACTGGACGCACGCGATGCCTCGGTCTATCTGCCCTGGCTGATGGCGCAGCAGGCCGCCGGCCGGTGCGTGGCCGTGGATGCCAATCTGCGCCCCTCCGTGATGCCCGATCTGGCGGCCTACCAGGCCCATGTCCTGCAGGTGCTGGCTCAGGCCGATCTGGTCAAGGTGAGTGACGAGGACCTGGCCCACCTGCAGGTGCCCGGCGCCACACCCATGTTGCAAGCCGAGGCCCTGATGGGGCGCTTGAACACCGCGTGGCTGGCCCTGACGCTGGGCGCACAGGGGGCCTGGCTGCTGGCGCGTGATGGCCGGCGCTGGTTTGCATGCGAAGGCGCAGCGCTCGAAGTGATCGACACCGTGGGGGCCGGGGACAGCTTTTTCGCCGGCCTGTTGAGCAGCCTTTTGCGCCATGGCCCGGGCTGGGCGGATTCAGCAGGCTTGAGCGACAGCGCCGCAGCACAGGCGCTGCAGCACGCGCTGGCCTGCGCCAGTCTTTGTGTGCAGCAGCGCGGCTGCGTGCCCCCGAGTTGGCAACAGGCTCAGGCCTGGGCCCAGTCACATCCCGCTGTGACGGTGCCGCGCTGAACCGGCCTGCCAAAGCGCCGTTCAGCGCAGGTTGTCCAGCGCGTTGGCCGCCCCCTGCAGGGCGGGTGACACCTTGCTGGTGATCACCCAGGTCGGCACCTGGCTCAGATACGCGCTGAAACGGCCCTTGGCCTCGAAGCGGCGGCGGAAATCAGAGGCCGCAAAGAAATCCAGCAGGCGCGGCACGATGCCCCCGCCGATGTAAACCCCCCCACGGGCCCCCAGGGTGAGGGCCAGATCGCCCGCCACATCGCCGAGAAAGCGGCAGAACAGCTGCAGCGTCTGCTCGGCGGCCGAGCCGGGTTCGCGCAGGCCGGCCTCGATGATCTGTGGGGCCCCGGCGCTGTCGTCGGCGGGCAGGCCCTGCACCTGGCGCAGGGCCTGGTACAGCTCGGGCAGGCCTGTGCCCGACACCACGCGTTCGGCCGACACATGACCGTGGCGCTGGCGCAGCACCTCGATCACCGCAAACTCCTGGGCGTTCATGGCGCACACGCTCACGTGGCCCCCTTCGCCCGCCACCGGGGCCCAGGGACCCTGAGGTCCGGCCGGGACCAGCCCCGACACCCCCAGGCCTGTGCCCGGGCCGATCAAGGCCACGGCGGCACCCGTGGCCGCCGTGCCGCCGCCCACGGCGCGCAGGTCGTCGGCTGGCAGGCTGTGCAATGACAAGGCGAGGGCCGTGAAATCGTTCAACAACAGCAGGCGCGACAGACCCAGGCCGGCGCGCAAGGCCTCCACAGAGAACGCCCAGTGGTGGTTGGTCATGCGCACGGCGTCGCCATTGACCGGGTTGGCAATGCCAAAGGCCGCGCGGGCGGGCTGTGCCAGCTGCTGTGTGCTCAGGTAGTGCTGCACTGCGGCCAGCAGGCTGGGGTGTTCGGCACAGGGCACGACTTGCACCTGAGTGATCGGGCTGCCGGCCTGGTGCTGCCAACCGAAACGGGCATTGGTGCCGCCAATGTCGCCCAGCAGGCGTGGAAACTCGGGGGGCGGCGTGGTGGTTTCGGGGGCGCGGGCTTCGTACATGGGGCTTGCAGCTGGGCAGGTAGCGAGAGGGGTTGAAGAATATCCTCAGCGAGGGTTTGTAATTTTATTACGGCTTTGGGGATGCCTGTGTAACTTGTTGGCAGGGCTGGCCTGGCGGTGGCGCCTTGCCGGCGAAGTCCCTGAGCCTGCCGCCCGTACATCGTGCGTGATAGAGTCCGGCCAAACAACAAAGATCCGGTCCCCGGCAGATCAACCCGCGGCCAACAGGCGTTTCGCTCGGCGCCTGCCGCATTGGAGACAAAAAGATGCAAAAACGTCAATTTTTTCAGCGTGTCGCGCTGTCAGCACTGGCCCTGGCGGCTGCCCAGGCCGGCACGGCGCTGGCGCAGGACGCCGGCAAATTCAAGATCGGCCTGATCCTGCCCATGACGGGCCAGTCGGCTTCCACCGGGCGTCAGATCGAGGCGGCAGCCCGGCTTTACATGGCGCAGAACGGCGACACCGTGGCCGGCCGCAAGGTCGAGCTGATCGTGAAGGACGACACCGGCCTGCCCGACGTGACCAAGCGCATCGCCCAGGAGTTGGTCGTCAATGAAAAGGTCAATGTGCTGGGCGGCTTCGGTCTGACCCCGCTGGCCCTGGCCACGGCCCCGATTGCCAGCCAATCCAAGACCCCGATGGTGGTCATGGCGGCGGCCACCTCCAGCATCACCCAAGCCTCGCCCTTCATCGTGCGCTCCAGCTTCACGCTGCCGCAGGTGACGGTGTCGATGGCCGACTGGGCGCCCAAGAACGGCATCAAGAAGGTGGTCACCCTGGTGTCCGACTACGGTCCGGGCATCGATGCCGAGAAGTTCTTCAAAGAGCGCTTCACCTTCAACGGTGGCCAGGTGGTGGATGCGCTGCGCGTGCCCCTGCGCAACCCCGACTTCGCGCCCTTCCTGCAGAAAGTGCGTGATGAAAAGCCCGATGCGCTGTTTGTCTTCGTGCCCTCGGGCGCTGGTGCTGCGGTGATGAAGCAGTTTCTGGAGCGCGGCATGGACAAGGCCGGCATCCGCCTGATTGCCACCGGCGACGTGACCGATGACGATCAGCTCAACGACATGGGTGACGGCGCCCTGGGCGTGGTCACCTCGCACCACTATTCGACCGATCACAACTCGCCGGTCAACAAGAAGTTTGTCGAGGCCTTCCAGAAAGCCAATCCCTCGATGCGCCCCAACTTCATGGCGGTGGGGGGCTACGACGGCATGCGTGTGATCTACGAGGCCCTCAAGGCCACTCAGGGCAAGGGCGATGGCACGGCGCTGCTGGGCGCCATGAAAGGCCAGATCTTCGAAAGCCCGCGCGGCCAGGTCTTCATCGACGCGCAGACGCGCGACATCGTGCAGAACGTGTACCTGCGCAAGGTCGAGAAAAAGAACGGCCAGCTCTACAACGTCGAGTTCGATGTGATCAAGGACGTGAAAGACCCGGGCAAGGCGCGCTGAGCGCCCGCCTCGGCACCATGGCCCCGTCCTGCGGACAGGCGGGGCTTTTGACTGACCACTGACGACCAATTGGGGGAAGCGCCGCCGTGTTGACGATTCTTTTTGACGGCGTGGCCTACGGCATGCTGCTGTTTGTGCTGGCCGTGGGCCTGGCCGTGACGCTGGGTCTGATGAACTTCATCAACCTGGCCCATGGGGCCTTCGCCATGGCCGGCGGCTACATCACGGTGATGGCCATGCAGCGCCTGGGCCTGCCGTTTCTGGCCTGCCTGCCGCTGGCCTTTGTGGGCGCCGGGTTGATGGGGGCCTTGCTGGAACGCACGCTGTACCGGCCCATGTACAGCAAGCCCCACCTGGACCAGGTGTTGTTCTCCATTGGCCTGGCCTTCATGGCGGTGGCCGGGGTGGACTACTTTGCCGGCTCCAGCCAGCAGAACGTCCAACTGCCCGAGTGGCTGCGTGGCCGCACCGAATGGGGCGATGGCCTGCTGCAACTGGGCATGGGCCATTACCGCCTGTTCATCATTGCCGTGTGTGCGGCGCTCACGGTGGTGTTGCAGTTGGTGCTCACGCGCACCCGCTTTGGCAGCCGGCTGCGCGCTGCGGTGGACGACCCACGCGTGGCCGCCGGCCTGGGCATCAATGTGAACCAGATCTTTCTGCTCACCTTTGCCGTGGGTTCGGGCCTGGCGGGCCTCGGCGGCGCGCTGGGGGCTGAGGTGCTGGGGCTGGACCCGACCTTCCCGCTCAAGTACATGATCTATTTTCTGATCGTGGTCTCGGTGGGGGGCACCTCGTCGATCACTGGCCCCTTGCTGGCCGCGCTGCTGCTGGGCGTGGCCGATGTGGCGGGCAAGTACTTCATTCCCAAACTGGGCGCCTTCATCGTCTACACGCTCATGATCATGATTCTTCTGTGGCGCCCGCAGGGGCTGTTCACCCGCCGGGGGGGCCGCTGATGCACCGCCCGAACACGGCTTCTGACATGCAGGCGGCCCTGCTGCGCCGCTCGCGACCCCGGGCCTGGGAGTTCGTGGTCTGGGCCGCCGCCCTGGCCGCGCCAGCCGTGCTGCCCTCGCACGCGTTGATGATCAACGAGATCGCCATCGTGGCCTTGTTTGCCATGTCGCTGGACCTGATCCTGGGCTACACCGGCATTGTTTCGCTGGGCCATGCGGCTTTCTTCGGCTTTGGCGCCTATTCGGCCGCTTTGTTTGCCAAGCTGGTCATGCCCGACCCCACGCTGGGCCTGCTGGTGGCCGCCGTGCTGTGCACGGCGCTGGGGGCGCTGTGCAGTGTCACCATTCTGCGTGGCACCGACCTGACCCGGCTGATGGTGACCCTGGGCACCGCGCTGATTCTGCTGGAGTTGGCCAACAAGCTTGATTGGTTGACCGGTGGCGCGGATGGCTTGCAGGGCGTGATCATGGGCCCGGTGCTGGGCTACTTCGAGTTTGACCTGATGGGGCAGGTGGCGGCCTGGTACTCGCTGGGCGTGGCCTTGCTCTTGTTCGTGCTGATGCGCCGCCTGGTGCATTCCCCCTTTGGGGCCACGCTGATGGCGATCCGTGACAACCGCCTGCGCGCCATGGCCATCGGCATCCCGGTGGTGCAGCGCCTGGTGCTGGTCTATGCCGTGGCGGCCGGCGTGGCCGGCGTGGCCGGGGCCCTGCTGGCGCAGACCACGGGCTTTGCCTCGCTCGATGTGCTGGCTTTTGACCGATCGGCCGATGTGCTGTTGATGCTGGTCATTGGCGGGGTGGGGTGGTTGTACGGCGGGGTCGTCGGGGCCATCGTCTTCAAACTGCTGCAGGACAGCCTCTCGGCCATCACGCCGCAGTACTGGATGTTCTGGATCGGCCTGCTGCTGGTCTTGCTGGTGCTGGTGGGGCGTGAGCGGCTGCTGCGCCCCTGGACCTGGTTCGGCCGTGGCCGTGCGCAAGGGGGCCCGCGATGAGCGCTGCCTACTACGAAGCCATTGCCGAGACCACTCGGCCAGAGGCCCCGGTGGTGCTGGAGACGCGCTCTCTGGTGATGCGTTTTGGTGGCATCACCGCCACCAACCAGGTGTCGCTGCAACTGCGCCAGGGGGCCCGTCATGCGCTGATCGGCCCCAATGGGGCCGGCAAGACCACCTTGATCAACCAGCTCACCGGCGTGCTGGCCCCTTCTGAGGGCAGTGTGTGGCTGGATGGCCAGGACATCACCACCCTGGCGCCGCACCTTCGGGTGCAGCGCGGCCTGGTGCGCACCTTCCAGATCAACCAGTTGTTCGACAGCATGAGCCCGCTGCAGACGCTGAGCCTGGTGGTGTCACAGCACCGCGGCCAGGGCGGCCGCTGGTGGCAGGCCCTGGGCCGCGACCGTGGTGTGGTGGAGCGCGCCGAGCAGTTGCTGGTGCAGTTCCACCTGGCCGATGTGGCGCATCAACCCACGCGGGTGCTGGCCTACGGCAAACGCCGCCTGCTGGAGATGGCGATTGCCCTGGCCTGCGAGCCCCGCGTGCTGCTGCTGGACGAGCCCGTGGCCGGCGTGCCGGCGGGTGAACGTGACGAACTGCTGCAGACCCTGGCAGCGCTGCCGGCCGATGTGTCGGTGCTGCTGATCGAGCACGACATGGACCTGGTGTTCAGCTTTGCCCGCCGCATGACGGTGCTGGTCAACGGCACGGTGCTGACCGAGGGTGAGCCCGAGGTGATTGCAAACGATCCCCAGGTCAAGGCGGTGTACCTGGGCCACGGAGACACCCATGGCTGAGTTGCTGAACGTCGAGAACCTGAGCGCTGGTTACGGCGAGGCCGTGGTGTTGCACGAGGTGTCGCTGCGCCTGGACGAGGGCCAGACCCTGGCCCTGCTGGGGCGCAACGGCACCGGCAAGACCACCTTCATGAACACCCTGGCAGGCGCCACGCGTCAGCATGCGGGCCGCATCAGCCTGGGCGGCCAGGCCCTGAACCGCCTCAAGCCCCACGAACGGGCCGCCGCTGGCATCGGCTGGGTGCCGCAAGAGCGCAACATCTTCAAGTCGCTCACGGTGCATGAGAACCTCACGGCCGTGGCCCGGCCCGGCCCCTGGACGCCCGAGCGGGCCTACCAGATGTTTCCGCGTCTGGCCGAGCGTCAGGGCAACCTGGGTACCCAGCTCTCGGGTGGCGAGCAGCAGATGCTGGCCGTGGCCCGTGCCCTGGTGCTGAACCCGCGGCTGCTGTTGCTTGACGAGCCGCTGGAGGGCCTGGCCCCCATCATCGTGGAAGAGTTGTTGCGGGCCCTCCGGGCCATCACCCGCGACGAAGGGCTGAGCGCCATCATCGTCGAGCAGCACCCGCAGGCCATCCTGGCGATCTCCGATGTGGCGGTGGTGCTGGACCACGGCACGGTGGTGCACCGGGACAGCGCCCAGGCCTTGAGCGAGCGGCCCGATTTGCTGGATCAACTGCTGGGTGTGGCGCGTCGCTGACATGGGGGGCGTTGAAAGCGGCCGTTTTCCACACTTGACGGCCGACAGTCGGTGCTTTTCGGCTGACGGGTCGTATCATCGCCGCAGCGTTTCAACCGAGGGTTTTCCCGTGTCCGATTGCATTGCGCGCCGTCAGGCGCTGGCTTCGCTGTGGGGGGCTGCGCTGCTCGGCAGTGGCTCAGTCCTGGCCCAGGCCCCAACATCCGCCCTGCGCTTTTCCGGTGCCTATGGCGACGCGGTCTTCCATACCCAGAACCTGCGTCAGTTTGCTCGCCGTGTGGCCGAGATCGCAGGCTCGCCTGTCGAGCTGGGGGTGAATTCGCAGCTCAAGCCCATGGCCGAGGTGTTGCCGGCGCTGGCGCAGGGGGAGTTGGCCTTTGGTGAGGTGCTGATGTCCTCCTACGGTGCCAAGTACCCGCTGCTGGCCATCGACTCCTTGCCTTTCATGGTTCGGGGCTTTGAAGATGCGGCCCACATGTGGGAGGCCTCGCGCAAGGCGGTGAGCGACGAGATGCTCAGCCACGGTGTGCGTGTGCTGTATGCCGTGCCCTGGCCGGGCCAGGGCCTTTACAGCCGCAGCGCGGTCAATCAGCTGGGTGACCTCAAGGGCCTGCGCTTTCGCGTCTACAACGACGCCACCAAACGCCTGGCCGAATTGTCGGGCGCCACGGCCACCACCATTGCGGCGCAAGACCTCTCCAAGGCCATCGAGACCGGGCAGGTGGACGCCATGCTCACCTCCAGCACCACCGGGGTCGACAGCCAGGCCTGGAAGGCCATGAAGTTCTTTGTGGACCTGCGCGCCTGGATTCCCAAGAACATGGTCTGTGTCAGCGATAAGGTCTGGAATGGCTTCAGCCCGGCGGTGCGTCAGAGCCTCCTGGAGGCCGCCAAACAAGCCGAAACCCAGGGCTGGCAACTGGCCCGCAGCGCCGATGAGGCGGCCAAGAAACAATTGGCTGAACAGCGTGTGCAGGTGGTGCCCCCCACCGCCGAACTGCGCCGCACCCTGGACCAATTGGGTGAACGCTTCGGCCGCGAGTGGGCGCAGAAGGCCGGCATCACCGGCACCCAGGCCTTGTTGGGCTACTACGCCCGGCGCGGCGGGTGATACCGGCGCAGCCGGGGTTGTCGTTCAGTCCAGCTGCACGTTGGCCGTCTGAACCACTTTCGACCACTTGGCGGCTTCGGCCTGGATGAAGCTGCTGAATTGCTGGGGGGTGCCGGGGGCGGC
Organism: Curvibacter sp. EU05-FHT14A10; assembly: GCF_058791075.1. Lineage (NCBI taxonomy): Bacteria > Pseudomonadati > Pseudomonadota > Betaproteobacteria > Burkholderiales > Comamonadaceae > Curvibacter > Curvibacter sp. EU05-FHT14A10. The sequence continues at coordinate 288,726 of NZ_JBYTDE010000004.1, forward strand.
TTCGGCGCCTTGCTCCAGCATCTGCTGGCGCACCTCGGCCTGGTTCAGTATCTGGTTGATCTCGGCATTGAGGCGGGCCACCAGTTCTGACGGGGTGGCGGCGGGCGCCCACAGACCGAACCACGAGGTGGCGTCGTAACCGGGCAGGCCGCTTTCGGCGATGGTGGGCAACTGGGGCAGGCTCGGAAAGCGGGCCGAGCCGGTGACAGCGATGGCACGCAAGGCGCCCGACTTGATGTGTGGCAGGGCCGAGGGCAGGTTGTCGAAGCTGCACGAGGTCTGGCCTGCCAGCAGGTCGGCAATCGCCGGTGCGCTGCCCTTGTAGGGCACGTGCACCATGTCCACCTGGGCCATCTGCTCGAACAAGGCCCCCGCCAGGTGGATGGAGGTGCCATTGCCGGCCGAGGCATAGGTCACCTTGCCCGGGTGGGCCTTGGCGTAGGCGATCAGCTCTTTCACGGTCTTGTAGGGCTGGCTGGGGTGCACCACCAGCACGTTGGGCACCTTGGCCACCAGGCCCAGGGGGGCGAAGTCGCGTGCCGGGTCGTAGGCCAGCTTCTTGTAAAGGAACTGGTTGATGGCGTGGGTGCCGATGGTGCCCATCAGCAGGGTGTAGGCGTCAGGGGCGGCCTTGGCCACCACCGCGGCTCCGATGCCACCGCCAGCGCCGGCCTTGTTGTCCACGATCACGGTGCCGCCCAGGCGGTTGCCGAGGTGGCGGGCCATCAGCCTGCCCAGGATGTCGGTGGTGCCGCCAGCGGCAAAGGGCACGACCACGGTCACCGGCTTGCCGCCTGGGTATTTGCTTTGGGCCAGCGCTGGCAGGGGGCTGCCCACGCTGGCAGCGCTGGCCAGGGCCAGCAACTGCCGGCGGTTCAGGGTCGGGTGGCTTGTCGTCATGCTTGTCTCTCGAAGGGGGAAGGCACCCCGCAAAGACCGGCAGACGTCTGGTGGGCCCCGGGGCCGGCCGATTGTTGGTCAATAAACTGTGTTTGACAATCGGAGGAAAAATTGACGGTCTGTCTTATGAAATTTGACAATTCCAGGGTTTGACTCGGGTCAAGCGGTGCTTGGGGCCGCGAGAGACCTTCTGGCCTCAGCAACAGGCCGCCTGGCCGTAATTGGGCTAGCGGTGCATTTGGGCTGTGCGGTGCACTTGGGCGGGGCGCGTTTGACGTTCAGCCCCTTGCAGTTCAAGCGGGTGTCGGATTGACGGGTCTGAATATGGATCGTATTCTGGCCGGCCAGGATTTCCAGGAGCTGCCATGTCCCTTGCCACCCAGATCAGGCCCATCACCTACTTGAAGTCGAATGCGGCGGACATTGTCAAAGGGTTTTCTGTCAATCCCGAGCCCATCATCATCACCCAGAACGGCGAGGCCAAGATGGTGGTGATGGACATTGCCGAGTATGAAAAGCAGCAGGAGGCGATGGCCTTGCTCAAGCTGCTGGCGCTGGGCAGGACAGAGTTCCAGGCGGGGCACTTCAGCGAGGCGAAAGACTTCCTCGACGAAATGGGTGACGGGGCGTGACGCGCCGAATCGTCGTTCTGGACAGCGCCAAAGAAGACTTCAAAGACATCCAGCGATACGTCAAGCAGAACTTCGGTGACGCCGTCTGGCGCACCGTTCACGCTGAGTATCAAGACGCTTTCAGGCGTATCCAGCAAGCACCGCAAACCGGAACCCCCATTGAATTGCTGGCGGATCTGGGCCTGTCCCATGTGCGCTACGCGCTGGTGCGACAAACCCGGCTGGTCTACGAGTTCGATGACAGTCTGATCATCGTTCACCTCCTCATCGGGACCCGGCAAGATTTCAGAGCCCATTTGCTCAAGCGGCTGCTGAGGTGTTGATTTTTCGCCGCTGCAGGTCGATGCTGGGTCATGTTGGGGCCCCGGTCGCCTGGGCATGCGCCCGCACCAGGCAGTCATGAAACAGCTGTGCGGCCCGCCCGGGCTGGGGCGAGCGGCGCAGCAGGCTGACGAACTGGCATTCGTAGTGCAGGGCTTCTGGCTGCACGGCCTGCATCAGGCCCTGGCGTTCGAAGGGCTCGGCATAGTGATCGGGCAGAAAGCCCAGAAAGCGGCCCGACAGGATCAGCGTGGCGATGGCCTCCTGGTCAAAGCCGGTGGCCCGGCGCGACAGGCGGGCCTGGTGGCTCAGCTCCATGTTGGGCGAGTGGTAGCCCAAGCCGGCAAAGTGCCAGCGGCGCAGGCTGTCCCAGTCCAGATCGCTGTGCTCGGCCCCGAACAGGGGGTGGCGGGCGCCGCAGTACAGCAGCATTTTTTCGTTGAACAGGTCGGCGTACATCAGGCTGGGCGAGCTGCGGTGAGCCGGGATCACGCCCACCTGCAGGCTGCCGTCAATGATGCCGCGCTCGATGGTGTTGATCGAGGCCACGCGCAGCACCAGGTTCACATCGGGGGCCTGCTCGGTGAACAGCGCGATGGCCTGATGGATGCGCGAGGCCGGGTTGCTGGCGGTCTTGTCGAACAGGGCCAGCTCCAATTGCCCGCCCATGCGGTGGTGGATGTCGTCGACGCTGCTGCGAAAGCCGTCCACGGCGGCCAGCAGGCGCAGGGTTTCGTCATACACCCGCTGGCCCTCCTGGGTGAGGGCAAAGCCGGCCCGGCCGCGCCGGCACAGCACCAGACCGAGGCGGGTTTCGAGGTCTTTCACATGGCGGCTCACGGTGGAGGTGCCGATGTTCAGCTCGAGTTCGGCGGCCGACATGCCGCCGCATTCGACCACGGTCTTGAACACCTGCAGCAGGCGCAGGTCCATGTCGCTGAGCTGGCCCAGGATGGCGCGGTTCTTGGTGGCGCGTTCGGCTGCAGGGGGGGGTGGGGGCGGGTTGTTTTTTACTTGCATAAATTGCGAAGTAAGTATTGATATTGATCCATTTTCAAGAATAACGGCGGCATGAAGAATGGGCAACTTGTTTCACCCACACTGCCACGTTCGCCGCGTGGCCCGACCGCCATGACCCAGCTCGCCGCCGAACCCTCTGCCACCCCGGCACCGGACACCTCTTTTGCCGGTCGCACCGATGCCGCGTGGCTTGAAGCCCACTGGATGCCCTACACGGCCAACCGCAGCTTCAAGAAAGACCCGCGCATCATCGTCGAGGCCAAGGGGGCCTACTTCACCGACGCTGATGGCCGCAAGATCTTCGACGGCCTGTCGGGCCTGTGGTGCAGCGGCCTGGGCCATGGCCGTCCCGAAATCACCGAAGCCGTGAGCCGCCAGATCGCCAAGCTCGACTACGCGCCGGCCTTCCAGTTCGGTCACCCCGGCTCGTTCGCCCTGGCCAACCGCCTCAAGGAGCTGACCCCGGCCGGCCTCGACTATGTGTTCTTCACCGGTTCGGGTTCTGAGTCGGCCGACACGTCGCTCAAGCTGGCCCGTGCCTACTGGCGTGCCAAGGGGCAGGGCAGCAAGACCCGCCTGATCGGTCGCGAAAAGGGCTACCACGGCGTGAACTATGGCGGCATCTCGGTGGGCGGCATCGGCGCCAACCGCAAGATCTTCGGCCAGGGCGTCGAAGCCGACCACCTGCCGCACACCCAGCCGGCCGCCGGCTCGTTCTACAAGGGCATGCCGCCCACGGGTGCCGAGTTGGCCGACCGCCTGCTCGACATGATTGCCCTGCACGATGCGTCGAACATCGCTGCCGTCATCGTCGAGCCCTTCTCGGGTTCGGCCGGCGTGGTGATCCCGCCCGTGGGGTATCTGAAGCGCCTGCGTGACATCTGCACCGCCCACAACATCCTGTTGATCTTTGATGAAGTGATCACCGGTTTTGGCCGCACCGGCGCCTTCACCGGGGCCGAGGCCTTTGGCGTCACCCCCGACATCCTGAACTGCGCCAAGCAGATCACCAATGGGGCCCAGCCCCTGGGGGCCGTGCTGGCCACCCAGGAGATCTACGACACCTTCATGGCGGTGGGCGGCCCCGACTACATGCTGGAGTTCCCGCACGGCTACACCTACTCGGCCCACCCGGTGGCCTGTGCCGCTGGCCTGGCCGCGCTCGATGTGCTGCAAAAGGAAGACATGCTGGGCCGCGTGCGCACCCTGGCCCCGTACTTCGAGACCGCCGTGCACAGCCTCAAGGGCAGCAAGCACGTGGCCGACATCCGCAACTATGGCCTGGCCGCCGGCATCACGCTGCAGGCCTTGCCCGGTGAGCCGGCCCGCCGCCCCTACGAGGTGGCCATGGCCTGCTGGAAGAAGGGCTTCTATGTGCGCTACGGTGGCGACACCATCCAGTTGGCACCCCCCTTCATCACCGAAAAGGCCGAGATCGACCGCCTGATCAACGCCCTGGGCGACGCCCTGGCCGAAACCGCCTGATCCAAGGCGCAAGCTCGCGCCTGCGCACGACATCGAGCCCGGGCCTGCCCTGTCGAAAGACGGGCAGGCCCGGGCTTTTTGGGTTTTGCGAGGGATGCCAGGTTTTGAGCGCGAGGTATCTGTGGCGGGGGGCGGAAATTTCCTGACGCTGGTTCACGGTGTGCACTGACTCCACGGTGTTTGATAGAGTACCGTTTTGGGACTATTCTGCGGCATGCACATCGTCGCTTTGCGCAACCTGGAGTCCTTCTGGCAGCAAACTCATTGCCGCGATGCGAAGGGGCCGTTGAAGGCGTGGCTCGCAGAAGCCCGTGCCGCGCATTGGAGCAGTCCTCAGGACGTGAAGCGCCAGTATGCGAATGCCAGCATCATTGCGAACAACCGTATCGTCTTCAACATCAAAGGGAATGACTACCGCCTGATTGTGGCGATCGCCTACAAAATGCAGTACGTCTACGTGAAGTTCGTCGGAACCCACGCTGAATACGACCGTGTTGACGCTACCGTTGTGGACCAGTTCAAAGGAGTCTGATCTTGGAAATCAAAGCCATCCGCACCGAAGCCGATTACCTCGCGGCGCTGCAGGAAGTGTCGGCCTTGATCGACCTGGACCCCTCGCCCGACGGACCCGACGGGGAGAGATTGGAGGTGCTGGGGGCACTGGTACAAGCCTACGAGGCCAGGCAGCATCCGATCGATCTTCCCGACCCCGTCGAGGCCATCAAGTTCCGCATGGAGCAGTCGGGCATGACGGTCAAAGATCTGGTGCCCTACATCGGCTCACTCAACCGTGTCTATGAAGTTTTGTCCTACAAGCGCTCGTTGTCCCTCAACATGATTCGTCGGCTGAGTGAGGGGCTGCACATTCCGGCCGAGGTCCTGATCCGCAAACCAGAGGCTGTTGAGGCATGATTGGACTGGCTGCGCTGGCTGCACCCGGCTAAGCTCCCAGCCCATGCCCTCTGAAATCACCCCCCAAGCCTCCACCGACGCCCAAGTGGCCCTGCCGGCCCCTCTGGCCCTCGATGCGGTAGCCCTGTCGCAGGCCATCCACCGGCGTGAACTGTCGTGTGTCGAGCTGATGCAGGCCACGCTAGGCCACATCGAGCGCCTCAACCCCCAGGTCAATGCCATCGTCGCCGCGTTGGAGCCCGAAGGCCTGCTGGCCCAGGCCCGCGAGCGTGACGAGCAACTGGGCCGGGGGCAGAGCCTGGGCGTGCTGCACGGCTTTCCACAAGCCCCCAAGGACATCGCCCCGGCCGCAGGCCTGATCACCACCCGGGGCTCTCCCCTGTTCAAGGGCCAGCTCACGCGCACCGATGCCCAGGTGTTCGCCCGCATGCGCGAGGCGGGCGCTGTCTTCATCGGGCGCACCAATTCGCCCGAGTTCGGCCTGGGTGGCCACACCTACAACAGCGTGTATGGCGCCACCGGTGGCGCGTACGACCCGACCCGATCGGCCGGTGGCAGCAGCGGCGGTGCTGGCGCGGCGGTGGCCTTGCACCTGTTGCCGGTGGCCGATGGCTCCGACATGATGGGCTCGCTGCGCACGCCGGCGGCCTTCAACCATGTGTTTGGTTTCCGGCCGTCTTTCGGGTGCGTGCCGCAGGGGCCGGCCGACGAGGTGTTCTTCCAGCAGTTTGGCGTCAGCGGCCCGATGGCGCGCAACGTGCCCGACCTGGGGTTGCTGCTGTCGGTGCAGGCAGGCTTTGATGCGCGCCAGCCTTTGACGCGGCAGCAGGACGCTTCGGTCTACGCCGGCTCGCTGGCCCGTGATTTCCAGGGCACGCGCATTGGCTGGCTGGGCGACCTGGGCGGGCATCTGGCCACCGAGCCCGGGGTGCTGCCACTGTGCGAGCAGGCGCTGCACCATTTCGAGGCGGTGGGCTGCGTGGTCGAGCCGGTCTTGCCGCAGGCCGATTTCGAGCGTGTCTGGCAGGCCTGGCTGGACCTGCGCAGCTTCACCGTGTCCGGCAATTACGCGCCCTTGTATGAGGACCCCAAGCGCCGTGCCCAGCTCAAGCCCGAGGCGGTGTGGGAGATCGAGCGGGGGCTGGCCTTGAGCGGGCCGCAGCTGTTCCGCGCCAGTGCGGTGCGCAGTGCCTGGTACCAGGCGCTGCGGGCCTTGTTCGAGCGTTTTGATTACCTGGTGCTGCCCTCGGCCCAGGTGTTTCCGTTCGAGCTGGCCCAGCATTGGCCGGTGCAAGTCGGTGGGCGCACGATGGACACCTACCACCGCTGGATGGAGGTGGTGATCGCGGCCACGATGGGTGGGCTGCCGGCCCTCAGCGTGCCGGCCGGCCTGGGCGGGCCGCAAGGGCGCTGGCCCGTGGGCCTGCAGATCATTGGCCCGGCCCAGGCCGATTGGGCCGTGCTGCAGATGGGCTACGCCTACGACCAGGCGGGCGGCTTCTCGAAGGTGCGCAGCCCCTTGCTGGCGGACTGAAGGACGGCCTTAGCCGGTGGCGCCCAGGCGCCGGCTCAGATCCAGGGCGCAGGCCTTGAGGGCCAGGGCCACCGGCCCGTCCAGAGCCGTGTCCAGTGTGGCGCTGGGGCCGATGCAGGCCAACACCAGCACCAGCTGACCAAAGCCATTGAACACCGGGCTGGCCAGGGCGCTGATGCCCGTGATCAGGTGGTTGTTCACCACGCCCAGCCGGGTTTGCCGCACGCGCTCCAGTTCGGCGGCAAAGGTGGGGTCGTCCAGGGCGCCGGCGTCGCCGTCGCTGGCCAGGGCCATGGCCACGTCGTGGCGCGGCCGGTAGGCCGCAAACACCTGGCCCGAGGCCGTGTGGCGCACCGAGGCCGTGGTGCCGTGCCGCATGGCCACATACACCGCGGTCGGCCCTTCTTCGACCCGGATGATGGTGGGCCCGCGCGCGCCCCACACCGAAGCCGACACCGTGTGACCCAGGCGCTGCGCCAGGGCGGGCAACTCGGCATTGGCCAGTTGCACCGGGTCGACCTGCTGCAGGCTGATCAGGCCCAGTTGCAAGGCCAGAGGCCCCAGGCCGTAGTGGCCACTCACGCCGTCTTGTTCGATCAGCCCCAGCTTGCCGAAGCTCACCAGATAGGGGTGGGCCTTGGCCGGGCTCATGTCGGCCTCGCGGGCCAGGTCTTTCAGGGGCATGCGGCGGCCCGTGTGGGCCAGCACCTTGAGCAACTGGCCGCCCACTTCCACGCTTTGGATGCCGCGCGGCGCGCGGGGGCCGGATTCGGGCTCCAGGCCTTGTTCTTCTTCGCTTGTGCTTCTCATGACCCGATTGTGCTTGCTCGCAGGCCCCCTGAAAGGGCTAGGGTTTTCACTTAAACGAATGGCTTAGACATGAACGAATTTTTTGCTTAGGATCAACGAATTCCGTTTAGGCGAACAAATTTGCCTATGTTGAATTTCAACCTACCCACGAGACCGACATGACGACCAAGACTTTTGCCTCTGCCGCCGACCTTGAAGTGAAGAAGGTGAGCTTCGACAAGCTGTCCGAGCACGCTTACGCCTACACCGCCGAGGGCGACCCCAACACCGGCATCATCATTGGCGACGACGCCGTGATGGTGATCGACACCCAGGCCACGCCGGTGATGGCGCAGGACGTGATCCGCCGCATCCGCGAAGTGACCGACAAGCCCATCAAGTACGTGCTGCTGAGCCACTACCACGCGGTGCGCGTGCTGGGGGCCAGCGCCTATGGCGCCGAGCACATCATCGCCAGCGAAGACACCCGTGACCTGATCGTCGAGCGGGGCCAGTTCGACAAGGACAGCGAGATCGGCCGCTTTCCGCGCCTGTTCCAGAACGTCGAAAGCGTGCCCGAAGGCCTGACCTGGCCCACCCTGACCTTCAACAAGAAGATGACCCTGTGGCTGGGCAGCGTCGAGGTGCAGATCCTGCAACTGGGCCGCGGCCACACCAAGGGCGACACCGTGGCCTGGCTGCCGCAAGAGAAGATCTTGTTCTCGGGTGACCTGGTCGAGTTCGACGCCACCCCCTACGCTGGCGACGCCTATTTCAAGGACTGGCCACAGACCCTGGACAACATCGCCGCGCTGAAGCCCGAGAAGCTGGTGCCTGGCCGTGGCGCTGCGCTGCAGACGCCTGAGCAGGTGCAGGCTGGCCTGGCCGGCACCCGGGCCTTCATCAGCGATCTGTACGAGAGCGTCAAGGCCGGTGCTGCCGCAGGCCAGGACCTGCGCAAGGTCTATGAAGCCACCTTTACCAAGCTGCAGCCCAAGTACGGCCAGTGGGTGATCTTCAACCACTGCATGCCTTTTGACGTGACCCGTGCCTACGACGAAGCCACCCAGTTTCCCGACCCCCGCATCTGGACTGCCGAGCGCGATGTGCAGATGTGGAAGTCGCTGGAAGGCTGAACCCCCAATCCGCAAGAGTCCAGGTGTGAGGAGACAAGCCGCATGAACCCCCAAGATATTCCTTTCGAAGCCCTGCGTGGCACCGGGCCTGAGGTGCAGGCCATCGAGTTCCCGTACCGGCGCAGTGCCGATCAGGACGCTGCCACGCCGGCGCGCCACCCGGTGGTGGTGGTGGGCGCCGGCCCGGCCGGGCTGAGCCTGGCCATCGACCTGGCCCAGCGCGGCCAGCCGGTGGTGGTGCTCGACAACGACTACCGCCTGTCCATCGGCTCGCGCGCCATCTGCTTTTCCAAGCGGGCGCTCGAGATCTGGGACCGCCTGGGCGTGGCCCCGCGCATGGTCGAGAAGGGCGTGTCCTGGAACGTGGGCAAGGTTTTCTTCCACGATCAGCAGGTCTACCAGTTCAACCTGCTGCCCGAAGACGGGCACCTGCAGCCCGCCTTCATCAACCTGCAGCAGTACTACGCCGAGGCCTACCTGGTCGAGCGTGCGCTGCAGCTGCCGTTGATCGACATCCGCTGGCACAACAAGGTCACGGCCGTGGCGCCGCGTGCCGACGGTGCACGGGTCAGCATCGACACGCCCGAGGGCGCCTACCAGCTCGATGCCGACTGGCTGGTGGCCTGCGATGGCTCGCGTTCGCCGGTGCGCGCCATGCTGGGCCTGGAGAGCAAGGGCCGTATCTTCCAGGACCGCTTCCTGATCGCCGACGTCAAGATGCAGGCCGACTTTCCGACCGAACGCTGGTTCTGGTTCGATCCGCCCTTTCACCCGCACCAGAGCGTGCTGCTGCACCGTCAGCCCGACAACGTCTGGCGCATCGACTTCCAGCTCGGCTGGGACGCCGACCCCGAAGAAGAGAAAAAGCCCGAGAACATCCTGCCGCGCGTGCGTGCCCTGCTGGGGCATGACGCGCAGTTCGAACTCGAATGGGCCAGTGTCTACACCTTTGCCTGCCTGCGCATGGACCGCTTCGTGCACGGCCGGGTGATCTTTGCCGGTGACAGCGCGCACGGCGTTTCACCGTTTGGCGCACGCGGTGCCAACAGCGGCGTGCAAGACACCGAGAACCTGGCCTGGAAGCTCGACTGGCTGCTCAAGGGCCGCGCCGGCGAGGCCTTGCTGGCCACCTACGGCCCCGAGCGCGAGTACGCGGCCGACGAGAACATCCTCAACTCCACCCGGGCGACCGACTTCATCACGCCCAAGAGCGAGATCAGCCGGCTGTTCCGCGACGCCACCCTGGACCTGGCGCGCGAGCATGAATTTGCCCGCCGCCTGGTCAACAGCGGCCGGCTGTCGGTGCCGGCCACGCTGCAGGGCTCGGTGCTCAACACCCCGGATGGGGATGCGTTTGCCGCACCGCGCCAGGTGCCCGGCGCCGTGCTGCTCGATGCCCCGGTGCGCCGCCCCGAAGGTCAGAACAGTTGGCTGTTGCGCGAGCTGGGCGCTGACTTCACGCTGCTGTGCTTCGGCCCCGTGCCCGCCTGGGCCGCCGGCCTGCCGCATGTGCAGGCCATCGGCATCGGCCACGAGCTGCTCGACCCGCAAGGCCTGGTGGCCCAGCGCCTGGATGCCCAGCCCGGTACCGCTTACCTGATCCGCCCTGACCAGCACGTGAGCGCCCGCTGGCGTGCCCCCACCGAAGCCGCCGTGCGCGCCGCCCTGGCCACCGCGACCGCGACGGCCACCGCCGCCTGAGACCCTGGAGACACCGACATGCTCAACACCCAAGCCAACCTCGGCGCCTGCGACGACTTCTACGACGCGCTGATCCAGTCCCACCAGGGCCTCAGCACCGAGCAAAGCCATGCCATGAACGCCCGCCTGGTGCTGCTGCTGGCCAACCACATCGGCGATGCCGACACCTTGCAGCATGCTTTGCAGCTGGCCCGCGGCAGCGCGCCGGCCCAGGCGCCGGTGGCGCCCGAGCGCGCCGCCATCACCCCGGTGGCCCCGGTGCACGCCGCGGCCTGAGGCCCGGCCCAGCCTCGCCCCAGCGGCGCTCAGCAACGCCTCTGTTCTCTGGCCTGCCTTCCGTGGCGGGGCAGGGGGCATTGCGCCCTCATCAAAACAACAAGCCATTCCAAAAACCACACCCGAATCGGAGACAACACCATGCAACGCAACACTTTTCTGACCGCCCTGGCCACGTCCTGGCTGGGCCTGGCCCTGGGCAGCGCCGCCCTGGCCGCTGCCAATGACAAACCCCTGGAATGGGTGGTGGGCTACGCCGCCGGTGGGGGCTCGGATGTGGTGGCCCGCACCATTGCCGAATCCATGGGCACCAGCCTGGGTCGCACCATCATCATCAACAACAAGCCTGGCGCGGGCACCAACATCGCTGCTGAGTACGCGGCCCGTTCCAAGGACTACGGCAATCTGGTGTTCTCGGCCGACTTTGCCACCCTGGCGGCCAATCCCTTCCTGTTCAGCAAGCTCAGCTACAGCGCTGAAAAAGACTTCCAGCCCGTGGGCCTGTTGGTGCGCTTCCCGATGTTCCTGGTGGTGTCCAACCAGGTGCCGGTCAGCAACTACAAAGAGTTTGTCGCCTGGGCCAAGGCACAGACCGATGGCGTGAACTGGGCGTCGGCCGGCCCGGGCAGCCCGCACCACCTGGTGGGCGAATTGTTCCGCGAGCAAAGCGGCCTCAAGCTCACCCATGTGCCTTACCGCGGCGCGGCCCCGGCCATCACCGATGTGGTGGGCGGTCAGGTGCCTGCCATGTGGGTGGACAGCGCCACCGCCTACCCCTTTCTGAATGGCGGCAAGCTCAAGGCCATCGGCGTGGCCAGCCCGCAGCGCGTGGCCACCATGCCCGACGTTCCCACCCTCAACGAACAAGGCCTGAAAGGCTTCGAGGGCTATGCCTGGCAGGGGTTGGTGGTGCCCACCGGCACCCCGCCGGAGGTGGTGAACAGCCTCAGCAAGGCCTTGCAGACCGCGCTCAACTCGACCACCGTCAAGGCTCGCCTGCAGGCCCTGGGCGTCGAGCCGCTGCCCGGCACGCCGGCCCAGATGGCCAGCTACGCCAAGACCGAGCGCGAAAAGTGGGGCCGCGTGATCAAGCAGGTGGGGGTGAAACTGGATTGATCCACGCCAGTGGCGGCCCGGCCTGAGGCCGCCACGCGGTCATCAACCCGGTGACCTGTCTTTGATGGGCCGCTCCTGCTCCGCCAGCCACTGCCAGGCCGGGGCGGGGCGGGCGAACAGGTAGCCCTGCAAGGCGTCGCAGTGGCTTTGGCGCAGAAAGTCGGCCTGCTCGGCGGTTTCCACGCCTTCGGCCACCACACGCAGGCCCAGGTGCTTGGCCATGGACAGGATCATGCGCACGATGGCCGTGTCATTGGGGTCTTCCGGCGTGTCCTTGACAAAGCTGCGGTCGATCTTCAACTCATACAGCGGCAGGCGCTTGAGGTAGGCCAGGCTGGAGTAGCCGGTGCCAAAGTCGTCGATCGAGAAGCGGATGCCGAGTTGGGCCAGGGCCAGCATGCGGGCCACGGTCTCCTCGAAGTCGTCGATCAGCAGGCCTTCGGTCACCTCGAAGATCAGGCTGTGCGCGGGGGCGCCGGTGCGTTGCAGCACCTCTTTCACCCGGCCCACCAAATCGGGCTGGCGGAACTGGCGCGGGCTCACGTTGATCGACAGCGGGATGTCGTGGCCGCGCGCCTGCAGCAACACCAGCAGTTCGCAGGCCTGCTGCAGCACCCAGTCACCCAGGGCGATGATCTGGCCCGACTTTTCGGCGGCAGCAATGAAGCGGTCGGGCGGCACCAGGCCGCGCTCGGGGTGCTGCCAGCGCAGCAGCAATTCGGCCCCATCGATCTGGCCACGGGCGTCGAACTGGGGTTGCAGGTAGACCACCATCTGTTGCTGGGCCAGGGCTTTTTCCAGGTCGTTCTCGAGCGCCAGGCGTTGCTCGATGTCGGCCTGCATGCTGGTCTCGAAAAACGCGATGCGGTTGCGCCCGGCACCCTTGGCGCGGTACATGGCGGTGTCGGCCTCGCGCAGCAGGTCGGCCGGGGTCTGCTGACCGAAGGGGAACAGGGACACGCCGATGCTGGCGCCCAGGCTGTAGCGCTGCTGCTCCAGCTCGAAGGGCTGAGCCAGCCGCTGGCGGATGCGCTCGGCCAAGGCCATGGCCTCGCTGGCACCGGCGGTCAGGGTGTTGCTCAGGATCGGGGCCAGCACCACGAACTCGTCCCCCCCCAGCCGTGCCACCAGGTGGCCTTCGCGCAGCAGGCTCACCAGCACGGCCGCGGCATGGCACAGCACGGCATCGCCCACGGCGTGGCCACGGGCATCGTTCACGTCCTTGAAGTGGTCCAGGTCGATGAACAGCAGGGCGCCCACCTGGAACCCGCTCTGCGCCTGGCTCAGGGTCTGGCTCAGGCGGTCCATGAACTGGCGCCGGTTGGGCAGGCCGGTCAGGGGGTCGAAATAGGCCAGAACATGGATGGCCTGCTCGGCCGATTTGCGCTCGGAGATGTCGCGCATGATGTTCGAGACCCCGGTGATGCGGCCGCCTTCGTCGGTCAGCGGTGACAGCGTGAGCTCGATGTCCAGGCGCGTGCCGTCCCGGTGCAGACGCTGCGTTTCGATGCGCTCGGCGCGCTCACCCTGGCGCACCCGCTCCAGGATCTGGCGCTCCTCAAGTTGGCGCTCCTGCGGCACGATGATCTGGCTGGACTGGCCCAGGGCCTCGGCCTCGGTGTAGCCCAGCAGTCGGCTGGCCCCGGGGTTCCAGGACGCGAGGCGTCCATCCAGGTCATGGCTGATGATGGCGTCGTCCGAGCTTTCCACGATGGCCGCCAGCCGGGCCCTGGCCTGCTGCATCATCTCCTGCTGGCGCAGCAGTTCGTGCCGGCGGCGTTGCGCGCTGCGCTGCACCAGCAACAGCCCGACCAGCAGCAGGCTGATCAGGAAATAGGGCACCTGCATGTTGCTCCACCACACGGCCCGCATCTCCTGCATGGGCAGGGTCACGAACAGGGTGGCCGGGTAGTGGCTCATGCGGCGGTAGACATTGAGGTTGTCCTGGCCTCCGATCTCATTGCGGCCCTGCAGCGTGCCCTGGGCTGGGAAATGGCGGGCCTGCAGTTCGCGGAACAGGGCGCCCCGGCGCTGCTGGCCGTAGATCTGCTGCATGCTCGCGCTGGCCGGGTTGGGGTAGCGGCTGCGCAGGTAGCCGTCATCGCCCAGGATGCCGATCGAGGCCCGCTTCACGATGGGGGCGTTCTGCCAGAAGGTCTGCAGCAGTTCGGCCGGCAGGTAGGCCGTCACCATGGCCTGCAGGCGGCCTTGGCGATCGCGCAGCGCATGGCGCAGCGGGATCATCCAGCGCTGTGTCAGGGTGCCCAGGGCAGGGCGTCCGAACACAAAGTTCTGCCCTCGGATCATGGCGGCGCGTGCTTCCATGAAGGTGTCCCGCGTGGCCAGCGAGGGCATGACGGTGCCCGCATCGGCCTGGGTCGAGAGCAGCATCTGCCCGTCCTGGCGGATCAGGCTCACGTCCAGCAGTTCGGGGTGCCGGCGACTGTAACGGCGGACCCGTTCCAGATCGTACTGGCCCTCGGGGGTGGGGGACTCTTGCAGTTCCTCGGCCAGCCCGCTCAGGCTGACATGCAGCAGTTGAAAGTAATGATCGGTTGATTTTTCGCCGAGCTCCGTCACCGTGCTCAGCTCAGCGATCAGGCTATGGCTGACCTGCTGCCAGGTGGTCCAGGTGTAGAGACCGGTGAAGCCCAGCACCAGCAGAATCATCAGTGCCATGCTGCGCCAGGGCGCGGGGCTGAAAGCTGGGCTGAAGATCCGTTCAAGCATCAGGCGCAAGACGAGGGTGGGCGGGTTGAGGGGGCTGGGGTCGGTTCAAGGTGGTCGGCTGGTTGGAGACGATACGTCAGTCACAACTTTTAACAAGAGGTGAACCCAGGCTTTTCTCCTCCGGTCTGCGCTGGATCAGCCCATCAAGGCCTGTCAGGGCCGCATGCAGCAGCAGCATGATGGTCTTGCCGTCCTGGATGCGGCCGTCATAGACCCTGTCCAGGGCTTCTTGCAGGGGCATTTCCAGCACCTCGATGTCTTCGCCCTCCTCGGCCAGGCCGCCCTGGGTGGCGGCGCTGCCGGGCGTGTATTCGGCGCAGAACAGATGCAGCCGCTGGCTCACCGAGCCCGGGCTCATGTAGGCCTGGAACACCGGCTGCAGGTGTTCCACACGCAGCCCCATCTCCTCTTCGATTTCGCGGCGGGCGCACGACTCGGGGCTGTCGGCCGGGTCGATCAGGCCGGCGCAGGTCTCGATCAACTGTCCTTCGCCCCCTTCTTTGAGCCACACCGGCAGGCGGAACTGGCGCGTCAGCAGCACCGTGGCCTGGGCCCGGTTGTACAGCAGCACCGAGGCCCCGTCGCCCAGGTGGTAGACCTCGCGGGCGGTGTTCAGGGTGCGGCCGTCGCGGGTCTGCAGCTCAAATCGGGTCTTGCTCAGCCGAGTCCAGTCGTTGGCCAGCTCCTGGGTGCCGAGCAGGCGCACACCGGGCGGCCCGCTGTCGGTGCTGCTGTCGGTGCGCTTGTCGGGGGAGCTCATTGGCAGCTGAACTTCACCGCGCTGCCGTTGGTGGTCTGGCTGCCGCTGCCAGTGCCGGTCGGACTGATGGCGCAACTGCCCGAGGCTGGCTGGGCCGTGATGCCGTAGCTGTAGCTGGCCCCCACTGGCAGGTAGTAGGTGAGGGTGCCGTTCGAGGCAGTGAAGGTCTGGGTCATGGTGTCACTCTGGTCGGGCGAGCTGCCCGTGGGGTAGCTGAAGGTCATGCTCAGGCCCAGCGAGGTGCCGCTGGTCAGTCCGCTGACGGTCAGCGTGTGAGCGTATTGGGTGAAGCAGCTCAACACCAGCGACACCCCGCCCGGCGGCAGGGTGCCGTCCGCCGCGTTGCAGGCGTAGGCGCGCAGGGCCGGGAACTGCGAATAAACCCGGTAGCGCGTGCCCACCGGGATCAGCGTGGCAAAGCTGAAGCCGGGCTTGGCCACGGTCAGTGCGGCGGTGTCTCCGGTGCTGCTGACCACCAAGGTCAGGGGGCCCAGCAGACCATTGGCCGTGCCGCTGAGGGCAAACGAGCCAGGGCCGCAATTGAGTTGCACATTGCTCACGTTCAAGCCGGCCATGGTGCCCTTGCCATTGCCCACGCTGCAGTACTGGTTGGTGGGCTGGGTGGGCACTGTCACGTCGTAGGGCGTACCGTAGGCCAGTGCCTGCGGGAAGATGAAGGTGGTGCTGGTGCCCGTGGCAGGCACGGGGATCGGCAGGGTCTGGCCATTGCTGGCCACCACCAGGCCACTGCCCGTGAGGCCGCTGACGCTGCCACCCAGGGTGGTGGCGCTGCTGCTGCAGCTGATCTGGACGTTGCTCACAGCGCTGCCGGTGATGCTGCCGCTGCCGTTGCTCACGCTGCAGGTCTGGCCCGAGGGCTGGGTCTGCACCTGCACGTTGTAGGCGGTGCCTGCGGCCACGGGCGTGGCGAAGGTGAACTGGGTGGCATTGGCGGCCACGGCGAGGCTCTGGCCCAGGGCGCTCAACACCAGGCCGCTGCCCGTGAGGCCGCTGATGCTGCCACCCAGGCTGTAGCTGGCGCTGCTGCAGCTGACGGTCACCGAGTTGACCGCGCTGGCTCCCATGGTGCCGCTGCCATTGGCCACCGAGCAGGTGGCGCCCACGGGCTGCGCCCGAACCACCACGTTGTAATTGACGCCCACGGCCACGCCCGCCGGAAAGCTCCAGCTCACCGCATTGGCTGGCACGTTGACGCTTTGTGCCGTGATGCCCAGCACCAGCCCGCTGGTGCTCAGGCCGCTCACGCTGCCGCTCAAGGGGTAGGTGTTGAGCACGCACTGCACCTGCACCGAGGTGATGGGGGCGACGCTGGTGACGGTGCCACCTCCGTTGTTGACGGCGCAGGTGGCACCATTGGGCTGGGTCTGCACGGTCACCCAGTAGCTGGCACCCAGGGTCAGGTTGCTGGGGAAGGTGAAGCTGCTGGCATTGGCCGGCACGCTCACGGTCTGGCTGCCATTGGCCAGCACCAGGCCGCTGGCGGTGCCCAGGCCGCTGACACTGCCACCCAGGCTGGCCACGCTGGTGCCGCACACCACGGCCACATTGGTCAGGGCGGCTGCGCCCATGGTGCCGCTGCCGTTGTTCACGCTGCAGCTCAGGCCGCTGGGCTGGCTGGCCACGCTCACGCTGTAGTTGGCCCCGGGGGCGATCAGGCGGCTGAAGGCGAAGTTGGCGGCGCCTGCACTCACAAACACCGTGTCGTTGCCGTTTTTCAGGCTCAGGCCCGTGGCCGAGCCCAGGCCGCTGATGCTGCCGCCCAGGCTGTAGCGGGTACCGATCACCGTCGGGGTGGTGGCGGTGTTGCTGATGGCCAGGCCGTTGAGCAACTGGTCGTAGCCGGTGTTGGTGTTGGTCAGCAAGGTGCTGACCGGGTCGAAGGTGCTGGTGCTCAGCCCGGCGGCGGTGATCTGGCTGCCGAGGTTGCTGTTCAGGTTGGCCTTGGCCTGGGCCAACGCGGTGCTGTTGGCGGCCAGCAGGGTCGGGGTGAGGCGCGACGAGCCCGACTGGCCGGCGGCGCTCACCACGTCCGAGGCCAGCTTGTCGGTCAGGCCGGTCAGGTTCAGCACGATGAAGCTGCGCGCCACCGGGGCGGTGGTGCCGGGGGCAAACCAGCGTGAGCCATCCGGCTTGGTCACCACCCCGACCATGGGGGGCACAAAGCCGTCGATGCGGGCATGGTAGATGCCGTTGCTGTTGGTGGTGGCACTCACGCTGTGGCCGGCGCTGTCGGTGATGGTGACGGGCGCATTGGCCAGCACGGTGCCATCGGCGGCGGCCCCGTTGATGCCGGCGGCGCTGGTCACACCCCCATCAAAGCTGCTGGACTGGGTGACGCCATAGCTGTCCACCATGGGCGTGCTGGTGCTGCCGCCGCCACCCCCCCCTCCGCAAGCCACCAGGGCCAGGGAACTCCACATGAGGCCCAGGAGGCTGATGGCGCGTGTCGTCTTGTTCATGCTTCTGTCTTGTTCGGTTGATGGGACGTCGGTCTGAGGTCTATCACCCACTGTTTGTAACACGCCGAAACACCGCCGCAAGGGCCTCAGGTGTGGGCTTGGTCACGGTGGGCCGCGATACCCGAACCCAGAGACCCCTGGGTGGACTGTGCTGTTGCCGTGTGATGGTTAAAATACTGTATAAATAAACAGCTCAAAGTCACGTCACCCCCTCGATTCACCATGTCTGCCCTTCTTCTGGATGCGATTCCCAGCCTTTGGCGCGCCAGCGACCTGGGGCGCAGCGCAGCACCGGTGTGCCCCAGCGGTTTTGCCGCGCTGGATGCCGAACTGCCTGGCGGGGGCTGGCCCTGCGGCCAGCTCACGGAGGTGCTGCAGCCCGAGGCGGGCTGGCGTGAGTGGCGCTTGCTGGCCCCCAGCCTGGCGCGGCTGTCTCAGCAAGGCTCGGTGGTGCTGGTGGGGCCACCGCTGGTGCCGCATTTGCCGGCGTTGGCCTGGCAGGGGCTGGCGCTGAGCTCCCTGATCTGGGTGCAGGCGAGCAGTCCGGCCGAGCGCCTGTGGGCCGCCGAGCAGGCCCTGCGCTGTCAGGCGCTGGCAGCCTTGCTGGTCTGGCTGCCACAGGGCCTGTCATCAGGCCTGTCGCAGGGCCTGCGGCGCCTGCAGCTGGCGGCCCAGGCCGGGCGCCAGGCCTGCCCGCCTGGCCTGTGGGCCTTGCGCCCCTGGGCGGCTCGGCAGCAGGCCTCGCCCGCACCGCTGCGCCTGGGCCTGCGCGCCGGCCCGACCGACGCACTGGAGGTGCAGGTGCTCAAGCGCCGTGGCCGGGTGCTCGAGCAGGCCTTGCTGTTGCCTGCGGCCCGGCCTTCGCCCTTGCGGGCCGGGCCGGCCTCTTCGCCACCGCACCCGCCACCGCACACACCTTCGCAGACCCCGGTGGCCCCATCCCCCAACCCTTTCAAACCGGATCGCCATGTGGTGGATCGCGCTCTTGCCCGACCCCTTGGCTGAGCCCGGACCGGCGCTGGCGTGGTGGGCCCTGGGCTACACGCCGCGCGTGGCCCGGTTGCAGGGCGCCGTGGTGCTGGAGGTGCAGGCCAGCCTGCGCCTGTTCGGGGGGGCGCCGGCCTTGCTGCGCCGTCTGATGGCCGAGGCCGGTGCCCTGGGCGTGCAGCGCATCGGTGTGGCCCCCACGGCCTGGGCAGCCCTGGCCCTGGCGCGTTCGCTGCCCCCTGGGCAACGGCGCCTGCGCCGCTGTCATGCGGCCCGGCTGGCGGCCGCGCTGGATGCCTTGCCATTGCAGGCGCTGCCCGAGGTGGCGCAGCATGCCGAGCTGCTCCAGCAGCTGGGTTGCCAGACCCTGGGCCAGGTGCGGGCCTTGCCCCGCGCCGGCCTGGCGCGCCGTTTCGGGGCCGATCTGTCCGGCGCCCTGGACCGCGCCCACGGTCAACGGCCCGAGGTGTTTGACTGGCAGGTGCTGCCCGAGCAGTTCGAGCAGCATCTGGCCTGCCCCAGTCTGGTGGAGCAGGCGGCAGGCCTGATGTGGGGGGCGCGCCAGTTGCTGCAGGCTCTGGCCGTGTGGCTGGCGGCACGCCACAGCGGCGTGACCGGGGTGCGTCTGGCCTGGCGGCATGACCCGCGCCGGGGGTGCGAGCCGGGGGCCGAGCTGGTGGTGCACACGGCCCAAGCCACGCGTGAAGTGGCCCACCTGGAGCGCCTGCTGGCTGAACACCTGGCCCGGCTCACGCTGGCCGCGCCGGTGCAGGCCCTGAGCCTGCAGGCGCTGGGGGTGCAGCACTGGGGGCCCGACAGTGCCAGCCTGTTGCCCCAGGACCTGGCCGGGGGCGAGCCCCTGCCGATCTGCCTGGAGCGGCTGAGTGCGCGCCTGGGCCCAGGGCGGGTGCTGGCGGGCCGATTGCAGGCCGACCACCGGCCTCAGCACATGCAGCACTGGCAGCCTGCCATCGAGCGGCCGGCCTCTCCGGCCACGATTCGGCCAGCGCCTGCCACCGCCTGGCAGCCCCCCTGGTTGCTGCCCGAACCCGAGCCGCTGCGCCTGGTCGGCGAGCGTCCGCAGTATGGCGGCCCGCTGACCCTGTTGGCCGGCCCTGAACGGCTGGAGGCCGGCTGGTGGGATGGGCCCGGCGCGACCGACCCCGACCTGACCCTGCGCGACTACTTCATTGCCCGCAGTGCCCGGGCCGGCTTGCTGTGGGTGTTTCGCGTGCGCCCCTTGAACGCTCACCAGGGCAGCCCGACGCGCTGGTTTCTGCACGGGGTGTTCGGATGACCCCGCCCGCACACCCTGCCTCGCCCCTGCCGGCCTATGCCGAGCTGCAATGCGTGTCGAACTTCAGTTTTCTGCGCGGCGCGGCCTGGCCGCAAGACTTGGTGGCGCGCGCCCAAGCCCTGGACTACGAGGCATTGGCCCTGACCGACGAGTGCTCGGTGGCCGGCGTCGTGCGCGCCCATGGCGAGGCCAAGCGCCTGGGTTTCAAGCTGATCATCGGGGCCCAGTTTGGCCTGCCGCCCGAGCCGGCGCTGGGTGATCCGGGCGGGCAACTGGTGCTGCTGGCCTGCAACCGACGCGGTTATGGCCAACTGTGCCAGTTGATCACCCAGGTGCGGGCGGGCCAGCCCAAGGGCGAATACCAGCTGGGCTGGGCCGATCTGCAGGCCAGCCCGGCGCGGCTGGCCGATTGCCTGGCCTTGTGGAGCCCCGATCGTGATCAGCCCCCTGAGACCGAGGCTCTGGCCCAGGTGGCCCAGGGGTTGGCGGCCAGCTTTCCGGGGCGGGCCTGGCTGGCCGTGCGCCGCTGGCTGCGCATGGACGATGCCCGCTGGCTGGAGGCCCTGCAGGCCGTGGGCCACGCCTGCGGCCTGCCCCTGGTGGCGGTGGGCGATGTGCACCTGCACCGGCGTTCGGACAAGCCGCTGCACGACGTGCTCAGCGCGATCCGCCAGCGTCGCCCGGTGGCCGAGTGCGGCCTGGAACTGCAGGCCAATGCCGAGGCGCATCTGCGCTCCCGGCTGCGCCTGGCCAGCTTGTTTCCGCCCGAGCTGCTGGCCGAGAGCGTGCGCGTGGCCGCCCGCTGCCGCTTCAGCCTGGATGAGCTGCGTTACGAATACCCGCCGGCCCTGGTACCAACCGGCCTGAGCCCGGCCCAGCACCTGCGCCAGGCGGTCGAGGCCGGGGTGCAGCGCCGCTACCCCCAGGGGGCGCCCGAGGCGGTGCGGGCTCAACTGGCGCACGAACTGGCTTTGATCAACGAGCTGGGCTATGAGAAGTACTTCCTCACCGTGCACGATGTGGTGTGCTTTGCCCGTCAGCGCCACATCCTGTGCCAGGGCCGGGGCTCGGCCGCCAATTCGGCGGTGTGCTTCTGCCTGGGCATCACCGAGATCGATCCGAGCCGCCACAGCCTGTTGTTCGAGCGTTTCATCAGCCGCGCCCGCAAGGAGCCCCCCGACATCGATGTCGACTTCGAGCACCAGCGCCGAGAAGAGGTCATCCAGTACCTGTACGGCAAGTATGGCCGGGGGCATGCTGCTCTGGTGGCGGTGGTGATCTGTTACCGAGCGCGCAGCGCCATCCGAGATGTGGGCTTTGCCTTGGGGGTGCCCGCGGCGGTGGTGGAGGTGCTGGCGCGCCACCAGCAGTGGTGGGATGCGCCGGCCGACCTGGAGCCGCGTTTGCAGAGCCTGGGGTTGCCCCTGGACGCCGCTTTGTTGCAGCGCTGGCTGGCCTTGACGCAGCAGGTGCTGGGCTTTCCGCGCCACCTGTCGCAGCACCCGGGCGGCTTTGTGCTGAGTGGCGAGCGCCTGGATGCCACCGTGCCCGTGGTGCATGCCCGCATGGCGGGGCGCACCTGCATCGAGTGGGACAAGGACGACATCGACGACGTGGGCCTGCTCAAGGTCGATGTGCTGGCCCTGGGCATGCTCAGCGCGCTGCAGCGCAGCTTTCAGTTCATGGGGCAGTGGCATGGCCGGCCCTTCGGCCTGGCCGATGTGCCCGGCGAAGACGGGCCCACCTACGACATGCTGTGCCGGGCCGACACGGTGGGGGTGTTCCAGGTCGAGTCGCGGGCCCAGCAAAGCATGTTGCCCAGGTTGAGGCCGCGTGAGTTCTATGACCTGGTGGTGCAGGTGGCCATCGTGCGGCCCGGGCCCATTCAGGGCGGCATGGTGCATCCCTACCTGCGCCGGCGCCAGGGCCTGGAGCCTGAAGTTTGTCCGCCTGGCCTGGAGGTGGCTTTGAGCCGCACCAAGGGCGTGCCCATCTTCCAGGAGCAGGTCATGCAGATCGCCATGATCGCGGCCGGTTTCAGCGCCGAGGAGGCCGACCACCTGCGCCGCAGCATGGCGGCCTGGAAGCGCAAGGGCGGCATCGGCCACCTGCGTGAGCGCCTGTTCGAGGGCATGCGTGCGCGTGGCTACACGCCCGAGTTTGCCGAAGCGATCTTCAAGCAGATGGAGGGTTTTGGTGAGTACGGCTTTCCGGAAAGCCATGCGGCCAGCTTTGCCTTGCTGGCCTATGCCAGCGCCTGGATCAAGTGTCACGAGCCGGCCTGTTTTCTGGCCGCCTTGCTGAACTCGCAGCCCATGGGCTTTTATGGCCCCTCTCAATTGGTGCAGGACGCACGCCGCCATGGTGTGGAGGTGCGGCCGGTGGATGTGTTGCACAGCGACTGGCTGAGCACCCTGGAGCCCCCAGGCTGGGCTGGGGCGCACCAGCCCGCGGTGCGCTTGGGCCTGCAGCAGGTCAAGGGCCTGAGCGAGGCCGCCGCCCGGCGTGTGCTGCAGTTGCGCCGCCGCGGCCAGCCCCTGAGCGTGGAGCGCCTGGCCCGTGAGGCCGGGCTGGACGCGGGCGACCTGGCCGCGCTGGCGGCCGCCAATGCCCTGGAGGGCCTGGCCGGGCACCGCCGCCAGCAGGTGTGGCAGAGCGCTGCGTTGCACCGCGCGCCCCGCCTGTTGCAGCACGCGCCGGTGCATGAAGCCCCGCTGGCCCTGCCCGTGGCCAGCGAGGCCGAAGCCCTGGCCCTGGACTACCAGGCCCTGGGTTTGAGCCTGGGGCGTCATCCGCTGGCCTTGCTGCGCTCCGAACTGGCACGGCGCCACATCTTCAGTGCCGAGCAGTTGCAGGCGGTGCCTGGGCGACGGCGCGTGCAGGCCTGCGGCCTGGTCACGGTGCGCCAACGCCCGGGCACGGCCAAGGGCACGGTGTTTGTCACGCTCGAAGATGAGACGGGTGTGGTCAACGTGATCGTGTGGGCCCCGGTGGTGGCCGAGCAACGCGAGGCCTTGCTGGGCTCGCGCCTGATGGCGGTGGACGGACTGTGGCAGCGCGAGGGCGATGTCTGCCACCTGGTGGCACGTCGCCTGCACAACCTCAATGCGATGCTGGACCAGACCCTGGGGACGATGCGCCCACGCAGTCGCGACTTTCACTGACCTTGTCGCCGGTCGTGCGGCGCTGGCGCCGAGCGATGAGGGGGGCGGCCCAGGCGCCCCAGCCCAGCAGGCACGATGCCTGGGCCTGCGGCGTCTTGTGATCCCGCATTCCTTCCTCCAGCGTCTGCCATCGTCGGCATCCGCATAAGGCGCGGCGATCCTCAGTCCACGGAATTCTTCGGCAACCTGTTTTTGTTGCCAACAAGCAGGCGGTTTGCCGCGATGCAAGGCTTGTCAGCAGGTACTTTGGACAGGGGCCGGCAGCCCTGCTGCGCCAAGAGGGCGCACCTGGTGTTGCCCAGCAAAAAGCCCCTGGCCGCAAGGCTCAGGGGCTGCACAGATCGGGGGCGCCGAAGAGGCGCCGGTCGATCAGGGGGCTGGGATCACAGCGAGTCGATGAAGCTGCGCAGCTTGTCGCTGCGGCTCGGGTGCTTGAGCTTGCGCAAGGCCTTGGCTTCGATCTGACGGATGCGTTCGCGGGTCACGTCAAACTGCTTGCCCACTTCTTCGAGGGTGTGGTCGGTGGACATTTCGATGCCGAAGCGCATGCGCAACACTTTGGCTTCGCGCGGGGTCAGGCCGTCGAGGATGTCCTTGACCACATCGCGCAGACCGGCCTGCATGGCGGCGTCGATCGGGGCGGTGTTGGAGCCGTCCTCGATGAAGTCGCCCAGGTGGCTGTCGTCGTCGTCGCCGATCGGCGTTTCCATGGAGATCGGCTCTTTGGCGATCTTCATGATCTTGCGGATCTTGTCCTCAGGGATCTCCATCTTGGCGGCCAGGATGGAGGCATCAGGCTCGAAGCCGAACTCCTGCAAGTGCTGGCGGCTGATGCGGTTCATCTTGTTGATGGTCTCGATCATGTGCACCGGGATGCGGATCGTGCGGGCCTGGTCCGCGATCGAACGCGTGATGGCCTGACGGATCCACCAGGTGGCGTAGGTCGAGAACTTGTAGCCGCGGCGGTATTCGAACTTGTCGACCGCTTTCATCAGGCCGATGTTGCCCTCCTGGATCAGATCCAGGAACTGCAGACCCCGGTTGGTGTACTTCTTTGCAATCGAGATCACCAGACGCAGGTTGGCCTCGATCATTTCCTTCTTGGCATCGCGCGAGGCGGCTTCGCCTTCGTTCATGCGCTTGTTGATGTCCTTGAGCTCGGACAGCGGCACCACCACGCGAGACTGCACGTCCATCAGCTTTTGCTGCAGTTCCTGGATCGGGGGGATGTTGCGGGCCATCACGGTGGACCAGGGCTTGCCGGCGGCCGCCTGCTTCTCGACCCACTTCAGATTGAGCAGGTTGGGCGGGAAGTCCTTGATGAAGGTTTCCTGGGGCATGCCGCACTTGTCGACGATGATGCGGCGCAGTTCGCGTTCCTTCTTGCGCACGTCATCGACCTGGGCACGCACCAGATCGCACAGCTTCTCGATGGTCTTGGCGGTGAAGCGGATGGTCATGAGCTCGGCAGACAGCTGCTGCTGAGTCTTCATGTAAACGGCGCCGCCGTAACCTTCCTTGTCGTAGATCTTGTGCATCTTCTCGAACAGCTCGCGCAGCTTGTCGAAACGCGACAGGGCTTCGCGCTTGAGTTCTTCGAGTTTCTTGGTCAGGGCCTTGGAGCCGCCCTTGCCGTCGTCGTCGTCGGCTTCGTCGAATTCGTCGAAGTCTTCTTCGGCCACGTAGTCGTCAGCCTCGTTGGCGTTGGAGAAGCCGTCGACGATGGTCGAGATGACGATCTTGCCTTCGCGGATTTCCTCACCCATGTTGAGGATTTCGGCGATGGTGGCGGGGGAGGCCGAGATGGCCTCCATCATGGCCATCAGGCCGCCTTCGATGCGCTTGGCGATTTCGATTTCGCCTTCACGGGTCAGCAGCTCGACCGTGCCCATTTCGCGCATGTACATGCGCACCGGGTCGGTGGTGCGGCCGAATTCGGAGTCCACGGTGGACAGCGCGGCTTCGGCTTCTTCTTCGGCTTCTTCGACCGTGGCAGCGGTCGGGGTCACGTTGTTCTGGAACAGGGTTTCGGCGTCGGGGGTCTGCTCGTACACCGCCACACCCATGTCGTTCAACATGGTGACCACGACTTCCATGGTCTCGGCATCCACCAGCTTGTCGGGCAAGTGGTCGGAGATTTCAACCTGGGTCAGGTAGCCGCGGGTCTTGCCCAGGGTGATCAGGGTCTTCAGGCGCGAGCGGCGCTTGGCCATGTCTTCTTCGGACAGGACAGTCTCGTCCAGGCCGAATTCCTTCATCAGCGCGCGTTCCTTGGCCTTGCTGATCTTCATGCGCAGGGGCTTGACCTTTTCGGTCGTGGCCGCGGCGGGGGTGGCTTCGACTTCACCTTCGAGGTCGGCTTCGATGTCGGACAGGTCCAGATCGTCTTCGCTGGATTCCTTGACCGCATCGGCCTTGGGCTTGCGGCCGCGCTTGGCACCGGTCTTGGGGGTCGCGTCCTTGTCGGCGGCAGCCTTGGGCGGGCGGCCCGGCTTTTTCTTGACCGGAGCGTCTTCGCCAGCGGCCGCGGTGGCCTTGGCAGTCTTTTTCAGTTCGTCGGAGGTGGCTTCAGCCTTGGGTTTCGATGCGGGCACTGTGGTGGCTTTCTTGGCAGACGGGGTCGCCGCCTTGGCACTGGCAGCCGTCTTGGCTGCCGGGGTCTTGGCGGTGGCTTTCGGAGCAACCTGGGCCGGGGCGGTGGACTCGGACTTGACTGGCTTCGCGGACTTTTGAGCGGGCATGGACAACCTCAGGATCAAACAGGGACACAAAGAAACGAGCAAGCGCCACATATCCCGGCGCGGGTGGCACGGCAAAGGGAGGCTTGGCGCAATTTCTTGCAGCTTGTTGCAGCCCTTCGCAGTTGAGAAGCAGGTAGCCGGGCAAGGCCTGGCAACGCGGTTCTCAGGGGCAAGATGTCTGGGCGAACATTTGGTGTGCAGTCCTTGCGGATGGTGGGCGCGTGCCCCGTCTAGGGGTGTGGTGCGGGCCCGGACCGGAGGTGCTGCTGTCGCTCTTGCCGATGCAAACCTTACATTATACCGATGTGGCCGCTTTTCAAGGGCCAGGCGGTACAAGAGTGCTTATTGGATGGCCACGCGCTGCAGATTCAGCTCGAGCTCGGTGCGGCGTTTGAACAGGGCACGGTAGCGTTCCAGGGCGGCCGGATCGTGTCGCACCGCCTCGATGGCCTCTTTTTCTTGCAGTTTGAGCTGCTCAACCAGCATGCGGTTGAGCACCCCGCGCAGCTCGGCACGCAATTCCTTGATTTCACCCTCGGTCTGAGCGTGTGAGCCGGTCATGAGCTTCACCGCCAGCGCTTCGAAGACCTGCCCGCGCAGGCTCTCGCGCAGCACCGCCCAGGGCACGGGCCCGTGTTCGTGGAACTGACTCTCCAGCCAGACGAACAGGGCCCCATGGGGGGGCGGCAACTGGCACAGCATGTCGTGGTCATCGTGGCCGAGGCTTTCCAGCGCGCTCATGTGCGACAGCAGCAGACGGGCCGCATGGTCAGGTCGCGTCACGGGCGGGGTGCGCGGGCCGTCGTCGTTTTCCTCGGGCTTGGCATTCCATTTGCCGCCCTTCCAGCCGTCGCGCGAGCCTTTGAACCCGTCTTTTCCGCCCTTGAAGCCGCCCTTGTCGAAGCGCTTGCCGGGGCCGGCCGAGGGGTGGCCGGTGCTGCCGCCGCCGGCATCGGGCCAGGCCCCCTGGCCGCCATCGCCATGCCAGTGGGGGGCGTCATCCGGGCTCGCCTGGCGTTGACCATGGCGCGGAACGGCGCCGGCATCGGGGCTGCCCTGCCACAAGGCTGCCAGGTCGGCGGTGGGCAACTGGGTCAGTTCGGCCAACTCGCCCAGCAACTGGCGCTTGAGCACGCCTTCGGGCAGGGCGCTCCACAGCGGGCGCGCGTTGGCGGCCATGTGGGCGCGGCCCTCGGCCGTGCCCAGGTCGCATTGCTCGCGGGCGGCCTCGATCAGGAAGCGGCTCAGCGGCAGGGCGTCGCCCACATGGCGCGAAAAGGCGTCGGGGCCATATTCACGGATGAAGCTGTCGGGGTCGTGTTCTGCCGGCAGGAACAGAAATTTCACGCTGCGCGTGTCGGTGGCATAGGGGATGGCTCCGTCCAGCGCCTTGCGCGCGGCGCGCCGGCCGGCGGCATCGCCATCGAAGCTGAACACCACCGAGTCGGTGAAGCGGAACAGCTTGTGCACGTGGTCGGCGGTGCAGGCCGTGCCCAGGGTGGCCACCGCGTTGGGGAAACCCAGTTGGGCCAGCGCCACCACGTCCATGTAGCCTTCGGTGACCAGGGCGTAACCCTGCTCGCGCAGCGCCGTGCGGGCCTCGTAAAGGCCATACAGCTCGCGCCCCTTGCTGAACACCGGGGTTTCGGGCGAGTTCAGGTACTTGGGCTTCTCGTCCCCCAGCACACGCCCGCCAAAACCGATGCATTCCCCTTTCACGTTGCGGATCGGGAACATGATCCGGTCACGGAAGCGGTCGTAGCGCCGGCCGTCCTCGTCGCTCACGATCACCAGGCCGCATTCGGCCAGCAGGGGGCTGTCGTACTCGGCAAACACGCTGGCCAGGCTGCGCCAGCCCTCCGGGGCGTAGCCCAGGCCGAAACGCTTGGCCACCTCGCCCGACAGGCCCCGTCCTTTGAGGTAGTTCACGGCCCGGGGTGACACTTTGAGCTGCTTGCGATAGGCGTCGCCTGCTTTTTCAAGCACCTCGCTGAGGCTGAGTTGCTTTTGCCGCTGTTCGGCCGCGCGGGCCTTGTCGTGCGGCGAGACATCGTCATCGGGCACCTGCAAGCCGTATTGCTGGGCCAGGTCTTCCACGGCCTCGCGAAAGCCCATGCCCGCGTGCTCCATCAGGAAGCCGATGGCGTTTCCATTCTTGCCGCAGCCAAAACAATGGAAAAACTGCTTGGACGGGCTGACTGAAAAGGAGGGCGACTTTTCGCCATGGAAGGGGCAAAGGCCCATGAAGTTGGCCCCGGCTTTCTTCAGGGGCACGTAGCGACCCACGATGTCCACCACATCGGTGCGGGCAAGAAGTTCCTGGATGAAAGACTGGGGGATCGTCACCCGCCTATTGTCCCCTTAAACTGTCAGGCGGACGGAACACCTTATATGACAAGCGGCATGCGACCCTCGGCTGGAAGGCGCGCCTTCTGGCGTGCGGGACTGGCGCAGACTGTCGTCTGGGCCAGCGGAGGTGCCTGCGCCCAGGGCTCGGGCGAGGGTGGGGTGGCTGACACCAGTCGCGTCTTGCGGGTGCTGGCCTGGCCAGGCTACGCAGATGCTGACATCGTCAAGGCCTTTGAGCGTCACTTTGAGGTCCGGGTTGAGCTCACCATCGTGGGGTCTGATGATGTGCTGCGTGAACGCCTGGCCCGGCGCGACCCCGACACTGGTGGGCCACCTTTTGACGTGCTGGCGGCCAACACGGTCGAGTTGCAGCGCTTGCGCGCCCTGAATCAGTTGTCGCCTTTGCCGCTGGCCTGGATTCCCCAGGCGGCCGCCCAACTGCCCCGTTTTCTGAAGCGTGAATCGATTCCGGGCCTGATGCAGGGGTCTCAGCTGTTCGGCATGCCTTTCACCTATGCCGAGATGGGGCTGATCTTCGATCGCCGTCAGATGACCCGTCCGCCGGATTCGATCCAGGCGCTGTGGGACGAGCGCTGGCGTGGCAAGGTGTTGGCATTTGACGGCAGTGCGCACAATTTCTCCATTGCCGCGCAGTCGTCCGGCCTGCCGCCGTTTCGCATCCCTGCCAGCCAGTTTGGCCCTCTGGCCCGGCATCTGGTGGCCCTGCGCCGCAATGTGCGGGCCTTCTACACCCAGCCGGACGAGTCGGCCGATCTGTTCCGTCGTCATCAGGTGGCCCTGATGTTTGCCAACTACGGTCGCCAGCAACTCAAGCTGTTGCGTGATCAGGGCCTGGATGTGGGCTATACCCTGCCGCGCGAGGGCGCCCTGGCATGGCTGGACTGCTGGGCCATCACCCGCCAGGCCCGCAGCCTGACCTTGGCCGCGCGCTGGATCGACACCATGTTGTCGGCTGAGGTCAGCCGTACATTCAGTCAGCGTCAGGGACTGGCCAACACGCTGGAAGAGCCGCCTGAGGTGGCTTCCGGCGCCTCGCTGCTGTGGTTGGAGCCCGTCGAGGACGAAGCCCGCCGGGCGGCGCTCTGGCAGCGCATCCGGGACGGCGAGCGGCCCGAGAGGCTGGCAGCATGAAGCCCGGCGGCATTGCCCTGCGGCTGAGCCTGCTGTTGGTGGCCTTCAGCGCGTTTGCTGCCGGCCTGGCCAGCCACTACACCTTTGTGAGCAGTCGCGCCATGATGACCGAGCGCGCCGAGCGCTACCTGTTGAGCACGACCGAGGTGCTGGCGCGTCACCTGCATTCCAGCCTGCAAAGCGTCTCGCGAGACGCCCTGGGGCTGGCGGCTCATGCGGCCGCCCGGTCCTTGCTGGAAGAGGGGGCAGGGGCTCATGGCCGTGCGCCGCAAGCCGACCGTGAGGTCATGGCTCAAGCTTTCGAGGCCCTGCTGGCCTCCCATCCCGCCTACCTGCAACTGCGGCTGATCACTGCGCGGGAGCATGGCCTGGAGCGGGTGCGGGTGCTGCGCGAGGGCGAGGCGCTGCAGCGTGCGCCGGAGCGTGACATGCGGGAGAAGGGGCATTTCCCCTATGTTTTCGAGGCCCTGGCCCAGCCGGCCGGGCAGGTGTATCTGTCTGAGTTCGCGGTCAACCATGACGAGTCTCCGGGGGCCAACGACATGCCCTCATTCACGGTGTCGGCACCTGTGGTGTTTCAGGGGCGTACCCTGGGTGTGGTGGCCTTGCAAGTGGCGGCCCGGCCTTTTCTGCAGGACGTGATGTCCAATCTGCCGGGCGGCTTCCAGCTTTACATGAGCAACCGCTGGGGGGATTGGCTGATGCACCCGGATGCCAGCCAGACCTTCGGGTTTGACCGTGGGCAGCGCGTGTTCATCCAGGACACCTTTCCCGAGGCCCAGGGCTTGATCAATGGGCGGGTCCAGTCGCTGGTCACCCGGGCCAGCGATGCCTATGGCGAACCCCTGGCGGCGGCGTTTGTGCGTTTGCCGGTCGGCGCCGAGGTGGATCAGCGTTTCCTGGTGCTCGGGCTGGCCCAGACGCTCAGCGTCATCGAGGGCGATACACCGCTCCTGGGCCGCAGCATCGTCCAGGTGCTGCTGCTGGTGTGTCTGGCGGCCCTGTTGATGGCGGTGCTGGTGTCGCGGGTGGTCACGGAGCCCCTGAAGGCGATGGTGGCGGCCACCCGCAGCATGGGCAAGGGGCAGCGTGTGATGGGGCTGCCAGTCGAGCGTCATGATGAGATCGGTGAGCTGGCGCGTGGCTTCCAGCACATGGAGGAGCAGGTCTGGCTGCAGATGTCGCAACTGCGCAGTCGCCACAACGCCATGGACCACCTGGCCCACCATGACCCGCTGACCAGCCTGCCCAATCGGCGCATGGTGGAAGCGCGCCTGGCCGAGGCCCTGGACCGGGCCGACCGTTCGGGCCTGGTCTGTGCGGTGCTTTTCGTGGACCTGGACCACTTCAAGAACATCAATGATGGCCTGGGCCATGAGGTGGGCGATGCCGTGCTGCGTGCTGTGGCCCAGCGCCTGAGCGATGACCTGCGCGCCGGAGATCTGGTGGGCCGCATGGGCGGCGATGAATTCGTGGTGGTGTGCGAAGGGCTGCAGGGCGAGGCGGATGCCGACCCGATCGCGGCCAAGCTGCAGGCCCAGTTTCTGCAGCCCGTGCTGCACCAGGGGCTGCCGATCCAGGTGCACGCCAGTGTGGGCATCAGCCTGTATCCGCGTGACGGGCACGATGTGCGCAGCCTGCTGTCCGACGCCGATGCGGCCATGTACCGAGCCAAGCAAAGCGGGCGCCTCAGTCGGCCGGCGGCCTGAGTGGCTCAGGCCCTTGTGGGTTGAAACGCCCGCGTAAGGCTGTCGCCGCAAAATGAAACCAGCGCAGCCCGCACTGTCTTATTTCGCACTTCAGGAGACCTCATGACCGCCTTTTATGACCAGGATCTGCCTCGCACCGAAGCCAATCACGCCAGTCTCACCCCCTTGAGCTTCATCGAGCGCACAGCCCAGGTCTACCCCGACCGCCTGGCCATCGTGCACGGGCGTGGTGAGCAGGTTTTGCGCCAGACCTGGGCTCAGACCTACGCACGCTGCCGCCAGCTGGCCAGCGCCCTGAGCCGTGCCGGCATCGGCAAGAACGACACCGTGGCCGTGATGTTGCCCAACACCCCGCCCATGGTCGAAGCCCATTTCGGGGTTCCCATGGCCGGGGCCGTGCTCAACTCGCTCAACACCCGGCTTGACCCGGAAACCATTGCCTTCATGCTGGACCATGGCGAGGCCAAGGCGCTGATCGTCGACCCCGAGTTTGCCCTGGTGGTGCAAAAGGCTCTGGCGCTGCGCCAGGCCCAGACCCCGCTGCTGCTGATCGATGTGGAGGATGCCCTCTATGGCGAGGCCCCGCTGCGGCTCGGGCAAACCACCTATGACCAGTTTGTGGCCAGTGGTGACCCTGAATATGCCTGGCCGTTGCCCGCAGACGAGTGGGATGCGATCGCCTTGAACTACACCAGCGGCACCACAGGCAACCCCAAGGGGGTGGTTTACCACCACCGTGGTGCCGCGGTGAATGCCATCTCCAATGTGCTGGAGTGGGACATGCCCAAGTTCTCGGTCTACCTCTGGACCCTGCCCATGTTCCATTGCAACGGCTGGTGTTTCCCGTGGACAGTGGCCGCGCGGGCCGGTGTCAACGTGTGCCTGCGCCGGGTCGACCCCGAGGCCATCTTTGCCATGATGCGCGAGCACGGTGTCACCCATTACTGTGGTGCACCCATCGTGCACGGCCTGCTGGTGAATGCACCGGCCGCCCTGAAGGCCGGTGTGCCGGCCGGCATCCGGGCGATGGTGGCGGGCGCCGCGCCGCCGGCCTCGATGATCGAGGGCATGGAGCAGATGGGGTTTGACCTGACCCATGTCTATGGGCTGACCGAGGTGTATGGACCGGCCACGGTGTGCGCCAAGCACGAAGCCTGGGACGCGCTGGACATCGGCGATCGCGCCCGACTCAACGCTCGCCAGGGCGTGCGCTACCACCTGCAGCGCGATGTGCGCGTGCTTGACCCCGAGACGATGCAGCCGGTGCCGCAGGACGGTGAGACCATGGGCGAGATCATGTTCCGCGGCAACATCGCCATGAAGGGCTACCTGAAGAACCCCAAGGCCACGCAAGAGGCGTTTGCCGGGGGCTGGTTCCACAGCGGCGACCTGGCGGTTCAATACCCGGACGGCTACATCAAGATCAAGGATCGCAGCAAGGACATCATCATCTCGGGTGGCGAGAACATCTCTTCGATCGAAGTCGAAGACGTGCTTTATCGCCACCCCGACGTGCTGGCCGCCGCGGTGGTGGCCAAGCCCGATGCACGCTGGGGCGAAACCCCTTGCGCCTTTGTCGAGCTGAAGGCGGGTGCTGAGACCACGCCCGAAGACATCGTGGCGCATTGCAAGAAGCACCTGGCCGGCTTCAAGGTGCCGCGTGCGGTGGTGTTTGGCGAACTGCCCAAGACCAGTACCGGCAAGATCCAGAAGTTCGAACTGCGCAAGCAGGCGGGCTCGGCCGGCGCGATCGACGTCTGAGGCTTGAGCTAAACCGTGTCGGGCTGAGGCCCGGCGCGGCCATCTTCGACCACAAAGCGGGCCAGAGGGCGCACGGGGCTGTCGGCGCGGCCCGGGTCATCCACCGCCATCAGTGTGGTCTGCCAGCGTTGCGGGCTCAGCTCTACCCAGGCGTAGCCGCGCTGGTCTGGCCGGGCCAGCAGGATGTGCGGGTTGTCGCGCCGCAGGGCGGCGGCGCGCTCCAGCGTGGCGCTGGAGTGTGAGCTGATCGAGGTGCCGCAGAACTCGCTGGCCAGCACCGGTGAATCGGGCCGATCGGGGTCGGCCTGCACCCGGCACACGTAGTTCTGATGCACATCGCCACCGATCAGCACGGTGTTGCGCGGCGGCGTGGCCTGCAGGTCGGCCAACAGGCGCTGACGGGCCGCCGGGTAGCCGTCCCAGGGGTCGGTGGGGGTGGGTTCATCGGCCCGGGCGGCCGCGCTGGCGCCGCCATAGTGGCGCGGCGAGAACAGGGTTTGCTGCGCAATCACGCTCCAGCGCGGCCCCAGCGGGCCGGCATCCTGAGCCAGGCCCTGGGCCAGCCACTGCTCCTGGGCCGGGCCCAGCAGGCTGCGGGTCGGATCGTTCAGCTCGGCACAGCGGCCCGCGCGCACAGTGCCGGCACCACTGCTGGCGGCTTCGCGGCAGGCCTGCACGGCACGGTACTGGCGGTCGTCCAGCAGGTGAAAACGCGCC
Organism: Curvibacter sp. EU05-FHT14A10; assembly: GCF_058791075.1. NCBI lineage: Bacteria > Pseudomonadati > Pseudomonadota > Betaproteobacteria > Burkholderiales > Comamonadaceae > Curvibacter > Curvibacter sp. EU05-FHT14A10. The sequence goes on from NZ_JBYTDE010000004.1 coordinate 322,395, forward strand.
AGGCGCCCGAAGTCGCTGCGCTGGTAGAGGCGCAAGGCGTCAGGCCGGGTCAGGCCTTGCAGACCGTGCAGCAGCACCGAGGCGCGCAGGGGCTGGTTTTCATAGAAGGCCTGGTAGGCCGCGCTGCGCTGGCGCAGGAAGTCGGCGCCGCTGCTGTCGCGACCCCGATCGCCGGCGTAGTCGTTCTCGACCTCGTGGTCGTCCCAGGTCAGCAGCCAGGGGCAGGCTGCGTGGGCCGCCTGCAGGGCCAGGTCGCTTTTGTGCAACGCATAGCGGTCGCGGTAGTCGGCCAGGGTCTGAGCCCGGCGCAGCGCGTGCACGCGGTGGATCGGCGTCTTGGCCTGGGGGGTGGGGCCGCCCGGGGGCGAGGCGTATTCGTAGATGTAGTCGCCCACAAACACCACCAGGTCGGGGCTGCGGGTGGCCACGTCACGCCAGGCCGCATAGTGGCCGTGCTCCCAGCGCTGGCAAGAGGCAAATGCCAGCCGCAGCCGCGGGGCCAGTGCGTCTGGGGCCGGAAAAGTGCGCGTGCGGCCCACCGCGCTGACCGCGTCGCCGACCATGAAGCGGTAGTGGTACCAGCGCTCGGCCTGCAGGCCTTTGACCTCGACATGCACGCTGTGGCCCAACTCGGCCTGGGCTGAGGCCTGCCCACGTTGCAGCACCCGGGCAAATCGATCGTCCTCGGCCAGTTCCCATGACACAGTGACTTGGTTCGGACCCAGGCCGTCAGTGCACAAGCGGGTCCAGAGCACCACGCTGTCATGGCTGGGTGAGCCGCTGGCCACGCCCAGGCCAAATGGATCGGCGGCCAGGCCCGCCGGGGTGTTGCGCTGGGCCCAGGCCTGCCAGGGCTGAGCCGCGCTGCCCAGCAGCAGGGCTTGCAGCCACGCGCGCCGAGGCAGCTCAGGCCGCAACCACACGGTTCTTCCCGGACCGTTTGGCCAGGTACATGGCTTGGTCGGCACGCTTGATGGCTTCGGTGGTTTCCTCGTCGGCCCCCACCTGCGCGACGCCCGCGCTGAAGGTGATCAGTACCTTTTCGTTGTCTTTCAGGAAGAACTGCTTGGTCAGCTCGCGCTGAAGGCGCTTCATCACCTCAACGCCTTTGGCCTGCTCGGTGTCGGGTAGCACCACCAGGAATTCTTCACCGCCGTAGCGGGCCAGGCTGTCTTGCGGGCGCATGGTACTGCGCGCCACCTGGGCCAAGTGCACCAGGGCGGCGTCGCCCGTGTCGTGGCCCAGGTTGTCGTTGAGGCGCTTGAAGTTGTCCAGATCCAGCAGCGACACACACATGGCCGTGCCCTGGCGGCGGGCCCGGGCGATCTCGCGCTGCAGGGCCTCGTCCAGGCCCTTGCGGTTGAGTGCGCCAGTCAGCGGGTCGTGGCGCGCCTGCGAGCTGGCGCGGTCCAACTCTTCTTGCAGCCGGCGCAGGGCTTCGTCAGCCTGCTGGGTGCGCTCACGCATCTCGCGCAGTTCGTCGCGCATGTGCAAGGTGTCGATGGACATGGCGCGCGTGGCCTGAATGGCCTCTTGCAGCACGGGGGCGATGTCGACCAGGGTCTGGGCCGATTCCAGCTGGCGCGAGCAGTTCTCGATCGTGCCCTGGTAGGCGCTGCTGTGTTCTGTCATGCGACCCAGGCGCTCGATGAAGGCCGCGAGCATCTGCTTCATCTGCTCTTGCGCTTCCAGCGTGCGGGCCTTGGCTTCGCTTTGCTTGAAAATCACATCTTTCAGGCGGGCCTGCACGTCGTCCAGGCGCCTGAGTGTGAGCGGCGGCGTGGTGGCGCTGACCAGCGCGTCGATCTGGCCTTTGACCCAGCTGTCCTCCACCGTCAGCTCGCCGATGTTCACAAACAGCAGGTGCAACAGCTCCAGCAGGGAGCTCTTGATGGCCATCTGGTCTTCGGCCGCAAAGGACACCTTGAAGCTGAGGTTGCCCAGCATCAGTTTGAGGGTGCTCACGTCGGCCGTTGGTTGGCGGGCGAAGGTCAGCAGTTGTTCGGCCTGCTCTTTGAGGCGCGGGTCATCCTGGCCCAGCATGGGCAGGGTGTTTTCGATCAGGCGCGCGATCTGTTCGCGCAACTCGGCCATCAGATCGTCCGTGACGGCGGGTTTGTCCGGCAGGTGCGCTGGCGTGCTCACCAGGGGCTGGGTGGCCAGGCCCACCAGGGCGGCCTGCAGGCCCACCCAGTTGCGGGTTTGGATGGACTGGTCCAATTGGCCCAGCAGGCGTTGCTGGGCTGGTGTCTGGCCCGGCATCACCCGGGCGATGCTGCGCAACTGCTCTTCGGGAAAGTTGGGCACATGCCGGGTGCCGGCTACTTCGTGATACAGCGCCAGGTAGTTCTCGGGCGAGGGCAGCAGCTTGCGCACGGAAAGCAGCTTGAGCGTTTCCTTGGCAATCTCGTAGGGCGATCGTTCAGCCATGGATGAGGTTCAGGAGGGGGCGAGCACGCCGGGCACTGACAAAGGTGTCAAAGGCGAAAGCATAACCCTGTCAGTCTTGAAAAATCATGACGCAGATGAATAAGCGGCCTTGTCTGTCGGCTCGGGCAGTTCGCGCTGCGCCAGTCCATCGGCGGCCAGCAGGGCCAGCGCAGCCGGGGTGAGCGAGTCGGCTTGGAGGGACTCCCGCTCGGGCCAGTGACGGAAGTGCAGCGCTTGCGAGCGGGCGTACTGAGGGTCGTAGTGCAGCGTGACCAGGCTTTCGAACAGGGGCGCGAGTTGGCCTTGTCGGGCCCAGGCCTGCCACTGGTTCAGCACCTCATGGCCGTGCAGGGTGCGCAGGGGTTCCAACTGCTGCGCCAGCTGCTCGGGGGCGTCTCCCAGGTAGGCGTAGTCGTTCAGAAGAAAACGGAGTCGCTCTGACAAAGAGGCCTGAAGCTCCAGGCAGGGGGCACTGCGCATGCGGTCCACCAGGGCCTGGGGCAGGGCAATGCGTCCGATTTTTCGACTTTCGGCCTCGACCCACACGGGGCGGCTCAGGTCGAAGTGGCGGATCGCCGCGTCGAGGGCGGTCTCAAACGCCTTTTGCGAGGGCTGAGCTTGCCCCGGCACGGCGCCCAGCAAAGACCCCTTGTGGCGGGCCAGCCCTTCCAGGTCAAGCACTTGGGCGCCCTGGTCGGCCAGCGCGTGCAGCAGTCGCGTCTTGGCACTGCCGGTGGGGCCGCACAGCACCTGCAGCCGCAACCTGGGCGCCAACTCGGCCAGGTTTGACACCACTTGCTGGCGAAAACGCTTGTAGCCGCCGGCCAGTTGCTGGGCATCCCAACCCACCAGACGCCACCAGGCCACCATCGAGCCGCTGCGCAGACCGCCACGCCAGCAATACACCAGCGGCTTCCAGTCGGCGGGCTGATCAGCAAATCGTTCGTTCAGGTGGCGGGCCAGGTTGGCGGCCACCATGGCCCCGCCCACGCGACGTGCCTCGAAGGCGCCTTGCTGCTTGTAGATCGTGCCCACAATGCGGCGCTCCTCGTCATCGAGCACCGGGCAATTGATGGCCCCCGGGATGTGATCCAGTGCAAACTCGGAGGGCGAGCGGGCATCGATCACGACGTCGAATTGGTCAATCTCGCTGACCTGCACGGGGGCTCGGCGGCTCATGAGCGTCCCTGTCGCCAAAAAACGTGAAAATAAGACATGACTACTTCGACTCCTGCATTGACCCAGTTTTCCCACGGAGGCGGTTGCGGCTGCAAGATTGCCCCCGGCTTGCTGAGCGAGATTTTGTCACGCGCACCGCGTGGCCTGATGCCGCCCGAGTTGATGGTGGGGCTGGAGACCAGCGATGACGCGGCGGTTTACCGCCTCAATGACCATCAGGCCCTGGTGGCCACCACCGATTTCTTCACACCCATCGTTGACAACCCGCGAGATTTCGGTCGCATTGCGGCCACCAATGCCTTGTCTGATATCTATGCCATGGGCGGCACGCCCATCCTGGCGCTGGCCCTGGTGGGCATGCCGATCGCGAAGCTGTCGCCCGAGACCATCGGCGAAGTCTTGGCCGGTGGGGCCGAGATCTGCCGTGAGGCCGGCATCCCCGTGGCCGGAGGGCATTCGATCGATCTGCTGGAGCCCATCTATGGGCTGGTGGCCCTGGGCCTGGTGCACCCTGATCGCGTGCGGCGCAATGCCGACGCACAGGCCGGTGACGTGCTGGTCCTGGGCAAGCCGCTGGGGGTGGGCATCTTGTCGGCCGCACTCAAAAAAGGCCTGCTCGATGAGGCCGGCTATGCCGAGATGTTGGCTCACACTACGCGCTTGAACCGCGTGGGCAGCACCCTGGGCGGGCTGGCCGGCGTTCACGCCATGACCGATGTGACCGGGTTTGGTCTGGCCGGGCACCTGCTGGAGGTGTGCCGCGGTTCTTCTCTGCAGGCCGAGGTCAGCCTGGCTGATTTGCCCCTGATCGAGGCTGCCCAGCGCTTTGCCCATGATGGGGTGGTGACCGGCGCTTCGGCCCGCAACTGGGCCTCTTATGGGGGCGACATCACCTGGCCCGGCAGCGCAGAGGCCTGGCAGCAGGCCCTGGTGTCCGATCCGCAGACCAGCGGCGGCTTGTTGGTGAGTTGTGCGCCTGAGGCCGCTGACGCTGTGCTGAGCGCCTTCCATGAGGCCGGATTTGCCGAGGCCGTTGTCGTGGGCCGCATGCAGGCCTTGCCGGCCGGGGCACGTGCCGGGGTGCGTTTCGAGTGAGCGAGCCCGCGTCCGAGGCACTGGCGCCGCTTTCGGGGTGGCTGGCCCTGGAGGGTTTGCCCTTGCAGGCGCAGTTCTGGCTGCTGCGTCTGTCGGCCTATGCCTTGCTGAACCTGGCCGACGATGCGGCCTTGCTGGCCCTGATGTTCTGCTGAGGTGGCGGTCAGTCGGGGGGGCCTGGTTTCAATGTCGTATGCCCTCGCCGCGCAGCACCAGCACGGCGGTCCGGAACAAAATGCGCAGGTCCAGCGCCAGGCAGTGCGTGCGCAGGTACTCGGCGTCGTAGGCGGCCTTTTCGGTGTCGTCCAGGTCATCGCGCCCATGCACCTGGGCCCATCCGGTGAGGCCTGGGGCCAGGGTATGGACACCTGCCGTCTCGCGCATCGCATGCAGTGTCTGTTGGTTGCACAGGGCAGGGCGCGGGCCTACCAGGCTCATGTCACCGCGCACGATGCACCACAGCTGGGGCAGTTCGTCCAGGCTGGTGCGGCGCAGCCAACGGCCCAAAGGCGTCAGATGGCTGTCTGGATCGGGCAACAGGTGCGTGGCGACCGTGGGCGTGCCCACCCGCATGCTGCGGAACTTGGGCATCAGAAAAGGCTTGCCCTGTCGACCGACCCGGAGTGACCAGTAAAGCGCTGGCCCGGGTGAATTGAGTCGCACCGCCAGTCCGATCAGCAACATGGGCACCCCCAGCAGGATCGAGGCCAGGCTGGCCAGGGTGAAATCGAACAGTCTTTTACTCATCAGTGCGGGAAGTGCGCGGGCGTGGGGGCAAGCCTTCGGAGTGTGCCTGAGACTTTACACATTTGACACAATCTCAGAAACAGGTACCCCTGCGGGGCAGGGCTGGAGCCACCTCAGTCTCGCCTTGCTATGACGTGGAAGACGGGGATCGTAGTGGCCGGTCTGGCGGGGCGTTGTTTTTATTTGTTGGAGGCCAGTAGCAGCCCGGCCGCCCCCATGAAGAAGCCCCCAGTGGCCTTGTTCAGTCGCACGACGGCCCGCTGGGTGGTAATGAGGCGGCGCAATTGCAGGCCGCCAGCGGCATAAACCAGGCTGGCCACGAACTCGGCGGCCAGGTAGGTGGGGCCCAAAATCGCAAATTGAGGTACAGCCGCTTGGCTGGGGTCAATGAATTGCGGAAAGATCGCAGCGAACAAAATGATGGCTTTGGGGTTGGTGATGCCCAGCAGGAATTCCTGCCGTATCAAGGCCCGCCAGCTGCGCGCTTGCACCGCCGCAGCGGGCGCGTCCTGTACGTCGGCGGTGTCCGACGTCTGGGCCAGTCCGCTGAACTCGCGACTGCGCCAGGCCCGCCAGCCCAGGTAGAAAAGGTAGGCTGCGCCCACCCATTTGATGGTGCTGAAAGCAGCCTCAGAGGCCAGCAGCATGGCGCCCAGGCCCACGGCCGACACCGTCAGGAACACCGAAAATGCCAGAACCCGGCCGCAGGTGCCTACCAAGGCCGGGACCACGCCTTGGCGAATGCCGTTGTTCAGGGCGCAGAAATTATTCGGACCGGGTGTCAGGGCGATCGCCACGGCCACGGGAAAAAAGAAAATAGCGTTCATGAAGCCACACTCTGGTGCCAAAGCATCACTGCAGCAGCATTCATGCCTGCACAGGCCCTGTCACGGCAGGGGCTTTGGCTATTTCTGGTTTCTAACACGGCTTGCATGAACCCTTCTCGTTCCATTCCGATTCCGGTGATCAATTCCACACGTTGCACGGGCTGTGGCTGGTGTGTGCCAACGTGCCATCTGCACCTTCTGAGTTTGCAGGCTCAGGGCTGGCGCAAATTCTCTGCCTTGCAAGACGCCGATCGTTGTGTGGGGTGCCGCAAATGTGAACTGCGTTGTCCTTTTGGGGCCATCACCATGGCCCCGCCCATAGACGGGGTTTGAACTCTGGACGCGGCTGTCAGAGCCCGACCGAGCCCTGCCGCACCAGTTGCTTGGCCTGTTCGCGACCCGCCAGCATGGCGTGGGGCATCGATTCGAAGATCACGTCGGACTCATGTCGGATCGCGGTGGCGATGCCGTGGTCATCATCCAGGTCACTCAGGCGCTGGAAAACGGAATGAACCTTCCATTGCCCGGGCTGTACCTCGCTGGCGTACACCTCGATGAGGTAGCCGCCATCTTCAAATGAAAAGTCTGCTGTCACGTTGTCGTTCTCCCTGCGGTTCGCGCGAGTTTGGCAAACCTGAACAGGGCGCGCATCGCCCAATTTTGGTAAGTGGTTGAGCAGATACGTTTCAAGGTGACTTCGGTCTGAGGGGGGAGTCCCCTTACCCCTGGCCCTTTCGCAGAAATTCTTGGGCTTGTCACGGTGGAGGCGTAACATGTTGCAACGCAGCAATCGCATGCGGCGGCGTGTCTGTTCGACATGACCGAGGTCGGTAAGGAGGTCGTTCATGAGCACAGTTTCATCCAACACAGCGCTCAGGCATGAAAGCAGGCCGCGTTGCAGCCGCTGTCACGAGCCCTTGTTTCGCGTGGCCCGCGACCTGTGGATGCGGTTTCTCCCGGGGAGTCGGCACCTTGAATGCCATGGCTGTGAGAAGCGCTACCTCGTCTTTCTGGGCTTGAGATTGGGCCCCTTCTGAGAAACTGAGGCCTGCCCGAACCTGCCACCACGTGCCCTCGCTGAGGTGGGCCGATCGCCGAGATGAGGGCCAACAAGCGATTTACGGGGTGGTCGCAACAGCGTTGACGTGACGCCTGCTGAAGGCTTCGCTATCCTTGGGTGTCTGCCACAACGCCAGCCTCAACCGCCCTGTTAACGCCATGAAACAACCCGACGCCATGCTCAGAATCCTGGAGACCGAAGCCAGCGGTGGGGCCGCGGACCCGGACGTGGCCATTGCCAACATCGCCTCACTGCTGGAACGGCTGGATCCCAAGGCAGAAGGTTATGACAGGGATGTGGCTGATCTTCTGGCTGTGGGGGCCTGCATCTGGGCCTTGAGTAAGCGCGTCGGGTGAAGGGCTTGTTCGCCCAGTTCTGTATAGCAGGCCCTGGCATGCACGGCACCTCTTTGAGGCCCTGAGCACCACCGGAAAACAAAAAGCCCCAGGCTCTTGCGAACCTGGGGCTTCCATTTGGTGCCGGAGAGATGAATCGAACACCCGACCTTCTCATTACGAATCAATTCGAAGGTTAAACGGATGACATCTGACGACAACTGAGGGCTAATGAAATCAACTGCCTCTGATGCCCGACGTCGTTTCAATTGTCGCAGGTTTTCACTGACGATCAGTGTCACTGTGCCGCAAGTGTGCCATGGACCTGAGATTAGGATCAGCTAATACTGAAAGCGGTCCGAAGCGGCGGTTCTACATTCGCAACGTGACCTAAGTCAGCCTCCAATTCCACAATGAGGTTGGGAATTTCGGACTTCGCAGATTCCCGCCGCTTTACACGTGAATCTCTCGCAGCTGATGAGTAGAAACGTTCGATAAACTCGTCCCTTGAATTTGAATCTGTTGCAACGAGATCGAAAAAGTCACCATCAAAAAAAGGCATAGGTTCCGGGTCGTTTGTCCGATAGGCACAAGCCTTGAGGGGGTACAAATCCATTATCTCAATGAATCTTTTGTCAAATGTGAGCAGGGCCGGGAAAAAGTAGCGTGCGTTCTCATCGGGTTTGAGGGTCATCGCTATTTCCAACTGTTGAACGTGCCACAAGTCCCACGCCATCCCATCTAGCGTGCCGAACAAGTCTTTGCCTTTCTTTTGAATTTTGCCGAAAAATTCCAACTGCTGGCCACGTTCAAAATACGCTCGTGCGATTGCAGTTTCTCGGCCACTCATAGTTGCGAGTCGGGAGTCGCAGAATTCGGCATAACTTGCCATTTTCTTATTGATACTCTGGCTTGGCGACTTCAATTGAATGCAAGCCATTTTTAATAGTTGGATATACATAAACTGGTGACGGAAAGAAATTTCTGTCATCAGTGAGCTATCCGCCCTATTTTGTTGCATTCGTGAGAGTAATTCATTCGCGCGCTTAGTCAGTTCGATTGACGAAAGTGTCGACCGAGCCTCGCCTCGGCTACTCAGCCAATTCAAGTCAATGGTTCGCAGCACCTCGTACGCCTTTAGCTTCTCAAGAATTTTTGCAGCAGCACCCTCACTTTCAAGGTTATGAAGATTTTCGAGCATGTAGGGGATTGGGTCGACATGCACATCATCACGCGCAATGAATTCAAAGACCTCCTTGAAATCCAGAGGTATGCCTGCGATCTTGCCGGCAAGGTGCGGGGCCAGGTAGCTCAACGCTTGTGTATCTAGCGAAATCGAAAAGTCAATGGGGTAGGTTGCTGTTCCCTTGTCCATTTCGGCAACTGTGGTGTCGTCCAAAACGAGCACGTTATTAGTCTTGAAGAGACTTCGGACTGATGCCCCGTTGGAGAATGTCCTATTTACCGCAAACCCTGGCGTAGCACCACTTTTTGATGCGAGCACGAATCTGCAGTCCTTTAGGAAGGGGGCCGCCGCGCGGTACACGGACAGAGCTTCCGATGGATTGTCAGAGTTGCAGACTCGCGCCATCAAACTGCGACATGTATTGTCAAAATCGGTGTTCAAAATTCTCACTCCCTAAATGTTTGTGTGAATTATGGTCCAGCGGAGTTGTCATCGCCACGAGCGAAATCCTTTTGGCTTGGATGCGTATGTCCCGGCAGAGGTTCTGGAACGTTCGGTGGTCGCTCGGAGTGCTGGGGACTGTCACGAACCCATTGCCAGACGGGGTGCGCAGCTTGCCGTGTTTGCCTCGGCTGAACTGCCAACCCTCGCGCACAAGGTCTGCGACCAACTTGTTGATCTGTTTGTCCCGACAGTAGCGCATGAAAGTCCCCCCGTTGATGCAACAACAGGAGGATCTGATTTCGGCACTGCAAAGTCCCGACACGGCGCCGAACCGAATTCTGGAAAAGTCGGTGCGCTACTCAGCCGCTCCTTGAACCACTTGCGCGCTTCACAAGAAAATCCACGATGGCATGGCGCCCGTGGTCCACTGCAACCCACAGGGCGTCATAACGTTCCAGCGCGGACGACTGCATCAACTGCAAGTCCGGGTTCCCGCCATGCTCGATCAAAGACTTGAACATGTCGATGTCTCCGACCTGCGCAGCAAACAGGGTTGGCGTCCATTCGGCCAGATCGTGAGGTTCGACCTTGTAGCGTCGGTTGGCGTCGGCGCCACATTTCAGCAGCGTGAGAACCACCTTGCGACGTGGCGCGGCGGGCCGGATGTAGTGCTCCATCACAGCATCGAAGATGGCGCGATTTCTCGGCGACGCGTCACGGAGAGCTGCTTGCCTCTGACGTCGCGTGGCCAGTTCGATGTCCAGTGCGGCGCCGTCCTTGGCGTCGTGGACGTCGGCCCTGGTCTTTCCCGCCAGGTACGCTGTTTCTTGGGTCGTGTCGGTACGGTGAATGCTGCCGTGCAAGAGCAGCATCGCGTAACAGAGCGCCGACGGCACATAGTCGCTGGCCTGTTCGACATCGGCCCCCAACATAATCAGCCGCTCGACGGCTGCCGCGTCGGCCATCTCGATGGCAATCTTCAGTGGCGTTTCGCGGCTGGTAGACGCCTGGCGGTTGACCGTTTCCTTCGACAAGTCGAGCTGCAATAAGTAGTTCATGATGACCGGATCACCCCGGTCGCACGCCCGGCGCATGGCATAGGTGAGTGGCCCCTCCCCGGATTCCTTGATGAAGTCGTTCGGATCACCACCGGCTGCAACAGCGCGCTTGACCTCAGCGAGTGAGCCCTCGCGTGCGGCGTCCATCAATGGTGTTCGCCGAGTTCGCCCTTCGGCGTGTTTCACCTTACGGTTCGGATTCTTCAACTGTTCCTGGCTGAGTTCAAAGGGTGTCTCCCTCAAGATGAATTCGACCGGTGGTGGAACTCGATCCTTCGCCTTCTGGGGTGAAAACTGGCGCTCGAATGCGAAGGCCAGTCGGCGGCGCTCTTGTTCATCGAGCGGTCGCTTCGGCCATCGGTTGAGGCCCAGCATGAATGTCTTGTCCCAGTAGTGTTTGGCCGCGACGCTGTCGCCCACGCCTACTGCATACAGCAGTGCCTCGTTCAGCATCGGCAGTTGGTTCGGGCCACCGAACCACCAGACTCCCTCAATGGCTCTTGCATAGAGGTCCAACGCATCGGCCTCGCAGCCCTTTATTGCGGCGAGTCTTCCAGCGAACCAGTCGTGGATGTGCTGATACGACCGTCGCCAATGCGGGGATTCCTGCTCGATAAGGCGTTGAAAGCTGTTCAGATCACGTTGTGCTGCATCAAGGTTACGCAGTTCCACTGAGAAATGCAGCTCGATTTGGGTCAGAAGCGGAACTGCCAATTCGCGAACTGGCTGTGCCCCAGTAATCAGACTCTGGTGAGTCAGTTTGGTCAGGAACTCTTGCAGCGACCATGGATGCTGCCGCCTCAGCTCGAAATCTCGCCGTACGAGTTCCCGGGTCTCTATGGGCAGCGACTGGAAGGCGACGGCGAAGGTCAGCCAGCCAGTGAGCTGGTCCACATCCAGGGGCGAGTGCTGCTTCCTGTCGCTGTTGCCGCCAAGAACCTGTAACACGGTCGTGCGGAAGGGCCACTGCAACTCACGGGTGGGCTCGCCAGCCATCCAACGCTCCGTTGTCCTGGGAGTTTCATGAAGACGTGACACAGCTTCGCTTTCGGTCAACTTTGCGACGTTCGCTGCCAGCTTGACCCAGGCTGCCACTGGACTGGTCCACCAGGAGTCGATATCAATGCCAGGGTGTTGGTGAGCCACCAGCCTCACAAGGCCCGACAACATCGGAACCTCAAAGCCGAGGCGAACCACCTCGCACCCTGATTCATCAGCGATGGGGCCGGTATCGACCGACCGAACGGACTGCTGAATGGCATCGCGCGTTTTGTGCCAAGCCAAGCGGAAGAATTGTGCCCACTGCACCCCGCAGTCCGCTGCCATATCGCGCTGAACGGCGTCTTCGATTTGCTGCATCAAGTCGCACGATGAGCCCGGGCGTGAGTCGGATGCCAAGTCGTCAAGGTCTTTGTCCAGGCCGAGGTCGGTGATTCGGCGACGGTAGCCCGCACTGGTGATGAGTGCCCGGAGCAGCAAGCCGAGCTGGGGAAAAACGTAGGTCTTCATATCTGTTTTGTCTGGACAGGGCGGCAGGGATGCCGCCCGTGCCGATTTAGCGTTTGCCACCCTTCGCGGCGGAACTCTGCGCGCGCGCCGCAAAGCTGCCCTTGGCAACGCCGCCGCCATTGCACTTGGCCGTCGCTCCCTGAATGCGGGAAGCCGCAGCAGGAGTCATCGGCGATGCGGGGCCGGCCGGGGTGGAAGTCTTCGTGTTCATATCAGTCCTATCGGGAAAAGCGTGCCAAAAGCAGCACGTCGATATCCTCCCGTAGGCACTGATTTCGATCACGACACGGCACCGAATGATTCTCGTAAATTTCTCGGCAACCGATCCTCGACACCAGTGGCCGCGTCGTCAATGCCTCCATGTGCCACGGATAAACGGCCTCGCGCTATTGAAGCCGGTACCATGTCTGACATGCCTAATCCGTTCACCCTCGAATTTCTCCAAGCAATCAGCGATTGGCAGCGTGGAGGGGACGCTAAGCAAAACATGAAGCGCGGAGCGAAACTGAGGGACGTGTGCGCGACTATTCCTGATAGGTACCGTTCCTGTTTGCTGTGTTGTTTCAGGCAAGTTGCTTTGCCGAAAGGTGGTGTTTGGAAACTCATTGGGGAGAATCGTTTACCCGAAAAAATTTCCTCTTGGACGCTCGACATTGAGATTTCAAAAGGATTCAAGGGAGGCGTGCCACCCCAGGGGCAGGATTACCAAGGAGTCATCCTGTGCGTTCATCCCGAGCCAGGAAGCGTCATTGTTAATCTGCGTGAGTTGTATCAGGATCCGGCCTTTTGCTCGGCGCTGGAGCAGCACAAAGGCAGCATCGTCGCCTATCACGATGGCGCTGGGCGCTATGGCAATACCCAAAGCGAGGTTGTGCTTGAGGTTGCCTCTGTCACTCAGCAGGACATTTACTCGATGGGCGGGCATTCCAGTCCCTTTGAGAAACTGGTGGAAGAGGCAGCGAAGCTTGCCTATGGCAACAACGCCACGTGGGAGCAGCGTGAGGCCTTGCTGCACAAGGCGGAGCATGTTCGGTCCCAAGCAGGCCCGAAGTGGTTGACCCCAGAAGCAACACAGCTCGTGCTTGAGAAGGTTAAGCCGCATGCGAAGCGACTTCAGGGGATCAAGCGAGTACAGGATGCCGCCAAAAAGGGGCCGGATGATTGATCTGCACAAAGTTATCGCGATCAGCGACCACGCGAGTCGCCTGCGAAAATCATCACCAGCTCACGCCACCACACCAGCCGCCATGCGGCAAGCACCGGCGGCGGCCGAGCCAACGCCACTGGCGTACCCACCCCCAATTGATCCCTGACGTTGCACAGCCAAGCCCGCAAAGGCTTGGCTGCGTGTCGCCGTGTGCGTGCGCCTGATGGCATCACTCCATCATCAAGGACACGCAAATGAACGAATCCATATCGAAACAGCCATGCTCGCTGCCACCTGCCGTCGGCAGTCCCAGGTTTGAGCTTGGCAAAGTGGTTGCCACCCCCGCCGCGCTGGCCCTGTTGGAAGGCGTCGGCGTCTCGCCGCTCGAATTGGTGCGGCGGCACCTGTACCTCGACCCTGGTTCGCTGGATGCCGACGACCAGGCCAGCAACGTGATGGCATTGCAGACCGGTGCGCGCATCTTCTCGGCCTACGAGGTGGGCGATAGTCATGAACGGGTTTGGGTCATCACTGAAGCAGCGGATGACGATGGCCGCAGGCTCAGCACCTGCGTACTCATGCCCGCCGACTACTAGGAATGAGCCGCAAGGGATGGCAGGCAGGTCTGCCGTCGCCACGATCACTCCCCACCGAGCCGCGCACCGTCGCGGCTTTCGTTTTTTGAAGTGTGCGCGTAAAACACAAATTCACGCGCGTGCTCGCGTGCGCAAAACGCGCACCAAACCAAGAGGTAACCATGTCAAGAAACCCGAGCCAGAGCACCGATACAACCCCGACCGGCATCGCCACCATGACCGCCGATGACTTGGCAGAGGCCAGTTTGGCAGCATCCACCCGTAAAGCCTATGCGGGCGACATCGCCTACTACCTGGCCATGGGATACCCGTTGCCCGCCACACCAGCCGATGCGGTGGACTGGTTGGTCAAGGTGGCCAGCAAGCTCAAGCCCGCCACGATCCAGCGCCGCATGATTTCCCTGCACGCGTGGCACAAGGACCGTGGATTGCCATCGCCTATCGACGCCCGAGTGAAGAAGGTGTATTCGGGCCTAGTCAGAACCGTTGGGGCGGCACAGCGCGCCGTGAAACCGCTGGTGCGCGATGACTTGCTGATGGTGGTGGCTGCGGTTCAACAGCGCCAGAAGCCCATTCGTGCGGCCAGGGACGTGGCGTTGCTGCTGCTGATGTTCAGCGGCGCACTGCGGCGGCATTCGGCGGTGGACGTTCGCGTGGAGGACCTGACACCACACGAATTCGGGTTGGACCTGTTTTTGCCGAAGAGCAAGACCGACCAGCAACAACGTGGAGCCACCATCAGCATCCCCTTCGCAATGGGCATGGTGTGTCCGGTGCGGGCCATCGAGCACTGGCGCAAAGTCGCAGGTGTGGATGGGGGCTATCTGTTTCGCAGTGTCAGCCAGGGCGAAGTGGTCGGCACCACCCGCATGCACGTAAGTTCGGTTGCCCGCATCATCAAGCAGGCGGTGGCGCTGTCGGGGCGCGACCCCAGTGACTACAGTTCACATTCGGCTCGGGCCGGCTTTGTGACAACGGCAGCGGCGATGCAGCGGCCTATTGCCGAGATCGCCCAAGTGACCCAGCACCGGGGCATTCAGTCCTTGCAAAAGTACCTGCGCGTGGTGGAGCAGCGGCGCATTCGCTCCCTTTTGTAGTCGGTCGAACTCAGGCCTGGAGCAACGTTCACCGAGAAATAGGTTGAATCAGGACTACTTCCGAGTAGCGCCTCAAACTGCCTGAAAAGATACGATGAACCCTCGCCGCTCCAATTCCCCGACCAATCGGGATATGCCGCATTTTGCAAAGAACGGCAGGTCATTGAGCTGCTTTCCCATCAAGACCATGCACAGATTCCATTCATGCCGTTTGGGTTGACTTGCGAGCCATGTGGTGTCCCAGCCTTTTCCGACGGAATTCACTCTGGCAGCCAGCTTTTGTCGGTAAGACGGGTCGGTGTCAAAAAACGTCTCCGCGGTGCGACGTACCTGCTCACACAGGTGGCTCACGCCCGCTGAGGCAGTAGGATGCTTGACGAAGTACAGTGTCTTGGACGGCAAGTGCATGACATCGCAGAACTCGAAACGCGATGCCCCCCCACCAAACTGGACAAGCTCCTTGTCAAAGAGCCAAAGGTCTGGATCTGCATTCGCAGCCTTCTCGTTGTAAGGCCCCTCATGGTCTGCCATGTTCCACGCCAAAAGGCCAAGTTTCGGTGCGCCAATCGTCCCCAAGACTTGATTTGTACTGGCGATGAATTGTCGATCTGCTGCGTACCAAGAGCCAGATGACAGGACATGAGTGATGCCGCCGTGGGAAACTTCGACACCCATGCAGGCATAAATTGAGCAGGTGTCAATTTCCTCTTTATCTTCATCCAGCAGATGAACTCGCGTGGTCTTGGCTGCATCCAGATCGACTGCCTCGCCCTTTGACAAAACATGTCGCTGCCAACTTGAAAACATCAAGTAAGGGGAGGTGGCAGGGTTGGCGCGCATCCGTCCAATGACGAAATGTTGGGGATATGGCTTGTCACCGCTGCGTTCGGTCGGCGCGGCAAAAGTGATCGCGCTCTCAGGGTTGGGTCCGGCCAGAATGCCTGCCAGCAGTGCGTCCAGTTGGTCAATCGTGGCCTCATCGCGAACGGGGACGAGATTGTTGGCTTGCGGCCAACGGACACGGTGATCGTTTGAGTCGAATCGCTCAATGATTTGATCCAGTGTGTCGAGCAGTTTGGCAACGTCCATGTCGAACTTGAACGACACGCCTCCGCGTACCTTTGTACCCAGGAGCGGGAAGTAAGTGGATTCTGGGACACCTTCAACCGCAGCGACCAAATCGCGATCAGGTTCAAAACCAAACTCGCGAACGGCAGATGCCCTTGGTGCTCGCTCGTTCGCAATGTGCCGCTTTGCAAACACCTGCTCGGCCCTGACCTCGCGGACTTGAACTTGTGGAACCACTGCCAAGGCGACGGTCTTGCCGAATTCCGGATCGACCCACTCATCCTTGACCTTGGAGTGGCCATATCCAAAAGTAAAAACGAAGGTCTTGCCGTTCCTCGGTACCCAAAGGATGCCACCTGGAGACTGGCTTTCAAGTTGGGGTGCTGCATTCGGCAGTAGCAAACTGGAAACTTGCCCCAACCATTTTGGAGGCTCCGCGTCAGAAGGCAGCGCCATAAAAATGCCGTCGGGAACCGACTCGACCAAGGGAGAGACTGACGCACTAACGGCAGTTAGTTGTTGACGTGCCTCCGTGACCTTGGATGCTCTCAGCAGGTAAACGCTAACGCTAAGCCGTACTGGGGCTCCTGAACTCGCCATGGCACTCTCCCTTCACTTGGTTTTTTGAAATAATTTTCAGGCGCGGAACACTTCTTCCGCCATGTTGTCCAGTTTCTCCTTCACCGCTCGCCAGTTCGGCATGTGGCGGTCCAGAGTTCGGTAGAACTTTGGGCTGTGGTTGTGGTGAAGCAGGTGGCAAAGTTCGTGGAGCAGCACGTATTCAATGCACTCGCGTGGGGCCTTCACCAGCAACGGGTTCAGCGTGATGCGGCCCGATGGGGAACAGCTTCCCCATTGCACGGTCATGAACTGCAGGCGTGTCGGTGGTAGCTGGTTGACCCAACGTAGTGGGGCGGCCACGGCGGCAAGACGGTCTGCGAACAGCTCCCGTGCCCGCTGCCGGTACCAGGCATCCAGTGCTGACTTGATGGTGCTCGGGTCGTGTTCCGGTACTGTCACAGAGATGAATGCACCGCGCATGCGTGCCTCAATGGCGGCGTCGGCGTTGACGATGACTTTCAGGCGATAGCGGCGGCCCAGGTAGTGCAGCGATTCACCGCTCACATAGTCGCGGGGGAGCACGTGGGCCCGTCGCGCCCTAGCAGCGCCCACATGCTGGCTGATCCATCGTGCGCGCTTCTTCACCGCAGCCAGCACGTCTGCCAATGGTGCGGCGTCCGGTGCGTCTACCAGCACGCGCGCGTCGGGCTCAACATGAATGGCAACGCGCGTCACGGTGCGCGATGACTGGCGGCGCAGGCTGAAGGCGATCACTTCGCCGCCATAGGCAAAGCGATGTTGGGATGTGCGCTCAACGTCTTGCATGCTCAAGACTTGCTCAATCCCACGCGGGTGATCTGAATGACCTGCTCCACCACCAGCTTGGCGTTGTCCAGGCCCAGCGTGCCGAACAGCAGAGGTAGCAAGCCCTTGCGGATGGCGGCTTCGATGTTCTGCGGGTTGAGCGAGTTCTCGGCCACGGCATCGCGCACCACGGTATCCATGGCCATGGCTTGCTGCACCAAACTACCCACCGCATCGCTGCTCAGCGCGGCAAACGCCTCGTCACCCAGCACCAGGCGGATCGCGCCGAAGTAGGCCTTGGCATGTGGCTTGTCTGCCAACACATCCGGCACGCCAGGCGTGACGCGGGATTCCAATTGCTGCTCAAAGGTCTGAAACAAGGCGTACTGTTTCAGTGGGTGGTCGAACATGGCCTCTGCTTCGGCGATGGCCTGCTTCAGCAGCTCGCCAAACACCTTTTGTGCATACGGGTCTTCGGCCAGTTCTTGTTCAATGGTCTTGCGCAGGCGCGTGCGGATCATGTCCGTTTCGTTGCGCGTTTTTTCCTCTGACCAGTCTTTCGGGTCTTCGGCCTTGCCCAATTGGTGCACCAGGTAAACGCCCTCGGGCTCACGCACTTCGGTGCCAATGACCTGCTTGTCCACCAGCTTGCGGATTTGCTCCTCATAAGCGCTGTAGTCCACGATCTCCATGGCGTCGCGGCGTGCCGTCTGCCGCAGTTCGGTGAAGAAGCGCAGATCGGCCTTGTACCGGGCAATCAAGCCTTCGGAAAAGCTCTTGTCCTCGAAGAAGCTGCGGCTTGATAGCGCAGTCTGCAAGCACAGACCAAACGCTGTCAGGGCCTCGTAGAAGTCATCGCGCAGTTTCTGCCGCTCGTCGTAGTCCTCACCATCGGACCCCTTCACGAACTTTGGGGTCAACAACTGGCGGTACTGTTCTCGGTCGAGCTTGTTCACCACCGACTTGAAGAACGACCACAGCTTGTCGTGCAAGGCCGGTAGCTGCTTGTACTCGGTGCTGAACTGGTGGTAGAGACCCTCCAGGTCACTCACGTCAAAGCCACCTTGGGTACGTGTCTCCAGGTCTTGATAGGCGCGGATTGCGGTATCCAGCTCCTTCAAGATGCCTCGGTAGTCCACCAGCACGCCGTATCGCTTGGCATCGTGCAGGCGGTTCACTCGCGCCACTGCCTGAATCAGGTTGTGCCCCTTCAAGGGTTTGTCGATGTAGAGCACGGTGTTGCGCGGCTCGTCGAAGCCGGTCAGCAACTTGTCCACGACGATCAGCAAGTCGGGGGCGCTGTCCGTGCCAAAGTCGCTGACGATCTGCTTTTCATACGTCTCGGGGTCATGGCCGTGGCCGACCATGTTCTGCTTCCACCACTTCTGCACTTCGGGCAGGGTGTCCTCGTCCACGTCGGAGTTGCCTTCGCGCGTGTCTGGGGCGGAGATCACCACGGCGCTGGTGACCAGGCCCGTGTCGTCAAGAGCTTTCTTGTAGCGGATGGCGTCGAGCTTGCTGTCCGTAGCTACCTGGCCTTTCAGGCCCAGACCGAGCTTCTTGATGTTCTCGTTGAAGTGGGTGGCAATGTCCCAGGCGATCAGCTCGATGCGGTTGGCCGCGCCGTAGATGGCGCCCTTCTTGGCGAACTTCCTTTTCAGGTCGGCGCGTTGCGCGTCACTGAGGTTGACGGTGATCTTGTCGAACCAGCGGTTGACGGCATCCTCGTTGATGTCTAGTTCGGGCACGCGCTCTTCGTACAGCAGCGGGGCCACGGTTTCGTCCTCCACGGCGCGTTGCATGGTGTAGGCATGCACTATGGGGCCAAACTTGTTGGCCGTCTTTTCCTCCTTCAGCAGCGGCGTGCCAGTGAAGGCAATGTAAGCAGCATTGGGCAGCGCCTTCTTCATGCGCTCGTGCGTCTCGCCACCATGGCTGCGGTGGCCTTCGTCCACCAGCACGATGAGGTTGGGGGAGTCGTTGCGGCACTCGGGCAACTTGGATGCTGTATTGAATTTGTGCACCAGCGTGAACGAGATGCGCTCCGTACCGCTGCCAATCCGCTTGGCCAGGTCACGGCCCGACAGACTGCGGCTCTTTTCGCCATCTTTCTGCGTGGCGATGCTGGAGCCAAACGCGCCACCGGTCATGAAGTTGCGCGAGAGCTGGCTTTCCAGATCAATCCGGTCGGTCACCACCACCACGCGGCATTCTTTCAAGGCATCCACCAACAGCAGTGCCTTGGTCAGGAACACCATGGTGAAGCTCTTTCCAGACCCCGTGGTGTGCCACACCACACCACCTTCGCGGCCACCGTCGGGCCGCAACAGGCTGATGCGTGCCAGCAGGGCACGGATGCCAAAGAACTGCTGGTAGCGCGCCACGATCTTGCCCACCTTGCGGTCGAACAGCACATAGCCGCGCAAGAACTCCAGCAAGCGCACAGGCGTGAGCAGGCTCACCAGCAAGCGGTCCTGGTCCGTGGCCTGCATGGGTGCGCTCCACAGTGCGTCGAAGTAGGCGACCAATGCGGCGGGCTTGCCTTCAAACAATGCGGCGCGCGTTGCAGGTTTCAATGCGGCGTTCTTGAGGGCCTGCATGTGCGCCTCATCAAACTCTTCCTCACGCCACTTGGCCCAGAACTTTGCCGCCGTGTGCGTGGTGCCGTAGCGCCCCTCGGTCTGACTGATGGACAGCAGCAACTGGGCATACGCAAACAAGTTGGGTATCTCGTCCGGCCGCTGGTTGCGCAGGTGCTGGCTGATGCCCTCGGTCACCATGGCCTTGGCTGGGTGACTGCCGCCGCCCGTCTCGGGCCGCTTGACCTCGATCACCACCAAGGGGATGCCGTTCACGTAGCCCACCACATCGGGCGTGCGGTGGTGTGTGCCCTGCGCGGCCAGCACCTCCAGTTCTTCTGTCACGTCCCAGCGGTTGGCCGTGGCTTCCGTCCAGTCGATTACGTGGATCGTGGGCTGGTGTTTCTTGCCATCGGGCATGAACTCGGTAACCGTGATGCCAAGCGCCAGCTTGCCGTATAGCCGTTCGTTGGCGGGCATCAACCCTTCGGCCAGGCTGAGCGCCGACAACTCACGCACGATCTGGTCGATCCCGCTGGGTGATAGCGGGTACCACTCGCCCTTGTATTCGTAGCGCCGGGTTTGCAACACCTCGATCAGCCGGGGTTTGAGTAATACCTCTCGTGTGCTGCCTCGCAAGGCCAGTGCCTGTGCCGTGGTCAGGAAGTTCCAGCCCAGGTTGCACAGCAGGTGCAGCGCGGGCAGATGGGCGCTGTATTGTTCGCGGGAGTTGGGCGTGGTATTCATGCCTGCGCCTCTGTTTCAGCGTCAGGCAGCTTGACTCGGCGCTTGCCGGTCAGGAGGTGGGACATGAGGACGGTTTTTTCCTGCTTGAGCAGTTCAAGATCGCGCTCCTGTTTCTCGACCCATTTCACCGCAGTCGTAAGAACGTTTGCAATCTGGCCCTGCACGTCCAACGGTGGCACCGGCACCTGGCAAGCCAGAAAGTCCACAGGTCGAATGTTCAACAGCCCATTGTTGCGAACGCCGGTGTTGACGAGGGCTCCAAGTTGGTCGTGCAAATAGTCCGCACGAAACAGATGCTCATAGAAAGCTGAGTTCAGCTTGGCTGATAGCTTGAAACAGACATAAACGTTGGGCACTAGGCCACGTTCATGCCTCTTCAACGCGAAGACGCAGCCAAACTCGTAGAGCTTGGAGTTGCCCTTGTTGTAGGCGAATTCACCGCGATCCAGCGCGATGTAGTTCTCGACGCTCTTACCAGCCATGAAGCGGCTGTATTTCTCGTCTTGGCGCACGAAGCCGCTGCCGGACGAGATCATGAGAACAGGCAAGTCCTCGTCGTCAGTCGCCCGTCGCTGAACCCTTTCAGAGACCTCGCCAATTGGAAACGTGTCCCACTCAGCTCGCGCTGCGGGCTTGATGAGCAAGTGTTGCAGTAGAGCCTCTACTTGCCTTTGACCATTCGCTATCAATTTTTCCGCAGTGGCGATGGATTGATCCCAAGTGGCGAGCATTCGGGCGACGCAACGCTGTTCATTGATAGGAGCGACGGGGACTGCGATTTGCTTGAGCAATCCTGCATTCAAATGCGAGATACCGCCGGAGTGTCCAAAGTCCCTGATGTTCTCGTACTGCGAGGAGAGAAACTGGAAGTAAAAATCTGGGTCGTGGCCATCGTTGAGCAAGATGGCTGCAGAGTTTTGATTGGTCGTAGCCTCAATACCCAGCTTTGCCACCTGCCCACGTGTCTTGCCTTGACCGTACATGGCCATCAGTAGCGTGCCTGGCGGAAAGAGCTTGGCAGACGAGTTTTGCAACCCTGCGGCCGTGATCTTCTCAGCGGTGTCGGTGATGGTGTTGAACTGGATTTCACCAGTCGTGACCCAGGGCACGTCGCCGCCCCAATATTCGGGTTTGCTCCGATCAGGTGTGCCGCCGGAACTGATGCGTGCTATTTCGCCCAACGTTGAACGGTGCCATGTTTTAGGCAGCATCGTGTTCTCCCTTTTTCGCAACCGTGCGGCGGAATTTCTGAGCGCCCGCCTTTTGAACCTGTAAGTTCGGCTTACAGGTTGCTGTGTACGGCTTGGGCGACTTACTCATAGCCCAGCTCCTTCAAATACACGGCCATTTGTGCCTCCAGGCCTGCCAGCTCGGCTTTGAGCTGTTCGCGTTCCTTGCGCACGGCCATCAGGTCGATTTCGGCTTCTTCCTCGAAGGTGTCCACGTAGCGGGGGATATTGAGGTTGAAGTCGTTCTCGGCGATTTCCGTAGGCGTGGCGAGGTGGGCGTATTTCTCCACACCCTGCCGTGTGAAGGCCGTGGTCAGGATGCGTTGCAGATCGGCTTCGCGCAGGTAGTTCTGGTTTTTGCCAGCTTCATAGTCGCGGCTGGCGTCGATGAACAGCACCTTGTCGTCGGCCTTGTTCTTGCGGAACACCAGTACCGCGGCGGGGATGCCGGTGCCGTAGAACAGCTTTTCAGGCAGACCGACCACCACTTCGAGCAGGTTTTCTTCAATCAGTTTCTGGCGGATGCGCCCTTCGGCTGCGCCACGGAACAGCACGCCGTGCGGCACCACGACGGCCATGCGGCCAGTGCCGGGCTTCATGGTTTCGATCATGTGCAGGATGAAGGCGTAGTCGCCCTTGGTGCGCGGCGGCAGGCCACGGCGGAAGCGGCTGAACTTGTCGGCGTCGGCACCTTCAAAGCCCCACTTTTCCAGACTGAAGGGCGGGTTGGCCACCACGATGTCGAAGTGCTTGAGGCTGGCGTCACTGTCGAGCAGCTTGGGGTTGCGGATGGTGTCGCCCCACTCGATGCGGTGGTTGTCTTCACCATGCAGGAACATGTTCATCTTGGCCAAGGCCCAAGTGCTGCCGATGGCCTCTTGCCCGTAGAGCGCGTATTTGCGCGAGCCGGTGTTCTCACGGATCAAGCGGCCGCATTTCATCAGCAGGGAGCCTGAACCGCATGTGGGGTCGCAAATTTCATCACCCTCTTGCGGCGCCATCAGACGCGCCATGAGCGAGGACACCTCGGGCGGGGTGTAAAACTCGCCCGCCTTCTTGCCACTGGTGGATGCAAAGTTCTTGATGAGGAATTCGTAGGCGTTGCCAATCACGTCGAGCTGGCCGACACGGCTGGGGCGCAGGTCAAGTTCAGGCTTGGAAAAGTCTTCCAGCAGGTGGCGCAGGATGTCGTTCTTCTGCTGCTCGTCACCCAGCTTGTTGGAGTTGAAGCTGATGTCCTGGAACACGTCACGCAGCTTGGTGATGTTGGCCTCTTCGATGGCGTGCAAGGCTTTGTCGATGCGCTCGCCATTGCCTGGGCTGTGCCGCAGCGTGTGCAGCGCATAGAAGCTGGCGCTGGCAGGCAGGACGAAACGCTCGTTCTTGAGCATTTCCTCGATCAGTTCGGGGTGGTCGCCGTACTGCACTTTGTAGGCGTCATAGTGGTCTTGCCAGACATCCGACACGTATTTCAGGAACAGCATGGTCAGGACAAAGTCCTTGTAGATGCTCGGGTCCACGGTGCCACGGAAGGTATCGCATGCGGCCCAGACGGCGGCGTTGATGTCGTCCTGGCTGACCGTTGAGCTTTGCGCGGGTGCGGTCTGGGTGGTGATGTCGTTCATGGTCTTGGATTCCCTGGGTTGTTCAGTGGGCAGCCTGCGCCGAATGGGCCAGGCTTTCAGCGAGTGCCTGGAGTTGTAGCTCGCGGTTGTGAATGAGTTGGTGGAGCGCGTGGCGCTCTTGGCGCGCGAGGTCGGCCAGCGCGACGATGCGCTGCTGGTCTGCCAGCGATGGCACGCACAGCGTGAGCGACTCCAGCACCGGGCGGCGAATGCTGAGCTGGCTGCTGCCTTCGGCGGCCTGCTGAAGCTGGCGCTGGAATGGCGGCTGGTTGATCTGCCATGCAAGGAAGGCGGGCAGCAGCGGCACCCGTGGCGCTACCTGGAGGTGAAAGAAGTGGGGGCTGCACACGGCCGGGGTGGGCGGCGCGTCGATGCACACTGCGTAGAAGCGCGCACCTTTGCTGACGAACAGCACATCACCGGCCTTGAGCCAGTCTGGCTGTTTGCGGCCCGCCAGGGTGGTGCGCATGACGCTTGACCAGTTCACCCCATGGTCTGGATCGACGTCTTTCATTTGCACGGCCAAGGAGTCGCCATCGGCCGACTCCTCAATGGAGCCCCGAAAGGGGTAACCACTTTGTAGAGTGGTTAGGTTCCCAATGGGAGAATATTCTGCATCAATCGCCATGACGCAGATGATATCCGATATTTTTCGGATTACAAACTATTTGTGCATCATTGAGTTTGATGCGAAGTTTATGACGCCAGGCGCTTAGCCGGTGTCAGTTGGAGGTCGTTCATGGTGTCCGGGTGGCACATCACCCGAAACCACCTCTCGGGGGCGAGCCGCAGCTCTAGCTGCCAATCGTCTGTCGGTGCATCTCGCACCAGTTGAGGCGCTTCGGACATCACATCTCCACGTACAGGCAGCATGGGGTTGAACTGATGCGACCAGTGCGCGCCTGCGGTGATGGGCAGCCAGTACTCCAAGTCGCTGACTTCGCACAGGCTGATGCGGAAGGGCAGCACCGCCTGGACTCCACCGTACCGGCCAAAGACGCTGCCGTGAGGCCGCCGAAGGTATCGGTTCGGGCTGTAACACAGCAGGGCATGGTGCTCGCATTGCAAGGCAATGGCACCAAAGCCAAGCCCCCGAGCCGAAGCGTAGGCGCCTTTTGTATCCTCGTGGGAGTCACAACCTCGCAGGGCCGTGACCGTTTGCCCCATCAGCACAGGGAAGAGGTACGGCCCGCGCATGGCTTACTTGCCGATCGCCTTCGCCATTTTCGTGACGCCGATGTACCAGGACGACGGGAGCCCGTTGAGGTCTGCGGTGCCAACACGCAGGTGCAGTTTGGTGTCGGTATGGGGGTAGGGATCGACGACGTAGGGTTGTGCCGTCTTGCCATCGCTGGAGGTGTTGCGGTGATAGAGCACGCAGCGGCCGACTTCCCAGTCAGCGTCGTAGTCCACCATGACGATGGCTACCTCGTTCGCGTCTTTGTAGTTGGCGCATTCCTTCCAGACGGTCGCCACCAGTCCGTTCCCGGCCAGCAGTTTGGCGATCATGTCGCCGTCGATCCATGCATGGTAGGGGCCAACCTTGGGGAGCCCGAGCCCTTCTGCCTGCCGAAAGATCGCGTCGGTGGTTTTGCCGGACAGCATCGCGATAACGCAAATGACATCGTCATGCCGATCTTGCTGGCCTATGCGTTTGAACGCGGGTTGGAAAGTGGTGGGGGTGGGTGTGGTTGCCATTGAGATTGCTCCTGTGCGTGAAAGAAAAACGCGCACAGCAGCACCAGCCTCTGCGGCAAGGGCCGTCGGAGGCTTGGCGGTCAACGAGGGGGATGGCTGGCAGCCCGAGCGATAAACGGGGCTGCTGTGCGAGCGGTTACCGTGCGCTGCGTGGTGTTCCCGAGCGGCGGCTTTTTCACGGTAGCACGGGGGCAGTGTGCGGATCGAGCGCCGTAAAACTTCGGCAGCCTGCACCTCTTGCGACGCCGAGGCTGATCCGATCCTTCCGACCTTGAGCCACGTGTTGTGGATTCACGTCGCGGCACTCCGCGCGGACTGTTTCCTAGAACACCAAATCGAAGCTAGAATAGAAGACTCTGCAGAACGCAGTTTTGTGGGTAGTGCCGGTGTAGCTCAGTCGGTAGAGCAGCTCATTCGTAATGAGAAGGTCGGGTGTTCGATTCATCTCTCCGGCACCAAAAAATCCATAAAAATCAACAAGTTAAGAAGCCGCCTAGTGCGGCTTTTTGCTTTCTGGCGCTGGGGCACAGCATGGCACACCGAGTTCGCGCCTTCATGCCTGTGCATCGTGGTGCGTAGATCAATTTTGTGCTGTTCGCTTTCAACGACTTGGAGCCCAGCATGAACATCACCCCCGCCACCCACCTGGAACTGAACCAGGCACTGGAAGCCCTCTATCAAGATGCGGCAGTCGCCATCGACTGGTCCGAGCTGTACCGCTGGTTTGGCGAGCAGCCCCTCAACCCCGGCAGCTACGCGCAGATCAAGCTGGGTTGGGAGCACCGATGCCGCGTGACCCATCGCCGCTATGAATTGCCTGAGTTGCGGCTGATCCTTGGCCCGGCAAAGCTGACGGTGATGCGTGACACGTTTCCTGGTGAGAGCCCCGTGATCTGCCTGGATGATCTGGCGGATGGGCAGGAGAGCTTTGCGCTGCCCTAGAAGCAGGTAGTGCTTGCGGCCAGCATTGCGATCCGCAGCACCAAGCTGATTCCGTCCTTGGCCGCCTGATGTGGCGTTTCAGCGCCGATGATCCAGTACCGCCCGCTGGCGGCGTAGGCTTCCATCAGCCGCCTCACCATTTCGTGGGTTCCTCATCGGACTCATGCGCGTCCACAGGTGTGCGCTGTACGACTCGACCCGAGACCTGTTTCGCGTGAATTTCCACCACGCCGTCCGGTCGGGCAAGGATATGCACCCGGTCGCCAGCCCTCCAGCCGACAACGTCAAGAACCGCAACGGGTAATCGGCACCCTGTGGAATTGCCCCATGCTGTCAAAAGCGGCATCGCCTACCTCCATGTGTATACAACGTATAGCCAACAAATTGCCGAGGCCTGCTGGTGGCACCGCGCGGCTTCGCGGTGACGATGACCCTCGGCGGCAGCGCCAAACCCGGTGCTGGCATGGTCTAGTGGCGAGCTGACGCTCACGACCACAAAATGGCTCCGCATGGCGCCCTTCTGGTTAATTACTTGGCTTTGGGGGGCTATGAATCGATGGCCGCACCGGAGTTTTCATCGTCGTCACGGACGACAGGCACCGAGCCGACACCACGCGCCTTCTTCCCGCCGATGGTGATCCGCAGTGGGGGCTTGCGCGGGCGTTCGGGATCGACGGCCGTGGCACCAGTGTGCTCCGGGTGCTGCGGTGCGCTCACTGGACGCAGCCAGTCGCTCAAGTATGGGTCACGACAGCGGAACAGGAACACACCCTGCTGGCGCTCCATTTCGCGCATGTCATGGGAGGCCTGGTCGAAACGCGCCGTGACGATGGCGATCTCCTTGTCGAAGTACGCGTTCAAGACCGACAAGAACTTCCGTGTCAGCATCAGTGGCAACAGCTCTACCGGCGGCTTGCGGCGGTTGGCATACCCAATCTGTTTGCCGATGGTGCCACTCAGTTCCGCGCGGTGGTCACGCAGTGAAACGCCAATCTCCACGCCACGCTTGCGCAAGATTGCGCCGTGGCGGCTGCGCGTCGCCGGGGTGAGTGATTTGTTGAGGTCTTCACCCGCGAAGTAGCGATGCAAGGTGTTGCGCACACCCACGTACAGGCCGGTTTGGTTTACCTCGTCAAGGGACTTCACAAAGGGGGTGGTCAAGCCAGCTTGCGTGAACACGTCCTCGATGGCGGTGAGCACCTTTTCGGGGTCAAGGGTGCGGGGATCGTCAATTCCGTGTTTGACCAGCATCCCGCGCTCAAGAAATGGCTCGACGCGAATATCTGAGGCTACGGCGGCCCGCAGGTGCTTGGCGAATGGCTTCATGTTCTCCGCAATGAAGCCCACCATGCGGGCCTTGCGTTCCGTGGGGCGTGCTAGCAGGGCTTTGAGGTAGGTGCGCAACATGGCGCGGTCCACATGCGCGTAGGTGGTCATGGCCTTGTTGGTGCGCATCACCTTGACTTTCCATAGGCGGTAGTGCGCCAGGCGCAATGGCGACAAGCACTCGAGGTGGCGCAGCAAGCGTTTCTGTGCGTTGGCGGCGGCCTTTGGTGAAGAGCAACTTACGTGGTAGCTGGGCTCCATGTCTTCAAGGCGCGCGGTGTCGATGAAGTACTGCACTTCGCTGGGCGTGAAGCCGAAGTGCAGCAAGAACAAACGGATGAACTTGGCGAGGGTGTGCAGAATGAACGGGATGTCGATGTGCTCGCCCAACAGGTAGTTCTGCCCGCGCAAGATGGCGTTGACGGGTAGCCAGATATGCAGACGCCAGTAGATGTCGTTCTTGTGGCGCTCCTTCACCGGCGTCATGCGGAATTGCGCACCGGTGAGCGGGCTTTGGTAGTAGCCGTCGGTGTGTTTGAAAGTTGTGCCGTTTTCTTGCAGGAATGCAACCTGCTGGAAACGGTTCGCGTCTGTGAATTTGACCGGTCTAATGAGGCCGGAGATGGTGGCGGCGTCGAGCATGGTTGCAATGTCGGTGGCTATTGTGGCGAGCAGCCATGTGTGCCGTTACTTGGTTGCTCGCCTCTGGGTTGAAGTACATGCCTGGCGTGCACTACCAGGCCTCGGCCGTCGTCTCTGACTGGCGAAACGGGTTTCGGCAACGGCCGGTGCGCAATAGGTCGATCAGCCAGCCGAGGCCGACCGTGGGCCACATGCAATAGGCTGGCAGATCGACATGCACGCCGCGTTCATGCCAGGTGACTTCCACATGGCTGGAAGTGGGCTGCGTGCGCACGTTGACTGTGGTGGTTCCCTCCGCCAGTTCGTTCAGCCGGTCGGTGTTCGCGATTCGTGCCACTTGGGACATGCTTGCAGTGGCGCCGTTGCGCAGGTAGTGGTTCTCCAGGCAAAGCATGGCCAGGCCCAGTGAATCAAGGCCCTCGAACGAAGCCTCGCGGATGCGGAATACGACACCCGCAATTCGACGGTCGATCCAGTGTTGCGGCTTGAACATCAGCGCCATGTGCAGCAACGAGTTGTCGTCGCCGATGGTCACGAACTGGCTGAAGATCGGGCGGCGGCTCTCGATGGCATCGCGGGGAGCTGAAACAGCCTGTGGCTGATATGGCAAATGAAGTTCAGTCATGGCCCCACCCGTCGTCAAGTTGCAGTCCGGCGTATTCAAGCGCGGCATTCCAACTGGTGTACTTGCCCGCCAGGACCGGCACGCGGCCGGGGCCGATAGGGTGGCTGCGCAAGTAGGAGATCAACGCCTTGACCGTGTCCGTAGTTGGTTGCTCCAAAAGCCAACTCAGCCCGTGGTCCTTCCATTTGAGGGGCGACGTCAACTCAATGGTCAGGTGCGATTTGCCATGCGCAAATACGTTGATCTCCTCTTCCTGGTGGCTCGCAATCACGTCGAAGGTGCAGACACCATCGGTCTTGAGGTTGAATGTTTGGCGTGTCCGCTGCGCCGGGTCCTTCCAGAACACTGTATGAAAGATCTGAATTCCAGCGACAGCGTGACGCAGCACCTGGTTTGGATCGCGATCAGCGCAATAGAGGCAAAACGGCGTCGTGCCGACATCCACATTAAAGGCGGTTTCACCGGCCTTTGCAGGGTCGTTGGGATCGTAGAACTTCATGTTCTGAAAGTCCTCCACCTGTACAGGTAGTTGCCACTTATGGGATTGGATGGTCATGGTGTTCATGGCGTCACCTGCGTATTGCTGTTGAGCCATTGCAGGTACTTGACTCGGTCGATGAAGACGCGGCGCTGACCCGGGGGGCGGATGATGCAACGGTCGAAGCCAATCGAGCGGCGGTACTTGCCGTCGGGGTAGCGGTTCCAGGCTTCGGAATTGAAGATCAGGTGCCGCAGCGCCGAGGGGCTGTGCGCGCCAAGCAACGCGGTTTCTGAGATCGTCAGCACGGGTTTCTCGGTGATGCTCAGCTGGGCGGGCGGTGCTGTTGCTTTGCGTTTGCGGGCCCCCTTACTGGTGGCAGCGGAATCTGCGGCCGTATCCTGTCCCGCTGGGCCAGAGGAGGCCGTCGAGTCGGCCTCGTGTTCAGTGCACCGGGTTCGATCTTGTGGGCTGAATGCCTCGACTCGCGGCGCGGTCATAGTCTCGCGTTTGTCGTGAGGGCTGGTTGCCATGGTCAGACGTAGCTCCTTCCGTTTGAACGGATGGGCAGTGCGTGGTGTGACCGGCCACGTACAAGGCATTGACGGAAGTAGTTGGCTTCACCGACTCAATGACGCACGCAACCCGCCTTCACCCGCTGCACTGCAGAGGTTGAAAGTTATCCGCTCAGCACGTTGCTGATGCGGGGGAGGAAGCCAAGCACTGCGCGGGACGCAGAGACCCGAGGGCTTGGACGGTTGGTGGTTAGAGTCGAATTCAATGCGCGGGTTGTTCATCCGCGTGGCGCGCAAGGAACCAGTACGGCACCTGCGCTGCTGCCATCAGAGTGAAGGCAACCACGCCGAGGTCATGAAGAGTTGGTCTCATGCACAACGGCGTGGGATCAATGCTATCTCGTATCGCCGTGGCCGCTCAAGAATGCTCCTGGCGCACGTCGTTCTGACTCGAATGGACAGGCGGTTTCAGTGATGTTTCCCAATGAAGCACGAGCAATCGCGACCGTCCCGTCGCTTTTTGAGTGGCGGTTTCCGTTGCCTCGACGGCGTTGATGTCGATGACTGACGAGGCGCATTGACCTGCTAAACGCTGGTCGATTTGGACTCAGAAGCGGGTGTCGAAACAGTCAAGCGGGCCTCGTTCATCCGCGTCAGGACGCCAGCGATGTGGGCCTTGCTGAGGTGGGCGTAACGCTTGACCATTTGCAGGTCTTTGTGACCGAGGATTTCGGCGATCTCCGGGCCGCTGGCACCCTCCATGGCCAACATGCTTGCCGTGCAGTGGCGCAAGTCGTGGAACCTGAAGTTTTCGATCTTGGCGCGGCGCATTGCTGTGTGCCAGGCAGTGCGCAGCTCGACCGGGGTGTCCTTCTTGGTGTCGCTGGGGAACAGCAGGTGCTCGGTGATGACGATGCCCTTGTTTGCCTGCATGTGCTCCTGTCGCAAGGATTCAACACGCGCAAGGCCCTGACCAGTCAGGGGAACGCCACGACGCTCGCCGTTCTTGGTCTCGTTGAGGATGACCAGGCTTGGCAGGCCCTGCATGTCGAGCAACAAGTCTCGCCAGCGCAAGTTCATGATTTCGCTGTGGCGCATGCCGGTGGCGAGAGCAACCTCAACCACCACGGACAGAAACTTGTTCTCCGACTGCGCGATGGCAGCTCGCAGGCGTTCGAGTTCTTCGACGCTTAAGTAGCGGATGCGGCCGTTGGCGACCTTCGGCTTTTTGACCTTGTCCATCGGTGATGCGGGCAGCCAGCCCCATTCCTTGGACGCCACATTGAAAGCGTGAGTGAGCAGGGCCATGTAACGCACCACCGTGGCGGGCGCACGCGGCTTGGCCTTCTTGGTGCCGACCGGTGTTGCCAGTAACTCGTCTCTGAACTTGCCAATGATGGCGGGCGTGATGTCTGCCAGGCTGTAGCGGCCAATCTTGCTGATCCACCAGTCCAGTTGAGGACCCTGGGTGCGCAACTCTTTGGGCTTGTGTGGGATCAGTACGCGGCTGCGGTAGTCCTCCAGCATTTCTTCCACGGTGTGGCGCTGGGCGATGACGTGGGGCATGAGGCGCCCGTCGAGCAGTTCGGCCTCAGTCCGCTCCCCCCACGCCTTGGCTTCCTTGAGCTTGTCAAAGGTCTTTGTCTGTGGCGGAAAGCCTTGTAGGCGAACTTGGACGTGATACCGGATCGTGCCGGAGGAGTCGGTGCGTTTTCGAATGCTTGCCATGTGTTTTCCCCTTCACGCTTGAAAATTCAGGGGGACATGGAGCACATCGGGTTTGACTGTCCTGGGCCGTCCTGGCTCCACTTGGGCGCTGTGCCACGAGTGTGCCAAACAACAAAAAAGCGCCACATAGGTGGCGCTTAAGTTGTTGATGCTGATGAGCTTTTTCAGGGTTTTTTCAAGGTGTGAGCAGTTCATTACGAATGAGCTGCTCTACCGACTGAGCTACACCGGCGTTAGCCCGCCATTATAGCGGGGTATGGTAGCTGGTGATGCGGTCGACCTCATTTTTTGAGCCGAGGACCACGCTCACGCGTTCATGCAACTGGCTGGGCTGGATGTCGAGGATGCGTTGACGGCCGTTGGTGGCAGCGCCGCCGGCTTGTTCGACCAGCCAGCTCATGGGGTTGGCTTCGTACATCAGGCGCAGTTTGCCGGGCTTGTTGGGTTCGCGCTTGTCCCAGGGGTACATGAAGACGCCGCCGCGGGTCAGGATGCGGTGCACATCGGCCACCATGCTGGCGATCCAGCGCATGTTGAAGTCTTTGCCGCGCGGGCCTTCCTGGCCTTGCAGACATTCGTCGATGTAGCGCTTCACGGGCTCGTCCCAGTGGCGCATGTTGCTCATGTTGATCGCGAATTCCTTGGTGTCGGCGGGAATGCGCACGTTTTCCTGGGTCAGCACGAACGAGCCTTGTTCGCGGTCCAGGGTGAACATGCTCACGCCGTCACCCACGGTCAGCACCAGGGTGGTCTGGGGGCCATAGACGCAATAGCCGGCCGCGACCTGTTGGGCCCCGGCCTGCAGGAAGTCCTGTTCGGTCACGCCAGGCGAGCCTTCGGGCTTCTTCAGTACGCTGAAGATGGTGCCGATGCTCACGTTGACGTCGATGTTGCTCGAGCCGTCGAGCGGATCGAACAACAACAGGTATTCGCCCTGCGGGTAACGGTTTGGCACCAGGTAGATGCTGTCCATCTCTTCGGAGGCCATGGCTGCCAAGTGGCCGCCCCATTCGTTGGCTTCGATCAGGACTTCGTTGGCGATGATGTCGAGCTTTTTCTGCACCTCGCCCTGAACGTTTTCACTTTCGGCGCTACCGAGCACACCGCCGAGGGCGCCTTTGTTGACGGCCTGGCTGATGCTCTTGCAGGCGCGGGCCACCACTTCGAGAAGCAGGCGCAGTTGCGATGGGATGTGACCGTCGACGCGTTGCTGCTCGACGAGGAAGCGGGTCAGGCTGATTCTGGATGCCATGTTGATTTCTCTCCTTAATCGGCGAGTGCGCGGGTGACAACCTCGCGCACGTCATTGCTGAGTTCGGCCTTGGCGGCCACGCGGGCAATGGCTTCGCGGGCGGCGCTGCGGTAGGGTTCGGCCAGCTTCTTCCAGCGATCCAGGGCGCGGGCCAGGCGGGCAGCCACTTGCGGGTTGATGGCGTCCAGTTCGATCACGCGATCGGCCCAGAACACATAGCCTGCCGCGTCGCTGCGGTGGAAGGCGCCCGGGTTGGCGCTGCAATAGCTGAAGATCACGCTGCGGGCCCGGTTGGGGTTGCGCAGGTTGAAGTCGGGGTGACTCATCAGTTGTCGCACGGCGCCCAGCACGTTGCCGTTGCGATCGGGCGCACCGGCCTGCAGCGAGAACCATTTGTCGATGACCAGGGCCTCGTTCTTGAACAGGGCATGAAAGCGCGCCAGGGCGGGGGCTGCCAGTTCGTGGCCGCTGATCACGAGGGCGCTCAGGGCGTTGAAGCGGTCGGTCATGTTGCCCGCGTCCTTGAAGCGCTGCAGCGCCTTGCCGGGCCAGACGGTGTCGCCGCTTTGGCGCGCCGCCAGGCACAGCATGGTCAGCGCCAAGCCGGCCAGGGCCCGCTTGCCCGACGATTCGGGGTCGGGGCGGTAGCCGCCGGTGTCGCGGTTGGCCTCCCAGGCCTGCTGCCAGTCGGCCTGCAGGGCGCGTGCCAGTTGCTCGCGCATGGCCTCGCGCACGGCATGGATGCGTTGTGGGTCGACCACGTCCAGCTGTTCGGCCAGGTAGGTCTCGGACGGCAGCGTCAGCACCAGTTCCTTGAAGGCGGCATCGAGGTGGGGGTCGGCCAGCACCTGGCGCATGGCGCGCAGGTAGGCGTCGTCCAGCACTTCGGCGCCAGGGGCTTGCTCGGCGGTGATGGCCTTGATGGCGCGGGCCAGCGCCAGGCGTTGACCGGCTTCCCAGCGGTTGAAGGCATCGCTGTCATGGGCCAGCAGGGTCAGCAGTTCGTCGTCGCTGTAGGCATAGTCAAGCACCACCGGGGCCGAGAAGTCACGCAGCAGTGAGGGCACGGGTGCGCTGTCGACGTTGACGAAGGTCAGTGTCTCGCTGGGCTGGCTCAACACAAAGGTGCGGGTGCCGGTTTCGGCCTGCGGCCAGTGGGCCAGCTGCAGAGGCATCTCACGGCCCAGGGTGTCGAGCAGTCCCAGGTTCAGCGGAATCACAAAGGGTTCCTTGAGGGCCTGGCCCGGGGTCGGTGGGCATTGCTGGCTCAACGTGAGCGTGTAAGTGCGGGCTTCCGCGTCGTAGCGGCCCAGGGCCTGCACACGGGGGGTGCCGGCCTGGCTGTACCAGTGCTTGAACTGGGGCAGGCGCTGGGCCAGTTCCGAGCCGGGGTTGGCATCAGCGATCGCCTGGGCAAAGGCGTCGCAGGTGACCGCCTGGCCGTCATGGCGCTCGAAGTACAGCTTCATGCCCTTGGCAAAGCCTTCGCGGCCCACCAGCGTCTGCATCATGCGGACCACCTCGGCACCTTTTTCGTAGATGGTGACGGTGTAGAAGTTGTTGATCTCGATGTAGCTGTCGGGGCGCACCGGGTGGGCCATGGGGCCAGCGTCTTCGGGGAACTGTGCGGTGCGCAGCACGCGCACGTCTTCGATGCGTTTGACCGCACGGGCCGAGGGGCTGCCTGCCAGATCCTGGCTGAACTCCTGGTCGCGGAAGACGGTCAGGCCTTCTTTGAGGCTGAGTTGGAACCAGTCCTGGCAGGTGACGCGGTTGCCGGTCCAATTGTGGAAGTACTCGTGCCCGACCACGCTTTCGATGTTGCTGAAGTCGGCATCGGTGGCGGTGGCCTGGTTGGCCAGCACGTACTTGGTGTTGAAGATGTTCAGGCCCTTGTTCTCCATGGCGCCCATGTTGAAGTCGCTGGTGGCGACGATCATGAAGCGTTCCAGGTCGAGCGGCAGGCCGAAGCGGGCCTCGTCCCAGGCCACGCTGGCCATCAGCGAGTTCATGGCGTGCTCGGTCTTGTCGAGGTCGCCAGGGCGCACGAACACCTGCAGCAGGTGGTCATGGCCGGCACGCGAGCGGATGCGCTGTTCACGTGCCACGAGCTTGCCTGCCACCAGGGCGAACAGGTAACAGGGCTTTTTGTGTGGGTCGACCCACTTGGCAAAGTGGCGGCCTTCCTCCAGTTCGCCCTGCTCGACCAGGTTGCCGTTGGACAGCAGCACCGGGTACTTGGCCTTGTCGGCGCGCAGGGTCACGGTGTAGCTGGCCATCACGTCCGGACGGTCCAGGAAGTAGGTGATGCGACGGAAGCCTTCGGCCTCGCATTGGGTGAAGAACGAGTCGTTGCTGACGTACAGGCCCATCAGCTTGGTGTTCTTGGCCGGGTTGCAGGTGGTGAAGATCTCCAGATCGAAGGCGTCCGGGCCTTCGGGCAGGTTTTCCAGCACCAACTGGTTGCCGTCCATCTTGAACGAGGTGCCTTGGCCGTTGACCAGCACGCGTGCCAAGTTCAGCTCTTCGCCGTCCAGGCGCAGGGCCTGGTTGGCCACCTCGGCGTTGCGGCGCAGGCGCATCTTGTTGAGCACGCGGGTCTTGGTCGGATCGAGGTCGAACGTCAGTTCAACGGTGTCGATCCAGTACGCGGGAGCGGTGTAGTCTGCACGGTGGATGGCCGTGGCTTGTCCTTCTCGCATCATGTGTTTCTTCCTGTGGGCCGGGGTGCCGGCTGGGGCTGGTGGGGTCAGACGCCTTGCTTGAGCGAGGCTTCGATGAAGGCATCCAGATCGCCGTCCAGCACCTTCTGGGTGTTGGAGATTTCGACGTTGGTGCGCAGGTCCTTGATGCGGCTCTGGTCCAGCACATACGAGCGGATCTGGTGGCCCCAGCCCACATCGGTCTTGCTGTCTTCGAGCTTTTGTTGTTCTTCCTGGCGCTTGCGCATCTCGTGGTCATACAGGCGCGAGCGCAGGCGCTTCCAGGCCACGTCACGGTTGCTGTGCTGGCTGCGGCCGTCTTGGCACTGCACCACGATGCCGGTGGGGATGTGGGTCAGGCGCACGGCCGAATCGGTCTTGTTGATGTGCTGACCGCCTGCGCCGCTGGCGCGGAAGGTGTCGGTGCGCACATCGGCCGGATTGATGTCGATCTCGATCGAGTCATCGATTTCGGGGTACACAAAGACGCTGGCAAAGCTGGTGTGGCGGCCGCCCGACGAGTCGAACGGGCTCTTGCGCACCAGTCGGTGCACACCGGTTTCGGTGCGCAGCAGGCCAAAGGCATATTCGCCCTCGATCTTGATGGTGGCGCTCTTGATGCCGGCCACGTCGCCCGGGGTTTCGTCTTCGACGGTGGCCTTGAAGCCCTTGCGCTCAGCGTACTTCAGGTACTGGCGCAGCAGCATGCTGGCCCAGTCGCAGGCTTCGGTACCGCCGGCACCGGCCTGCAGGTCGAGGAAGCAGGGGCTGGGGTCGGCCGGCTGATTGAACATGCGGCGGAACTCGAGCTGCTCGATGCTCTGGGTCAGTTGGGCGCACTCGGCCTCGATGGTCTCCAGGCCGGCCTCATCGCCTTCTTCCTTGCTCATGTCGTAGAGCTCGGTGTTGTCGGCCAGTTCGCTGCTCAGGCGGTCCAGCACCAGGACGACGTCGTCCAGGGCCTTTTTCTCTTTGCCCAGTTCCTGGGCCTTCTTGGGGTCGTTCCAGACGTTGGGGTCTTCCAGCGAGGCGGTTACCGTGCGCAGGCGTTCAGCTTTGGCAGGGTAGTCAAAGATACCTCCGTAACTCTTCGGTGCGCTGGCTCAGGTCTGCCAGGGTGGTGCCGATGAGGTTGACGCGTTCTGCTTCCATGATTTTTATCCTGTGAGTGTTCGGGGGCATGCCGAGGGGGCGCCGGGCGCCAATGGCTGGGCATGCAAACCCTGCATTTTCTCACGGGTCGTGACAGGACTCCTGGCGGGGCGGTTTCCGGCCCAAATAAAAAAGGACCGCCGAAGCGGTCCTGGAGGCAGGCAGAGGCAGAGGCAGGGGCCGGCGCCCCGCAGCTCAGTGGATCACCATGAGGGTGAAGGGCGGCACATAGGCTTGCAGCGTCACGAACAGGCCCACCAGGCAGGCCAGGGCCACCGAGTGGAAGAACACGTAGCGCAGGATGTCGCCTTCGTGGTCGAACCAGCGGGTGGCCGTCGAGGCCACGACGATCGACTGGGCGTCGATCATCTTGCCCATCACGCCGCCCGAGCTGTTGGCCGCACCCATCAGGTTGGGCGACAGGCCCAACTGGTCGGCAGCCACCTTCTGCATGCCGCCGAACAGCACGTTGGCCGCGGTGTCGGAGCCGGTCAGGGCCACGCCCAGCCATCCCATCAGGGTGCCGAAGAAGGGGTAGAACACGCCGGTGGCGGCAAAGGCCAGGCCCAGGGTGGTGTCCACGCCCGAGTAGCGGGTCAGCGTGCCCAGGGCCAGCATCAGCACGATGGTCAGCAAGGAGTAACGCACCAGCCAGATGGTTTTGCCATAGGACTTCACCAGCGCGGGCAGGCCATAGCCCATCACCAGGCCGCCGATCAGGGCCGACAGCAGAATGCCGCTGCCGGTGGCCGAGAGCAGGTTGAACACGTACTCGGCGCTTTCGGCCGTGGGCTTGGGCACCACGGGGGGCATTTTCTCGATCAGCTTGTGCAGGCCGTCAATGGCGAACTTGGGTGAGAAGAGACCGTTCAGATAGGTCTTGGTCACCGGCAGGCCCCAGGCGAACACAAAGGCGGTCAGGATGACCCAGGGTGTCCAGGCCTTGACCACGGCCGAGGTGGGGTGCTTGATCGGTGCCACGGGCTTCTGGGCCTGGCCACCGGTGGTCTCATGACCCTTGAGCGAGACCGAGGTCCAGATCTGGGCCGGCTTCCAGAACTTCAGGAAGGTGACCAGGGCGGCCATCGAGCAGATGGCCGCAATCACGTCGACCAGTTCGGGGCCCATGTAGTTCGACACCAGGAACTGCGGGATGGCGAAGCTCAGGCCGGTCACCAGCAGGGCGGGCCAGATCTGCTTCATGCCTTTCCAGCCGGCAAAGGCCCAGATCAGCCAGAACGGCACCAGCAGCGAGAAGAAGGGCAACTGGCGGCCGATCATGGCCGACACGGCGGCCAGATCGTAGTCGTGCACCTTGGCCAAGGTGATCACCGGGGTGCCCAGGGCGCCGTAGGCCACCGGGGCGGTGTTGGCGATCAGGCTCAGGCCCGAGGCTGCCAGCGGCGAGAAGCCCAGGCCGATCAGGATGGCCGCGGTCACGGCCACCGGGGTGCCGAAGCCGGCCGCACCTTCAAAGAAGGCCCCGAAGGCAAAGGCGATCAGCAGCAGTTGCAGGCGTCGGTCTTCGGTGATGCCGGCAATCGAATCCTGCAGCACCTTGAAGCTGCCGTTTTGTTCGGTCAACTGATGCAGGAAGATGATGTTCAGCACGATCCAGCCAATCGGCAGCAAGCCGGTCAGCCCGCCCAGAAAGGCCGCTTTGCCAGCCATCTCGGCCGGCATGCCGAAGGCGAACACCGCGATTGCCAAGGCGCTGAGCAGGCCCAGGCCGGCTGCGATGTGGGCTTTCAGGTGCAGAAAGCCGAGACCGACCAACATCACCACGACCGGCACGGCGGCCAGCAAGGTGGACAGGACCATGTTGCCTGTCGGGTTGTAAACCTGTTGCCAAACCATTTTTGTCTCCTGTTGTTGATGGGGCGGCGCCACTTTATCGAGGTCAACCGCTTTGTGGCTGTCGAGAAGCTGTCACAAGGTCTCAGATCTGATGAAAAAATTTCAACCGAATGTTGCAAAAATTTTTTAAGGCCTTTTCGGGTGGTTTTTGCTGGAAATAAAGAAATTTGACGTGATTTTGTCAACCGGTGATTACCTGGGGGTGGGTCTTGAAGAAGGCCACCGAACCGACCAGGGCTGTGGCTTGCTGCTGCAGGCTCTGGGCGGCCGCGGCCCCTTGTTCGACCAGGGCTGCGTTCTGTTGCGTGGTCTGGTCCAGTTGCTGCACGGCCTGGCCGATCTGGGCCACACCCAGGCTTTGTTCTTTGCTGGCGGCACTGATCTGGGCCACCAGCCGGGTCACGTCGGCGATCGCGCTGACCACCTCGGTCATGGTCGAGCCGGCCAGCCCGGCCACCTGGGCGCCTTGCTCCACTTGTTCATGGCTGGTCTGGATGAGTTGCTTGATCTCGCGGGCTGCCGCTGCGCTGCGTTGGGCCAGCACCCGCACCTCACCCGCCACCACAGCAAACCCACGGCCCTGTTCCCCAGCCCGAGCAGCCTCGACGGCGGCATTGAGCGCCAGGATGTTGGTCTGAAAGGCAATGCCATCGATGACCCCGGTGATGTCGGCAATCCGGTGGGCGCTTTGCTGCATCTGAAGGACCGAGTTCACCACCGACTGCACGGCCCCGCCAGCCCGCTGCGCCGTATTGGAGGCCTGGTGTGCCACAGCATCGGCGCGCAGTGCGTTGTCTGCGTTGTGCTCCACCGTGGCGGCCATTTCCTCCATCGAGGCCGATGTCTGCTCCAGTGCTGAGGCCTGCTGCTCGGTGCGCAGGCTGAGGTCGTTGTTGCCGGCCGCGATCTCGGCGCTGGCATGGGCCACCCCCTCGGCCCCTGAGCGCACGGTGCTGACCACCTGGGACAGGCGCGCCTGCATGTCGGACATGGCCTGCAGCAGTTCTGCCACCTCATCCCGGCCTGTGGCCCTCAGCGCAAGGCTCAGGTCGCCATCGGCCACGGCGCGGGTGACTTTCACGGCATGGCCCAGCGGGCGTGTGACCGAGCGGCTGAACCACAGCGCACCCACCGCGCTGAGCAGGCACACCAGCCCCATCACCGACAGGCTGATCCAGGTGCTGGCCCGGGCGTGGCTGGCCGCGGCCTCGCCGGATGCTTCGCTGGCGCGCCTGATCAGGGCGGTGGCCTGGTCCAGCAGGCGGGCCGGTTC
Source organism: Curvibacter sp. EU05-FHT14A10 (assembly GCF_058791075.1). Lineage (NCBI taxonomy): Bacteria > Pseudomonadati > Pseudomonadota > Betaproteobacteria > Burkholderiales > Comamonadaceae > Curvibacter > Curvibacter sp. EU05-FHT14A10. Next base: position 361,908 of record NZ_JBYTDE010000004.1, read on the forward strand.
CCGGTCGATGCCTGTGACCGCCTTGTCGCCGGCAGCGGGGTTGAACTGGGCCTGCTCAAATGCCTGCAGCCCTTGGCGATAGGCCTGCCCCATGTTCTGGTGGGTCTGGCTGAACTGCTCCAGCAGGGCGCGCGCGTCAGCTTGGTCGACCTGGGCGGCCAGTGCGCGCGCGCTTTGCTGAACCAGGGCTTCCTGCTTCTGGAAGGCCCCCCAATAGCGTTCGCGTTGTGCGGGGTCCTGGCCTCGCAGCAGCACGTTCTTCCATTCCTGGATCTGAACCTTGAACTCACTGAGGAGCTGGACCGCACCAATGGCGTTGTCGTGGTCTCTTTGCACCACCTCCCGGTACACACCGATGGACTGGTTCAGCTGAACCAGTCCGAACAGGGCGGCTGCCAGCAGGGCGGCCAGGGCACTGGCAAAGGCCAGTGGCAGTTTGATGCTCAGGCGCATGGTGCGGTTCTCCTCAAGCTCTGGCGAGAACCGACTTGCCACCATCCCACGCTGTCTCAAATGCCCGCGCCAGCGAGCTTCATTGTGCAGAAATTAATGAGAAATGGTGCGATCTGTGATGATTCATCCCAGAAAATCCGCCACCAGTGCTGCCAGGGCTTCGGGTTGGTCGTGGTGCAGCATGTGCCCCGCGTCTTCGATGCGGGCCACGCGGCAGTCGGGGACCCGTTGCAGGCGCTGGTGGTATTCATCCAGGGTGTACTGGCCTTTCCACCATTGACCCAGGCTGTCGTCAGAGGCTTCAACCGCCAGCAGCGGAGCACTGATGCGCGCATAAAGCTCCAGGGCTTCATCGACCCGGTACAGCTGCGCGCTGGTGACTTTGTGGGCCGCTTCACCCAGGATCTGCCACTGCGGCTGTCCGTCGGCGCCAGTCACTTCGTGGGCCCAGTGCTGGGCCAGCCACTGGGCCTTGTCGGGGCCCAGGCGGGGGTTGGTCTTCATCAGGCGCTGCGCGACGCCGTCCAGGCCGTCGTAACCCTTCAGGGCCATGGCCCCCGAGTGAACTTTCTTGAGTTCGTCCATCCAGCGGGCATAGCGCCCAGGTGCCTGAGCCGGGCGGGTGGCGGGCATGCCGAAGCCCTCCAGGTTGACCAGGCGGCGGATGCGCTCCGGACGCGCGCCTGCGTACATCATGGCCACGTTGCCGCCCATGCTGTGGCCCACCAGGTCGACGGCCTGTGTGCCGGTGTAGTGGTCAAGCAGAAAGTCGAGGTCGCCCAGGTAATCGGGAAAACTGTAGTGGTCGCAGACCGCCCCGGTGGTCAGGCCAAAGCCGCGCCAGTCGGGTGCGATCACATACCGGTCGGTGGGCAGGGCGTCGATCACGAACTGGTAGGAGGCCGCCACATCCATCCAGCCGTGCACCATCACCAGAGGGGTCTGGCCGGCCTGCGGCTCGCCCCAGACGCGCACATGGTATTGAAGGCCCCGGATGGGCACGAATTCGCTGCGGGAGAGTCGTTTGGGCTGGTACATCGCGCGGATCATACGGAACGCGCCAAACGGGCGTCAGTCAACTCCAGGACAAGGTCGTGGCACGGGCCAGCAGAAAATTCTGCCCGCCCGTACACTCTTTGCCGCCGTTGTTCGCCAGGGCTGCCGTTCTTTGGGTGGACCCATGGCATGCGCCCTCAGCGGCCCAGATTTTCATCAGACAGACCCATCGGAGTTTTCATGAACAAAGTCCAGCTTGGACAAAGCGATCTGCACGTCACGCCCATCTGCCTGGGCACCATGACCTTTGGCGAGCAGGTCGACGAGGCCACCTCTCATGCCATCCTGGACCGCTCATTGGCGGCAGGCGTCAATTTTCTGGACACCGCAGAGATGTATGCGGTGCCCGCCCGTGCCGAGACCTGCGGCGCCACTGAAACCATCATCGGCCACTGGTTCGCCAAGAACCCCGGTGCTCGCCAGCAGGTGGTGCTGGCCACCAAGGTGGCAGGCCCTTCGCGCGGCATGCCCTGGATCCGAGAGGGCGCGGGCATGACAGCGGCTGACATCGCGGCTTCGTGCGACGCGAGCCTGCGCCGACTGCAGACCGAGGTGATCGACCTCTACCAGATCCACTGGCCCGAGCGTCATGTGCCCGCCTTCGGTGCGATGTATTACGACCCCAGCAAGGAGCGCTCGGTCACCTCGATCCATGAACAGCTTGAGGCCCTGGGCCGCCTGGTGAAGGCTGGCAAGGTGCGTTATGTTGGCCTGTCCAACGAGACCCCTTATGGCGTGCACGAGTTCGTGCGTCTGGCCGAACAGCACGGGTTGCCCCGCGTGGCCACCGTGCAGAACCCGTACTGCCTGATCAACCGCAGCTACGAGAACGCCCTGGACGAAAGCTGCCATCGACTGAACGTGTCGCTGCTGGCCTACTCGCCGCTGGGCTTCGGGCTGCTCACCGGCAAATACGACGCCAGTGGTATCGAAGGTCCTGAGGCCCCGAAGGATGGGCGCATCGCCCGTTATGAGTCGATGCGCAAGCAGCGCTGGGGCCGCCCCGAGGCGTTGGAGGCCGCCCGACGCTACAACGCGCTGGCGCGCGAGCACGGCCTCACCCCCACCCAGTTGGCCCTGGCGTTCTGCTACACCAAGTGGCAGGTGGCCAGCACCATCATCGGTGTGACCTCGGTTGCCCAGCTCGATGAAGACCTGGCGGCCTGGGGCACCACGCTGTCGCCCGAGCTGTTGGCGGCGATCGACGCCATCCGCTGGGAGCAGCGCGACCCCGCCATCTGATCAGCCCGGCGGGCAGGGCTCAGGCGGCTACCGAGGTCAGCGCCCCGGTCCGCCAAGGCGCACCAGGTTCGCCCAGGTCCCAGAACAAGCCGGCCATCAGGGCCAGGCCCTCGCGTGCCACCGAGCCCAGCAGATGCTCGTTCGGGGCGTGCTGTGCGCAGGCCGGGTAGGAATGCGGCACCCACAAGGTGGGCAAGCCCAGACCGTCCGAGAAGATGTCGTTGGGCAAGGAGCCGGCCAGGTTGGGCAGCAGGCTGGCTGGCTTGCCCGTGCTGGCCTGCATCGAAGCCAGGGCCCAGTCGATCCAGGGGTTGTCCAGGGCGAGGCGGGTGGCGGCACAGCGCATGCCCATGTCCAGCCGCACGTCGGTGAAGCCGTGCGCATCCAGGTGCTCACGCAGGTGCTGCTCCGCGTTTTGCCAGTCGGTGCCTACGACAAAGCGCAGCTGGCAGTGCGCCACGGCCGAGGCCGGGATGGCGTTGATCGGCCGCACGGCCGAGCCGGCGCCCAGGCCCAGCACCTCCAGCGTGTTCCAGCCGACCAGGCGCTCGGCCGGCGTCAGGCCCGGCTCACCCCAGCCAGGGCTGAGTTCGGGGTCATCGGTGCCACCGCCCACCGGCAGGTCAAGCAGGGCCTGGCGCAGGCGTTCAGGCGGGGCCGGTGGACGGAGGGCGGCCACGCGCATTTCGCCTTGTGGCCCGATCAGACTGGCCACCGCGTGGCTCACGCGGGTGCCCGGGTTGCTCAACACCCCGCCCCAGTTGCCTGAGTGGTAGGCCCGGGGCCGCGGCTGCACCTGCAGCGAGAAATTGATGGCGCCCCGCGAACCCAGGAACAAGGTGGGGCGCTCGGCATGCACGCGCGGGCCGTCGCTGGCCAGGAACAGGTCGGCGCGCAGGGCCTCACGGTGTTGTTGGCAGAACTCGGCCAGGCCGGGGGAGCCGGCTTCCTCGCCCATCTCCAGCAGCACGGTCAGGTTGTAGCCCAGGCGCTGCTGGCGGGCCTGCAGGGTGTGGGCGAGGGCGCTGAGGTTGATGCTGTGCTGGCCTTTGTTGTCGGCGGTGCCGCGGCCATACCAGCGGTCTCCTTCGACACTCAACTGCCAGGGGTCCAGGCCGTCGCGCCATTGCGGCTTCTGGCCGTTGACCACATCGCCATGGCCATAGGTGAGCACGGTGGGGGCGGCCGGGTCTTCGATGCGGCGGGCCAGCAGGAAGGGGCCCGCACCGGGTACCGGGTTGGGCAGGATCTGCACTTCGAACCCCATCGCCTGCAGCACGGGGCTCATCTCGTCGCTCAGGTAGCCGAGCAGGGCAGCCCGCGAGGCCTCGGTGGCATCGGCCCCCAGATCGCTTTCGGTGCGCCAGGCGACCCGGCGCGCCAGGGTGGCGGCCAGGGCGCCGCTGTCGAGTTCGTGGCGGGCTTGCTGAATCAATTGGTCTCGGGTCATGTCGGGCTTTCGGTGAGGTGGGTGGGCCACCCCGACACCCCGGCGAACACGAGGGTGGGGAGGGTCAGGAGCCGATGTAGCGGTCCTTGCGGTGGTTCATGGTGAGGATCAGGTTCAGCACCACGGCGCCGGCCACTGACAGGGCCACGTTGGGCAGCGGTGCCGTCCACAGGGCCAGCAGCAGGATGGCGCAGTCGATGGCCATCTGGATATGGCCGGCCTTCCAGCCCCGGCTTTCCTGCAGGTAGAACGCCAGGATGCCGACCCCGCCCAGGCTGGCGCGGTGGCGGAACAGCATCAAGAAGCCGACGCCCAGCAGCACGCCGCCGAGCACGCTGGCATAGACCGGGTCGAGCTGCGCAAAGCTGATCCAGTGCGGGGTCCATTCGGCCAGCAGCGACAGCAGGGCCACCGCCACGATCGTCTTGAGCACAAAGGCGCGCTCCATGCGGCGCCAGGCCAGCACGTAAAAGGGCAGGTTCAGCACGAAGAACACCTTGCCGAAGCTGATGCCACTGGCGTAATGCACGATGAAAGCCAGCCCGGCCATGCCCCCGGTGAGCAGGTGGTCGTGCCCATAGATGGCCACGCCCAGGGCGATCAGCAGGGTGGCTGAGAACAGCGCGAAGGCGTCTTCCGTGAGGCTGTGGGGGGCCACACCGCTGACGGGTGAACTCGGCGCGGGCGCTGCGGCTGGGGGAGATTCGGGGGCTCCCGGTTGCGGCATTGGCGCGGCGATCGGCGCCACTGTCTGGGCAGGTTCTGGTGTGTTCATGGCGAGGATTGTCCGAAAAGTCGTGCACGGCCTGCAGCAAGAGCGGGGCCAGGCCGTGGAAAGCCGGGTAGCAGACCACAGGGCGGTGCCCGAAGGCGTGATCCGGATCAGACTTTGTCGGAAATGCAGGGTTCGGCCTGTCGAGCCGCGCCGCTGCCAGAGGGGTGTGCATGCCCGGCATCACTCCAGTGTGAGGTGGGCGCGTGCTGCAGCGGCGCGGAACTGGGTGATCTCTTGCTCCATCAGCCGGGTCATGGTGGCCGGATCCTGGTACACCGGCTCCAGGGCCTGAGCGCGAAACTGCTTTTGCACTTCGGGCAGGGCCATCACCGCGCGCAGCTCGCGGCCCAGGCGCTCCAGCACGGGGGCGGGCGTGCCGGCGGGGGCGGCCATGGCGTACCAGCCCTCGAAGCTGGCGTCGGGCAGGCCCAGTTCGGTCAGCGTGGGCACCTGGGGCAGCGAGCTCACCCGGACGCGGCTGGGGGTGGCCAGCGCACGCAGTTTGCCCGCCTTGATCAGGGGGCCGGCACTGGCCACGGTGTCAAAGGTCGCCTCGACCTCGCCCGACATCAGGGCTGTGCTGACCTGGGCGCTGCCCTTGTAGGGGATGTCTTGCAGCGTGACGCCTGCACTCAAGCCCAGCAGCAGGCCAGCCAGGTGGGGCGCGGTGGCGCTGCCATAGGTGGCGTAACGCACCGAGCCGGGTTGACGCCGAGCAGCATTCAGCAGCTCCGGCAAGGTCTTGAAGGGTGACTGGGCGGGCACCACCACCACCAGTGGGGCCCGGGCCAGCACGGCCACGGCACTCAGGTCCTTGAAGGGGTCGTAGTTCAGTCGGGGCTTCAGGGCCGGGTTCACCGAGAAGGTGGTCGAGCCCGACACCAGCAAGGTGTAGCCGTCGGGGGCGGATCGGGTCACGGCTTCGGTGCCGATCAGGGTCGAGGCCCCGGGCTTGTTGTCGATCACCACCGCCTGCCCCAGGCGCGGTGCCAGGGCCTGCCCGAGGGCGCGGCCCACGATGTCGGTGCCGCCACCGGGTGGAAAAGGCACCACGATGCGCACCGACCGGTTGGGCCAGGGCTCGGCGGTGGCCAGGGCGGTCTGGCTCAGACTGGCGCATCCGGCCAGGGCCAGAAGGGAAAGGGCACAGCGGCGTTGCATGGCATTCCTTTTTTGCCGCGGCAGAGGCTGCGGCGCTCAACAGAGGGGGGGATGAAGACTTGCTGGGCTCCATTAGAAGCCGAGTGAGGGTTTGTCAGGGCATGAAAAATGCTTGCTCTCATTAGAGAATTCACAAAGCAACGTTGCCTTGATCAGAACGTTGAATGCCAAAGGACCCGCCGTGAAACTGCCCTTGTTCAGCCTGCCCTTGCGCTACTTTGTGGTGGTGGCCCGCACCCGCAGCGTGAGCGAGGCCGCGCGCCAGCTCCATGTCGCGGCTTCAGCGGTCAGCCGCCAGGTCAGCCTGCTGGAAGACGCGTTGGGCCTGGCCTTGTTCGAGCGCGCTCACCGGGGCATGACGCCCACCCCCGCTGGGGAACGCCTGTTGGCCCATCTGTCGTCGGCCACCGAAGAAGGTCAGTTCGTGCTGGAGCAGTTGGGCGGCTTGGCCGGTCGGGTGCGGGTGCGCCTGGCTTGTACCGAAGGTTTCGCCGCGGGTTTCGTGGCTGGCGCATTGCAGTCGTTTCGACAGGCCCACCCAGGGGCCCAGTTGGCGTTGCAGGTGGTGGCTCCTGATCAGGTCAATCAGTTGCTGCGCCAGGGCGAGGTGGACCTGGGGCTCAAGTACAGCCTCAGCCCCGAGAAGGAGGTGGAGGTGCTGCACACCGTGCTGGCCCCGGTGCTGGCCGTGATGCGCCCCGCTCATCCGTTGGCGGCCAAGCCCCGTGTGCGGCTGGCCGAAGCGGTGCGTTACCCGCTGCTGCTGGGTGAACCGGGCACCACCAGCCGTCGCCTGTTCGACCAGGGCTGCGCCCTGCAGGGGCTGCAATATGCACCGGCCTTGGTGAGCAACTTCTCGCCCGCCCTGATGTCGATGATGGGTGAGCTGGATGTGTTGCCCGCGGGCTACCTGACGGTGTCGCACGCGGTGGAGCAAGGCCAGCTCAAGGCCGTGCCATTTGCCGAGCCCGGCCTGCAGCAACGGCGGCTGTGCCTGTTGGCACAAAGCGGGCGGCCTTTGCTGCCCCCGGTGCAGGCCCTGGCTGACCTGCTGGTGGCCGGAGTGGGGCAGTTCGGCAAGCGCAAGGTGCGCGCCAGGGCACCGCGCCGCGCGCCGGTGGCCAAGGCGTAACATCTCAACCCTGTTGTTTGCCGGGCCGATGGGCCCGGGACTGTCCATGGCCAAGAAAGAACACGTCTCCGAAACACCCGCCACCCAGTGGCTCAAGGCCCACCGGGTGGCCTACACCGAACACCCATACGAGTACCTGGAGCACGGCGGCGCCCTGCACAGCGCCGAGGTGCTGGGGCAGGACCCCTACACCGTGGTCAAGACCTTGATCATGCAAGACCAGGATGCCAAGCCCCTGGTGGTGCTGATGCATGGCAACCGCAAGGTGTCGACCAAAAACCTGGCGCGCCAGATCGGGGCCAAGTCGGTGGAGCCCTGCGCACCCGAGGTGGCCAACCGGCACAGCGGCTACCTGGTCGGGGGTACCTCGCCCTTCGGAACGCGCAAGCAAATGCCGGTCTACATTGAGGAAACCATCCTGGGCTTGCCCCGCATCTGCATCAACGGCGGGCGTCGCGGGTTTCTGGTCGGCATCGACCCTCAGGTGTGCGTGGCTCAACTGGGTGCCCGGCCGGTGCAGTGCGCGCTGGCAGAATGAGCGCCTTGGACCTGAAACGGGCGCATCTGCGGCCGGCTCAGGGCTTTTTGCAGATAGCACAGAGGTAGAACAAGTTGGAGATTCTTTACACACTGGCGGCCACGCTGTTGGCCTACCTGCTCGGCTCGCTGTCGTTTGCCGTCATCGTGAGCCACGTGATGGGCCTGAATGACCCGCGCACCTACGGCAGCAAGAACCCCGGCGCCACCAATGTGCTGCGTTCGGGCAGCAAGGCTGCAGCCATCGTCACCCTGTTGCTGGATGCCTTGAAGGGCTGGCTGCCCGTGGTGTTGGTGCGCTGGTACGGCCCCCGCTGGGGCCTGGACGACGGGACGGTCGCGTTGGTGGGGCTGGCAGCCTTTCTGGGCCATCTGTACCCGGTGTTCTTCCGCTTTCAGGGGGGCAAGGGCGTGGCCACGGCGCTGGGGGTGTTGTTCGGCGTTGATGCCGTGCTGGGCCTGGCGGCCGGGGCGATCTGGTTGCTGATGGCGGTGCTGTTCCGCTATTCGTCACTGTCGTCACTGACGGCGGCCGTGGCGGCCCCGCTGGTCTATGTGCTGGCCAGTGGCACGGCCTGGTATGCCGAGACGCCCGAGTTGCTGGCCCTGGTGGCCATGGCCGCTTTCCTGGTGTATCGGCATCGCGAGAACATCCAGCGCCTGCTGGCAGGCACTGAGTCACGTCTGGGGCAGAAGAAGAAATCCTGAGGCCCAGGGCCTGGTGCCTGGAACCCGTCAGCCGCAGCCTGTCAGTAGCTGCGTGGCTGTTGCGAGCGGGCCACCGAGATCATGACCGCGTGGTTGATCATGAGTTTGACGGCATCGGAGGGCACGGCGGCCTGGATGCGTTGCTCGCCCAGGGCAATGTTGCGCAGACGAGGGTGCGGATAGGGCTCGCCCCGCGGGTCGATCAGGCTGGCTACCAGGGGTTGGTTGAGTTGCGCGGTGCGCCTCAGCACCACGGCCAGGTCCTGGTTGTCAAGCCTCACGTAGGTGCCTGGCGGGCACAGGCCCACATGCCGTACCAAGGCCTGGGCCACGTCGTCATGGCGCCCCTGACTGGCACTGATGACCGCGCGCAGCGAGTCGGTCACGCTGCGACCCGGACGCGAGCGCCGCGGGCTGATCATGGCCGCATAGCGGTCGGTCACCTGCAGGATGTGGGTCAGGCGCAGCATCGGGTCGGGCGCGCTGCCGGGCAGCGTCATGGGCAGGTTCTCGTGGTGCGAGGCCACGATGGCCAGCCAGAGTTCATCCTTGATGCCCACGCGGGCCAGCAGCATGCAGCTTTTGACCGAGTGGGCGTCGATGTTGGTCTGCTGCTCGACCGAGGGGCGCGTGGTCTGTTCGGCCAGTTCGTCCTGCAGCGCCGTCATCGAGATGTTCATCGTCAAGGCGGCGGCCACCAGACTGTCGCGTTGCCCTGCGGGCAGTTGCAACTCGAGGGCGATGATGTGGCAAAGCGCCGCGCACACCAGGGAGTGGGTGGTGCTGTAGCCTGCGATCGAGGTGCCCGCCATCTGGAACAGCAGGTATAGCGCGGTGTCGGCATCCTGCTCGAGCAGTTCCTGCATCCAGCGGTCGTGCTGTCGAAGTTTTTGATGAAAGCCTTCAACGTTGTCGGGCACGGCCAGCAGCATGCCCAGCCCGGACTCCAGGTCGCTCCATTGGCTCAGCAGGTCCTCATAGCTTTCGCTCGGACCCTCCTGGGCCAAGTGCATGGGCAGGGTGTCGCCGCTCACAGCCGCTTTTCCAGCACCATCTGGTCACTGACCCGGTGCATCTGGAACCGATTCAGGAAGCTGTTGCCCAGCAGTACCACCGGCATGGCCATGGGGGTGACAACCGCCTCCACATCAAATACTTCAACATCGCCGACGCGCACGCTTTGAAGCTGGATGCGCCAACCCTGCGCCGTGCCGTTGGCCGTCTGCATCTGTACTGGCTGTCCACCGAGAAAGGCCAGCCCCATGCGTTCGGCGTCCGCGCGGCCGATGGACACCACCGTGGCCCCTGTGTCGACCACGAACTGCATGATCTGGCCGTTGATGGCGCCTTGGCTTTTGAAATGTCCGGCACTGTCCGAGGTCAGGGTGATCCGCTTGCCATTGGCCGGGCGCGCCGCCGCGCTGCCGGGCTTGAGCTGCACCGGCGACTCGCCCAGGCGCAGGGTGAAGCGCTGGCCGTCCTGCTCCAGCACGGCGCTGTCCTTGTCAAGGGACACCAGCCGCACGCCCTGAAAGGTCTCGCCCAGGGCCACGGCCTTGGGGGCGGAGGCCCCCACCAGCAACAAAGCTTTTCCACCGAGGATGCCGGACAGGACCACCTGGCCTGTCGCCGGCAGGCACAGGCCCAAAGCCAGCCCCGCCAGGGCCAGGCCGACAAGTCGGGGCCTCAGTGAGGGGGGCGGCATGAACCGGTGGGGCATGCGCAGAGGATCAGTCGCGGAAGTTGTTGAAGTCGACCGGGATGTCGGTGATGTCTTTGCGGATCAAGGCCATGGCGGTCTGCAGGTCGTCGCGCTTGGCGCCGGTGACACGCACGGCATCGCCCTGGATGGCGGCCTGAACCTTGAGCTTGCTGTCCTTGATCAGCTTCTGGATCTTCTTGGCAGCCTCGGATTCGATGCCATTGCGCACTTTGACCACCTGCTTGACCTTGTCGCCGCCGATCTTCTGGACCGCGCCCTTGTCGAGGAAGCGCACGTCCACATTGCGCTTGGTCAGCTTGTTGCGCAGGATGTCTTCGACCTGGTCGAGCTGGAACTCGGCGTCGCCGAACAGGGTGATTTCCTTGTCCTTGAGTTCGATGGCGGCGGAGGTGCCCTTGAAATCGAAGCGGGTGCTGATTTCCTTGGCCGCGTTTTCAACGGCATTTTTGACTTCCACCAGATTGGCTTCGCAGACGGTATCGAATGAGGGCATGACGGGATGAACCAGGGCAAATGAGACAATATCGCCGATGTTAGTCGAGAAAAATGTCCCGCTCCAGCCTTACAACACCTTCGGGATCGTGGCCCGTGCCCAGACCCTGGTGCGCGTGCGCGCTCCGGCGGATCTGGTGGAGCTGATGGCCGACCCCGAACTGGGCCCAGCCCCCAAATGGGTGCTGGGTGGGGGCAGCAACATCGTGCTCACGGGCGATGTGCGCGATGTGGTGCTGAAGATGGAGATCAAGGGCCTGCGCGTGCTGGACGAAACGCCCCGCGCCTGGATCGTCGAGGCGGGCGCTGGCGAGGCCTGGCATGACACCGTGGCCTGGACCCTGGACCAGAACCTGCCCGGCCTGGAGAACATGGCCCTGATCCCGGGCACCGTGGGCGCCTCGCCGGTGCAGAACATCGGCGCCTATGGCGTTGAATTGCAGGACCGCTTTGAATCACTCGATGCGTTTGATCTGCTGACCGGGCAGACCTTCAGCCTCGATGCTGCCCAATGCGCCTTCGGCTACCGCGATTCGGTGTTCAAGCACCGGGCGCCCACGTCGCCGCAGGATGCCTCGCTGCCCCTGGGGCTGGGCCTGGCCGGCCGGGCCGTGATCACCCGGGTGCGCCTGCGCCTGCCCAAGCCTTGGAAACCCGAGTTGGGCTATCTGGATCTGGAGCGACGCCGAGTCCAGGCCGGCATTGAACAGCCCGAGGCGCGGCAGATCTTCGACTGGGTGTGCGACATCCGCCGCAGCAAATTGCCCGACCCGGCTGAGGTGGGCAATGCCGGCAGCTTTTTCAAGAACCCCTCGGTCACCCCCGAACAATGTGCCGACATCATTGCCCGCGAGCCCCGCATCGTGCATTACCCCATGGCCGATGGCAGCATCAAGCTGGCGGCGGGCTGGCTGATCGACGCCTGCGGTTGGAAGGGCAAGTCGGTGGGCAAGGCGGGGGTTTATGACAAGCAGGCCCTGGTGCTGGTGAACCGCGGCCAAGGTGCCGACAGCGTGACCGGCGGCGAGGTGATGACGCTGGCACGCGCCATCCAGACCAGTGTCTATGAACGCTTCGGCATCCGGCTGGAGCCCGAGCCCGTGGTGATCTGAACCCCGGGGCCCGGGCCGGTGGGGCCGGTTCAGGCCACCATCTTCTTGAGCGAGGCGATCACGGCCGGGCCGTTGAAGGGCTTGACGATCCAGCCCTTGATGCCGGCGGCTTTGCCGCGCTCTTTCATGGCGGGTGAGTTTTCGGTGGTCAGCATGATGATGTTGACGTTGCTGTTCTTCAGCTCGCTGCGCACTTTTTCGGCCATGGTCAGGCCGTCCATGTTGGGCATGTTGACGTCGCAGATCACCAGTTTGAGGGCTGGATCGGACTTGATCTTGCCGAGGCCGTCTCGGCCGTCGATGGCAAATGCCACATTGAGACCATTGGATTTCAGAAAGTCACCGACCTCATTGCGAACGGTGCTGGAGTCGTCAACGACGAGAATTTGTGCCATGGGTTGTTCCTTCTTGGGTCAAAACAATTCGAGTTCGCCGGTCGACATCAGGTTTTCCACCGAGGCCTGGTTCTCCATGAAGTCCTCGGGGCGCCAACTCAGGTTGAAGATGAAGCGCTGGTAGATCACGATCGGCGTCATGTCCGGTTGGGCCGGGTTCGTCAAGGTGCACCGGAAGCACAGCTGGGGGTCGGTCGAGCCAAACGAGATGTAGCGGTGCAGGTGGTTGATGATGATGGGCACCTGGGCCAGCAGCGGGCCGGACGATTCGAGTCGCCCATATCGGTTCTTGAAAGCACCCCAGATCAGGTTGGTGATTTCGCCCAGCAGCCCGTTGAGGTTTCGGAAATCATCGCCATCCGTGGCTGAAATGTGGGTGTGCTCTGCTTTGACAAGCTGTTGCAGGTTGGCCTCGATGGCCTGCAGGCTCATGTAGCCGCGGCACCAGGGGCTTTCGATCGGGATCAAGGTGAAGATTTCGCCGTAAAGCAGGCGGTCGCGCACGATGTACGGCGTGTCGATGTGCAGTTCCAGGCCCTGGAACTGGCTGCGCAAGGCCGTTTGCGTGATCTCGGTGATGCCGCGCACCAGGGCGTTGGGGTAGTACTGGCAGAAGATGCTGTCCTGGATCACCGGCTCGAGGCGGGCGATGCTGCCCATGGTGTAGCCCGCCATGAACGCGCTGCGATCGGCCAGGGCCAGGTCGTCCAGGCCCTCAAGTTGCTCGCGGCGCAGAAAGATCGGCAGTTCAGGGCGCAGCTGGTGCACCTGGCGACCGAGTTCGATACCGGCCTGGGCATCGTCGCCGATGCGTTCGGCGATCAGGATGGCGCCCAAATCGACGTTGGATCGGAGCACGGCCAACAGGTTGCCGCGGTTGACCCGCAGGGGAGACAGGCTGTGGCTGGTGCAAAAATCCTTGATGGCGTGTTGGCAGTCGGGGTCGCTGTCGAGGACCAGCACTTTGCTGATCACGGTGGCGGCTTCGGTCATGGACGGTTCCTGTTGAAACATTGAAGTGCAGGTGTCAGAACATTTCGAGTTCGCCGGTGCCTTGCTCGGCCAAGTCGGGGAGCTGGAAGTCGAAGTCGAGGTCTTCCGATTCGCTCACGCAGAGGGTCAGAAAAAGGGGCGGGCTGTCGGTCACACTGAGCCGGAAGTGCTGCAGATGTCCGTACTTGAGGATGCCCAGATGGGTCGTGCAGCGGCTGTCGATGATGTTGGGGGTGGACATGCCCACCCAGGGGAAGATCGAGCCCAGATCGCGGTTGACGCCGCCGCAGCACAGGTTGCCTGCTTCGCAGATGGCATCCAGAAATGATTGCTCCGACATCTCTTCGACCTTTTGCCGGCTGAGCCGGGCAAAGTGGTGACGCATGGCATCGTTGTGGCTGAAGTGCAGCACGATCAACATGCGAAACGTCAGTGAGGCAATGCTCAGCATGGCCGCGTGCGATTCGGGTGGCTGCTGCAACCCTGGCACGGCGACCAGGTCCGTCACCTCGTCAGGCGAAGGCGCCAAGGCGGCCCTCAGACCCTGCATCACCATTCTGTCGAAGCCCGCTTTGGCTCGGCTGCTGATCATGCGGTGGCGTCCTGTTCTCTGACAAGATTCAGGATCTTTCGGTTTTGCAGTTCCAGCCCGGTGACGGCACCCACGATCATCTTGCCGCCGGCCTGCATGTCCTGGAAGGTGGTGGTGGTGATCAAGTCGTTCTCGTACAGGCTGCTGCGGAAATCCTGGGCCAGCTTTTCGGCGCGCACCGACAGTGAGCGCATCTCGTCGGCCACGACCGCAAAGCCGCGACCCATGGTGCCGGCGCGCGCTGCTTCGATCGAGGCGTTGAGCGCCACGATCACCAACTGGCGCACGATGGAGGCGAATTCGTCGTTCTTGTTGTGCATGGCCCGGTTGTGGCCGAGCAGGAAGTCCATGCTGGCGTGCCAGCGTTCGTAGGTTTTGCCCACGTTGCGCAGCTCGGTGATGGAGCGGTCCAGCGTGCCGCACTGGTTGGCGATCTGGGTCTGAGACTGGCTGGCCTGCGCTTGGCTGTGCGTCAGGCGCAGCTGTTGTTCGCCGATCAGTGCCTGCTGGCGGGTGTCCCATTGCCGTTGCGCATCGTGCAGGCGCTGCTCCAGGGCTTCGATCTGCTCTTGCAGATCGTCGATCCTGGCCTGGGCGCGCTGCTTGCTGTCTTCCATCAGCTGTCGCGGAACCATGGTCTGCAGGGTGGCGTTCAGCCTGTGAACACGCCAGCCCAGCAGCAGGCTCAGCACGATGGCGCCCAACAGCAGGGTCATCATCAGTGTGGTCGTCATCTCGCGTACCTTTTCTTGCTCAAGCGGTTTGCGGTCGTTGTTGCGTCATGGCGTACACACCCAGTGAAGCGGGGAGGTGGATCCGGGTCTCGAAGGGCACGTATTCGCGCTGGGTCGCCTCGGACAAAAGGTGCAACTCGATGCGACCACCAGCTGATTCGACAAATATCTTCACGGCGTCCATGCCGACGCCTCGCCCCGACACCTCGGTGACTGCGCTGGCCGTGGAGAAGCCGGGGGCGAAGATCAACTGGGCCAGATCCTGGGCTTCGGGGTGTTGGCTGGCATCGAGCAGGCCTTGTTCGATGGCCTTGGCCCGAATGCGCTGCAGGGCCAGGCCTTTGCCATCGTCGCTCAGCACCAGGTGCAGACCTTGGGCGTCCAATTGCAGGTTGATCCGGATGGTGCCGGCTACCGGCTTGTCGGCGGCGATGCGGTCCAGGATGGGCTCAATGCCATGATCCAGGGCGTTGCGCAGCAGGTGCATGAACACATTGCGCAACAAGGGGCCGGCCTCCGGCCGCAGCAGCACGCCGTGATCGGCCAGGGCCAGCTTGGGCGCCTCCTTGCCCAGTTCGAGGGCCAGCGAGGGCAGCGATTCAAACACGCTGGACAGTGTTTCCTGCAGCGATTTACTGCCCAGGGTGGCCAGGCGGCTCTTGATGTCTTGGATGGCCTGTGCAGCGGCGCTCAGGTCGCTGGTGTCCACGCCCTCCAACATCTGCAGCGTGTGCTGTATTTCGGCCTGCGAGACGGTGTGGCTGGTCTCATTGGCGGTATTTAGGCCGCGGCTGAGCTTGTCGGCATTCAGGGTGGCGTATTCCTCCAGCGTGTTGCAGGCCTGGGCCAGTTCACTCAGATAGCGCTCGTTGTCCCATTCCAGGCCTTCCTGCTGGCGCAGGTCGTCATAGCTTTGTTCGGCCTGGTGCAGCACGTCGGTCAGGGTGTTCAGACCGTAGGTGCGCGCGTTGCCCTTGACGGTGTGCATGTTGCGGAACAGAAGCCCCAGTTGCTGGCGCCGCGTCGCGTCGTCCTGGCTGGCGGCGGTTTCGAGGGCTTGCTGGTTCTGGTCGAGGAACTGGCGTGCACTGGCCAGGAAGCCATTGAAGCGATCTTGTGGCACCGACAGAATTTCCCCGATCATGGCCAGCTCGCGTTTCTGGGCATCGGCCGCCTTGGCCAGGGATTTGAGTTCGGTCACATCACGCACGCACAGCAGCAGGCGCTCGGTGCTGTCTTGCTCGTTGGTGATCGGCGACCAGATCAGGTCCAGGATCTTGACGCGGCCATCGGGCAGGGCCTTTTCGACCTCGCGGGGCAGCAGGTGGGCATTGAAGTCGAAATTCATGCGGTCTTCGCCGATGCAGGCGGCTACGGCAGCTTCGACCTGCGAACGGGCATCGGCACCCAGGTTCACGCCGGCAAAGATCACCTCGAAGAAGTCGCGCCCGGCGATGTCTTCTGTCTCCAGCACGGTGCTCAGGAAGTCAGAAAACTCGGGGTGGATGGTGTTGCCGTTTTCGATCGTCAGAATGCCCTGGGGCACGTTGTGCAGCATGGCGTGGATGTCGGCAGTCTTCTGGCGCACCAGAGCGCTGCTTTCCTCGATCTTTTCGATCATGGTGTTGAATGCGGCGATCGAGCGCCCAACCTCATCCTGTCGGGTGACGGGCAGGCGGTGCGTGTAGTCCTGGCTGGTCGCGATCTCGGTCATCTTCAATTCCATGTCCTTGATCGGGTGGACCACCTGGCGGTACAGAATGCGGCCGATGGCCACCAACAGCAGCACGGCCAGCACGGTGGCGATGGTCAGCGTGGTGGTGGTGCTGGTGAGGTGGCTGTTCATGCTCTCGATGGCCGCATCTTTGCTGCGGCGCTTTTCGATCTGCAGGGTGTCGAGCAGGGCACCTTGTTCGCGCAGGTACTGGTCGACCGTGGCACCCATGTTGGCCTCTGCCATGTCCTTCATGCCCTTGAGCTTGAAGTTGGCGGTGTCGTCGATGGCGCTGAAGTAGTTCTTCAGGCTTTCTGCGGCCTCTTTGACCAGCCCTTTCTGGGCGGTGCTGTCGGCCATATCGAGTTGGTGGTCCAGCGCCTTTTGCAGGATCTCCTTCTTCTGGGCCAGCTCGTCGCGGGTGCGGGCCACGGTCTGCTCATCGGGGGCGGCCACCATGCTCATGGCGGCCATCTGCACATCCTTGAGTTGGCCCTGCAACTCCACCGAGTGCATGGCGCTGGGCACCACGCCCTCGGTCACGCTGCGTACCTCGGAGGCACTGCCATGGGACTGGAGGACGGCAAAGGCGCCGATCGAACTCAGTGCCAGAAAGGTCAGGGTGATCAGCAACACAATGCGTTGACGTATGTTCATGGCAGTGTCCTTCGCGAGAGTCGATCCACCGAACGCCAGATGCCGGCTTGTGGCCGTGGGGTGTGAACGGTGGTGATGGGTTGGGTGGTTTGCCGTGTCGCCTGTAAGCTGGTTGCGTGAGCAGACTGGACAGGTGCCGGGCTTGGGTTTTGATCTTCCCGGGATGCCATGACCCCCCGATGGCGAAACCGTGACGCCTGTGTGAAACGGCGCCATGCATGGCCTGGTGATGGTCGTTCGGGTGATTTTTATGATCAACGGATGTTGGTTTTACGTTGAAATGACAAAGAGTGATTCGAGGCGCCAACGTCCACCCAGTGGGCTGCGCACGAAAAAAAAGCCAGTCGGCTGCAGGCCGCTGGCTTTTGGGGGGATGCCGCTCGAAGGCAGCATCAAAGGGGGGGGCTCAGTCCTGCTTGCGCGGCAGCGAGGGCAGGGGCGAGTTGCCGCCCAACGACAGGAGGCCGGCATTGGTGTAGATGCCCAGCTTGTCGCGGGTGTCGACGATGTCGAGGTTGCGCATGGTCAGCTGGCCGATGCGGTCGGCTGGTGAGAAGGGGGCGTCTTCAACCTTTTCCATCGACAGGCGCTCGGGCGCGTAGGTCAGGTTGGGGCTTTCGGTGTTCAGCAGCGAGTAGTCGTTGCCACGGCGCAGCTCCAGCGTGACGGTGCCGGTGACGGCGCGGGCCACCCAGCGCTGGGCGGATTCGCGCAGCATGATGGCTTGCGGGTCGAACCAGCGGCCCTGGTACAGCAGGCGACCCAGCTTCAGGCCGTTGAGGCGGTACTGCTCGATGGTGTCTTCGTTGTGGATGCCGGTGACCAGGCGTTCGTAGGCGATGTGCAGGAGGGCCAGGCCGGGGGCCTCGTAGATGCCTCGGCTCTTGGCTTCGATGATGCGGTTCTCGATCTGGTCACTCATGCCCAGGCCGTGACGGCCACCGATGCGGTTGGCTTCCAGGATCAGTTCGACGGGGTCATTGAACTGGATGCCATTGAGAGCCACGGGCTGGCCTTCTTCGAAGGTCACGCTGACTTCTTCGCGCTTCACCTCGACATCGTCGCGCCAGAAGGCCACACCCATGATGGGGTTGACGATGCGGATGCCGCTGTTGAGGTTTTCCAGGTCCTTGGCTTCGTGGGTGGCACCCAGCATGTTGGAGTCGGTCGAGTAGGCCTTTTCAGCCGACATCTTGTAGCCGAAGCCTTCGGCGGTCATGAAGGCGGACATCTCGGCGCGGCCACCGAGTTCGTCGATGAACTTCTGGTCCAGCCAGGGCTTGTAGATCTTCAGGGCCGGATTGGTCAGCAGGCCGTAGCGGTAGAAGCGCTCGATGTCGTTGCCCTTGAAGGTGCTGCCGTCGCCCCAGATGTTGACGTCGTCTTCCTTCATGGCGGCCACCAGCATGGTGCCGGTCACGGCGCGGCCCAGCGGGGTGGTGTTGAAGTAGGTCACACCCGCGGTGGAGATGTGGAAGGCGCCGGCCTGCAGGGCGGCAATGCCTTCGTGGGCCAGTTGGGTGCGGCAGTCGACCAGGCGAGCCTGCTCAGCGCCATAGAGCTTGGCCTTGCGCGGGATCTCTTCGTAGTCGGGCTCGTCGGGTTGGCCCAGGTTGGCCGTATAGGCATAGGGCAGGGCGCCCTTTTTCTTCATCCACAACAGCGCGGCACTGGTGTCCAGGCCGCCGGAGAAGGCGATACCGACTTTTTGCCCCAGGGGCAGGTCTTGCAGAATGGTGGCCATGTTCGGTCCTAGTGGGTGGATCAGCCGAAATGGCAGATGTAGTGGTAAGCCTCGGTCACGCGGATCTCGAACGAGGAGTTGCCGGGGACCTTGAACGATTCGCCCGCGCCTGCCTTGACCCATTCCGTGCTGCCAGCCAGCTTGTATTCGCACGAGCCGCCCACGCCTTCCATGATTTCCGGGGCGCCGGTGTTGAAGGTCAGCGTGGCGGGCAGGATCACGCCGACGCTTTTCTTGGTGCCGTCGGCCAGGGCGAAGCCGTGGCTCACGCACTTGCCGTCAAAGTAGACGTTGGCTTTCGTGGTCAAGGCCACGTTCTGGATGGTTTCAGTGGTCATGGAGGTGAATCCGTTGGAGGTGAGGCCACAAGCCGACCTGCAGGCGTTGCGCAAGAAGTCGAATTCGGGCAAACCTCGATTTTAGGCCACGCCGCGGGCCTGTGCCCGGGCGCGCAGACTCACTGCCGTACCCATCGCGCATCGCGCATCAGTGGGCCGGGTAGGGTTGGGGCGTGTTGTTGTAGACCGGCGCCGTCACGGGCTGCGGGCCCGAGGCCGGGTAGCCGGGGTGGCTGACACGGCCATTGATGACCGGGCTCACCTGCACGGGCAGGTACTGGCCAGGGTCGTTGGGCATCTGGACCGTGTACTGGCGACCAGCGTATTCGTAGGTCACGTTGTAAGCCACGGTCCGGTTTTCATAGACCGTCTGGGTGCTGCAGTTCTGGACGTTGCGCACCTGGGGCTGGCTGGGGGCCTCAATCGAATTGCCAAGCAAGGCCCCCCCGAGCACACCGATCACCGTGGCCACGGCCTTGCCGCTGCCGCCGCCCACGGCATTGCCCACGGCACCGCCGGCCACGGCGCCCATGGCCGCACCGGCCCCTGAGGTGGTGCCGGGGGTGGCGACTTGCTGGTTGGTGCAGACCTGCTGGGGCACCGCCACCTGCTGAATGATGGGGGTGGTGGAGACCACTCGGGCCATTTCCTGGGCCGACGCTGCGCCGGCCAACAGAGTGGTGCTCAAGAGGGCCAGGCCGAAGACAAAGGGCTTGTTCATGGAAAACCTCAGTTCAAGTGTTGTTTGCTGAACGCTTGTGGGCGCTTCAGGGTTGACCCGCAGTCTAGAGAGCGGGTTCCTGAGGTGTGTCGGCGCGGCTGTAAATGGATGTAACAGGACGTGAGGCCCGACTCAGCGGCTACGCTGCGTCCAGGCTTCGGCCTTGAAGCCCACCGTGAAGCGAGGTTGGGCCTGGGGGCCCCAGTCAACGACGGGGCGCTTGATCACGCTGGGTTGCTGCAGCATGAGGGCGCGGGCGCCGGCATCGTCCTGGACCGTGGCTTGCAAGGCCGGTTCCAGCTTGCGCCAGGTGGTGCCTTGGCGGTTCACCAGCTTGTCCCAGCCCAGGGCCGGTAGCCAGGCGTCCAGCTCGGCCTCGGGCACGCCTTGTTTCTTGAAGTCATGAAAGTCGAATGCCAGCCCTTGCTCGGTGAGCCATTGGCGGGCTTTCTTGACGGTGTCGCAGTTGGGGATGCCGTAGACGGTGATCTTGGGGTGATTCATGGGCCGAGATGATGCAGCAGGCCGTGCTGCGCGACAATCCTGGGTCTTATGAGAAATCCCCTGCCTACCACCCTGGACGCCTGGCTGACCCATTGCGAGCGGCTGCACCCGAAAAACATTGAGATGGGTCTGGACCGCGTGCGCGAGGTGGCGCGTCGCATGGACCTGCGTTTTGACGTGCCTGTGATCACGGTGGCGGGCACCAATGGCAAGGGCTCGACCTGTGCCATGCTGGAGGCCATCCTGCTGCAGGCCGGCTACCGTCCCGGTGTGTACACCTCGCCGCACCTGGTGCATTTTCAGGAACGCTGCCGGGTGCATGGCGAGATCGTCACGCCCGAAGCCCTGCTCCCGCACTTTGAGGCCGTTGAGCTGGCGCGCCTGCGGGGCGATGAGGTGTCGCTGAGCTATTTCGAGTTCACCACGCTGGCGATCCTGCGCTGCCTGTCGATGGCCGGGCTGGATGTGGCCATCCTGGAGGTGGGCCTGGGCGGGCGTCTGGATGCGGTCAACCTGATCGATGCGGACTGCGCCGTCATCACCAGCATCGACCTCGATCACATGGAGTACCTGGGCCACGACCGCGAGACGATTGGCCTGGAGAAGGCCGGCATCATGCGCACCGGTCGCCCGGTGGTGGTGAGTGACCCGCTGCCGCCGCAAAGCGTGCTGGATCGGGCGCTGGAGATCGGTGCTGATCTGTGGCGTTTCGGTACGGATTTCAATTTCTCAGGCGACAAGCTGCAATGGGGTTGGGCCGGCCGCGGGCGCCGTTACAGCGGTCTGGCCTACCCCGCCTTGCGCGGCGCCAACCAATTGGTCAATGCCTCTGGTGTGCTGGCGGCTTTGACGGCCTTGCGCGAACGCCTGCCCATCACAGCCCAGGCGGTGCGCAATGGGCTGGCCATGGTGGAGTTGCCCGGTCGCTTCCAGATCGTGCCGGGCCAGCCCACGCTGGTGCTGGACGTGGCGCACAACCCCCATTCGGTGGCGGCCTTGTCGGCCAATCTCGACGCCATGGGCTTCTATCCCTGTACCCATGCGGTGCTGGGAGCGATGGCCGACAAGGATCTGGGGCCCATGCTGGCGCGCATTGCTCCCTTGGTGGATCGCTGGTATTTCACCGACCTGCCGACCCCGCGCGCCGAGTCGGCCGCCGGGCTGCAAGCCAAGTGGCACGCACTGCAGATGGTGGCGGGCGGGCGACGTGAGGTCAGCACGGCCACCTTCCCGGATCCTCAGCAGGCCTTGGCGGCGGCCGTGGCCGCCGCAGACCCGGCTGATAGAATCGTGGTCTTTGGATCGTTCTTCACGGTGGGTGGTGTTCTCAAAGACGGCATTCCCCGCCTTCACGCCAAACATCTGGACGCCTGACGCCCACACTTCATGGCTTTTTTCAAGTTTCGCTGGCCCCTGGGGGGCGCTTCCAAAGGCCGTGACGAGCGGCCGCCGGCTTCATCGCAAGGTGACAGTGTGGAAGTGCTGCGCCGCCGCGCCCGCCATCGATTGATCGGTGCCGCCGTATTGGTCTTGGCTGGCGTGTTGGGCTTTCCGCTGCTGTTCGACACCCAGCCCCGACCGATTCCGGTGGACATCCCGATCGCCATCCCGGATAAGAACAAGTCGCCTGCGCTGGCTTTGCCGACGCCGCCGGTGACCGTCGGCAGCGCGTCTGATTCAGGCATCGGCCCTGACGAAGAGGTGGTGCCTTCCTCCAGCCCGCGCACAGAAACCCGAGCCGCCGCCAAACCGGCCGCTGAACCGCGCAAGGAAGCACCCAAGGTTGAGGCCAAGGCTGAAACCAGGCCCGAATCCAAGTCTGAGCACAAAGACAAGCCAGAGGCCCGCGCGGAGCGAAAGCCCGACCCCAAGCCGGAATCCAAACCCGAACCCAAGCCCGAAGCCCGGGCCGTGGCCAAGGCCGAAGCGAAGCCGGAACCCAAACCCGAAACCAGATCCGATGGCAAGGCCGCGGAGGATGCCGCCCGGGCGCGTGCCTTGCTCGAAGGCAAGAGTGCCGCTGAAGCGCCTCATGCACCTGCCGCCGCAGACAGTGCCCGCTTCATCGTCCAGGTGGGCGCCTTCAGTGATGCTGCCAAGGCTCGCGACGCCCGACTCAAGCTGGAAAAGGCAGGGCTGAAAACGTATACCCAGGTGATCGAGACCGGTGACGGCAAGCGCATTCGCGTGCGTGTGGGCCCATTTGCGGGCAAGGCAGAGGCCGACAAAGCGGCCTCGCGCATCAAGTCACTTGATCTTCCAGCATCCATCCTGACCTTGTGAGCAGTGATGCATAAGGCTGACGGATGGCTGTAGCGGACATGGTCCTGCTGGCGGTGCTGGGGGTGTCCCTGGTGATCGGCGCCTGGCGGGGGTTGGTGTATGAGACGGTCTCACTGGCTGGATGGGTGGTTGCATTCATCGCCGGGCAGTGGTTTGCCCTGGACGCTGCGGCGTACTTGCCGCTCGGATCAGCTGATGGATCGTTGCGTTATGCGGCTGGTTTTCTGGTGGTGTTTGTGGCGGCCATCTTTGCCTCGGCGTTGGTGGCTTTCATGGCGCAGAAGTTGGTGGCGGCCATCGGTATGCGGCCCGCAGACCGCGCGATGGGGGCCTTGTTTGGCCTGGTTCGCGGGGCGGTATTGTTGCTCGCGGTGGCGGTGGTGATTCAGGTCACGCCGCTGCACGAGGGCGGATGGTGGCAGGAGTCAAAAGGTGCACCGGTGCTTGCGGCGGTGCTGGATGGTTTGAAGCCGGCGTTGCCGGCACAGTTTGGAAGATATCTTCCTTGATCGGGGTTTTGTCATGTGTGGAATCGTCGGCGTTGTCAGCAACGCCCCTGTGAATCAGCTTATCTATGATGCCTTGCTGCTGTTGCAGCACCGCGGCCAGGATGCGGCCGGCATCGTGACCCAGCAGGAGCGCAAATTCTTCATGCACAAGGCCAAAGGCATGGTGCGTGACGTTTTCCGCACCCGCAACATGCGGGCTCTGCCGGGATCGGTGGGCCTGGGTCAGGTGCGTTACCCCACGGCCGGCAATGCCTACAGCGAGGAAGAGGCCCAGCCCTTCTACGTGAATGCACCTTTCGGCATCGTGCTGGTGCACAACGGCAACCTGACCAATGCCAAGACCCTGCGTTCGGAGCTGTTTTCCACCGATCACCGCCACACCAACACCGAAAGCGATTCGGAGGTGCTGCTCAACGTGTTCGCCCATGAGTTGGAACGCGCGACCCGCGGCTTGCCTCTGCAGGCTGAAGAGGTGTTCACGGCCGTGCGTGCGGTGCACAAGCGGGTCAAGGGTTCGTATGCCGTGATCGCCCTGATCGCGGGTCATGGCCTGCTGGCTTTCCGCGATCCTCACGGTATCCGTCCCTTGGCCATGGGCCGCAGTGCGGATGGCACCGTGATGGTGGCCAGTGAGTCGGTGGCCTTGGAGGGCACAGGCCATGTGTTCGAGCGCAACGTCGAGCCGGGCGAGGCCGTGTTCATTGACCTGAAGGGTCAGATGTCGTCTCAGCAATGCGCCGACAACCCCAAGCTCAATCCCTGCATTTTTGAATTTGTCTACCTGGCTCGCCCTGACTCGGTGCTGGACAATATTTCGGTCTACCAGGCCCGCCTGAACCTGGGTGAGAGCCTGGCCAAGCGGGTGGTTTCCACGGTGCCCCCGAGTGAGATCGATGTGGTCATTCCGATCCCCGAGTCCAGCCGGCCCAGCGCCACCCAACTGGCACACCTCTTGGGTATCCCTTACCGCGAAGGGTTCGTCAAGAACCGCTATGTCGGCCGCACTTTCATCATGCCGGGCCAGGGTGTGCGCAAGAAGTCGGTGCGCCAGAAGCTCAATGTGATCGGCAGCGAGTTCAAGGGCCGCAACGTGCTGCTGGTCGATGATTCGATCGTGCGCGGAACCACCAGTCGCGAGATCGTGCAGATGGCACGCGATGCTGGCGCCAACAAGGTTTACATGGCCAGCGCAGCACCGCCGGTGCGTTACCCGAATGTGTACGGCATTGACATGCCCACCAGCTCTGAACTGGTGGCCCATGACCGCACGGTCGAAGAGGTGCGCCAGATCATCGGCTGCGACGCCCTGATCTACCAGGATGTGGATGGCATGAAGGCCGCCATCGGCTCTCTCAACAGCAGCATCAGCGGCTTCGATGCCTCGTGCTTTGATGGCGTTTACGTGACTGGTGACATCACCTCTGACGACATCGCCCGCCTCAACGAGAACCGTGTGGGACAGGAAGAAGGCGAGCCCGATACCTCGCGCTTGGCCTTGCCCAACGCCCAGGAGGCCTGAGCCCGCCAAGGCCTTTTTTGCCCTTCACCTCGCCCTGGCCACTTCGGTGGCCAGTGGCCTTTTAGAACTGAACACCATGACCACCGTTTCCCCCACTGTGCGCACGCGTTTCGCGCCTTCGCCAACCGGCTTCATCCACCTGGGCAACATCCGCTCGGCGCTTTATCCCTGGGCCTTTGCCCGCGCCAACCAGGGCGTGTTCGTCTTGCGCATCGAAGATACCGACCTGGAGCGCTCCTCCCAGGCCGCGGTCGATGTGATCATTGAAGGCATGAAGTGGCTGGGCCTGGACCATGACGAGGGGCCGTTCTACCAAATGCAGCGCATGGCGCGCTACAAGGAAGTGCTGGCTCAGTTGCAGGCTGCTGGCCACGTCTACCCGTGCTACATGAGTGTGACGGAGCTGGATGCGCTGCGTGAACGTCAGATGGCGGCCAAGGAAAAGCCGCGCTATGACGGCACCTGGCGTCCGGCACCTGGCAAAACCCTGCCCCCGGTCCCCGAGGGGGTGCAACCGGTGCTGCGCTTCAAGAACCCCCAGGAAGGTTCTGTGGTGTGGGAGGACAAGGTCAAAGGGCGCATCGAGATCAGCAACGATGAATTGGATGACCTGGTGATTGCCCGTCCCGATGGCACGCCGACCTACAACTTCTGCGTGGTGGTCGACGACATCGACATGGCGATCACCCACGTGATCCGTGGTGATGACCACGTGAACAACACGCCGCGTCAGATCAACATCTTCCGTGCGCTGGGCCAAGAGCCCCCGGTGTATGCCCACCTGCCCACCGTGCTCAATGAGCAGGGTGAAAAGATGAGCAAGCGCAACGGCGCCAAGCCAGTGACCCAATACCGTGACGAGGGCTACCTGCCCGATGCCATGGTCAATTACCTGGCGCGACTGGGTTGGTCGCATGGTGACGATGAAATTTTCAGTCGTGAGCAGTTCCTGGGCTGGTTCAGTCTGGATCACCTGGGGCGCAGCGCCGCCCAGTTTGACGAGGCCAAGCTGCGCTGGGTGAATGCACAGCATCTCAAGGCACTCGATGACGCGACCCTCGCTGGCTTGGTGTTGCCCTTCGCTGCCAAACTGGGCTTGTCGGGCCTGGATGATGGTCGCCTGCCGGCCATCTGCGGCCTGTTCAAGGATCGTTGCGACACGTTGGTGGCCCTGGCCGACTGGGTGAAGGTGTTCTACGCTGAAGAAGTCAGCCCCCAGGCCGACGAACTGGCCAAGCACGTCACGGATGCGGTGCGCCCAGCGCTCCAGGCGCTGGATGCCCGTCTGCAGGTCTGTGCCTGGGACAAGCCTTCAATTTCCGCGGCCATCAAGGAAACACTGACCGAATTTGGCCTTAAGATGCCGCACTTGGCGATGCCAGTGCGTGTTCTCACGGCTGGTACGGCGCATACGCCGTCGGTCGATGCACTGCTTGAATTGCTCGGTCGAGAAAAAATTTCGCTGAGATTGCGAAACGCCTGAAAATGTGACTATAATTTGAGGCTCAGGAGTTAACGACATAAATAAAACGATGTTGAAGACAAATGAGCTAACTTGAAGTTAAATCAAGCTAGATGTGGGGGTATAGCTCAGCTGGGAGAGCGCTTGCATGGCATGCAAGAGGTCATCGGTTCGATCCCGTTTACCTCCACCACAGTTTGATTTGATGGTTAAGTAGTCCAAGGTTTTGACCCTATCGTCTAGAGGCCTAGGACATCACCCTTTCACGGTGAGTACCGGGGTTCGAATCCCCGTAGGGTCGCCA
>NZ_JBYTDE010000004.1:388315-470211 GCF_058791075.1 Curvibacter sp. EU05-FHT14A10
GGAGTGGTAGTTCAGTTGGTTAGAATACCGGCCTGTCACGCCGGGGGTCGCGGGTTCGAGTCCCGTCCACTCCGCCAAACCTGAAAAGGGTCACAGATTCGTCTGTGACCCTTTTTTTATTTGTGCTGTTCTATCGATGTGACCTTTCAGTGCTTGATGCTGACCTGCGCTGATGGCATGCCATCCAGCGCAGCGACTTTTGTTGAGTCGTTCAGACCGGATTGCTTGGTTACCCGGTCTGGCAGGCAAGCCACTCAGCGTGGGGCCAGGCGGATCGCACCATCGAGTCGGATCACTTCACCATTGAGCATGTCGTTCTCAATGATGTGCTGGGCCAGGCGGGCGTAGTCATTGGGTGTGCCCAAGCGAGAAGGGAAGGGCACGCTGGCGGCCAGGGCATCTTGCACTTCTTGTGGCATGCCGAACAGCATGGGGGTGCCGAAAATGCCTGGGGCGATGGTCATGTTGCGGATGCCATTGCGTGCCAGGTCGCGCGCGATCGGAAGGGTCATGCCGACCACGCCACCCTTGGAGGCGCTGTACGCAGCTTGGCCGATCTGCCCGTCGTATGCCGCCACAGAAGCCGTCGAGATGAGCACCCCACGTTCTCCGGTGGATTCGGGTTCGTTCTTGCACATGGCATCGGCCGCCAGGCGGATCATGTTGAACGTGCCGACCAGGTTGACCATGATGGTCTTGGAGTAGACGGCCAAGGCGTGGGGGCCATTTTTGCCAACGGTCTTTTCTGCGGGGGCGATGCCTGCGCAGTTCACCAGTCCCACCAACTTGCCCAAAGAGGTGGCTTTGGCCACCACGGCTTGGCCATCGGCCTCCTGGCTGACGTCGCATTTGACAAAGGCACCACCGATTTCGCGTGCCACCGCCTCGCCTTTATCGGCTTGCATATCGGCAATGACCACGGTTGCGCCGTTGGCAGCCAGCATGCGTGCTGTGCCTTCGCCCAAACCCGAGGCGCCGCCCGTGACGATGAAAACCCGATCCTTGATCTGCATGTTGTCTCCTTGATGGGAAGTGATGAGTGACGTTTACGTAAACGTCAATTATGGCATTGCCAACCCTGCGGGCAAGTTCTTGACGGCACAATGCCGGGCTTGCCCTGATGACGCGTCCTGTGCGCTTGATGGGCTCGTTTGCATCTGTTCGTTTTGAATCTTTCCATGAAATCTGTCTTGAATGCCTTGATGCAGGCCGTGCCTGCGCGCGCCCGTTGCGGGGTGCTCGGCCTGTGTGCCGCGCTGTTGCTGGCCGCCTGTTCGACGGCGCCTGAAATCAAACCAGGCACTGCCCGCAGTGACGGCAGCACTATGCCTGTGCCGCCCGCTGTCCCAGAGCCGCCACCCCGTCCTCCCCTGAAGGTCGGTCTGGCTTTGGGAGGGGGGGCGGCCCGCGGTTTTGCCCACATTGGCGTGATTCAGGTGCTGGAAGAAGCGGGCATCAAGCCTGATCTGGTGGTGGGTACGTCGGCGGGCAGTGTTGTGGCCGCGCTTTATGCCAGCGGCAAGACCGGGCCCCAGATGCAGCAGGTGGCTGAAACCATGGAAGAAGCGGCTATCACCGACTGGACGCTGCCCTTGTTCAGCCGGGGCATGCTCAAGGGCGAAGCCCTCGCACGGTATGTGAACGGCTTGCTGGGCAATCGCTCGATCGAGGACATGAAACTGCCGCTGGGCGTTGTGGCGACCGATCTGCAGACCGGGCAGGGCGTGTTGTTCCGCCGAGGTAACACAGGCACGGCGGTGCGTGCATCAAGTGCTGTGCCGTCGGTCTTCCAGCCGGTGAGCATTGGGGGTCATGATTATGTGGATGGCGGGCTGGTGTCGCCTGTGCCCGTGCGCTACGCCCGGCAGATGGGGGCCACCTACGTGGTGGCTGTGGACATCTCCAGCCCGCCTGAGGGCAATCAGGCCAATGACTCGCTGCAGATCCTGCTGCAAACCTTTGCCATCATGTCCAAGAGCATCAACAACTGGGAGCTCAAGGAGGCCGACCTGGTGGTTCGGCCGGCATTGTCGGGCGTGAAGAGCGCCGATTTTGGCGCTCGTCGCCGCTCCATTGAGGCAGGCCGTCTGGCCATGCAGCAGGCTTTGCCAGGCTTGAAGGCGGCGTTGGCAATGGCCCGTCAGCCCTGAATGGTGTTGCTGCGGGAGGGATCAATGCACAAAAAAAGCCCAGTCACTGACTGGGCTTTGAATGGATCCCTGAGCCGAAGGCATCGAAAAGACCCGAGGAGACAACTGCGAAACCAGGCTCCGAATTCTGTGGTCCCGCTGGCTTGCGCCAGCGGAGAACCATCAACGCTTCTTGGCAGCGGTGGTGCCGGTCTTGGCGGCGTTCACAGCGGTGGCAGCCACGGCGTTGAAGTTGGCTTCAGCCACGTCGGAAGCTTGCTTGACGGCCTTTTGCACCGATTCAAAAGCGTTGTTGGCAGCAGCCACAGCGCTCTTGATCACGGCCACGGCGGTTTCAGAGCCGGCGGGGGCGTTCTTGGAGGCGTTGTCCACCAGGCCCACGAACGACTTTTGAACTTCGCTGGTCTTGGATTCGACGGCCTTGCCGAACTCGGCGCCAGTGCCCGAAGCGATGTCGTACAGATGACGGCTGTAAGCAGCGGTCTTTTCAGCCAGGGGCTGGAACAGGCTGGCTTGCAGAGCCAGCAGTTCTTGGGCGTCCTTGACGTTCAGCACGGCTTGGGTGTGGCTGGCGGCTTCTTGCAGAGCAGCGCGCGAGGCGGTCACGTTCAGTTCAACCAGCTTTTCGATGCCTTCGAAAGCCTTGGTGGTCAGGCCGAACAGGGTTTCAACGTTGGCCTTGTGAGCAGCCAGGATTTGTTCAGTGGTCAGAGACATAGGGACTCCTATTAAAAAATGTGAATTGGAATTTCCTCTGCCCTGAACCGACTTAGTCATGTTGCAGTGCAGCATGGGTTGAAGTATGCGGGTGCTAATTCGCCTTGGCAAGTGTTTTTTGCTGCGTTGCAACAATTTAGATCTCATTTTCTAATTACTCACATCGGACACCAACGTTTCATGCAAGCCTTCTACGCGGATCACTTTGTCCTGCCATTGCCCGAAGGGCACCGCTTCCCAATGCAGAAATATCGCCTGCTCAGGGACCGTCTGGTGGACGAGTTGCCCGAGGTGGTGCTGTGCGAGGCACCTCGGGCGACCGATGGCGAACTGGCCCTGGCCCACGATCCGGCCTATGTCGACGCCGTGCAGACGGGCAGCCTCTCGGCGGCGGCTCAGCGCGAGATCGGTTTTCCCTGGAGCGAGGCCATGGCCGAACGTTCGCGTCGCTCGGTCGGTGCCACGGTGGCCGCCAGCCGCATGGCTTTTTCAGAGGGCATCGCCGCCAACCTGGCCGGGGGGACGCATCACGCCGGGGTGGCGCAGGGCGGCGGGTTCTGTGTGTTCAACGATCTGGCGGTGGCCGCCCGTCTGATGCAGGCCGAATGGTTCCGGCGCTCCAGGCGCGCACTGCAGGTGCTGGTGATTGATCTGGATGTGCACCAGGGCAATGGCACGGCGGCCATTTTTCGGGACGATCCGACGGTCTTCACCCTCTCGCTGCACGGCGAAAAGAACTTTCCGTTTCGCAAGGTTCCCGGAGATCTCGATGTGGACCTGCCAGACGGCTGTCGCGACGATGAGTACCTGCAGGCCCTGGAGCACGCCTTGCAGGAGGTGGAACACCGCTTTGATCCGGGTTTTGTGCTGTACCTGGCCGGTGCCGACCCACATGAGGGCGATCGTCTGGGGCGCCTCAAGTTGAGCCATGATGGTCTGGAGGCCCGTGACCGCAGGGTGTTCAGCTGGGCTTTCGAACGTGGCCTGCCCCTGGCCTTTGCCATGGGCGGTGGTTACGGCCACGATCTGCAGACCACAGTCCGTGCCCAGTTCAACACTTACCATGTGGCTGCGCAATTTCATGCGCGCTGGCAAAATCGTCGGCGATGAACACCGATGCCAACCCCACCGCTGCGGCCCGGCCCAGCCCTGAGCCCCGCAGTGCCTACGCCGCCTTTCGCACCATCACCACCCGCTGGATGGACAACGACGTTTACGGCCACGTCAACAACGTCGTCTACTACAGTTGGTTTGACACCGCGGTCAACGCCTACTTGATCGAGCAGGGGGTGCTCGACATCCATGCCGGCAGCACCATCGGTCTGGTGATCGAGACCCAGTGCAACTACTTTGCGCCCCTGGCTTTCCCGCAGAACATCGAGGCTGGCATCCGTGTCGCCCGGCTGGGCAGCTCCAGTGTGCGCTATGAGGTGGGCTTGTTTGCCGAGGGTGAGGCCTTGTGTGCGGCCAAGGGGCATTTTGTGCACGTCTACGTCGACCGGGAGACCCGCCGTCCGGTGCCTGTGCCCGAGCCCTTGCGTGCGGTCCTGACTGGCTTGAAGCGTTGAGGGACGGCAGAGTCGCCGCAGGCATTCGCCGCTCGGCAAGACTGCCTTTGCCCATCGCGCAGGCCCACTCGGCGCAGGCTCTCCCGCAGGTGCCACAATGAGGGTTGGCAAGGGCCTCGAGCCCCTCAAGACAACAGAGACAGATTCCCCGCTGTGCACCGTGGCCTTCCACCCGGCGCACCCCGAACCGCTGCGGCAGGCCAGCCGCGACACACCATGATCATCACCAGCCTTCTCGACACCGACCTGTACAAGTTCACCATGATGCAGGTGGTGCTGCACCAGTTTCCGGGGGCTCAGGTCGAGTACCGGTTCAAGTGCCGCAATCCTGGCGTCAACCTTGCGCGCTACGCCAACGAGATCCGCGACGAGATCCGCTCGCTGTGCAGCCTGCAGTTCCAGGATGCCGAACTGGCCTACCTGCGCTCGATGCGTTTCATCAAGAGCGACTTTGTCGATTTTCTGGGCCTGTTCCGGCTCAATGAAAAGTACATCACCATCACGCCGCTGCCCAGCGACGAGATCGACATCACGATCCGCGGGCCCTGGCTGCACACCATCCTGTTCGAGATCCCGGTGCTGGCCATCGTCAACGAGGTCTACTTTCGCAACACCCAGCCCGTACCCGACTTTCCGGAGGGGCGCCGCCGCCTCGACGTGAAGATCGCCCAGTTGCAAGGTGAAGGCCTGTCCAACCTCAAGATTGCCGACTACGGGACCCGGCGCCGCTTTTCGCGGGCTTGGCACGAAGAAGTGCTGCGCGTGCTGAACAGCCGCCTGAGTCATCAGTTCGCGGGCACCAGCAACGTGCTGGCCGCCATGCGCCTGGGCATCACCCCGCTGGGCACCATGGCCCACGAGTACCTGCAGGCCTGCCAGGCCCTGGGGCCGCGCCTGCGCGACAGCCAGGTGTTCGGGTTCGAATCTTGGGCCAAGGAGTACCGCGGTGACTTGGGCATTGCGCTCAGCGACGTCTACGGCATCAATGCCTTCCTGCGCGACTTCGACATGTATTTCTGCAAGCTGTTCGATGGCGCGCGCCACGACAGCGGAGACCCCTTCGCCTGGGGTGAACGCCTGATCGAACACTACCGCAACAACCGTGTCGACCCATGCACTAAGACCCTGATCTTCAGTGACGGCCTGACCATCCCGCGCACCATCGAGCTTTACCAGCAGTTTCGTGGCCGCTGCCTGTTGGCCTTCGGCATCGGCACCAACCTGACCAACGACCTGGGCTGCGAGCCCTTGCAGATCGTCATCAAGATGACCCGCTGCAACGGCCAGCCGGTGGCCAAACTGTCCGACAGCCCCAACAAGAACATGTGCGACGACGAGAAATACCTGGCCTACCTGCGCCAGGTGTTCGAGATCGCCCCGCCCTGAATCCACACGCCCACGGGGTGCTGGGCGGCCTTGATGCCTGGCCAGCACCATTTTTGCCCAACCGCCTGCCCGCAGCCCGCACGTTGATTGCCATGTCCAAACCCAAGATCCTGGTGGCCCGCGCCATCTTCCCTGAAACCCTGGAACGCCTCAGTGCCCATTTCGAGGTCGACGCCAACCAGGCCGATGTGCTTTTCACCCCGGAGGAGCTGAAGGCCCGCCTGGCCGACAAGCAGGGTGTGTTCACCACGGGCAGCGAGCGCATTGATGAGGGGCTGCTGGCCGCTTGTCCCGCCCTCAAGATCTGCGCCAACATGGCGGTGGGTTTCAACAATTTCGATGTCGACGCCATGACGGCCCGTGGCGTGCTGGGCACCAACGCCCCCGACGTGTTGACCGAGACCACCGCGGATTTCGGCTTTGCCCTGCTCATGGCCACGGCACGCCGCGTGACCGAAAGCGAGCACTTCCTGCGCCGTGGCGAGTGGACCCGCTGGAGCTACGACATGTTTGCCGGTACCGAAGTGCATGGCAGCACCCTGGGCATCATCGGCATGGGCCGCATCGGGCAGGGCATTGCCCGCCGTGGTGCTTTGGGTTTTGGCATGGACGTGATCTACCATAACCGTTCTCGCCTGTCGCCCGAGCTTGAAGCCGAGTGCAAGGCCCGCTATGTCGGCAAAGAAGAGTTGCTGCGCCGCGCCGACCACGTGGTGCTGGTGGTGCCCTACAGTGCCGCTTCGCACCACACCATCGGCGCGCCGGAACTGGCCTTGATGAAGCCCAGTGCCACGCTGATCAACATCGCCCGCGGCGGCATTGTGGACGATGCCGCGCTGGCTGTGGCCTTGCGTGAGCGCCGCATTGCGGCTGCCGGGCTTGACGTGTTTGAGGGCGAGCCCAAAGTGCACCCGGATCTGCTCACGGTGCCCAACGTGGTGCTGACGCCTCACATCGCCAGTGCCACGATCAAGACGCGCCGCGCCATGGCCGATCTGGCCGCCGACAACCTGATCGGCTACCTGGTGCACGGCAAGCCCCTGACCCCGCTGAACCCGGCCGTCTTGGGCGCCTGACCCCGGCAGCATGGTGGACCTGTTGATTTTCGGCGCCCTGTATGGGCTCCTGCTCGTCTTGCTGCTGGTGCTCCTGTTGCGCCGCCCCCCTCAGGCGGCCGAGGCGGTGTTGGAAGCCATCGCGGCCAGCGCCGAGCGCACCGAGCGTGAGCTGCGGCGTGAATTGGCGGACAGTGCCCGCGGCACCCGCCAGGAGCTGAGCCAGTCGTTGGCCACCTTCCAACAGACCCTGTTGCGCCAGGGTGCCGAGGCCACCCGCACCCAGAACGCCCAGCTCGACGCCTTTGCCCAGCAACTCACCCTGCTGCAGAAATTGCTCACCGACACCCTCGCCCAGCAGGTGCAAGGCCTGAGCGAGGCCAACGCCCGTCGCCTGGGCGAGCTGCGCGCCACCCTGGAGGCTGCTCTGGCCCAGTTGCAGCAAAGCAATGCCGCCAAGCTCGACGAGATGCGTCAGACCGTCGACGAGAAGTTGCAAAGTACCCTCGAAGCCCGCCTGGGGCAGAGCTTCAAACAGGTGGCCGATCGGCTTGATCAGGTGCACAAGGGGCTGGGCGAGATGCAGACCCTGGCCCAGGGCGTGGGTGATCTCAAACACCTGCTCACCAACGTCAAGACCCGCGGCATGTTCGGCGAGGCGCAACTGGCTGCCCTGCTGGAGCAGGTGCTGGCCCCCGACCAATACGCCGAGCAGGTGGTTACCCGCCCCGGCAGCCGCAACCCGGTGGACTTCGCCATCCGCCTGCCCGGGCGGTCCGAGGATGGCGCGCCGCTGTGGCTGCCGATCGACGCCAAATTCCCCAACGAGGACTACGAGCGCCTGCTCGATGCCCAGCAGCGTGCCGATGCGCCCGCCGCTGAACTGGCTGCCCGGGCCCTGGAGCTGCGCATCCGCACCGAGGCGCGCTCCATCGCAGAAAAGTACATCGAGCCCCCCCACACCACCGACTTCGCCATCCTGTTCCTGCCCTCGGAAGGCCTGTATGCCGAAGTGTTGCGCCGCCCGGGCCTGATCGAGGTCTTGCAGCGTGAGCACCGCATCACGCTGGCCGGGCCCACCACACTGATGGCCATGCTCAATTCGCTGCAGATGGGGTTTCGCACACTGGCCCTCGAGAAGCGCTCCAGCGAAGTCTGGCAGGTGCTGGGGGCCGTCAAGACCGAATTCAACAAGTTTGGTGAGGTGCTCAGCAAGGTCAAGGAGCAGACCCAGACCGTGCTCAACACGTTGGACCGGGCCCAGACCCGCAGCAATGTCATGAACCGGGCCCTCAAGAAGGTCGAGGCCTTGCCCGACCCCGAGGCCGCGCGCTGGCTGCCTGAGTTGGCCCAGCCCGGTGCACTGCCGTCACCAGACGCACTGGATGGGGGAGGTGAGCCCTCTTGAAGCGTCGTCTCAACCAGGAACTGGCCCGGCTGATCACGGCCCAGGTCTGCATCCATGCCGCCATGGCGGGCATGCGCATGGCCACACCCTTGCTGGCCTTGCAACAGGGCTACAGCGCGGCCTCGGTCGGGGTGCTGCTGGCGCTGTTCGCTCTGACCCAGGTGTTTCTGGCCTTGCCCGCAGGCCGCTTTGCCGACCGCCATGGCCTGCACCGGCCCCTGGCCATCTGCGTGGGCGTGTCCTTTGCGGGATCGGCCGTGGCGGTCGCCTGGCCGCACTTTGCGTCTTTGTGCCTGGCGGCGCTGTGCACCGGGGGGGCCGCCGGGGCCGCCGTCATTGCCTTGCAGCGCCATGTGGGGCGCCTGGCCGAGGGGCCGACCGAGCTCAAGAAAGTCTTCAGCTGGCTGTCCTTGGGGCCGGCGGTGTCCAATTTTGTGGGGCCCTTCTTTGCCGGCCTGATGATCGATCACTTCGGCTATCGCGCCGCCTTTGGTCTGATGGCCTTCCTGCCCCTGATGTCCTGGTGGTGGTCGCGTTCGGTGCGGGCGCTGCCCGCCGTGGAGCCACCGCCTGAGCACCGCCAGCGGCCGGCCTGGGAGCTGTTGCGCGACGTGGGCTTCAGGCGCCTGCTGCTGATCAACTGGTGCCTGTCCTCTTGTTGGGATGTGCACACCTTTGTCGTGCCCTTGCTGGGCCATGAGCGCGGGCTCAGTGCTTCGGTGATCGGCACCATCCTTGGGGCGTTTGCCGTGTCGGCCTCGGGCGTGCGGATGTTGCTGCCCCTGTTTGCCGAGCGCGTGCACGAATGGGCCGTGATCATGACGGCCATGTTGACCACGGCCTTGCTGTTCGGGGTTTATCCGCTGCTGCAAGGCCCCTGGGCCATGGGCCTGTGCTCGGTACTGGCTGGCTTTGCCCTGGGTTCGGTGCAGCCCATGATCATGAGCACCCTGCACCAGATCACACCCCACGATCGCCATGGCGAGGCGCTGGGCCTGCGGCTGATGACCATCAATGCATCCAGTGTGTTGATGCCCATGCTGTTTGGCTCAGCCGGCGCGCTGGTCGGGGTGGGGTCGGTGTTCTGGGCCTCGGGCCTGCTGGTGGGCGCCGGCTCCAAATTGGCGTGGGGCATGCGTGACGGGCCACATCATCCCTGACGGATGGGGTGTCGTGGGGCTTCGAGCCCCCCGGCTGCCGCGCAAGCCCTGCAACTCAAAGCCCGTAAAAAGCCTGGATCTGCTGCCAGGCCTGCAGTGGCTCGTCGGCGAAATGGAACAAGGCCAGGTCTTCCGGTGAAATGGTGCCTTCTTCGACCATCACATCAAAGTTGATCAGGCGCTTCCAGTAATCGGTGCCGAACAACACGATGGGCACGGGCTTGGCCTTGCGCGTCTGCACCAGGGTCAGCACTTCGAACAGTTCGTCCAACGTGCCAAAGCCCCCCGGAAACGCCACCAGGGCCTTGGCGCGCATCATGAAGTGCATTTTGCGCAGCGCGAAGTAGTGGAACTTGAAGCACAGACTGGGTGAGATGTAGGGGTTGCCTTTTTGCTCATGGGGCAGGGCGATGTTCAGCCCCACGTTCAGGGCGCCCATGTCGTGTGCCCCACGGTTGGCGGCCTCCATGATGCCGGGGCCACCGCCGGTGCAGATGTAGAGCCGGTCTTCCTTGGGGCGCTTGTCGCTCTCGGCGGCGACCAGGCGGGCGAACTGCCGGGCCAGATCGTAGTAGCGTGAATTGCGCACTGCCTGAACGGCTCGGGCAATGGCCCGTGGTTCGCCAGCGGCCTGGGCCTTGTCGAGTGCTTCCTGGGCTTCGTCTGGGGCCAGGTAGCGGGCGCTGCCAAACACGACCACCGTGTTGTTGATGCCCTGGGCCGCATGGGCCAGGTCGGGCTTGAGCATCTCCAACTGAAAGCGGATCCCCCGCGTCTCGCGGCGCAACAGGAACTCCGGGTCTGCGAAGGCCAGACGGTAGGCGTCTTCGTCAAGCGAATAGCCGTTGTTGGCATGGTTTTGCAGTTCGGCCCAGGCATCAGCCAGGCGACGGTCATTGAGTTGGGTATTGGCTTCCATGGAGATTCATTGTGCCGCTGCTTTATGCGTTTTATGTGCAGTGCACAACGGTTTTTGCTTAGGCGCCACAGGGTGGTTGACTGCTATGCTGCCACCCATGACAAATGCGGCTGCAGGGGCCGGCGCTGCAGGCGCGCCCCGTTTTTCCGAGCTGTTGCAACAGCGCGCCTTCATCCGGTTCTGGTTCACGCGGCTCAGCGCCACCACAGGCAATCAGATGCTGATGGTGGCCGTGGGTTGGCAGATGTATGAACTGACGGGCCAGGCCTGGGACCTGGGCCTGGTGGGGCTGTACCAGTTTCTCCCCGCATTGCTGCTGACCCTGGTGGCCGGCCATGTGGCCGACCGGGTGCACCGGGCCCGCATTGTGGCCGCCTGCGTGCTGGCGCAGGGCCTGGTGGCTGCTGTGCTGGTGGTGGCCACGTTGGGTGGCTGGGTCAGCCGCGACTGGCTGCTGTGGCTGTCGGTGGTGCTGGGCACGGCGCGGGCCTTCCAGATGCCCGCCCAGCAGGCCCTGACCCCCGTGCTGGTGCCGCCGGCCATGCTGCCTCGGGCCATGGCTTTTTCGTCAGCCGGCATGCAGGCAGCCATCATTGGCGGCCCCGCGTTGGGCGGGGTGATCTTTGTGGCCGGCGCCACCGCGGTGTACCTGTGTTGCGCGGCCCTGTTCGCCTTGGGCATCGTGCAGATCCTGCGGGTGCACTATGAGCACGACCCGCCGCCCCAGGAGCCGGTGTCCTTGGGCACGCTGATGGCCGGGGTTCGTTTCATCTGGGAGCGCAAGGTGGTGCTGGGGGCGGTGTCACTCGACCTGTTTGCGGTGCTGCTGGGGGGTGCTGTGGCCCTGTTGCCGATCTATGCCAAAGACGTGTTGCACGTCGGACCCTGGGGGCTGGGCCTGCTGCGTGCGGCGCCCGCAGCCGGCGCCCTGCTGATGTCGGTGCTGCTCACGCGCTGGCCCATGGACCGCCATGTGGGGCGCAAGCTGTTGCTGGCTGTGGCGGTGTTCGGTCTGGCCACGCTGGTGTTCGGTGTGTCCACCAGCCTGTGGCTGTCGCTGGCGGCGCTGGCGGTCTCCGGTGCTGCAGACATGGTCAGCGTGGTGGTGCGCCAGACCCTGGTCCAACTCGAAACCCCGGACGCCATGCGCGGCCGCGTGAGTGCGGTCAACTCGGTCTTCATCGGGGCCAGCAACCAACTGGGCGAATTCGAATCGGGGGCCACGGCTGCCTTGCTGGGCCCGGTGGGTTCGGTGGTGCTGGGCGGGGTGGGCACCGTGCTGGTGGCCGCTTTGTGGTTCAAGGGCTTTCCGCAACTGGCGCAACGTGACCACATGCAGGCCCGTCGCTGAGTACCGCTGTTTTCACCGTCAACAAGGGTTTTGAACATGAACGATTCCAAGCAGTCTGCGGCACCGTTGTTCGAGGTGCTGCCACGCGATCTCAGCGCCTATCGGCAAGGCAATGTGGGCATTGACTATGTGCACCGCTTCGAGTCGGGCCGCCCTGGCCCGCACGTGCTGATCAATGCCCTGACGCACGGCAATGAGTTGTGCGGCATGGTGGCCGCCACTCATTTGCTGGACAGCGGCGTGCGGCCTCTGCGGGGCACGCTGACGGTGTCGTTTGCCAACGTCGCCGCCTACGAGAGCTTCGACATCGAACGCCCCTTCGACAGCCGCCAGTTGGTGCACAACCTCAACCGCGTCTGGTCGGCCGCCGAGCTGGAGGGCCGCGAGGACAGCCCCGAGTTGCGCCGGGCCCGTGAGCTGCGGCCGGTGGTGTCTGCCGCTGACCATATTCTGGACATCCACTCGACCAGCCAGGATGTGCAGCCCTTCTGGGTGTACCCCGCCTATGCGCGCAATGCTGAAGTGGCCTTGGCCGTGGGCCTGCCGCCGGTGCACATGGTGATGCCCAGCGGCCTGGGTTCGGGCACCCCGCTGATCCAGCACGGGCGCCACGGCGAGGCGGCCAGCGATGCCGGCGCTGCCTTGGTGGTGGAATGCGGCCAGCACTTTCTGCAGTCGGCTGCCGACACCGCCACCGCAGCGGCCCTGGGCTTTCTGGCCCATTTCGGCCTGGTCGAGGCCCCCAACGGGGCCGTCCGCGAACGGCCCACCCCCCGGCGCTTCGAATTGCTGCAGACCTGCCTGGTGCAGACCTCTGATTTCGCCTTCGCGCGGCCTCTGGTCGGTTTTGAAAGCTTTGCCCAGGGTGAACTGATCGCCCGCGATGGCCCGCACGAAATACGGGCCCTGTGCGATGACTGCACCGTGATGATGCCCACCCGGGCCCCGGTGGTGGGGCGCGAAGCGGTGTACCTGACACGCCCCCTCTGAGCGGCGCCTCAACGGCCTTTCTGCAGGGTGAACTGCGCCATCGAAGCGCTCAGGCGGGTGGCCTGCTCGGTCAGGCTCTGAGCGGCGGCGGCGCCTTGTTCGACCAACGCGGCGTTCTGCTGGGTCATCTGATCCAGTTCGCCGATGGCTGAACTCACCCGGTGCAGTTCCTGCGTCTGCTCGGCGGTGGCGGCGCTCACTTCGGCCATCAGCGCGCTCACCTGCTGCACGCTGGCCACCAACTCATTCATGGTGTTACCCGCTGTGCCGACCAGGGTGGTACCGTCGCGCACCTTCTCGACGCTGGCACCGATCAGGTGCTTGATTTCGTGGGCCGCCGCGGCGCTGCGCTGGGCCAGGCTGCGCACCTCACCGGCCACCACGGCAAAGCCGCGGCCTTGTTCACCGGCCCGGGCGGCCTCGACGGCGGCGTTCAAGGCCAGGATATTGGTCTGGAAGGCAATGCCGTCGATCAGCCCCACGATTTCACCGATCTTCTGGCTGCGGGCCTGGATTTCGTTCATGGTGCCCACCACCTGCTGCACCACCGCCCCTCCGCGCCCGGCCACCTCGGTGGCAGCCCGCACCAGCGCCGTGGCCTGGTGGGTGTTCTCGGCATGGGTGCCGACCATGTGGCTGAGCTGGTCCATGCTGGCGGCGGTTTGTTGCAGCCGGCTGGCGGTGTGCTCGGTGCGTTGGCTCAGGTCCTGGTTGCCCAGGGCCACTTCAGCACTGGCCGTGTGGATGGACTCACCCGCATCGCGCACTTCCACCACCACCTGGTTGAGGGCGCCCACCATCCGGTTCAGGGCTTGCAGCAGGCTGCCGATCTCGTCCTGGCGCTGGTGGTCCATGCGCACGGTCAGGTCGCCCGCAGCCACGCGGGCCGCGGCGCGCGAGGCCTCGGCCAGCGGCTGCACGATGGAGCGGCGCAGCAGCCAGGCACAGGCCGCTGCCAGCAACAGCACTGCGGCAACGGCGATGGCGCTGATCCATTGGGCGCGTTGGGCATTGGCGATCATGCTGTCGGCATCGGCGCGCGCGCTGGCTTCCGACAGGCTCAGCAAGGTGTCCAGGCTGGTCAGGTAACTCTTCAGCACGGCCGCGTGATCGCTGATTTCCTTCTGGCTGATCACCTTGGACTCCAATGCGTTCTGCACCAGTTGTTGGCGCAGTTGCACATAGGCTGTCCGTTGCTTGAGGGCGCTCTCGACCGCCTGCTGGGTGGCGGCATCGGCACTGCCCGCCTGCTGCTGAATCGATTGGACCAGCGCATCGTCATGTTGCGCCTCGCTGCGCATTTCATTGGCCACCGGAAACACATCGTTCGAGCCCGTGGCCCGCAGCGCCAGTTCACCCAGCTTGATCGACTGGGTCTTCCAGTCGCGCACAGCGCGCTCCAGCGGCCAGCGTTGCTGGGCCAGACGCTGGGCCTGGGTGGTGGTGGCATCGCCGGTCAACCAGGTGGTTGCCCCCAGCAGGGCCACCGCCAGGCCCAGCAAGCCAAAGCTCAGGCCCAGCTTCTGGCCGATGCTGAAGCCATGGCGCGTGGTTGGGAGCGGCGGTGCTGAGGGCCCCGGGTTGTGGCTCAAGGGGCTGTTGCCTGGCTCAGGGCTCAGGCGGGGGTGGGCGTGCGAGGCGATGAGTTGGGTCATGCGAAATCGGGCGGGAGGTGGGATGGAATCAACAAAAAAGAAACTGCCAGAACCATGCCAGGTGAGGGGGTGGGAGGGTCGTGGCTGGGGCCTCAAAGCAAACAGCCCCAGGTCGCCAGGGCAAGGCGACGCGGGGCTGTTGACCCAAGGCCGGGAGGGGCTATTTCTCTTTGCCCATCACCAGATCCGGCAGGATGGTGACGATGTCAGGGAACACTGTGATCAGCACGATGCACACCACCAGGCAGGCAAAGAAGGGGATTGCGGCCTTGGCGATCACGTTGCTGTCCTTGCCCGTCATGTTCTGCAACACGAACAGGTTGAAGCCCACCGGTGGCGTGACCTCGGCGATCTCAACCAGCAGCACAATGAAGATGCCGAACCAGACCAGATCGAAGCCCGCCTTCTGGATCATGGGCAGCACCACCGCGCTGGTGAGCACGATCATGCTGATGCCGTCCAGGGCCGTGCCCAACACCAGGTACACCACCACCAGCACGCTGATCAGCGCAAAGGGCGACAGGTGCATCGACTCGACCCACTCGGCCAGCTCGCGCGGGATGCCGGTGAACGCCATGGTCTTGGTCAGGAAGGCGGCGCCTGCCAGGATGAACATGATCATGCAACTGGTGCGCGTGGTGCCCATCAGCCCTTCCTTGAAGTTCTGCCAGGTCAGCGAGCGGCTCCACAAGGCCAGGCCCAGTGAGCCCATCACGCCGTAGGCTGCGCATTCGGTGGCGGTGGCATAGCCGGCAATCAGCACCCAGCAGATGAACACGATCAGGGCCGCACAAGGGATCAGGTTGCCCGATTGGCGCAGCTTCTGCATGAAGCTGCTGGGCGGGTCGGCTGCAGGCACCTTGTCGGGGTGGCGCAGGCTCCACCAGCCGATGTAGCCCGAGAACAGACCCATCAGCAAAAAGCCCGGCAGAAAGCCAGCCAGAAAGATGCGGATGATCGAAGCATCTGCCGCCACCGCGTACACCACCATGGTGATCGAGGGCGGAATCAGAATGCCCAGTGTGCCGGCCGTGGCCAGCGAGCCCAGGGCCAGCTTCTCGTCGTAGCCGC
Source organism: Curvibacter sp. EU05-FHT14A10 (assembly GCF_058791075.1). Classification (NCBI taxonomy): domain Bacteria; kingdom Pseudomonadati; phylum Pseudomonadota; class Betaproteobacteria; order Burkholderiales; family Comamonadaceae; genus Curvibacter; species Curvibacter sp. EU05-FHT14A10. The sequence goes on from NZ_JBYTDE010000004.1 coordinate 403,746, forward strand.
GTTTCATCAGTTCAGGCAAGGCCACTTTCGAGATCGTGGCGCAGGTGGCTGCAGACGAGCCGGACACCGAGCCAAAGATGCCGCACCCCAGGATGGTGGTGTGCATCAGGCGGCCTGGAACCCGGTTGAGCCAAGGGCGCAGGCCCTCGAACATTTCTTCGCTGAGCTTGGTCCGGAACAGGATTTCACCCATCCAGATGAACAGGGGCAGGGCCGCGAGCTCCCAGCTGGCATTGCTTTCCCAGAAGGCTGAGAACAGGTTCTTGCCCGGCGCCGTGCTGGTGAAGAAAGCCTGACCGACCCAGCCGCAGATGGCCAGTGTCATGGCGATCCAGACGCCGCCCGACAGCAGCACCATCATGAGCAGCAGCAAGATGCCACCCACCATCAATATATCCATGTTGTACTTTCGTTATGGAGGGGGACGTGCTCAAACTTCGGACGAGAAGTCGCCGCGCGCATGGCGCTCTTCGACCTCGCGCACAAAGGTGGGCACGCCGCCGCGCAGCACGATCAGCAGTTCGTCCACCACGGCCACCAGCAGCAGCACCGAGCCGATGGCAAAGCTCATCTGCGGGATCCACATCGGGATGGGCAGCAGGCCTTGGGCAATGTCGTTGAACTCCCAGCTTTCGTAGGTGAACTGGCAGGCCGACCAGGCCAGGTAGGCCGTGGCCACCGAGCCGATCACCAGCGACAGGATCTCCAGCATGCGGCGCTGGCGGCTGGGTACCTTTTCCAGCAGCAGCGTCACACGCACAAAATCGCCGTGCTTGAAGGCATGGGGCATGGCAAAGAAGGCCGCAGCGGCACAGAACCAGGCCACCACGTCGTTCATGGCGCCGGTGCGCACGCCGAATTCACGCAGCACGCTCTGCGCGATCATCAGCAAGCAGATCAGCGCGATGAAACTGGCGCCCAGGGCGCCGCTGGCAAGGTAGAGGCGGTCGAGAAAGCGTCGCATCATTTCTTGGCCGCAGGGGCGGACTTGCGGTAGGCGGCAACAATGGCTTCACCGTCCGGGCCAGCCCGCTTGATCCAGTCGCTCAGCATGATGTCGCCCACCTGCTTGAGGTCAGCGGTCAGCTTGGCCGGCGGCGGCATGATCTTCATGCCCTTTTCGGCCAGGGCCTTTTTGTACCAGTCGTTCTTTTCCTGGCTCAAGGCCCAGCCGCGGGTCTCGGCCTCAGCGGCGGCCTTGGTCACCGCGGCCTGGGTGGCGGGGTCGAGGGCATCAAAGGATTTCTTGTTGACGATGATGGCGTCCTTGGGCAGCCAGGCCTGGGTGTCGTACCAGTACTTCAGGCTTTCGTAGGTCTTCGAGTCATAGCCCGTCGAGCCCGAGCTCATGTAGCTTTCAATCACGCCGGTGGCCAGGGCCTGCGACAGCTCGGCGGCCTGGATGGTCACGGGCTGGGCGCCGATCAGCTCAGCCACCTTGGCGGTGGCCGGGCTGTAGGCGCGCCACTTGATGCCGCGCAGGTCGGCCACCGAGGCGATCTCTTTCTTGGTGTAGATGCCTTGCGGGGGCCATGGCACGGTGTAGAGCAGCTTCATGCCCTGGGCATTCAGCAGCTTTTCCAGCACGGGCTTCTGGGCGTCATACAGGCGCTTGGATTCGGCGTACGACGAGGCCAGGAAAGGCACGCCATCGGTGCCGTAGATGGGGTTTTCGTTTTCGAAGTTGGCCAGCAGGATCTCACCGATCTGAGCCTGGCCCCCTTGCACGGCGCGCTTGATTTCGTTGGCCTTGAACAGCGAGGCATTCGCGTGCACAGTCAGCTTGAGCTTGCCGCCCGTGGCTTTGTCCACGTCCTGGGCAAAGTGGCTCAGGTTTTCGACATGAAAGTTGTTGGCGGGGTAGGCGGTGGGCAGATCCCATTTGGTCTGCGCCATGGTGGCGCCGGACGCCAGCACCAAACTGAGAGCCGTGAAAGAGAAATAGCGACGCTTCATGTGTGCTCCGGAAAAAAGTTTGACGTGAATGTAATCGGCCGGCAGATCGGCATCATGGGGGTAATTACTTAATGTCAATAAAACGTTAGTAAATTGTCATGGTGCTGCCTACAATCTGAGCATGCAACATCAATGCCAACCGGGAGGATGACCATGACAGCCAAGCCCACCGCTTCCCCCGCAGGCGCCACCGAGCGCGCCCTCATTGTGTCCTCTGCGCATCTGGTTTCCGAGCAGAGCGCCGAGATGAGCGAGTTCGAGTTCGGGCTGGTGGTGGCTGGCAATGCATTCCACCGCTGGATCGTGCATTGCATGAGTGCCGCCGGGCTGAAGGACCTGACCCCGCTGGATGTGTTGGTGTTACATCACGTGACACATCGTGCCCGCAACAAGCGCCTGGCCGACATCTGTTTCATCATGAATGTCGAGGACACCCACCTCATCAACTACTCGTTGAAGAAGCTGCAGAACCTGGGGGTGGTGATGGCCAGCAAGAACGGCAAAGAAGTGACCTACGCCTGCACCGAAGAAGGGCTGGCCCGGGTGGCCCGCTACCGGGAGATCCGGGAGTCGTGCCTGATTGGTGCCTTGCAGGCCGACGATGCACTGAATCGGGACATCGGCGATCTGGCGCGGCTGCTGCGCGTGCTCTCGGGCATGTACGACCAGGCAGCCCGAGCGGCGGCCTCGCTGTGAACCCCATGGCAGCGCCAAGACGGCTGGGCTTGATCCTGCTGGACACGCGCTTCCCGCGCTTGCCGGGCGACTTGGGGCGGCCCGACAGCTACCCCTGGCCCGTGATCACTCAGGTCGTGCCAGGCGCTGTGCCGGCCCAGGTGGTGTGCTCGGCGCAGGCCTTGCGTGACAGCGGGCTGGCTGAACGTTTTGTGGCAGCGGCGCGCCAATTGGTGGCTGACGGGGCGGATGCCATCACCACCAGCTGCGGCTTTCTGGTGCTGCTGCAGGCGCAGCTTCAGGCCTCGGTTCCCGTGCCGGTGCTGAGCTCCAGCCTGCTGGCCTTGCCCGCGCTGTTGGTCCGCCAGCCCCGTGTGGGGGTCTTGACCATCCGCGCCGATCGGCTGGGCCCCGAGCACCTGAGGGCCGCGGGGGTGCCTGCCGACCGCCTGGGCCACGTGGTCTTGCAAGACCTGCCCGAGGACGGGCATTTTGTGACCTCGATTCTGGGCAATGCCATCGCCCTTGACGAAGCCCGTGCCCGCCTCGAGGTGGTGCAGGCGGCGCAGGCTTTGCAGGCCCGGGCCCCGGATCTGCGCCAGGTGGTGTTGGAATGCACCAACCTGCCGCCCTATGCCCAGGCTGTGGCCGACGCCACAGCCTGGCAACTGAGTACCTTGCTGCAATCCCGTCGCCTGTTGGGCGATCGGGCGCTGGCGCAAGCCCCCTTCATCAACCCACTTGAAGCCGACTTCTGACCATGCAAGCCTCTGTCTCGACCCCTCCCCATCGCTGGCAATTCTGGATTGATCGTGGGGGCACCTTCACCGACATCGTGGCGCGCAAGCCACTGGCTGATGGGGGCTTTACCCTGGTCACGCACAAGCTGCTGTCTGAAAACCCCGAGCAATACCGCGATGCGGCGGTGGCGGGTATTCGCCATCTGCTGGGCTTGAAGGCCGGCGAGCCGATCACGCCCGAGCAGGTTGAATGCGTGAAGATGGGCACCACCGTGGCCACCAATGCGCTGCTGGAGCGCAAGGGCGAGCCCACGCTGCTGGTGACTACCCGGGGCTTTCGCGATGCCTTGCGCATCGCCTACCAGAACCGGCCGCGCCTGTTTGACCGCCACATCGTATTGCCCGAGTTGCTGTACACCGAGGTCATCGAAGCCGACGAGCGTGTGGGTGCTCAGGGTGAGCTGGTGCAGGCGCTCGACGAAGCCCGTCTGCGCGCCGACCTGCAGGCCGCTCACGACCGGGGGCTGCGCAGTGTCGCGATTGTCTTCATGCATGGGTACCGTTACACCGCCCATGAGAAAGCCGCCCAGGCCCTGGCGGCCGCGATCGGCTTCACGCAGATCAGCAGCTCGCACGAAACCAGCCCGCTGATGAAATTCGTCAGCCGTGGCGACACCACGGTGGTGGACGCCTACCTGTCGCCCATCCTGCGCCGCTATGTGGACCAGGTGGCCTCTGAAATGCCGGGTGTGCGCCTGTTCTTTATGCAGTCGTCGGGCGGTCTGACCGATGCCCACGTGTTCCAGGGCAAGGATGCGATCCTTTCCGGCCCGGCCGGGGGCATTGTGGGCATGGCCCGCACCGCCGGGTTGGCAGGTCATGACGATGTGATCGGTTTTGACATGGGGGGCACCTCCACCGACGTCAGCCACTTCCGGGGCGGCCTGCAAGGTGAATTTGAGCGTGAGTTCGAAACCCAGGTGGCTGGGGTGCGCATGCGCGCGCCCATGATGAGCATCCACACCGTGGCGGCTGGTGGCGGCTCGATCCTGCAGTTTGATGGCGCGCGCTTCCGGGTGGGCCCTGAAAGCGCCGGGGCCAACCCCGGCCCGGCCAGCTACCGCCGTGGCGGCCCCTTGGCCGTGACCGATGCGAACGTGATGGTGGGCAAGGTGCAGCCACGCTATTTCCCGTCGGTGTTCGGCCCGCAGGCCAACGAGCGGCTGGATGCCGAGGTGGTGCAGCAGCGCTTTGCCGAGCTGGCCCAGCGCGCCGGACGCACGGCCGAAGAGGTGGCCGAAGGCTTCATCCAGATCGCGGTACAGCAGATGGCCAATGCGATCAAGAAGATCTCGGTGGCGCGGGGCTATGACGTCACCCGCTACACCCTGCAGTGCTTTGGCGGTGCGGGCGGGCAGCACGCCTGCCTGGTGGCCGATGCCCTGGGCATGACTCGGGTGTTTGTGCACCCGCTGGCCGGTGTGTTGTCGGCCTATGGCATGGGCCTGGCCGACCAGAGCCTGATCCGCGAACAGGCGGTGGAATCGCGTCTGCAGGCCGAGGCCCTGCCCGACATCCAGGCCCGGCTGGACGCCCTGGCCCAGGGGGCCGAGACCGAGCTGGGCCGCCAGCAGGTCAGCGCCGGCGGCATCACCACCCACCGCCGCGTTCATGTGCGCTATGAGGGCAGCGATTCGGCCCTGGTGGTGGCGTATCGGCTCGGCGACACGGCTGAGCAGACGCTGGCGGCCATCCAGGCGGGCTTCGAGCAGGCTTACCGGCAACGCTTTGCCTTCCTGATGGTGGGCAAGGGCCTGGTGGTCGAGGCCGTGTCGGTCGAATCGGTGGTGGCTGGCGATGCCCCTGCCGAGCCGCGCCATGCCCTGAACCCGGTGCGCGAGGTGCCGCGCCGCGAAACCGTGCGCATGTACTCGGGTGGCCAGTGGCACGATGCCGCCCTGGTGGTGCGTGAAGACCTGCGTCCGGGCGATGTGATCCCGGGGCCGGCCATCATTGCCGAGAAGAACGCCACCACCATCGTCGAGCCGGGTTGGGAGGCCGCGCTCACGGCCCTGGACCACCTGGTGCTGGAGCGCCGGGAGGCGCGGGCCATCACCTACGCAGCCGGCACCACGGCCGATCCGGTGCTGCTGGAAGTGTTCAACAACCTCTTCATGAACATCGCCGAGCAGATGGGGTTGCAACTGCAGAACACCGCCTATTCGGTGAACATCAAGGAGCGGCTGGATTTCAGCTGTGCCTTGTTCGATGCCGCAGGCAACCTGATTGCGAATGCACCGCACATGCCGGTCCACCTGGGTTCGATGGGCGAGAGCATCAAGACCGTCATTCGCGAAAACGCCGGTCGCATGCAGCCCGGCGACGTGTACGTCCTGAACGACCCTTACCACGGCGGTACCCACCTGCCCGATGTGACGGTGATCACCCCGGTCTACCTGGCCCAGGCCGCCGACGAGCAGCCGCTGTTCTATGTGGGCTCGCGTGGGCACCACGCCGACATCGGGGGCATCACGCCCGGCTCGATGCCCCCGTTCTCGACCCGCATCGAAGAAGAGGGCGTGCAGATCAACAACTTCAAGCTGGTCGATCGTGGTGCCTTGCGCGAGGCCGAAATGGTGGCCCTGCTGCAAAGTGGCGAATACCCCAGCCGCAATCCGGCCCAGAACCTGGCCGATTTGAAAGCGCAGATCGCTGCCAACGAAAAAGGCGTGCAGGAGCTGCGCAAGATGGTGGCCCAGTTCGGGCTGGACGTGGTGCAGGCCTACATGGGCCACGTGCAGGACAACGCCGAAGAATCGGTGCGCCGGGCCATCACCCGCCTCAAGGACGGGCGCTTCACCCTGCCGCTGGACAATGGCGCCCAGATCGCCGTCAGCATCCGCGTGAACGGGGCCGAGCGCAGCGCCGAGATCGACTTCACCGGCACCAGTGAGCAGCAGATCAACAACTTCAACGCCCCCACGGCGGTCTGCATGGCCGCGGTGCTGTACGTGTTCCGGACCCTGGTGGACGACGACATCCCGCTCAATGCAGGCTGCCTGAAGCCGCTGAAGGTGATCATCCCCGAGGGCTCGATGCTGAGCCCCCGCCCGCCGGCCTCGGTGGTGGCGGGCAATGTGGAAACCTCCACCTGCATCACCAACGCCTTGATTGGCGCCCTGGGCCTGATGGGGGCCAGCCAGTGCACGGTGAACAACTTCACTTTCGGCAACGCACGCTACCAGTACTACGAAACCATCAGCGGTGGCAGCGGCGCCGGTGCGGTGTTTGATGCCCAGGGCCAGGTCGCGGGCGGCTTCGACGGCACCAGCGTGGTCCAGACGCACATGACCAATTCGCGCATGACCGATCCAGAGGTGCTTGAGTTCCGCTACCCGGTGCGCCTGGAAAGCTACGAGATCCGCCAGGGATCGGGCGGTGCCGGGCGCTGGCATGGCGGCAACGGTGGCGTCCGCCGCTTGCGCTTCCTGGAAGACATGACCGCCAGCATCCTGTCCAACGGCCGCCTGCGCGGTGCCTTTGGCATGGCCGGTGGCGAGGCCGGTGCCGTGGGCGTGAATCGCGTGCTGCGCAGCGACGGTCGTGTCGAGACACTGGAGCACATCGGCCAGGCCGAGATGAAGGCCGGCGATGTGTTCGAGATCCAGACCCCCGGCGGCGGTGGCTACGGCGTGGCCGACGCGGCCCGCTGAACAGGCAAGGCCACCATGTTCGGCACGGTCTTGCTCACAGGCTTCGAGCCCTTTGGTGGGGACCCGCTCAACCCCTCCTGGGAGGTGGCGCGCCAACTGGACGGCTGCGTGCTGGCCGGCGGGCAGCGTGTGCAGGCGCTGCAACTGCCCTGTGTTTTCAGCACGGCGTGGCCGGTGCTGCGCCAGGCCATCGAGGCCGGGCCTGCCCCCTTGCTGGTCATGGCGCTGGGCCTCGCGGCCTCACGCACCGAGTTGTGCATGGAGCGGGTCGCGCTGAATTGGGTGGATGCGCGCATCCCCGACAACGCGGGTGAGCAGCCGTTGGATCAGCCCATCCTGCCCGAGGCACCGCTGGCCTGGCGCAGTCGCCTGCCGGTGAAGGCCATGGTGCAGGCCATGCAGGCCGTGGGCGCACCTGCGGCGGTGTCCTATACCGCCGGCACCTTTGTGTGCAATCAATTGCTGTTTCTGTTGAGTGACTACCTGGAGCAGCACCCGGGCCTGCGTGGGGGCTTCATGCATGTGCCGCCGTTCGGCCATGAGGCAGGGCAGGGGGGCGTGCCCATCGATGTGCAGCTCAAGGCCGTGCAAGCGGCTCTGGAGGCCGCGCTGGCCCACCAGCACGATGCCGTGATGGTGGGGGGTACCCTCGACTGAAGGGGCCCGTGGGGTCAGATGGCCCCGTTTGGGGCTGCGGCCTCACAGCGCTGAACAGCATCAGGGCTTGCTGCCCTCCGGCTCGGGTGTGCCGGGGTAGGCCTGACCCTGCACAGTCAGTCCTTGATGTGAAAGCTGCCGGGCCCGGCGCGGGCCGATACCAGGCACGCGGCGGATCAGTTCCGACCAATCGGCGAAGGGGCTTTGCTGGCGCTGGCTCAGGATTTTTTGCGACAGGGCCGGCCCCACATGCAGCAGGCTGTCAAGCTGGGCCTCGCTGGCCTGGTTGATTTCGAGCTCGGCATGGGCCGTTGTCCCCAGAAACAGGCTCAGGGCCCAGGCGCCGAGCAGGGTGCGAATCAGTGGCCGGCAGCCGTGCCGCAACAGATTGGACATGGGGGGCTCTCCAGGAGGTGGCGAAGCCTTTGATTAGAGGCGTGCTGCTGCCCCCCTGGGGGCTTGCACCGCCACGCCAATGGTGTGCGGTTGAAAACCCCGTTCAAGCGTCTTTCAGACAACGCCCGAGTGGACACTCAGCTCACAGTTCCTCGACCCGCTGGGCCGGGTAGCTGTCCCAGGATTGGCAGCCCGGGCATTGCCAGAAGTACTGCTTGGCTTCAAAGCCGCATGCCGCGCAGCGGTAGCGGACCAGCGGCTTGGCCGCGTGGTCGAGGGCGCGTTGCACCTGGGGGTGGAACTGCTCGTGGCTGAGCTGCTCCCCGGCCAGCCAGCGCGCGGCGGCCACCAGTGAAGGCTCTTTGTCCAAGTGTTGCACGTAGCGCTCGCGGGCCACTTCACTTGGTACGCCCTGGGCCTGGCTCAGGGTGACCAGCGCTTCCAGCAGGTCCAGTGAAGGGTGTTCCTGGTAGATGGCGTCGAGCTGGGCCAGGGTCTCCGGGCCGCGCTTGGCGGCCTGGGCGCAGTCAGCCCACAGGGGCGCTGCCAGCGAGAGGTGGCTGGGGGCCACGCGGGCCATGTGCTGCAAGGTGTCGCAGGCGTCGCTGTGCAGGCCTTGCAGGGCCTGCAGGCGGGCCGTTTCGATGTAGGCGCGCGGGGCCTCGGGGGCTGTGGTGCGGGCTTCCGCCAAGCGTTCCAGCGCGCCCGGCACATCCTGTTGCGCCACCAGGCTGAGGGCCTGCTCACACAGGTAATGGGCCTGGCGGGCATTGAAGCGACCTTGGCCAGCCTGGTCCATGCGCTGGGCAATGCCGGCAGCCTGGGGCCAGTCGCGCGAGCGTTCGCAGATGGCCAGCAGGGCCAGGCGGGCCTGGCTCTCGAAGGGGGTGCCCTCCAGCTTGTGCAGCGCCGCTTCGGCACGGTCCAGCAGGCCGGCTTTCAGGAAGTCGAGGGCCAGCGCGTGCTGAGCACGCTCACGGTCGGTGCGGCTCAGGTCGGCGCGGCTGAGCAGGTGCTCGTGCACGCGCACGGCGCGTTCGTACTCGCCACGCCGCCTGAACAGGTTGCCTAGGGCAAAGTGCAGCTCCGAGGTGTCCGGATCGTTTTGGACGGCTTCGATGAAGGCGTCGATGGCTTGATCCTGTTGCTCGTTCAGCAGAAAGTTCAGGCCCTTGAAATAGGCTTTGGGCGCCTGGCGGTTTTCCAGGCGCAATTGGCGGATATCGAAGCGTGAGGCGCCCCATCCCAGCACAAAGGCCAGCGGCAGGCCCAGCAAGAGCCAGCTGAGATCAAATTCCATGAGGGGGTTCGTGCTCGTCGACAGAGGGTGGGGGGGCCACCGGGGCTTGAGGAGGGGCTGCCTGGGCGGCCGGCTGTTGGGCGGTTTGATCCTGGTGCTTGCGTGCGGCACTGCGGTGTTTCCACCATCGGGGCACCATGCCCAGCACGCCCGCCACCACACCCAGCGTGAAGGCGGACAGTACCACCAGAACCAGCGGCGCCCGCCATTGGGTGCCGAAGAAGAAGTGGACGGTTGCGTCTTGCTGGTTGTTCAGCGCGAAGGCAAACAGGGTAAAAAAAATGGCTGCCTTGAGCAGCCACATGAGGTATTTCATTCATCTCCTCAGTGACGAGGAGATTCTAACGAGGGATGACCGGCATGCAGGCCTTGCTGCATCGTCGGGGCATCACTTCGGGTCACTTGGGCTCTTGGCCCAGTTCCTCGGTGCGCTTGTCCACGGCTTCACGCAGGGCCTTGCCCGGCTTGAAGTGGGGCACGCGCTTGCTCGGGATGGCCACGCTTTCGCCGCTGCGCGGGTTGCGACCCATGCGGGGCGGGCGGTGGTTGATCGAGAAGCTGCCGAAGCCACGGATCTCGATCCGGTGGCCACGCACCAGTGCATCGCCCAGGGCGTCAAGAATGGTCTTGACGGCGTGTTCGGCGTCCCGGTGTGTCAATTGGCTGAACCGGTTGGCCAGCTCTTCAACAAGGTCGGATCGGGTCATGGGTTCAGTCTGAAAAAGAAAAAGGGCCGGTTTTGCAACATGTGCAAAACCGGCCCCGGGGCCGGCTGATCCGTCAGGATCAGTTGTTGCCGCCGTCCAGCTTGGCGCGCAGCAGAGCGCCCAGGCTGGTGGTGCCGGCGCTTTCGCGGGCCGATTGCTGGCTCAGCGAAGCCATGGCTTCTTGCTGGTCAGCAGCGTCCTTGGCCTTGATCGACAGCTGGATGTTGCGGGTCTTGCGATCCACGTTCACCACCACAGCGGTCACTTCGTCGCCTTCCTTCAGCACGTTGCGAGCGTCTTCCACGCGGTCACGCGAGATTTCGCTGACGCGCAGGTAGCCGACGATGTCTTCGCCCAGATCGATTTCAGCGCCACGGGCATCAACCGTCTTGACCTTGCCGGTCACGGTCTGGCCCTTGTCGTTCACGGTCACGAAGGTGGTGAACGGGTCGGAGTCGAGCTGCTTGATGCCCAGGGAGATGCGTTCGCGGTCCACGTCCACGGCCAACACGATGGCTTCGACTTCTTGGCCCTTCTTGTAGTTGCGGACAGCGGCTTCGCCAGCTTCGTTCCACGACAGGTCGGACAGGTGAACCAGGCCGTCGATGCCGGCAGCCAGACCCACGAACACGCCGAAGTCGGTGATCGACTTGATCGGGCCCTTGACGCGGTCGCCGCGCTTGGTGTTTTGCGCGAACTCTTGCCACGGGTTGGCCTTGCACTGCTTCATGCCCAGGCTGATGCGGCGCTTGTCTTCGTCGATTTCCAGAACCATGACTTCGACTTCGTCGCCCAGGGTGACCAGCTTGCTGGGGGCGATGTTCTTGTTGGTCCAGTCCATTTCGGAGACGTGCACCAGGCCTTCGATGCCGGGTTCGAGTTCAACAAACGCGCCGTAGTCGGCGATGTTGGTGATCTTGCCGAACAGGCGAGTGCCTTGCGGGTAGCGACGGTTGACGCCCATCCAAGGATCGTCGCCCATTTGCTTGAGGCCCAGGGACACGCGGTTCTTTTCGGTGTCGAACTTGAGGATCTTGGCAGTGATTTCTTGGCCGGCTTGCACCACTTCGCTCGGGTGGCGGACACGGCGCCATGCCATGTCGGTGATGTGCAGCAGACCGTCGATGCCGCCCAGGTCAACGAATGCACCGTATTCGGTGATGTTCTTGACCACGCCATTGACGATGGAGCCTTCTTTCAGGGTTTCCATCAGCTTGGCGCGCTCTTCGCCCATCGAGGCTTCGACCACGGCACGGCGCGACAGCACGACGTTGTTGCGCTTGCGATCCAGCTTGATGACCTTGAATTCCAGGGTCTTGTTTTCGAAGGGCGACAGGTCCTTGATCGGACGGGTGTCGATCAGCGAACCCGGCAGGAAGGCGCGGATGCCGTTGACCAGGACGGTCAGACCGCCCTTGACCTTGCCGCTGGTGGTGCCGGTGACGAATTCGCCGGATTCCAGGGCCTTTTCCAGGGCCAGCCACGAGGCCAGACGCTTGGCCTTGTCGCGCGACAGGATGGTGTCGCCGTAGCCGTTTTCGATGGCGTCGATGGCCACCGACACGAAGTCACCCACTTGGACTTCGACTTCGCCCTTGTCGTTCTTGAACTCTTCCAGAGGCACATAGGCCTCCGACTTGAGGCCAGCGTTCACGACCACGAAGCTGTGCTCGATGCGCACGACTTCGGCGGTAATGACTTCGCCTGCACGCATTTCAGAGCGTTGCAGAGATTCTTCAAAAAGGGCGGCAAAAGATTCAGACATGAAATTTCCTAGTCCGCAAGCAGGAAATGCGAAGGCACCATTGCCATCGCTAGGGGCTGATTGCGGCGGTTTTTTGCGGGCTGACCCGCGGGTTACGTTGACGAACCCCACCGCCTGTGCGCTGACGCGCGAAGGGGGCTGTGGGGGCCTTCACCGGCCGTGCTATGTCAATGACAATGACAATGACAATGACAATCGCACGGCTCGGTTTTGCTCAGGTGGCGGCTGTGGGGCCGATGGCCTGGCGTTGCAGCCAGCCTTTCAACACCTGAGACACCGATTCTTCGATGGTCAACTCGGAGTTGTCGAGCAACTGCGCATCAGGCGCGGGCTTCAAAGGGGCGACAGCCCGGTTTTGATCCCGGGCGTCACGGGCTTCGAGGTCCGCGCGCAACTCGCTGAGATTAGCAGAGATCCCTTTTGAAATCAATTGCTTGTAGCGGCGCTCGGCGCGGCATGCCGCGCTGGCCGTCATGTAGAGCTTGTAGGGGGCGTCTGGAAAGATCACCGTGCCCATGTCGCGGCCGTCAGCCACCAGACCCGGCAGGGCGCGGAAGCTGTGCTGCAGGTCCACCAGGGCCAGGCGCACTGCGGGCAGGGCCGAGACCTTGGAGGCGTTCATGCCGGCTTCTTCGGTGCGGATGGCTTCGGTCACATCGTCGTTGCCGAGCCACACCTTGCCATCGTCAAAGCGCACCGGCAGGGTGCGGGCCAGCTCGGCAATCGCTGTTTCGTGCTCGGTGCTGATGGTCAGGCCGGCGCGCAGCGCGGCCAGCGCGGTGATGCGGTACATGGCCCCCGAATCCAGAAAGTGGTAGCCCAGGCGGGCGGCCACCGCCGCTGCCACGGTGCCCTTGCCCGAAGCCGTGGGGCCGTCGATGCAGATCACCGGGATGCGTTGGGCCGGGGTGCTGACCAGGTCGAACAAGGCCTCGAAATAGTCCGGGAAGGTCTTGGCCACGCACTTGGGGTCTTCGATGCGCACGCTGACGCCATCGGGGTTGAAGGCCGCCAGCGAGAAGCACATGGCCACGCGGTGGTCGTCGTAGGTGTGGATGCTGGCGCTGCGCCATTGGCCTGCAGGCAGCGGGTGCACGCGCAACCAGTCGGGGCCTTCTTCAACCGTGGCGCCCAGCTTGCCCAGTTCGGCTGCCATGGCGGCGATGCGGTCGGTTTCCTTGACACGCCAGCTCGCGATGTTGCGCAAGGTGGTGGGGGCGTCGGCATACAAGGCCATCACGGCCAGTGTCATGGCAGCGTCGGGGATGTGATTGCAGTCGAGGTCGATGCCCTTCAGCGGCCAGTGTTGGCGCGAGATCTCCAGCCAGTTGGCCCCGCCATCCACCTGGGCGCCCATCAGGCGCGCCGCCTCCACAAAACGGATGTCGCCCTGGATCGAGTCCAGCCCCACGCCCTGGATACGCACCTTGCCGCCCACCTGATGGGGCTGGGCCAGGGCGCCCAGCGCCACAAAATAGCTGGCCGAAGAAGCATCGGCTTCGACGTGGATGTCACCGGGCGACCGGTAGCGGCTGCCCGCCGGGATCGTGAAGCGGGCCCAGCCCTCGCGCTGCACCTGGATGCCGAAACGTTGCAGCAGGTTGAGTGTGATCTCGATGTAGGGCTTGCTGATCAGCTCGCCCACCACCTCGATCACGATGTTCTGCGTGGCCGCCAGCGGCAGGGCCATCAGCAAGGCCGTGAGGAACTGGCTGGACACATCGCCTCGCACGGGGATGGGGCGATCGAGCTGAAGCTTGGGCGGGTGGATGTGCAGCGGGGGGTAGCCCTCATTGCCGGTGTAGTCGATCTGGCAGCCGAGCTCGCGCAGGGCGTCGACCAGGTCGCCGATCGGGCGCTCGTGCATGCGCTTCACGCCGCTCAGCTCGAAATCACCGCCCAGCAGGGCCAGCGCGGCCGTGAGCGGACGCATGGCGGTGCCGGCATTGCCCATGAAGAGCTTGGCCTGGCGTTGACCCAGTTGCCCGCCCAGGCCGTCGATCTCGAGCACGCTGCCTTGCTGGCGCAGGCCGCAGCCCAGAGTGCGCAGCGCATCGAGCATCACGCGGGTGTCGTCCGAATCGAGCAGATCATGGATGCGCGTGGTGCCCGCACTCAGGGCCGCCAGCAGCAGCACGCGGTTGGAGATGCTTTTCGAGCCGGGCAGGGTGACGGCGCCGCCAGCACTGGCGAGCGGGGGCAGGTCGAGGAATTCGGTGCTGAACATTATTTGGCGGTGCGGGGGGCTGCCAGGCGCCATTGGGCACGGACCTGGCTGGCGCGGTCGATGAGGGATTCCAGGGCGGGGCCCTGATCGGCTTCAAGTTGGGCTTCAAACTCGGCCAGTGCGGCCTTGAAGTGGCGCATCTGGGTCAACAGCTCTTGCCGGTTGGAGCGCAGGATGTCGCGCCACACCTTGGGGTCGCTGGCCGCAATGCGGGTGAAATCCCGGAACCCGGGGCCACCCAAGGCCAGAAAATCGTCACCCGTCGGCTGGTTGGCAATGCCGTTGATGTAGGCAAACGCCAGCAGGTGGGGCAGATGGCTGACCGCCGCAAAGGCGGCATCGTGCTGCTCGGGCGACATGTGGATCACCTGCGAGCCGATCGCCGTCCACACCGTGGCGGCCTTTTGAAGGTGGGCCGTCAGCGTTTTTTCGAGCGGCGTCAGGATGACCTGGCGGCCTTTGTACAGGTCGGCATCGGCATGCTCGATGCCCGACACCTCTTTGCCCGCAATCGGGTGGGCCGGCACAAACGAGCCGATCTGGTCGCGCAAGGCCGTGCGGGCCGCCTGCACCACGTCGGTCTTGGTGGAGCCCACGTCCATGATCAGCATGTCGGGCGTGACCAGGTGCTTGATGGCCTTGAGCGTGGCCTCGGTGGCCGACACCGGCACCGCCACGATCACGATGTCGGCCCCGGCCACGGCCAGCAGTGCCGAGGGTGCGGCCAGGTCGATCACGCCCATCTGGCGGGCTTTTTCGGTGGTGGAGGGCGACTTGCTGTAGCCCACCACCCGCTTGACCAGGCCTGCACGCTTGAGGGCCAGCGCAAACGAGCCGCCCATCAGGCCGCAGCCGATCAGGCCCAGTTGCTCAAACATGGCCTGCTCCGGTGTGGGGTGTGGGCGTCATCAGGCAGCCCCGACGGGGTAGGAGCCCAGCACCTTGTAGAAGGCGCACAGGCCGCTCAACTCTTCGAGGGCCTTGGCCACGTTGGGTTGCGAGGGGTGGCCATCGAGGTCGATGTAGAAGTAGTACTCCCAGTGGCCGGTGCGCGCCGGGCGCGATTCAAAGCGGGTCATCGACACGCCATGGGTCTTCAGCGGCACCAGCAGGTCGTGCACTGCGCCGGGCCGGTTGGGCACCGAAACCACCAGGCTGGTGCAGTCGCGGCCCGTGGCAGGTGGGGTGGCCAGGGTCTGCGGCAAGGCGATCACGGCAAAGCGCGTGCGGTTGTAGGCCTCGTCCTGGATGGCGTGGGCCACGATGTGCAGGCCGAACAAGGTGGCGGCGCGCTCGCTGGCCAGGCCGGCCCAGGCCGGGTTGGTGGCCGCCAGGCGGGCGCCCTCGGCGTTGCTGGACACCGGGCGGCGTTCGGCATGGGGCAGGTGCTTGGACAGCCAGGCCTGGCACTGCGCCAGAGCCTGCGGGTGGGCCAGCACGGCTTCGATGCCATCGAGCGAGGCGCTCTGGCGCAGCAGGTTGTGCCGCACCAGCAGGCTGACCTCGCCGATCACATGGGTGGGGGTGTGCAGGAACAGGTCGAGCGAGCGGGTGACCACGCCCTCGACCGAGTTCTCGACCCCCACCACGCCGTACTGGGCGCTGCCCGCGGCCGTGGCGTGGAACACCTCGTCAAAGTTGGCGCAGTACATCAGGTCGGCGGCACCGCCAAAGAACTCGATGGCGGCCTGCTCGCAAAAGGTACCGGCAGGGCCCAGCACGGCCACGCGCTGCGGTGACTCCAGGGCCAGGCAGGCCGACATGATCTCGCGCCAGATGGCGGCCACATGCTCATCCTTGAGCGGGCCGGGGTTGGCGGTCTTGATCTTTTCGATCACCTGGGCCACGCGGTCGGGGCGGAAGAAGGGCGTGCCTTCGCGCTTCTTGACCTCGCCCACCTGTTCGGCCACATGGGCACGCTGGTTGAGCAGGCTGAGCAGTTGCTGGTCGAGCGAGTCGATCTGGACGCGCAACTCACCCAGGGTGGGCAAAGGGGCGTTGGAGGGCTGGGTCATGACGGTGTCTCTGGGCTTGGGGCGCTCAGGCCTTGGTTTTTTCGAATTCGCGCAGGTAGTCGACCAGCGCCTGCACGCCGGCCAGCGGCATGGCGTTGTAGATGCTGGCCCGCATGCCGCCCACCGACTTGTGGCCCTTGAGCTGCAGCAGCCCGCGTGCCTTGGCGCCGGCCAGGAAGGCGTCGTTCAGTGATTCGTCGCGCAGGCGGAAAGGCACGTTCATGCGCGAGCGGCCTTCGAGGGCCACCGGGTTGGTGTAGAGCTGCGACTGGTCGAGGAAGCCGTACAGCAGCTCGGCCTTGGCCTTGTTGCGGGCCTCCATGGCGGCCACGCCGCTCAGGCCGGCTTCGGTCTGGCGCTTGAGCCATTGGAAGGTCAGGCCGGCGATGTAGATGCCGTAGGTGGGTGGCGTGTTGTACATCGACTGGTTGTCGGCCACCAACTTGTAGTCAAAAGCGCTTGGGCAGGCCTTGAGCGCATGGCCCAGCAGGTCTTCGCGCACCACCACCAGGGTCAGGCCGGCGGGGCCGATGTTCTTCTGTGCGCCGCCAAAGGCCATGCCCACGCGGCTCCAGTCGACCGGGCGCGACGCGACGTGCGACGAGAAATCGATCACCAGCGGGGCGTCGCAGCCCAGGGCCTTCAGATCGGGCAGCTCTTGAAACTCCACGCCGTGGATGGTCTCGTTGCTGCACAGGTGCACATAACGCGGCGCCTTGCTGAGCTGCCAGCTGGCCGGGGCCGGCAGGCTGGTGTGGCCGTCGGCCTGGTTGCTGGCGGCAATGTGCACCTCGCAGTACTTGCCCGCTTCTTTCTGGCTTTTGTCGCTCCAGGCGCCGGTCACCACAAAGTCAGCCGATTCGCCGCGCGACAGGTTCAGCGGCACGATGGCGTTCTCAGCCAGGCCACCGCCCTGCATGAACAGGATCTTGAAGTTCGCCGGCACCGCCAGCAACTCGCGCAGGTCGGCTTCGGCCTGTTCGTAGATGCTGATGAACTCTTTGCCGCGGTGGCTCATCTCCATGACGCTCATGCCGCTGCCGTGCCAGTCGAGCATTTCGGCGGCAGCTTGCTGCAGCACCTCTTCGGGGATCGCGGCCGGGCCGGCCGAGAAGTTGTAGGGACGCGTCATGAACAGAACCTGTAACAAAAAGACCCGGGGCCCAGCGGGCCCCGGCGGGTGGGCATCAAAAGGCGCTTGCGGGTCAGGCCTCGCCGGTGGGCTCAGTACCCTCTTCGCCGTCGGCACTGTCTGCGCCATCGGCTGCCGGGGCATTGGCATCGTTTTCAACAATGCGCTGCAGGCCGGACAGGCGTGAGCCTTCGTCCAGCGCGATCAGGGTCACGCCTTGGGTGGCACGGCCCAGTTCGCGGATCTCGCCCACGCGGGTGCGCACCAGCACGCCCTTGTCGGTGATCAGCATGATCTCGTCATCGGCATGCACCAGCGTGGCGGCCACCACCTTGCCGTTGCGCTCGCTTTGCTGGATGGCAATCATGCCCTTGGTGCCGCGACCGTGGCGGGTGTACTCGGTAATCGAGGTGCGCTTGCCGTAACCGTTTTCGGTGGCGGTGAGCACGCTTTGCTGCTCGTCTTCGGCCACCAACATGGCGATCACGCGCTGGTGTTCTTCGAGCATCATGCCGCGCACGCCGCGCGTCTGACGGCCCATCTGGCGCACGTCGTTTTCGTCAAAGCGCACCGCCTTGCCGCCGTCGCTGAACAGCATCACGTCGTGCTTGCCGTCGGTCAGCGCAGCACCGATCAGAAAATCGCCCTCGTCCAGGTTCACGGCAATGATGCCGCCCTTGCGCGGGTTGCTGAACTCGTCCAGCGGGGTCTTCTTCACGGTGCCCATGCTGGTGGCCATGAAGATGAAGTGATCGGCCGGGAAGCTGCGGTTTTCACCGGTCAGCGGCAGCACCACGTTGATCTTTTCGCCTTCGGCCAGCGGGAACATGTTGACGATCGGGCGGCCACGCGAGCCGCGCGAACCGGCCGGTACCTCCCACACCTTGAGCCAGTACATGCGGCCGCGGTTGGAGAAGCACAGGATGTAGTCGTGCGTGTTGGCAATGAAGAGCTGGTCAATCCAGTCGTCTTCCTTGGTGGCGGTGGCCTGCTTGCCGCGGCCCCCCCGCTTTTGCGAGCGGTACTCGGACAGCGGCTGGCTCTTGATGTAGCCGCTGTGGCTGAGCGTGACCACCATGTCGGTGGGCGTGATCAGGTCTTCGGTGCTCAGGTCTTGGGCGCTGTGCTCGATCTCGCTGCGGCGTGCGCCCAGCTTGGTCTGGCCGAACTCGGTCTTCACCACGCTCAGTTCGTCGCCGATGATGGTCGACACGCGCTCTGGCTTGGACAGGATGTCGAGGAAATCATCGATCTCGGCCATCACGTCCTTGTACTCGGCCACGATCTTGTCCTGCTCCAGGCCGGTCAGGCGCTGCAGTCGCATCTGCAGAATCTCTTGGGCCTGGGTTTCAGAGAGGCGGTACAGGCCGTCGGCCTGCATGCCGAACTGCAGCTCCAGCCCGTCGGGGCGGTAGTCGTCGGCGTTGACCACGCCACCGTCGGCACGGGTGCGGGTCAGCATCTCGCGCACCAGCTTGCTGTCCCAGCTCTTGAGCATCAGCTCGGCCTTGGCCACCGGCGGGGTGGGGGCGTTGCGGATGATGGCGATGAAATCGTCGATGTTGGCCAGCGCCACGGCCAGGCCTTCCAGCACGTGGCCGCGCTCGCGGGCCTTGCGCAGGTTGAAGATCGTGCGGCGTGTCACCACCTCGCGGCGGTGCTGCAGGAAGACCTCGATCAGGTCCTTCAGGTTGCAGAGCTTGGGCTGGCCATCGATCAGGGCCACCATGTTCATGCCGAAGGTATCCTGCAGCTGGGTCTGCTTGTACAGGTTGTTCAGCACCACCTCGGGCACTTCACCGCGCTTGAGCTCGATCACCAGGCGCATGCCTGATTTGTCGGACTCATCCTGGATGTGGCTGATGCCCTCGATCTTCTTTTCGTGAACCAACTCGGCCATGCGCTCTTGCAGGGTCTTCTTGTTCACCTGGTAGGGCAGCTCGTCCACGATGATGGCCTGGCGCTGGCCGCGGTCGATGTCCTCAAAGTGGCAGCGCGCGCGCATCACCACCTTGCCGCGCCCGGTGCGGTAGCCGTCCTTGACGCCGTTGATGCCGTAAATAATGCCGGCCGTTGGGAAGTCAGGCGCCGGGATGATCTCCATCAGGTCATCCACCGTGGTCTCGGGGTGGCGCAGCATGTGCAGGCAGGCATCCACCACCTCATTGAGGTTGTGCGGCGGGATGTTGGTCGCCATGCCCACCGCGATACCGGCCGAGCCGTTCACCAACAGGTTGGGCAAGCGGCTGGGCAGCACCAGGGGTTCTTTTTCGCTGCCGTCGTAATTGGGCCCGAAATCGACGGTTTCCTTGTCGATGTCAGCCAGCATCTCGTGGGCGATCTTGGCCAGGCGGATTTCGGTGTACCGCATCGCTGCCGCGTTGTCGCCGTCCACCGATCCAAAATTACCTTGACCATCCACCAACATATGGCGCAAGGAAAAATCCTGGGCCATGCGCACAATGGTGTCGTACACCGCGCTGTCACCGTGCGGGTGGTATTTACCGATCACGTCGCCCACGATACGCGCCGACTTCTTGTAGGGCCGGTTCCAGTCGTTGTTCAACTCGTGCATGGCAAAAAGCACGCGCCGGTGAACTGGCTTCAAGCCGTCTCTGGCATCGGGCAGCGCACGCCCCACAATCACGCTCATCGCGTAATCGAGGTAGCTGCGCCGCATTTCCTCTTCGAGACTGATGGGCAGAGTTTCTTTGGCGAACTGGGTCATGAGAGGTGGTGTTTGCGGCAGGAAAGGCTCATTTTACGGGCAACGCCCTGTCGCGAACTAGCAACAAACCGTGCATATTGCGCGCTTGTCCTGCACGCAGCTTGAGCCAGACCCTGAGCCGCGGCGGACGGGTGTGGCACAATTTAAACAACGTTTTTGGTGGTGGTCACTGGAAGCGTACGTATTTGCCGCGCGGCTGCGGCTTTTTCCCCAAGAGGAGAACCATGAAGAAACTGAACAAAGTGGCGATGTTGTTTGCCTCCGCTGCCCTTGCAACCGCTGCTGGCGCTCAAACCGTCGACAACTGGAAAAACGGCACCGGCGAACTCGTCTGGAAGAACGGCACCAACGAACTGTGCTGGCGTGATGCCAACTGGACCCCGGCAACTGCCGTGGCTGGTTGCGATGGCGCTATCGCTCCGAAGGCTGCTCCGGCTGCTGCTCCTGCCGCTGCCCCCGCAGCTGCTCCGGCCGCTCCGAAGGCTGCCGCTCCTGCTGCCGCTCCGGCCGCAGTCGCTGCAACCAAGGTGACCTACGCTGCTGACGCTTTCTTCGACTTCGACAAGTCGGTTCTGAAGGCCGAAGGCAAGGCTAAGCTGGACGATCTGGTCGGCAAGGTCAAGGGCATCAACCTGGAAGTCATCATCGCCGTCGGCCACACCGACTCGGTGGGCTCGGTGGCCTACAACCAGAAGCTGTCGGTTCGCCGCGCTGAAGCCGTGAAGGCTTATCTGGTGTCCAAGGGCATCGAAAAGAACCGCGTGTACACCGAAGGCAAGGGCAAGAGCCAGCCTGTGGCTGACAACAAGACCGCCGAAGGCCGCGCCAAGAACCGTCGCGTGGAAATCGAAGTGGTTGGCACCCGCGCCAAGTAATCCCCTTCGGGTTACAACAAAAAGCCCCGGCAACGGGGCTTTTTTTATGTCTGCTTGAATCACAATTGCCCCATGACTGAAGCACAGACCTCCGCGCCCACCCTCAATGCCGACCCGGCCGAACTGGCCAAGTTTTCAGATCTGGCCCACCGCTGGTGGGACCCCGAAAGCGAGTTTCGCCCCCTGCACCAGCTCAACCCGCTGCGCCTGGACTGGATCAACGCCCAGGCCCCGCTGGTCGGGCGCAAGGTGGTCGACATCGGCTGCGGCGGCGGCATTCTGTCCGATTCAATGGCCCGCAAAGGCGCCGACGTGCTGGGCATCGACCTCGCCTCGAAGGCGCTGCGCGTGGCCCAGCTGCATGCACTCGAAGCCGGCACCACCGGCGTGCAATACCGAGAAATCAGCGCCGAAGCCCTGGCCCTGGAGCAACCCGGCCAGTTTGACGTGGTCACCTGCATGGAAATGCTCGAGCACGTGCCCGACCCCGCTTCGGTTGTGCAAGCCTGCGCCACCCTGGTCAAGCCCGGTGGGCATGTGTTCTTCTCCAGCATCAACCGCAATGCCAAGGCCTTTTTGCTGGCCATCGTGGGCGCCGAATACGTGCTGAACCTGCTGCCCCGCGGCACCCACGAATACGCCAAGCTGGTGCGTCCCAGCGAGCTGGCCGCCTACTCGCGTGCCGCCGGCCTTGATTGGCAGCAAACCCGCGGCCTGGGCTACAACCCACTCACCCGCCGGTACTGGCTGAACGACGACACCAGCGTGAACTACATGGTCTCGACCCGCCGCTCCACCGCCGCCTGAAGCAGAAGAAGGCCCCCTGCATGTTGTTTGACCCCACCCTTCAAGCCGTTCTGTTTGACCTGGACGGCACCCTGATCGACAGCGCCCCCGACCTGGGCGCCGCCGCCGACCAGATGCGCCTGGCCCGCGGCCTGCCATCGCTGCCCTACGAGCGCTACCGCCCCATGGCCGGCGCCGGGGCTCGCGGCATGCTGGGCGAGGCCTTTGGCGTGACCCCCGACCACCCCGACTTTGCCGCCCTGCGCGAAGAGTTCTTTCAAAACTACGAAAGCCGCCTGACCCAGGCCACCACCATCTTTGATGGCGTGCCCGAGCTGCTGGCCCAACTGGTGGGCCGCCAACTGCTTTGGGGCGTGGTCACCAACAAGTCGGCCCGCTTTACTGAGCCGCTCACCCGCGCCATGCCGCTGTTCAGCACCGCCTCGGCCATCGTCAGCGGCGACACCACCCCCCACGCCAAACCCCACCCCGAGCCCCTGTTTGAAGCCGCCCGCCGCCTGGGCGTGCCCCCCGAAAAATGCTTGTACGTGGGCGACGACGAGCGCGACATCATCGCCGGCCTGGCCGCCGGCATGGGCACCGTGGCCGCCTGCTACGGCTACCTGGGCCAGCGCACCGACACCGCTCAGTGGGGCGCCCACGCCGAAATTAAATCTCCGCTCGAGCTCTTGCAATGGCTGCCCGCAGCCTAAAATAGAGAACTCTGGGGCTGCACTGGTTTCGACGTGGGTTCGGACGCGCAGCAGGGCATGTCGAGGTTCAGTCACCTCGTTAAACAGCTGAAAAAAACTAACTGCAAACGACGAACGTTTCGCACTCGCCGCTTAAACACCGGTGAGCCTCACAACAGTCGGCCAATGGGCTGGGCAAGGGTGCCGCAAGGCGTCCAGGCTGTGGGGTAATTTTCATTGGCTGGCTCTGTGTCGGGTACCTTGGCATGGGGCGAGAAAGTAGGGTGCTGGCGTCTTGTACAGCGTGCGACTGCGCGGTACAGGGTGTGAGACTCAAATCAGATCGCTAAACATGTAGAACTGTTCGAAGAAGGCTTGCGGACGGGGGTTCAAATCCCCCCAGCTCCACCAACATAACGGCTAAGGGCGCTCATCAATATCTGGTGAGTGCCCTTTTTCTTTGGGGCCATCTCTTTCCCATGTCGTTGCGTGATGGCCATGGTTCCAACAACCTCTTTGCATGCGCAGGTTAAGGGAATCTTTTTACCGTTGAGGGCAGCGGCTGTCTTCCGGCGGATGAGCTTGCACATCTGGCGATGCTGTGGCGACATGAATATGGGCCATCTGCTTGCAACAAGTCTGTCCGTTGCCGCCGCATAATTGACCTTTTTAAAAAAATAAAGCTGAACCTTGCAGTGGTCATTAGTGATCTTTGCAAGGCTAGGCAATTAGCGGGAGCTGCATGTCGAATCAGTTTTTTGAGAAGCCAATTCTCAACTCTCCGTACGGGTATCCTGGTCGCCATTGGGAGCTTGACGGTACTGGGCAACCAACCCAGCAGATTGTCGAGACTCGCCGCCGCGCTGAGTTCATTACCCCGATCCCCAAGGCCAAGAAGCAAAAGGGCGTCGCTAAGCAAGACGCTCTGCTGTTTGATGATGAGCTGTCCACGCAGAAGCAGGCCTACGACCACACTGCCGTCATCAACTCGGTGCGGCAAGAGGTGGACAAATGGCGTGCACTCAAGAACCCAGCCGACTGGCGCGTCACGCCCGAAACCGCGCGTCTGCTGCAACACTGGCGCCACCATCAGTTCAGCAGCATCCGTCCGTTCTTTTGCCAAGTAGAGGCTGCCGAAACAATCATCTGGCTCACCGAAGTTGCCCCTCAAGTCGGCAAGATCGGCCAGACCTTTCTCGACCATCTGGCCAACGCCAACAACGACGCCAACCCGGAACTGATGCGGTTGGCCTTGAAGCTGGCGACCGGTGCGGGCAAGACCACGGTGATGGCCATGATCATCGCGTGGCAGACCGTCAACGCTGTGCGCCGACCCGGCAGCAAGAAGTTCACGCGCGGCTTCCTCGTTGTTGCGCCCGGCTTGACCATCAAGGATCGTCTTCGCGTCTTGCAGCCCAACGATCCAGAGAGCTACTACGCCAGCCGGGAACTCGTACCAAGCGACATGCTGGATGACCTGAACCGGGCAAAGATCGTCATCACCAATTACCACGCGTTCAAACTGCGAGAGCGCATTGAGCTGTCGAAAGGCGGGCGCCTCTTGCTGCAAGGCCGGGGCGGCGATGAACTGAATACCCTCGAAACCGAAGGCCAGATGCTCCAGCGCGTCATGCCTGACCTGATGGGAATGACCAATGTGCTGGTCATCAATGACGAGGCCCACCACTGCTACCGCGAGAAGCCGGACGCAGAGCTGGATGCGCTGAAAGGTGATGAGAAGAAAGAAGCCGACGAGAACAACGAAGCCGCCCGCATGTGGATCACCGGCTTGGAGGCAGTCAACCGCAAGCTTGGCGTTGCCAAGGTGGTGGACCTGTCGGCCACGCCGTTTTTCCTGGCTGGTTCCGGCTACGTTGAAGGCACCTTGTTCCCATGGACCATGAGCGACTTCTCGCTGATGGACGCCATCGAGTGCGGCATCGTCAAGCTACCCCGTGTGCCCGTGGCTGACAACATCCCCGGTGGCGAGATGCCGAAGTTCCGCAATCTGTGGGAACACATCCGCACCCGCATGCCAAAGAAGGGGCGGGGTGCTGCGAAGTCGCTCGATCCGCTGAGCCTGCCGGTTGAGCTGCAAACGGCGCTTGAAGCCCTGTATGGTCATTACAAGAAGACCTTCGACTTGTGGCAAGCCGCTGGCATCAAGGTGCCGCCTTGTTTTATCGTGGTGTGCAACAACACGTCCACGTCCAAGCTGGTTTACGACTTCATCTCCGGCTTCAACCGCGAGAATGAAGATGGCAGTTCCACCCCAGTCCCTGGGCGGCTGGAACTGTTCCGCAACACCGACGAGTACGGCAATCCCTTCGGCCGCCCCCGCACGCTGCTGATCGACAGCGAGCAACTGGAGTCCGGCGACGCGCTGGACGACAGCTTCCGTGCTGCTGCAGGTCCTGAGATCGAACAGTTCAAGCAAGAAGTCTTTGAGCGTGGTGGCGCCTTGGCAGATGAACTTCGCTCAGGTAAGGACTTTGACGACGCACGCCTGCTGCGCGAAGTGATGAACACCGTGGGCAAGGCTGGTCGGTTGGGTGACTCAATTCGCTGCGTTGTCTCCGTGTCCATGCTGACCGAAGGCTGGGACGCCAACACTGTCACCCACGTGCTGGGCGTTCGTGCCTTTGGCACCCAGTTGCTGTGCGAACAGGTGATTGGCCGCGCCCTGCGCCGCCAGTCCTACGACCTGAACGAGGAAGGCCTATTCAACGTCGAATACGCCGACGTGCTGGGCATTCCGTTTGACTTCACAGCCAAGCCGGTGATCTCCAAACCCCAGCCGCCTCGTGAGACGGTGCACGTGCGTGCACAGCCAGACCGCTCCGCCTTGGAGATTCAGTTCCCCCGTGTGCAGGGCTACCGGGTGGAGTTGCCCGATGAACGACTGACGGCGGAGTTCACAGCAGATTCCGTGCTGGTGCTCACGCCCGACTTGGTTGGCCCCTCCATCACACAGAACGCGGGCATCATTGGCGAGACCGTTGACCTCAGCCTGGATCACTTGGCTGACATGCGGCATTCCACCTTGCTGATGCACCTCACCAAGCGTCTGCTGATCAACCATTGGCGCGACCCTGGTGACGAACCCAAGCTTCACCTTTTTGGCCAGCTCAAGCGCATCACTAAAGAGTGGCTGGATACCTGCCTAGATTGCAAGGGCGACACCTACCCAGCGCAGCTGATGTACCAGGAACTGGCCGACGAGGCCTGCAATCGCATCACAGCAGCCATCACCAAGGCCGAGCAAGGTAACAAGCGCCCCATCAAGGCGGTGCTGGACCCTTACAACGCCACCGGCACCACCCGATTCGTCAACTTCAATACGTCAAAGACGGAACGCTGGGAAACCAACGGACCGCCACCCAAGTGCCATGTGAACTGGGTGATTCTTGACAGCGATTGGGAGGCTGAGTTCTGCCGCGTGGCTGAGCGCCACCTGCGCGTGGTGGCCTACGTCAAGAACCACAACCTGGGCCTTGAAGTTCCTTACCGCTACGGCTCGGAGACGCGCAAGTACCGACCCGACTTCATCGTGCGAGTTGACGACGGCAATGGGCCCGACGACTTGCTGAACCTTATCGTCGAAATCAAGGGTTACCGAGGCGAAGACGCCAAAGACAAGAAGCTGACCATGGACACCTACTGGGTGCCCGGCGTCAACAACCTGGGGGCCTACGGTCGCTGGGCCTTTGTCGAGTTCGTCGACGTGTACCAAATGCAGCATGACTTCGCCAAGAAGGTCGAAGCCGAATTCAACAAGATGATCGACGCCGTTGCCCCGGCCACCGAATCAGTACCCGAGGGCGCACTCTGATATGGCCACCAAGAAGAACATTCCGTTGAGTGTTGAAACGCTCAAGCACGAAGACGCCACCCGCAAGAACATCCCCACGGCCGAATACCAGTCGGTCATGAAGAAGGAGCAGCAGAGCCCGGTGCGCGTGGCCTACCCGCGCGAGCGCGAAGGCCGCAACCGCGATCTGGACCCGCAGCTGATGTGGCGCGGCAAGGACGAGCAGGATTGGTCTGACCTTGTTGTGCATGCGCCGCCGCTGTACATCCAGGAGAAGGTGCACCCCAAGGTCTTGATAGACGATCTCAAGCGGCAGACTGAACGTGCGCAAGACACTAACGCGCCGCAGGTAGATATGTTTGCCGATTTCAACGGCCTGCCCAACGAAGACGCCAAGACTGAGTTCTATGCTCATGATGCGCATTGGGCCAATCGCATGATCCTGGGCGACAGCCTGGCGGTAATGGCGTCACTGGCTGAGCGCGAAGGGCTGCGCGGCAAGGTGCAGTGCATCTACTTCGACCCGCCTTACGGTATCAAGTTCAACAGCAACTTTCAGTGGAGCACTACCAGCCGCGATGTGAAAGATGGCAATGCCGGGCACATAACGCGCGAACCCGAGCAGGTGAAGGCTTTCCGCGATACGTGGCGGGATGGAATCCATTCCTATCTCACATATCTCCGGGATCGCCTGACGGTTGCACGCGATCTGTTATCTGAATCAGGTTCAATCTTTGTGCAGATTGGCGATGAGAACGTGCACAGGGTCCGAGCAGTGATGGACGAAGTGTTTGGCGAGGAAAACTGCGTCTCAGTGATTTCATTCAAGAAAACTGGCAGTCTCACAGACAAAACCTTGTCATCGGTATGCGATTATTTGGTCTGGTACGCCAAGTCACGGACACAGTGCAAGTTTCGCGCACTTCAGACGACGCGTGATGGCAGTGAGTCAACCAGTTTTCGCTACTACTGGGATGTAGACGGAAGTGTCCTCACTGAGGCGCAAAGTAGTGCTGCGGGCATTTCCTTAAAGAATCGGCACTTGGCGCAAAGTGTTTCGCTTTCGTCGCAACATGACAGCAAGACTCGATCTGATGTATTTGATTTTCGGGGGAAAAAGTTCAAGCCTCCAGCCAATAGGCAGTGGAGTGTTGACTATAGTGGATTAGAAAGACTGTGCAAGGCCAGCCGAATTTTTCAAGTTGGTGAGAATCTGAGATACGCGTATCTTCTGGCGGATAACCCGTCGCTCCCATTGAATAACATTTGGACCGATGGCGGGTCGGGCAGTTTCACGGAAGAACAGGTCTATGTTGTTCAGACTGCAACGAAAATCCTACAGCGTTGCATATTAATGGCAACCGACCCTGGCGACTTGGTACTGGACCCAACGTGCGGTAGTGGTACGACCGCATACGTGGCCGAACAATGGGGGCGTCGCTGGATTACCGTTGACACGTCACGCGTGGCACTAGCACTGGCCCGCGCCCGCATCATGGGTGCGCGATACCCATATTATCTTTTGTCGGATAGTCGTGATGGGCAGCGAAAAGAGGCAGAGGTCACTCGCACCGCACCATCAAGCGCCCCCGTGCGGGGCAACGTGCGCCAAGGCTTCGTCTATGAACGCGTACCGCACATCGCGCTGAAATCCATTGCTAACAATGCAGAGATTGACGTGATTTACGATCAGCATGAGGTGATGTTGAAGCCTTTGCGAGAGCAACTTAATCAGGTCTTGGATAAAGATTGGGCGGAATGGGAAATTCCACGTGAGGCTGATGCCAAGTGGCCGGATACTGTCAAGAGGACGCATGCCCAATGGTGGAGCCAGCGCATTTCCCGCCAGCAAGCAATCGATGCCTCCATCGCCGCAAAAGCCGAGTTTGAGTACCTTTATGACAAGCCCTATGAAGACAAGAAAAAGGTCCGAGTAGCCGGGCCATTCACTGTGGAGAGCCTGTCGCCCCACCGCGTGCTAGGTGTGGATGAAAACGACGAGTTAATTGACCCCAACGACCCGAAGGTTGCTGAGCAACAGGCCGAGTACAACGCTGCGCGTAGCTTCGTCCAGATCATTCTTGAAAACCTCAAGACCGCTGGCGTGCAGCAGGCCCACAAGGAAGACAAGATCGTCTTCACATCGCTGGTGCCTTGGCCGGGCGATCTGGTCTGCGGTGAAGGCCTCTATGAAGACAGCGCGGGCGAGAAACGTGCCGCCATTTTCATTGGGCCAGAGTTCGGTACGGTGTCCCGCCCTGACCTCGTGTCTGCTGCACGCGAGGCTGGCGACGCAGGCTTCGACGTGTTGATCGCCTGCGCCTTCAACTACGACGCGCATTCGTCCGAGTTTGAGAAGCTGGGTCGCATTCCGGTGCTGAAGGCACGCATGAACGCCGACCTGCACATGGCTGAAGACCTCAAGAACACGGGCAAGGGCAACCTGTTCGTGATCTTCGGCGAACCCGATATTGACATCCTCGATGCTACCGAGGGCCAGGTTTGCGTCAAGGTCAACGGCGTGGACGTGTTCCACCCTAATACTGGCGAGGTGCGCAGCGATGGTGCCGACGGCATCGCCTGCTGGTTCATCGACACCGACTACAACGAAGAAAGCTTCTTCGTCCGTCATGCTTACTTCTTGGGGGCCAACGACCCCTACAAGGCGCTCAAGACAACGCTGAAGGCCGAGATCAATGAAGAAGCCTGGGCGACCCTGAACAGCGACACGTCGCGCCCATTCGATAGGCCAAAGTCTGGCCGCATTGCCGTGAAGGTGATCAATCACCTGGGTGATGAGGTGATGAAGGTGTTCAAAGTCTGAGGCGCACGAATGGACCTGCACAACGTCAAGGTACGTCTACAAGAACATTTGAGTGACGGACTGGTCACGATTGTGGGGTCGGGCTTGTCTTGTGCCGAAGGGCTGCCGGGCATGGGCGAGTTGGCAGCGTACCTGCTTGCGCATGTCGGCGGCGGGTTGACTGGCGCTGACGCCACTGCCTGGGCATCAGCATCGGCGCTGTTCGCCACAAAAGGGCTTGAAGGGGCGCTACTTGCCGTGCCACCTACCCCCGCTGTTGAGTCAGCGATTGCGACCGCTACCGGAAAACTGATCGCAGAGCGTGAGCGTACTGTCGTGTCGGAGGTGTTTACGGGCACGCGAAAGCTTCGACTGACCCGACTGCTGCCGCACTTGGTCAAGCCCGCAGCCGGTCTGACCATCGTCACGACGAACTACGACCGTCTGGTGGAGATTGCGGCGGAGGAGGCAGATATTGGTGCCGACACGATGTTTGTGGGCCGCTTCGCGGGGCAACTGAACGAGCGCGAAAGCCAGTTGAGTTTCTGCCGCAAGGTCACAGTCAAACAGCGCCCAGCTGCTGCAACGTTTCACTATCGTCCTCGTGCACTGATATGCAAGCCCCACGGCAGCTTGGATTGGTACGCGAGGGCTGGTCGCCCAGTTTTTTATCCCGGTGATTTGGTTGATGCTGTTCGATTGATCATCACGCCAGGGCACAACAAATTTCGCAACGGATATGACAGTCCTTTTGATCATCACCGATCCAAAGCCAACGAGGCGATTGATCGCGCAAGCAGATTCCTCGTGCTTGGTTACGGATTCAATGATGACCATCTGGAGACGCATCTGTCGCCTTGCATCAAAGGGGGTAAGCCCACGTTGATGCTGACTCGGTCGCTGTCCACTGTGGCGAGGCAGTTGGCGCTTATGCACGCGAATGTCATTGCCCTTGAATATGCCGAGGTGTCAGGCGTTGCTGGGACTACGGTCATCATTGAGCAAAAAGAGTTCTTCTTTCCGGGAGTCGGAATGTGGGACGTAGATTCATTCGTTACGGAGGTTCTTGAACCATGACTGCTACGCCCGCAGCACTGCAATTCGCCGAGGCAGATTTGCTTGGCCGTGTTTCCTCTGTCGATACCAGCCGAGTGGCTGTCGATGTCTCGAATTCAGTGTTGCTGACCCGGATCGGCATCGGCAACCTGATCGCTATCAAGGGCAGCACTGAGCGCGAGTTCCTGATTGCCATCACCGAGCGGGTGACGCGGAGTCTTAGCGATGCGCTGCCAGACGAGTTGCCTGCAGATGGAGATGACTTGCCTTTGACCGCCGTTCCAACGGACACAGTACGAGGCGCGTTGATTGGCACCTTTCGGACTGTCGATGGCGAGAAGAAGAATACGTTCAAGCGGGGCGCGGATAGCTTTCCGCAGATTGACCGGGAATGCTACGTTGTGGAGGGAGCAAACCTCCAGCGATTCATGGGCATCCTTGGCGCGGACTACCCGCCCAATGAACGATTGAAGTTGGGGGTGTTCGTTGCAGACAGAACTGCGGAGGCCATTGCCAGCGGCGACAAGTTCTTTCAAAGGCACGCCGCGATTTTGGGCAGCACGGGCTCCGGGAAAAGCTACGCGGTGGCATTGATTCTTGAGAGGGCGGCTCAGCTCAAGTACCCGAACATTCTGGTGTTCGACATGCACGGGGAGTATGCCCCGCTGGCCGATGAGAGCAAGGGCGGTTTCGCCACGCGGCTACGCATCGCTGGCCCAGGTGACCTGGCAGCACCTGCGGATGATGCGTTGTTTCTGCCCTATTGGCTGCTGAACCGTGACGAGATGCTGTCGATGATCCTCGACCGCAGCGACCAGAACGCCCCCAATCAGGCGTCGCGGTTCACCTCGCATGTGAGGGCGTTAAAGGAGAAGACGCTCAAAGCCGAAGGCAAGAATGACGTTGCCAAAACTTTTACCGTTGACTCCCCGATTCCATACGCGATCAGTGACCTGCTGGATATTTTGAATACTGACAACACTGCAAAGGGTGTCGGCAAGACTGGCCCAGTCAAAGGAGAGTGGGAAGACAAGCTAACGCGGTTCATTTCTCGAATGGAGGCCAAGCTCGAAGATCGGCGCTATGGTTTTATGTTTACGCCGCCTGCCGCTGCGAATACCTACGACTGGCTCGCCGCGCAGATTGCCAAGCTGCTCGGATCGAGCGGCGGCAAAGGCATCAAGATCATCGACTTCTCGGAAGTTCCATCGGATGTTCTTCCTGTGGTTACTGGCACGCTCGCGCGGTTGCTCTACGACGTGCAGTTCTGGATGGCCGCCGAAAAGCGCACGCCCGTCACATTGCTGTGCGACGAGGCCCACTTGTATCTACCGGTGCGCGACGATGCCGATGCTGTGCAGCGCCAGGCCCTTGGGGCCTTTGAGCGGATCGCAAAGGAAGGCCGCAAGTACGGGTTCTCATTGCTGGTGGTGAGCCAGCGTCCTTCAGATGTCAGTAGGACGATCCTGAGCCAGTGCAACAACTTCCTGTCCCTGCGTCTGACCAATGATGCGGATCAAGGGGTTATCAAACGTTTGATGCCCGACTCATTGGCAGGCCTGACCAGCGTGCTGCCGTTGCTCGACACCGGCGAGGCGCTGATGCTGGGGGATGCGGTCCTACTTCCATCGCGGATCAAGTTGGACCTTCCGACTGTCGCGCCAGATAGTGCTACGCGTGACTTCTGGAAGGACTGGGGTGCACAGGCGCCTGATGTGGCTGCACTTGCAAAGGCCGTCGAGGCCTTGCGCAGCCAAACAAGAAACACTGGCGCATAAGCGACCACAGACAGGGAGAAGACTACATGCTCGTCTACAGCAGCCGATTTCACCTCGAACCCAAAGATGGGCCCCAGCAAATCGTGGAGTGCGTTGCCCGCTGGATGGGCAAGCGCACGGGCGGCTATGTTGAAGGGCGGCAACTTGTAGCCGGTTTACGTCAGCGGTTGAGAGACGGTAGCATGGTGGTTTCGCGGGCGACCTATGGTCCGGAGAGCGACCCTGCGTACCCTTTGTTGTTCTGTGCGCAGCTATCGCACGGAGATAACGAGGTGGCTGGGCGTCGTTGGTTCACGGAGGTTGGACTGCGACAACTGGATGAGCACGGACCTGTTGAATGCACCATATTGTTGCGGACTGATGAAATCAGCGCCCGTGTAACAGCGCCTATTCAGGTCACTCGGCCTCGATTGGTGCAGACTTTGATGGAATCGTGTGAGCCTAGTGGCGACACTCCAGGGTTGCGGATCAAGCGGTTGGATGAATCTAGTGCAGCGGCATTTTTGGTGGAGGTCGAGCGCGAAGCGCGACAGTACCCCATTGTGGTTGTCAGTGCCAATCGTGATGGTGTATACGCTGTGCAGCCCGAGCGTCTGCGCACTTTGTTAGTGGGTATCGCCGAAGTTGTTGAAGTGCCAGCGGGGGTAGATACCTTCAAGATCGAAGAGGTATTGAGCAGCCGCTACGGCGCTTGGGGTGGTGCGATCAACGTGCTTTTTCAGGCGCGGACCAGCGACCGCGGTGTTTATTGCGATCGAACCCTGTACCGCCCCGCAGACTTGGCAGATTTGACGGCCGACGGAAAGAACCTCGATTCTGAGATTCTGGCGTCAGTTACTCACCGCACCAACCTGCCGTATTCGTGGAAGCATATTTCCTTGGATGTGGTCAGCCAGGCTGCGTTGCGCAGTCAACTCGCGGCGAGCATCCAAAAGGCCAAGAACAGCGATGAGGCTAATGAATACGCCGCATTGCTTGAGGAAGCCGACAAAGAGTTGCTTGCCAAAGACGGGGAAGTGGCAGCACTTCGCCAGGACCTTGAAGACAAAGCGTCACTGGCCCATCGTTTGCAGGCCGACATTGACGGCTTGAAGCACGCGCTGAACGGCCGCCAATCGTCGGGGGATGCAACTGAGGATGAGATTGCTGCCATCAAGCCACTGCGGGATGCTGTGGCCTCTCTGGTGAATGGAGAGCCAAGCTTGGAGCAATCGCTGACGATCATCAGTACGTTTTTCCCTGATCGCGTTGTCGTGCTGGATTCGGCCTATGAATCCGCTCAGGACTCCAAAGAGTTCATTTACGGCAAACGCGCTTTCGACCTGCTTTGGAGCTTTGTCAATGACTACTGGTCGGCTCTTGCTAGTGGGCAAGGCGACATGATCGGCAAGCGGGCCTTCGGGGCAAATGATTACGCCCAAAACGAGGGTCAGGCGTTGAGCAAACTTGGTAAGAGGAGACGGACATTCAACTACCGTGGCACTGACATTTCGATGGAGAAGCATCTCAAGATCGGCATCAAAGACAGCGTGGCCGAAACTCTGCGTGTCCATTTTGAGTGGATCGGCGCGGAAAAACGGCTGGTCATCGGCCACTGCGGCAAGCACCTTGATTTTTGATCGCGGGAGACAGCACGATGGACTTCCGCATTGCCGATACTTTTACTGACAGCCTCGCCAGACTCACCGGCGATGAGCAGAAAGCGGTGAAGACGACTGCGTTCGACTTGCAGTTGAACCCGGCTCACCCGAGCATGAGCTTGCACAAGATAGAGCAGTCGAAGGACAAGAATTTCTGGTCGGTCAGGGTCAGCAGCGACATTCGCGTGATCGTGCACAAGACAGCCACCAGTTTCCTGCTCTGCTATGTTGATCATCACGATAAGGCCTACAAGTGGGCAGAGCGCCGAAAGCTGGAAGTGCATCCCAAGACGGGTGCCGCTCAGTGGGTCGAGATTCGCGAACGCGTTGAAGAAGTCGTAGTTCGCACTGGCGAGGTGGCAGTGGCGCCTGATGGTGTCAAGGCCAAGGCACCGAAGCCGGTTAGCGTTCCAAAGGCAAAGAGCTTGTTGTTTGACAGGCGCACTGATGACGAACTGTTGAGCTATGGCGTTCCACCCGAATGGCTGGCTGATGTGCGCAAGGTGGATGAAGACAGTCTATTGGTGCTGGCTGACCATCTTCCTGCCGAGGCTGCCGAGGCCTTGCTAGAACTGGCAACGGGCGGAGCGCCGAAGCCAGTGGCGGCGATCCAACCGGGGGCCGATCCATTCAGCCACCCGGATGCACAGCGCCGATTCCGGGTCATGAAAGACGTGGAAGAACTGGAACGGGCGCTCGACTTCCCATGGGAGAAGTGGACCGTCTTTCTTCACCCGGCTCAGCGGCAATGGGTTGAGCGCGACTACACCGGGCCTGCCCGAATCTCCGGCTCGGCCGGTACTGGCAAGACCATCGTGGCATTGCACCGTGCCGTTCACTTGGCCCGACAGCATCAAGACAGCCGGGTGCTCCTGGCGACGTTTTCCGAGACCCTGGCCAGTGCCTTGGCTACCAAGCTGCAAAACCTGATCAGTAATCAACCGAGGTTGGCCGAGAGGCTGGAGGTTCAGTCCATGTCGGCCATTGGCGCTCGCTTGTATGCGGCGCATTGGGGAAAGCCGAAACTGGCCTCTCAGGCACAGATCGTTCGGGTCTTGCTTGACGCTGCAAAGGCTGATACCACCCTGAAGTTTGGCCAACGCTTCCTGCTTGGTGAGTGGAATGATCTTGTTGATGCTTGGCAGTTGAAGACGTGGGAGGCCTACAAGGATGTGAAGCGGCTTGGGCGCAAGACCCGGCTTTCGGAGTCCCAGCGCGTTGCTCTATGGGCTGTTTTCGAGCGAACGCAAGAAGCGTTGAAACAGGCCGGACTGATCACGCATGCGGAGATGTTCAGCCGCCTGGCAGGGAAAGCCGCGACGCTGCCACATCAGCCCTTCGACTTCGTGGTGGTTGATGAGGCGCAGGATGTGAGCATCGCTCAGCTGAAGTTTCTGGCAGCGGTCAGTACCAGCCGAGGGCAAGTTCGCCCGAACAGCTTGTTCTTTGCCGGTGACCTGGGGCAGCGAATCTTTCAACAGCCGTTTTCGTGGAAGTCGCTGGGTGTCGATATCCGGGGGCGGTCACGCACGCTGCACATCAACTACCGAACTTCGCATCAAATCCGGGCCCAAGCCGACCAATTGCTGGGACCGGATGTCACAGATGTGGATGGCAACAGCGAGGACCGTCGCGGCACGGTATCCGTCTTTAACGGACCTGCCCCTGACATTCGTTCGTTCAAGTCCGAGGTCGCGGAGTGCAAGGCGGTTACCGCATGGATTCTTGACCGGGCGAAAGATGGATTGGCTTCGCACGAGATAGGTATCTTCGTTCGCTCTGATGCCCAGATACCGCGGGCGGTGGCTGCCGTTACCGCTGCTGGTATTCCGTTCAACGTGTTGGACGAGCATGTGGAGACAGCCAACGGGCAAGCCAGTGTCTGCACCATGCACTTGGCAAAAGGGCTGGAGTTCCGCGCAGTGGTTGTGATGGCCTGCGACGACGAGGTGATCCCATTGCAGGAACGCGTCGAGGCAGTCACGGACGACGCTGACATTGAAGAGGTCTACAACACCGAGCGGCATTTGCTCTATGTAGCCTGCACTCGGGCTCGAGATCGGTTGATGGTGACCAGTGCCCTGCCCAGTTCGGAGTTTTTAGAAGATCTCCTACCCAAGTGACTTGTAGTTGGCTCAACCAGAGGGTGATTCAATGTGGGGCTCGCAAAACCACTCGCCTAAAGCCTAATCTCATACAACCGATCCTGAACCTCCTGCACATCAAAGGCATCGGCATCAAATGGCCGCCCAATCCATTCCGTCATCTCGAGATGCCCCGGATGCGCTGGATCGGCAATGGCTTGCAGGAATTCGGCGTAGCCTGGCGCCCCGCCAATGTCTTCAGGCGGGCATGCCCCCGCGCCGGCCAGGCACATGGGGAACTGCAACTTCAGGGCGGCGGGCAGGGTATCAACCCGCTCGATTTTGATCTTGTGGGCCCAGTGATCGCCAAAGTCGTAGACCCAGGTGAACGTGCTGCCACCGTCAAGCGCCTTGTTCAGGGTCACTTTGGATTCGTCGTCCATTGACTCGTCGGGCCAATCCGGGTCTGGCTCGCCATATCGGCCTTCCGCAAACTCAAACTCATGCAGGTGGCCGCCGCCCCAGCCCATGGCACGCAGCAGCACCCCATGCAGCTTGGGCAGGCGGATGCTGGCTGGTACCAACACGCGCCGCCAGACCTTGGGGCGCACGCCCTGCAATTCGACTTTGAGCTGCAGTACCTTGGCGTTTCGGGTGCTGACCCCGGCGGGCTTGGGCGAGGGGCTTTTCGATGAGGTGGCCATGGTCCACATTGTGCCGAGAGGCTGCACGGTGTCCGCCGTCTGACCCTGGTCAGGCGCCGCTGATGGCGGTAGGCGGGGGCAACGCCGTGATGCGCTCGATCAGGTGCATCAAGACCGTTCCGGAAGATCTTGACGCATTGAATACTCGGTACCGCGGATCGCGCGAGGAAAATGCCAATATGAACCAACGCGTCTGGCAGAGGTCACTGGGTGCTTGAACCCCTGCCAGGCCTCAGAAAGATGAATACATGACCATCGTTCGAGGGGTGACTATCTTGGCCGCCCCGTGTTGTGGGGCGCGTTATGTGTTTCCCCGGTACGTTTCCATCAACTTTTCCGCGTTCGAGTATTGGACTGACGGGTGGCTGGAGCGCTCCTTGATGCCCAACGACCAAGGCCTGCGTCGCTGCAATTGTGGCCAGTATGTTTTGACGAAAAATTTGGTGGAAATCGAGACGGCCGAATCCAGTGACCTTCCACGCATGGATCATGTGCCTGAAGAGCA
This sequence comes from Curvibacter sp. EU05-FHT14A10, assembly GCF_058791075.1. Taxonomy (NCBI): domain Bacteria; kingdom Pseudomonadati; phylum Pseudomonadota; class Betaproteobacteria; order Burkholderiales; family Comamonadaceae; genus Curvibacter; species Curvibacter sp. EU05-FHT14A10. The sequence continues at coordinate 440,491 of NZ_JBYTDE010000004.1, forward strand.
ATTGCCTAACTGCATTGCCCATGCCCAAGCTCAAGACCTGGAGGTGGCTGCAAGGCTGGGGTATTGGCACTTTCTCAATCATCCGTACAGGGATAGCTATCGCCAGCATCGTGATGTGGAGGAGGCGACAACTTCCTTGACACGCACCGCGACGACGAAGGCCGCCTGGCTGGCGGCCAACCCGGATCGCAGAATGTGGTGGGACAAGTTGAAGGGGCGAAAGGCGCCCAGTTACAGCAGGCCAGCAGGTAGCCCGTTCACCCAGCCCGCTTTTGAGCCCACGGCCGAGCAGCGCGAAAACATGGTGCGGCTGAGCGAACTTTTGCTGGCATGGGACGCCACCGCACCGCGGCCCAGGTACCCCCTGGAGCTGGCCGAGTTGTACCGCGAGTTGGGGCGTTTTGATGAGGCCGAGAAGCTGCTACAAACCCTCGACGAAAGTTGGGACGGCGTGACCAGCCAGGTGATCACCACCTTGATCAAAGAGCGGCAATCGGCGCCTACGCGCTACATGATGTGATCAAGTGAGCGCTGCCAGGGCAGGCCTGATGCAGATGTGGCAAGCGAGGTTGTCAAAGCACACCCACTGCGCAGCAGGCGACGTTCCTGACGCGGCTGGATCGGGGGCGACAACTCGGGCAGAACGTCGGCTGGGACGTGGGCAGTGATTTCAACCCCTCCTGGTCAGAAGCCGGGCTGGCGGGTGATGAATGATGAAATCCGCAAAGACCGTGGTGGGCCCTTGGCAAATCATCATCGCCCAAGCCCCTCACACGCCTTGAGTGAGGCAGAACGCCAGGAACTGCTGCGCGTGGCCAACGAGCCGCGCTTTGCCAGACACATCCAACATTCCCGTTCGGGAAGGTTTTTTGTGATCTGGGTTGAGATGGCAATCGCCATTCCCGATCGGGAAATATCACTCGCACATAGCATGGTCCTGGACGATAATTTACCGAACGGGAAATTGATCAAGCCATGACATCCATCCAATCACCTCAGCAACTCGGCTCTGCACTTCGTGCCGCCCGCAAGCGGCTCGGGCTGACTCAGCCCCAGCTGGCGCTGGCAGCGGGGGTGGGGGTGCGCTTCATTGTTGACCTTGAGGCTGGCAAGCCCACCGTGCGGCTGGAAAACGTGTTGCGGGTCATTGATGCGCTGGGCGGAGAAGTCCACTTGAGCGGCTTGCCATCGGTTGCGGTTAACGATCAACGTGAGGGTGATGACCATGGCGCATGAGCTTGACGTCTGGCTGTTCGCCGAACGTGTCGGCACACTGGCTCTGATGGATGGCCGATTGAATTTCTGCTACACACCGGCTTGGCTTTCGCATCAAAACGCAGTCGCCTTGTCCGCCTCGCTGCCCCTGCAAGCAGGGCCGTTCGACGATCGTAAAACGCGCCCATTTTTTGCGGGTCTGCTGCCTGAAGGGCAGATGCGCCGACTGATTGCTCAGCAGTTCCAGGTGTCCGGCCAGAACGACTTTGCCTTGCTGGACCACATTGGCGGCGAGTGCGCCGGAGCCGTGACCTTTCTTGAGCCCGGGCAGGCCTTGCCTGCGGCGACGGGTAACGATGACGTTCAATGGCTGAGCGACGACGAAGTCATTGCCATCCTGGATGAATTACCTCGCCGCCCCATGCTGGCGGGCAAAGACGGGTTGCGACTTTCACTGGCTGGCGCCCAAGACAAGCTGCCGGTGGTTTTTGATGGTGCCCGTATCGGGCTGCCGATGGGCGGCGCGCCCAGCTCTCACATCCTGAAACCCGCCATTCACGCCGTTCAAGATAGCGTGATCAACGAGGGATTCTGCATGGCACTGGCTGAGGCCATGCAGCTCAAACCTGCGAAATCAAAAGTGCATCGGGTGCTGGATCGCTCGTTTCTGCTCGTTGAGCGCTACGACCGACTCATCGATGGCCAAGGGTACCGACAACGCCTTCATCAAGAGGATTTCTGCCAGGCACTGGGGGTGGTGCCAGAGATGAAGTACCAGAATGAGGGGGGCCCGGATCTGGCCCAGTGCTTTGATTTTGTTCGCCGCGCGACGCGGCCCAGTGCGCCGCAGATCCTGCGACTGCTCGACTGCGTGATTTTCAATGCGTTGATCGGCAATCATGATGCGCACGCCAAAAACTTCTCGCTGCTGTATTCAGGCAAGGCCCCTGTTCTGGCACCGTTCTACGACACACTTTCGACGGCGGTATATCCAACGCTGACGCCCAAGATGGCGATGAAGATCGGAGGCAAATACAAATTCGGCGAGATCCAGGCCAGGCATTGGGAGCGGTTCGCTGAAAGCGTCGGGCTGACCAAAGCGCTGGCCAGAAGGCGCATTTTGGAGTTGGCTAAGTCGCTGCCAGCCATGGCACGCAAGCTCCAGTCTGACTCTGGGCACGGTTTTGCCGGAAACGCCGTGGTTGAGCAAATCAATGTCTTGATTGAGCAGCGCTGCGCTTTGACGATTCGGCGGCTCACCCAACCGGACGATGGCAGTGCTGCACCTGACTGAATGCGGACGCGGGTTTGATTTCGCAAACGGCAATGGAGTCAGCAGCGGTTTCATAGCCCTATGGCCAACCCACCGGAGATCACGACGGCATCGAGCGTCCGCAGCTTTGGAGCTGTCAATCCCCGGTTTGGGCTCGCGCCGTGGCTTTCGCAACTTACCAAAATCTCGATATTGCGAGCTTTCAGTGCTCGTGGTGCGCTGGGTTCTGCCCCCCCCGCGCCTCCCTCATCAACCCACTCTCATCCGTCACCACCCCGATCACCTTGGCCAGTTGCCGGCTCACGCTGATGTAGGCGTGGCCCAGGCGGCTGTCGAAGTACAGTGAGTCGCCGCGGTTCAGGGGCAGGCATTGGCCGTCTTCAAAGTGCACTTCGATGGCGCCTGAGAGCACGTAGACAAACTCTTCGCCGGGGTGGCGGGCAAAGTCTTGCGGGCCGGTGATGCGGCGGGCCTGCACGGTGCCCGGAGGGGCTTGTGGCGACCCCGATCTGACAATCAGGTGGCGGCGGCCCAGTTGTCTAGCTGCAGACCTGGCACTTTGGCAAATTCTCGGGTGTTGTTGGTGACCAGCAGGGCCTGCTGGCTCAGGGCGTGGGCGGCAATCATGGTGTCCAGCGCCCCAATGGGGGTGCCACGCCGTTCGAGGTCTGCACGCAGATCGCCGTAGGCCCACACCGCTGCGTCGTCAAACGGCAGGATGGAGAGTGGGGCCAAAAACATCTCCAACGCTTGGCGGTTGCGGGTCGAGCCGCTCTTGGCCACACCAAATGCCAGTTCGGCCGCGACCACGCTGCACAGTCCGACATCGCCCATGCGGTACTGCTGAAAACGCGCCAATACGGCAGGGGGCTTGGCGTTGATGATGTAGATACAGATGTTGGTGTCCAGCAGGATCATGGGCCAATCTCGTCCCGCTGCTGGGTTTCAGGCTGCTCCCGAACAAGTTCAAAGCCAGGCTCAAACGTGGCCAGCCCGGCTTGCAGGGTTTGCCAGGGGTCGTCTGCGGGCAGCAGCAGTACCCCGTTGCCAAAATGCTTTACCACGACTTCGGTGCCTGCGAAGCGGTATGCCTTGGGGAGCCGTACGGCTTGGCTGCGGCCAGATTGAAAGAGGCGTGCGGTGTCCATAAAGGGCTCCTTGATGGTAATGATCAATGGTAGGTACCTTCGGCGGCGTTGTCCAGCAGGATGCCGGCGGCCTCACTGCAGCGGGTGGAATCGCCTCCTGCGTCTCTCCAAAAGGGCTTCTGCCCCGAGTCGCCTGGGATTCAAAGCACCGTGGAGAGCGCCGAATGCCCCTCACTCCCCCCGCGCCTCCCTCATCAACCCACTCTCATCCGTCACCACCCCAATCACCTTGGCCAGTTGCCGGCTCACGCTGATGTAGGCGTGGCCCAGGCGGCTGTCGAAGTACAGCGAGTCGCCGTGGCCCAGGGGCAGGCATTGGCCGTCTTCAAAGTGCACCTCGATGGCGCCTGAGAGCACGTACACAAACTCTTCGCCGGGGTGGCGGGCAAAGTCTTGCGGGCCGGTGATGCGGCGGGCGTGCACGGTGCCCAGGGTGGGGATCATCTTTTTGCCCACGGCCTGGGTGCCCAGAAATTCGTAGGCAAAGGCGGGGCCCTGGTAGACCACGCCCTGGCCGGCGCGGGTCAGCACGGGGCCTTGTTGCAAGGGGCTGGGGGGCGGGTGCTGGGTGTCTGAGAACATCGAGCCCATGTCCATCTGCAGGGCCTGGCCCAGGGCGGCAAAGTTGTCGTAGCCCAGGGCCAGTTGGCCGCGCTCGGCGCGCGAGATGGTGGTGATCGACACGCCCGATCGCTCTGCCACCTGGGCCAGCGTCCAGCCTTTTTGTTTGCGGGCCTGGCGCAGGCGTTGGCCAAAGGTGTCCCGGTCCAGGGCGTTTTGTTGTGCGGGGGCGGGCATGGTGGGTGGGCGTGGTTTGTGCGCTGATTCTGCCAGGGGCGGGTGGTGCGCGGTGGGTACCGTTGTGCCTTGTTTTTGGCTTGAAAATTTGCGTATATGCAAATTTATGCCTAGACTGGGCGCCATGACTACCCCCACTTCTTCATCGTCCTCAAGCCCTTCCTCCCCGGTGCATGCCGATTTTCTGGTGCTGGGGGCCGGTATTGCGGGCGCCTCGGTGGCGCATTGGCTGGCGCCGCATGGCAAGGTGATCGTGCTGGAGCGCGAAGACCAGCCCGGCTACCACTCTACCGGCCGCTCGGCGGCCTTGTTCATGGAGAGCTATGGCACGCCGCAGGTGCGGGCGCTCACCTTGGCGAGCCGGGCGTTTTTTGAGCAGCCGCCGGCCGCGTTTGGCGAGCACCCCTTGCTCAGCCCGCGGGGCGTGTTGTTTGTGGCGGCCCCGGGCCAAGAGGCCGAGCTGGCGGCGCATTGGGCGGTGCTGCAGGCCATGGCGCCCAATGCGCGCCAGCTCAGCTCCGAGCAGGCCTGTGCCATGGTGCCCGCGCTGCGGCCCGAGCAGGTGGTGGGTGCGGTGTACGAGCCCGATGCCGCCGACATGGATGTGCACGCCATCCACCAGGGCTACCTGCGCGGCATGCGCCAGGCGGGCGGCCAGCTGGTGTGCAACGCCGAAGTGGATCAGTTGCAGCGTGTGGGTTCGGTTTGGCAGGTGCGCGCCAGAGGCGTGGTCTACCAGGCCCCGGTGGTGCTCAATGCCGCGGGCGCCTGGGCCGATGTGCTGGGGGCCCTGGCGGGGGCGCAGCCCCTGGGGCTGGAGCCGCGCCGGCGCTCAGCCTTTACCTTTGCGGCGCCTGCGGGTGCCCATGTGGCGGCCTGGCCGGCGGTGATCGGGGCGGGCGAAGACTGGTACATCAAGCCCGATGCCGGCATGTTGCTGGGCTCGCCGGCCAATGCCGACCCGGTGCCACCACAAGACGTGCAGCCCGAAGAGATGGACATTGCCCTGGCGCTGTACCGCATCGAAGAGGCCACCACCCTGAGCATCCGCCGCCCGGCGCGCACCTGGGCCGGGCTGCGCTCGTTTGTGGCCGATGGCGATCTGGTGGGCGGCTTTGATGCGCAGCTGCCGGGGTTCTTCTGGGTGGCGGCGCAGGGGGGCTATGGCATTCAAACCTCGGCGGCCATGGGCGAGGCCTGTGCGGCGCTGGCGCGGAGCCTGCCCTTGCCCGAGCGGCTGGCCGGGTTTGGCTTGACGGCCGAGATGCTGTCACCGGCCCGGCTGCGGCCGGCCGGGGGCTGAGAGCAGGCGCTGGGGCTTGGCCTGAAATTTCTCCCCCGCTCATGTGCAACAAGTCCGCCCTGGGCGTTGCAGCGGTGGCTCTGCCTGGGCGATTTGTGATGAAATGCCAGCCAGTTACAAATAATCGATGTGCCAGGCTGGGCCCCTGATCAAGACGGGGGCAGGCCCAGGCCGCTGAGGGGTTCCCATGAAGTTTCTGATCGGTGTGGTGTGTGTGTCGGCCCTGTTGGCGGCCGGTGGCGTGCAGGCGCGGGGCGAATCGGGCCAGGTGCGCCTGTGCCGTGATGCCAACACGCCTGTCGGGCCCGATGCGCGCGGCACGCTGGTGCTGGATGGTGTGATCCGCTTCACGACGGCCCGCACGCTCAAGGAAGAGCGTGAAAAACGCGATGAGATGCAGGTGGTCACCGAGATCATCGACCCCATCCGCCCCGGGCCCCAATGCTGGGTGCAGGATGCCTGGGTGGCCGAAAACCTGTCCAACGAGCCCTTGCCCAAGGCCGGCATGACCTGGCGGGCCTATGCCTTTGTGGATTACGACCGCCTGGTGGATGTGCCGCCCAAGGTGATCGGCAACCTGGGCCGTGTCACCCGTGTGGGCTTCACGCCCAACCGGGGTTGGGACAACGGCCGGGTGGGGTTCAGCGTCACGGCTCTGGAAGACTTCAAGCCCATGCCCCGGGTCACCATGGCCCCGGTGGCGGTCGGCAAGCCCTGAGCGGGCTGCCGATCGATCGTTTCACGCGGTCACCTCACGCGGTCACTTCACGCGGGCGTTTCAAGCCGCGGGGATCTTCAGCAGGTCTTCGTCGGTTTCGTCACCGCTCTTGATCCAGTACAGCACGCAGCGGTGCAGCGCCTCGCCTTGCAGCCACGAGGGCAGGGGGTTCCAGTCGCCGTTCGGGTCGTGTTTGGCGGGGTCCCAGGGGGCATCCTGATAGCCGTCGTTGAGGGCGTAGTGCACCAGTGCGTGGCTGGCTTTTTCTGTGATCAGGCGGTGCAGGCCGTCGTAGGCGGCGCCCACCTCACTCACCGGGTCGTACAGCAAGGTATTGGGCATCTTGAGCATGTCGTCGATTGACAGTGGCTGGCTCATGGTCGGGCTCCGGTCAGTTGGGGGGATGCGGTTGGGCGCGGGCCGGGCAGGGCCGGCCGGGGCTCAGCCCAGTTCGTAGATCTGGGCCAGCTTCTGGGCCAGGTCTTGCACACGCGCGGCCACCGGGCCTTCACCCTCCAGGCCGTCACGTTCGAGCCGGCAGTGCTCGATCATCTGCAGCTTCAGGTAGGCGTCGCCCATCACGGCTTCGCTGCGCCCGCCCGGAAAGCTCAGGTTCAGCAGGCCGTGGCCTTCGCGCTGGGGGTCGTCCAGCGGGGTCACGACCACGCCGCTCAGCACATGGATGGCCATTTCGCGTTCTTGGGCCGGCTTGAACTGCAGCAATTGCTTGAGCGCGTAAACCATGCGCTGGCTGCGGGTGTCGGTCGGATCGGGAATGTGTTTCAAGGTCATCAGAGGTACGAGCGGTTAAAGGTGTTAATTGAACGGCTATCGGTCTCAAATTACCAGTCTTGCGTGACACTTGCCAGCCCGAACCGTCAAGAAGGCGACGAAATCTCGCCTGCGGCCACAGCGCCTGGCGCGCTACCGGCTTGCGCGGCGCGCTGCGCCGCGGCCTGGGCGCCCAGGTAGCTGTGGAATGCGGCTGCCAGCGGCGACAGGCGCTTGCCCTTCAGGTAGACCATGTACCAGTGCGCGTGCATCGGGAAGCCGTTCACGTCCAGCACGGTCAGGGCCTCGTCCACCCGGTGTTCGCCCAGGGCGTGTTCCGACACCAGGGCCAGGCCCAGCCCGCCGGCCACGGCCTGCATGATGGCCTCGTTGCTGCCCAGCTCCAGCCGCACCTGGGGCTGAAAGCCCAGCCGGCTCAGGTGGGCGTCGCCGGCCAGGCGGGTGCCCGAGCCGCGCTCGCGCAAGATGAAGCGCTCGTGGGCCAGTTCGCTCAGTTCGATCCGTTTCACGCCAGCCAGCCGGTGCGAGGCCGGGGCAATCACCACCAGGGGGTTGGGCATGAACACCTGCTGTTCGATGTCCAGGTCGGTGGGCGGCATCGACATGATGCACAGGTCGTCCAGGTTGTCGCGCAGGCGCTGCAGCACGCCGTCCCGGTTCAGCACCTGCAGGGCGATGTCGATGTCGGGGTGGCGCTGGCAGAAGGCGCCCAGCATGCGCGGCACAAAGTACTTGGCGGTGCTCACCACCGACACGCGCAGGCGCCCGCGCTGCAGGCCTTTCATGGCGTCGATGCGCTGGGTCAGGCCGCTCCACTCATCCACCATGTTGCGCGCGCTGCGCGCCAGCTCTTCGCCGGCCTGGGTCAGAAACAGGCGTTTGCCCACCTGTTCGTACAAGGGCAGGCCCAGCGATTCGCTCAGCTCCTTGAGCTGCATCGACACCGTGGGCTGGGTCACATGGCAGGCCCGGGCGGCGGCGCTGATGCTGCCCTGCTCGGCCAGGGCCAAGAACAATTGAAGCTGCCGAAAGCTGACATGCATAGGGTTTTGTCGATGGTTGATGGCCTTAAAACTGATTTTACTTAATGGGTTGGCTTTTCTAACATCGCTGCATTGAGGAGTCATTCATGCAAAACCTGTTGGATCCAGCCATTCTGTTTTTTGTCTTCGGGGTGATGGCCGGCCTGGTGCGCTCCAATCTGGAGATCCCGGCGGCGGTGTCGCGTTTTCTGTCGCTTTACCTGCTGATGGCCTTGGGCCTGAAGGGCGGCTTCGCGCTGGCCCACTCGGGCTTCAGTGGCGAGGTGCTGGCCAGCCTGCTCAGTGCCGTGCTGCTGGCCCTGGCCGTGCCGGCGCTCGGCTACCTGGTGTTGCGCCGCCTGCTGAAGCCCTTTGATGCCCTGGCCGTGGCCAGCACCTATGGTTCGGTCAGCGCGGTGACCTTCATCACCGCCGTGGCCTACCTGGAGCGCAATGGCCTGCCCTATGGCGGCCACATGGCCGCCGCCATGGCCTTGATGGAGTCGCCGGCCATCGTGCTGGCCGTGCTGATGGCCAACCACCTGCGCCAAGGCCGCACCGCCGCCTCGGTGCAGCTCAATGGGGGCGGTACCGCCAGCCTCAGCGCGGGGGGCTGGGGCGGCCAGGGTGGGGCACCGGGCCATCGCATCGGCCACCTGCTGCACGAGTCCTTCACCGATGGCGCCCAGTTGCTGTTGCTGGGGGCCATGGTGGTGGGCCTGGTGTCGGGCGATGCCGGCAAGGCCGCCATGCAACCTTTCTCGGGCGATCTGTTCAAGGGCATGCTGGCCTTCTTCATGCTCGACATGGGCTTGAACGCGGCGCGCCAACTGCCCCAGTTGCGCGGGCAATCGCCCTGGGTGCTGTTGTATGCCGTGCTGGGGCCGTTCACCCACGCCTTTCTGGGTCTGGGCCTGGCCTGGCTGGCCGGTTTGCCGGCGGGCGATGCCGGCCTGTTGATGGTGCTGGCGGGCAGCGCTTCGTACATCGCTGTGCCGGCCGTGCTGCGCTATGCCGTGCCCGAAGCCAATCAGGCGCTGTATTTCGGGCTGTCGCTGGGCCTGACCTTTCCGCTCAACGTGCTGCTGGGGGTGCCGTTCTACATGCAGGTGGCGCACGCGGTAATGGGCTGAGGGGGGCTGACGGGGGCTGAGGGGGCTGAGCCGTGCCAGCTTTGTCATGAAGCGGACACACTGGGTGGGTACGTTATCGGGGCTTTGCTTCATAAGGTCCCGCTTTGATCTCTGACGACGAACTCATCCGCCGCATCCACCAGGAAGCCCACGACAGCTACGACGAAGAGCTTGAACTCGAACTCGAAGACCGCGACATCGACCAGTACACCGGCGGCGCCGAGTCGGTGCAGACCAGCGAGTACCGCGAGTTGCGCCGGCTGTACTTTCGCGAGCTGTTCCGCCTGCAGGCCGAACTGGTCAAGCTGCAGGACTGGGTGGTGGCCAGCGGCCACAAGGTGGTGATCGTGTTCGAGGGGCGCGACGCCGCCGGCAAGGGCGGCGTGATCAAGCGCATCACCCAGCGCCTGAACCCGCGCGTGTGCCGAGTGGCGGCCCTGCCGGCCCCCAACGACCGCGAGCGCACCCAGTGGTACTTTCAGCGCTACACGGCCCACCTGCCGGCCGCGGGCGAGATGGTGCTGTTTGACCGCAGCTGGTACAACCGCGCCGGGGTGGAGCGCGTGATGGGCTTCTGCAATGACGACCAGTACGAAGAGTTCTTCCGCTCGGCGCCCGAGTTCGAACGCATGCTGGTGCGCTCGGGCATTCAGCTGATCAAGTACTGGTTCTCGATCTCGGACGACGAGCAGCGCCTGCGCTTTCTGGGCCGCATCCACGACCCGCTCAAGCAATGGAAGCTCAGCCCCATGGACCTGGAGTCGCGCCGCCGCTGGGAGGACTACACCAAGGCCAAAGAGACCATGCTGGAGCGCACCCACATCCCCGAAGCGCCCTGGTGGATCGTGCAGGCGGACGACAAAAAGAAGGCCCGCCTCAATTGCATCAGCCACCTGCTGAGCCAGATGCCCTACGAAGAGGTGCAGCACCCCAGCATCGAGCTGCCCCAACGCCAGCGCCACGAAGACTACCTGCGCAACCCCGTGCCTGCCGACATGATCGTGCCCCAGGTGTACTGAGCCATGGCATGGGCAGCACGGGCCAGGGCCTGCCGCCGGTGGGGCGCCCCATGAAGCCGCCCCACAGCGCCTCGCGCAACGGCCTGATCTGCGGCTACCGCTTTGAGGCTGGCGCCCGCGGGCAAGAGCTGGGTTTGGACGAGGCCCTGGAATGGCTGGCCGCGCCCGGCCCGCGAGCCCCGGGCGAATTTGTCTGGCTGCATTTCAAGCTCAGCGATGCGGCGGCCGAGACCTGGATCCGCAAGCACCTGCCGGTGGTGCCCGAATTCTTCGAGGCCCTGCACGAGGGCTCGCGCTCCACCCGCATCGAAGACGCCGACGACACCCTGGTGGCGGTGGTCAACGATGTGGCCTACGAGTTTTCTTTCGACCCCTCCGACATCGAGACCCTGTGGGTGCACGTGGGCCCGCACCTGGCCGTGACCGCGCGCCTGCACCCGTTGCGCACCATCGACGTGTTGCGCCAGTCGGTGCGTGATGGCCATGTGTTCGGCTCGTCGGTGGCCTTCTTGAACCGCCTCATGCACGACCAGGGCGATGTGCTGCTGCGCATCGTGCGCCAGGCCACCCTGCAGGTGGACCATGTGGAAGACCAGTTGCTGCTCGGTCGCCTGCAACGCAAGCGGGCCGAGCTGGGCCAACTGCGCCGCGTGCTGGTGCGACTGCAGCGACTGCTGGCGCCCGAGCCAGGGGCCTTGTTTCGCCTGCTGCGCCGCCCACCGCCCTGGATCACGCCCGAAGACCTGGAGGAACTGCGCCAGGCCACCGAAGAGTTCTCGCTGGTGATCCGCGACGCGGCCGAGCTGCAAGAGCGCATCCGCCTGCTGCAGGAAGAGATCGAGGCCCAGGTGGGCGAGCAGACCAACCGCAGCGTGTTCACCCTGACCATGGTCACCGTGCTGGCCCTGCCCATCAACCTGGTGGCCGGCCTGCTGGGCATGAACGTGGGCGGCATTCCGTTGGCCGACCATCCCCATGGCTTTGCGGTGATCGTGGGCATTGTGATCACCTTCACGGTGCTGGCCGGGGCCTGGGCCATCCGGCGCCGCGACGACTGATCCCGAGCCCGGGTGCCGGGTGGCAGCCCCTGGCGCTTGCGTCAAAATGGCGGCCGGCCCGCCGTCCGGTGGTGGGCATTGCCACCAGGGGACCTTCATGAGCCAAGCATCCGATCAGCCGCAGGGCCGCGCCGCCCGCCTGTCTGAGCCCGATTCAGATTCACCCAGCAGCCCCTCGCGGCGGCGCCTGTTGCAGGCCGGGGCGGGCGCCGCGGCCGCCGGTGGCCTGGCCGCCAGCCCGGCGCAGGCGGCTGGTCAGCCCGTGGCCGCCAAGCCGGCGCCGGCGCGCTCGTTGCAGCAACAGCTGCAGCGCCACATCCAGCATGTGGTGGTCATCTACCTGGAAAACCGCAGCTTCAACAACCTGTTTGCCGACTTCCCGGGCACGCTGGAGCCCTTGTCCAGCCTGCCCGCCGAGCGGGTGCTGCAGCGTGACCGCAATGGGCAGCCCCTGCCCAGCCTGCCCAAGGTGTGGGGCGGCATGGTGCCGCGCAGCCAGAGCCTGGGCGGCAAGACCTACATGATCGACGAGAGCAAGATCAGCGGGCTGCCCAATGCGCCCTACGTGCTCAAGGATGCCGAAGGGCAGCCCCTGCCCGAGTCGGTGATCACCCGCGATCTGTGCCACCTGTTCTATCAGAACCAGATGCAGATCCATGGCGGCAAGAACGACGAGTTCGTGGCTTGGTCCGATGCGGGCGGGCTGGTGATGGGCTACTACGGTGCCTCACGCCAGCAACTGGGCTTGTGGAAGCTGGCCCAGCAGTACACCTTGTGCGATCGCTTTTTCATGGCGGCCTTTGGGGGCTCGTACCTGAACCACCAGTTTTTGGTGTCGGGGCGCACGCCCGAGTACTTCAATGCCGCCAACACTGCGGCACGCAGCCGCATCGCCGTGACCGAGGGCGGCCCCACCGGCGCCCGCCTGGCCCTGGCGCCCGACAGCCCGGCCTCGGCCCTGGACGGCAAGCCCAAGTACGTGAACGACGGCGCCATCACCCCCGACGGCTATGCCGTCAACACCATGGCGCCGCCGTTCCAGCCCAGTTACATCAAGCCGGCCCCGGGCGGCGACCCGGCCCTGGCCGACCCCGACGACGCGCGCACCCTGCCGCCCCAGACCTACGACACCATCGGCGACCTGCTGTCGCGCAAGGGCGTGAGCTGGGCCTGGTACGGCGGCGCCTGGCAAGCCGCCGTGGACCACAAGGGCGGGGGCGAGCGGCCCAACTTCCAGTACCACCACCAGCCCCTCAATTACTTCAAGCAGTTCGGCCCGGGCACGGCCGAGCGCGTGCTGCACCTGCGCGATGGCGGCACCGGTGACAGCCCCATCTCCAACCACTTTCTGGCCGATGTGGTGGCCGGCCGCTTGCCTGCGGTCACCTTCTACAAGCCGCAGGGCAATCTGAACCTGCATGCCGGGTATTCGGACGTGGAGTCGGGCGACCAGCACGTGGCCAATGTGATCGAGCACCTGAAAAAGAGCCCGCATTGGCCCCACATGCTGGTGGTGGTGACCTTTGACGAAAACGGCGGCTGGTGGGACCCGGTGGCCCCGCCGCCCGGCGACCGCTGGGGCCCGGGCTCGCGCGTGCCGGCCCTGCTGGTGTCGCCGCATGTCAAAAAGGGCCATGTGGACCACACCTTCTACGACACCACCTCGATCCTGCGCTTCATCACCCGGCTGCACGGGCTGCCGCTGCTGGAGGGCCTGGCGGCCCGCGATGCGGCCTTCCGCGCCCGGGGCGAGCGCCCGCCGGGGGACCTGAGCGCGGCCTTCAGCTTTGCCTGAAACGACACGGCCCGCCAAGGCGGGCCGTTGTGAGTCGGAGGGATCCAGCTTGCTGGATCAGGCTCTGTCGATCATTCGGGTTCGATCTTCGCGTCGCGCACCACCTTGGCCCAGCGCGGGGCCTCGGCCTTGATCAGGGCGGCAAAGGCTTCGGGCGTGCCGCCGCCCACTTCGTTGCCCTGGCTGGTGATCTTCTGGCGCAGGTCGGCGTCTTGCAGGGCCTTGTTGCCCACGGCATTGAGCTGCTTGACCAGATCGGCCGGCATGCCCTTGGGGCCCACCAGGCCTTGCCAGTTGAGCACTTCGACGGCCGCAAAGCCTTGCTCGGTCATGGTCGGCAGATCGGGCAGCAGGGTGGAGCGTGTCTTGCTGGTGATGCCCAGGGCGCGCATCTTGCCGGCCTTGATCGAGGGCATGGCGGCGTACATCTGCTCGAACATGAAGTCGACCTGGCCGCCCATGAGGTCGGTGGCCGCGGCCGAGCCGCTCTTGTAGGGCGCGTGGATCATGTCCACCCCCACGGCGTGCTCGAACAACGAGCCGCTCAGGTGGTGCGAGCCCCCGATGCCGCCCGAGGCGTAGATGATCTTGCCCGGGTTGGCCTTGGCGGCCGCCACCAGGTCTTTCAGGGTTTTGTAGGGCGAATCGTTGCGCACCATCAGGATCAGCGGGCCCTTCTCGATCAGCAGGATGGGCGTGATGTCGTTGAAGGGGTCGAAGTTGAGCTTCTTGAACAGCGCGTGGTTCACCGACAGCGGGGCCAGGTTGCCCATGCCCAGGGTGTAGCCATCGGGCTTGCCGCGGGCAATCGCCTCGGTGCCGATGTTGCCGCCGGCGCCGGCCTTGTTGTCGATGATGATGGGCTGGCCCAGCAGGCTGCTCATGACCTTGGCGACCTGGCGCGAGCGGATGTCGGCGTTGCCGCCGGCGGCGTAGGGGCAGATCCAGGTGATGGCTTTGCTGGGGTATTTGTCGTCGGCCAAGGCCAGATGGCTCAGGCCGGGCAGGCTGGCGGCGCCAGCGAGTTGGAGCAGGGTGCGGCGTTTCATGCTTGTCTTCCTTTGTCTGTCTCGTTGTTCGAGCCCCTGACAGGGTCGGGGCACTTGGATGGCGTGACTCTAGCGTGCGCAGGCTTTCAGTCTGCTTTCAGTGCGGTCAGGGTTTGCACCAGATGCCCGACAATCCATGCTTTTACCGGGGCCCGAAGAGCCCCGTCAAGGAGACCTGCCCGATGAAGCTGTTGCGTTGCTGGCTGTGCCTGCTGCTCGGATGCGCCTGGCTGGCGCCCGCACCGACACCGGCATGGGCTGCCGAGCGATCAGGCGAGCGGGTGGCGCTGATCGTGGCCGGGCTGGAGAAGCAGATCTACCTGCCGGTGCGGCTGGCAGCCCACCTGGGCTATTTCCGCGAGCAGGGGCTGGAGGTGGATCTGCTGACCGAGCCCTCGGGCGCCAATGCCGAAGACGTGCTGTTGGTGGGCGGCGCACAAGGGGTGGTCGGGGCGTACCACCACACGCTGGACCTGCAATCGCGTGGCAAGGCCGTGCAGTCGGTGGTTCTGTTCACGCTGGCCCCAGGTGAGGTGGAACTGGTGGCCACCCGCCTGGCCGGGGTGATCAACAGCCCGGCCGACTGGAAAGGCCGACGCCTGGGGGTGACCGGCCTGAGCTCGGCCACGCATCTGCTCACCCACGCCCTGGCCCAGCGCCATGGGCTGAAGCCCCAAGACTACACCGTGTTGCCCGTGGGCAGCGGGGCTGCATTTGCGGCAGCCCTGCGCCAGGGCCGCATCGATGCCGGCATGAGCACCGAGCCCGTGGCCAGCAGCCTGATCCAGAGCGGCGACGCCCGCCTGCTGGTCGACCTGCGCAGCCCCGAGGCGGCCCAGAAGGCGCTGGGCCAGAGCTACCCGTTTGCCTCGCTGTACATGCAGACGGCCTGGGTGAACAGCCACCCCGGTGAGGTGCAGCGCCTGGTCACGGCGCTGGTGCGGGCGCTGCGCTTCATCCAGCAGCGCCCCCCGGCCGAGGTGGCGGCGGCACTGGGCCTGGCGGGTGACGATGCCGCGATCTACATCAAGGCCTTGAGCGAAAGCCGGGCCATGTTCTCGGCCGATGGGCTGATGCCCGAGGGCGGGCCGCAGCAGGTGCTGCGCCTGGCCGCGCAGGTCAACCGCGCCCAACGCGAACGGCGGCTGGACCTGGGGCGCACCTTCACCAACTCCTTTGTTCAGCAGGCCAACACCAGCCTGGGGCCGCTGGTCTCGCCCTGAACTCAGCCTGTGGGCCCGGCTGTCTTGACGGTGCGGCCGGCAAACGCCACCGTGACGCGAAGCCCCAGCCCCTGCGGGCCATCGCCCAATTGCACACGGGCGCCGTGGGCCTGGGTGATTTCGCGCACGATGGCCAGCCCCAGGCCGCAGCCGTCCGAGTGCTGGTTGTCCAATCTGAAGAAGCGTTCGAACACCTGTTCGCGCTGCCCGGGCGGAATGCCGGGGCCGTTGTCCTCGACCTCCAGCAGCACCTGCTCTGCCGTGCGGCGCAGGCGCAGGGTGACGGCGCCGCCGGGTGGGGTGTAGCGCAGGGCGTTGTCGATCAGGTTGGCGCACAGCTCGTGCAGCAGGCGGGCCGAGCCTGTGACCTGAAAGCGCTCACCCACCGGCCCCACATCGCCCTCGGCCTCGAAGCCCAGGTCAATGTCGCGTTGTGCGGCCAGCAGGGCCAGTTGCTCCAGCACCTCACGGGCGGTCTGGCCCAGGTCGACCGGGCCCTGTTCGTCGGTGCGGCCCCGGCCGGCCTCGGCCACCGAGAAGGTGAGCAACTGTTGCACCAGGCGCATGCCGTGCTGCAGTGTGGTCTGGGCGGCGTGCAGGGCCTCCTGGCGTGCTGCTTCGTCGCCTTGCCTCAGGGCAAACACCAGTTGGGTGTTCAGTACGGTCAAGGGGGTGCGCAGCTGGTGGGCGGCATCCGCAATGAAGCGGCTGTGGGCCGACATGTGGTGGTCCAGCCGGGTGGCGTAGTCGTTCATGGCGTCGGCCAGCGGTGCCAGCTCGGTGGGCAGGTGGCGCGAGGGCAGGGGTTCTAGCGCGCCGGGCTGGCGCGCCAGCACCTGATCCCGCAGGCCGGTGACGGGCCGCAAGCCCCGGCGCAGCCCCAGCCCCAGCAACAAGGCCACCCCGGTCAACAGGCCCAGCTGGCGCCACAGCGCTGTGCGCCAGATCTCGCCGGCCAAGGCATCGCGCCCGACCAGGGTCTGGGCCACCTCGATCAGCAGCGTGGTCTGTGCTGGCGCACTGAGCACCGGCTGACTGAAGGCCACGGCATGCACGGCCTGCTGGTTTTGCCAGGCATCGAAGTACACGGCCTCATCGGGGGCCGGGGGGTGTGGGGGCGGCGGCAGTTCGGGGTAGCCCAGCAGCAGTTCGCCGCCGGCGCGTGTGATGCGGTAATACACCCGGTCGGCGTGGGGCGAGGCAAACAGCTCGAGTGCGGCGGGTGGCAGCACCACGCTGGGCTGGCCGTCCTGGATCTCGATCTGCTGCCCGATCATGCGGGCGGCGCCCAGCAGCATGCGCTGCTGCACCAGGGTGGCGGTGTGGCGTGCATCGCGGTAGGTGATCCACAGGTCCAGCGCGGCCAGCAGGGCCAGGGGCAGCAGCAGCCAGCCCATCAACTGGCGCAGCAGGCTGGAGCGGCGGGGCAGATCGGTGGCGGGCATGGGCAGCCTCAGGGGGCCTGGGACTTCAGCAGGTAGCCCAGACCCCGCAGGGTGATGATGGCCACATCGCTGCCCTGCAGCTTTTTGCGCACCCGGTGCACATAGATTTCCACCGCGTCGGGCGAGACGTTGTCGTCCAGGGTGAACAAGGCCTCGCTCAGGGCCTGTTTGCTCACGGTCTGCCCTTGTTTGAGCAACAGCGCCTCCAGCAGGGCGTGCTCACGCGGGGTGAGCGACAGCGGTGCGGCGGCCGTGCCCTCGCCCAGGCTGAACAGGCGCGTGTTGCTGTCGTAGCCCAGTGCGCCGCAGCGCAGCACGGGGTTCTTGTGGTTGGCGTGGCGGCGCAGCAGCACGCGGATGCGGGCCTCCAGCTCTGCCACCTCGAAAGGCTTGCCCATGTAGTCGTCGGCGCCGCTGTCCAGCCCGGCCACGCGCCCGGCCAGGGTGTCGCGGGCACTCAGTATCAGCACCGGCACGTTGTTGTCGCGGGCGCGCAGGCGGCGCAGCACTTCGTCGCCCGCGAGGCCGGGCAGCTCCAGGTCCAGGATCACCAGGTCGTAGCGCTCGCTGAGCAGGCGGGCGTGGGCGTCGGCGCCGTCGTAGGCGCATTCGATCACGTAGCGGTCTTTTTGCAGGGTGCGGGCCAGCCACTCTGACAGGGTGCGGTTGTCTTCGACCAGCAGGATGCGCATGGGCAGAGGCGTGAGGGGTGGGTGGGGTAGGGCGGGTCAGTGCAAGCAGCCGGGCGTGGGCGGCACGGCTTCCGGGCGCCATCCTAACGCCAGCGGGCGGCCGACTGGCCCGGCGCTGCATCGGGGCCCCCGCGACTTCTGGAACAATCGGGCCCATGCAACTGCAGGATATTCTTTTTTCACAAGGCTTCGGCACGCGCCGCGTCTGCGCGGGCCTGGTTCAACAGGGCCTGGTCGAGGTCTTCGAGTCGGCGTCTTCCGACACCGCGGTGACGGTCACCGAATCGGCCCGCGACTTCGTGCCCGAGGGCCTGCGCTTCAATGTCCAGGGCGTGCCCTGGGCCTACCACGAGAAGGCCTACGTGATGCTGCACAAGCCGGCGGGGACCGAGTGCTCGCAAAAGCCCTCGGCCTGGCCCAGCATCTACACCCTGCTGCCCGCGGCCCTGCGCCAGCGCCCCAGCAAGAGCGCCGTGCAGGGTGTGCAGGCCGTGGGCCGGCTGGACCAGGACACCACGGGCCTGTTGCTGCTGAGCGACGACGGCCAGTTCATCCACCGCATGAGCTCGCCCAAAAAGCACGTGCCCAAGGTGTACGAGGTGGTGACCAAGCACCCGATCGATGACAGCCAGGTGCAGCGCCTGCTGGCCGGCGTGGTGTTGGACGACGACCCCAAGCCCGTGCGTGCCGCCGCCTGCGAGGCCCCCAGCCCGCTGCACCTTCGCCTGACCCTGCTGGAGGGCAAGTACCACCAGGTCAAGCGCATGGTGGCTGCCGTGGGCAACCGGGTGGAAGGCCTGCACCGCTCGCGCATCGGCGGCCTGGCGCTGCCCGAAGACCTGGCACCGGGCCAATGGCGCTTTCTGAGCCCGGCCGACCTTGAACTGCTCAAGGCCTGAGCGAATCGCTTACCTGTGTGTGTCGATGTAACAGGCCTCAGCCGAGCCCCGGCTACACTGGCGGCCTGATCTGAAAGTGGATGTTTGTGAAGTCGTTTGCCCGCCGCCGTGTCTCCAGCTTTTCGCATGCCAGTGGGCATGCCTTGATTGCCGCTTCGTTGCTTTTGGGGGCCGCCACGGCACCCGCCTGGGCCCAGGCGCCAGCCGGTACCGCCGGCGAGGCGTCCAACCCTGTCGCTGCCAGCCCTGAGGCGACCAAGCCGCCGGTGACTGAAAGCGTCAAGCCCAAGGCCAAGCCGGCAGCCAAGCCCAGTGCCACCCACGGCAGCAAGCCTGCCGCCAAGGCACAGGCCGACGCAAAAGCCGACCCCAAGCGACCCGCCAAGGCGGAGGCGGCGGTTGCCGCCGCGGCCACCGCAGGCGCTGCCACTGCTGCAACGGCGGCATCCGGCACCCCGGCGAGCACGGCCGCACCAGTTGCCGGTGCTGCTGCGGCAGCGGCCTCCAGCAACGGTGGCCTGACCCACCCGATCTTTGTGCTGAACTCGCTGGACGCCACCATCAGCGTGATCGACCCGCAGACCTGGACCGAAACCAAGCGCATCCCCACCGGCAAAGAGCCCCATCACCTGTACCTGACGCCCGACGAGAAGTCGCTGATCGTGGCCAATGCGCTGGGTGATTCGCTGACCTTTCTGGACCCCCGCACGGCCGAGGTGCAGCGCACGGTGCGCGGCATCATCGACCCCTATCAGCTGCGCTTCTCGCCCGACATGAAGTGGATGGTGACGGCCGGCAACCGCCTGAACCACGTCGACATCTACCGCTGGGACGGCAAGGACGTGACGCTGTCCAAGCGCATCTCCACCGGCAAGACCCCCAGCCACCTGTGGATCGACAGCACCAGCAGCATCGTCTACTCGACCATGCAAGACAGTGACGAACTGGTGGCCATCGACCTGAACACCCAGACCTTGAAATGGCGCGTCAAGACCGGCTCGTTGCCGGCCGATGTGTATGGCAGCCCCGACGACAAGACCTTGTTCATCGGCCTGACCGGTGGCGAGGGGGTGGAGGTGTACGACGTCAGCGGGGGCAAGGAAGCCCGCCTGGTCAAGACCATCCCCACCGGCAAGGGGGCCCACGCCTTCCGTGGCGCGGGTGACCGCCGCCACATCTACGTGAGCAACCGGGTGGCCAACACCCTGAGCAAGATCGACATGCAGACCCAGTCCGTGGTGGCCCAACTGCCGGGCCCCACCGGGCCGGACTGCATGGACGTGTCGGCCGATGGCCGGCTGATCCTGCTCAGTTCGCGCTGGGGTCGCAAAATGACGGTGATCGACACCGAAACCCGCAAGGTGCTGCGCCAGGTCAGCGTGGGCAAGTCTCCGCATGGGGTCTGGACCCTTGATCACGCGCCGCGCTGACCCGGCCCGCCGGTGGTCTGGCCTGGCGGCCGGGCTGCTGTTGGGGCTGGCCTTCGGCGCCGCCCAGGCGGCGGGCACCTGCGCCAAGCCGCTTTACCTGACCTTTGACACCGGCCACATGGGCGTGGCGCCCCTGATTGCCGAGGTGCTCAAGCGTCAGCAGGTGCGGGTGACCTTTTTTGCCGCCAACGAGCCCACCCAGCAGGGCGACGGCACGCTGGGTGAATACTGGGCCTCTTGGTGGCGCGAGCGCGCGGCCGAGGGCCACACCTTTGCCAGTCACACCTACGACCACGTCTACTGGCGCGCCGATCTGCCGGCACCGCCGGGGCAGTGGCGCTTCCGGGTCAAGCCCTCGGCCGGCCCTGATGCCGGGCGGGAGGCCGTGATCGATGGCCCGGCCTATTGCGCACAGCTGGACCGATCTTCGCAGCGGCTGCAGGCCCTGACCGGACAGGCGTCTTTGCCCTTGTTCCGTGCGCCGGGTGGCAAGACCTCGCCCCAGTTGCTGGCGGCGGCCCGCCAGTGTGGCTATGCCCACGTGGATTGGGCGCCCGCGGGCTTTCTGGGCGACGAGCTGCCCAGCGATCGCTTCAGCAACGCCCAGTTGCTGGAGCGGGCCCTGAAGAACCTGCGCGCGGGTGACATCCTGATGGCCCACCTGGGCATCTGGTCGCGCCGCGACCCCTGGGCGCCCGCGGTGCTGGAGCCGCTGATCCAGGGCCTGAAGGCCAAGGGTTTTTGTTTTGAAACCTTGCGCGAGCACCCGGCCTACCGGGATTGGCTGGCCCGCAACGGGCGTTGAGACCCGTTCAAATGATGATGGACAGTTTGATTGATTGGTTTGGCCAGGCGCAGACCGGCCTGTTCGAGGCGGTGGTGCAGCCTTTGATGTTCCACGCCGGCCTGGGCAACTTTCTGGAGGACGGCTTCAATGGCACCGGCTGGTTGCTGGTGGGGCTGATCCAGCTGTTGGTGATGGTGGCGGTGTTCGGTCCCTTGCAGCGGCTGTGGCCGGCCGAACCGTTGCGTGACCGCGCCGCCGTGCGCACCGACATCCTCTACACCTTGTTGCACCGCCTGGGCCTGGTGCGGGTGGCGCTGTTCTTCCTGGTCGACCCGCTGTTTGATGAGCTGTTCGGCCATTTGCGGGTGGCGGGCTGGCAGACCTTTCACCTGGACGAGCTGTGGCCCGGGGTCACCGACCTGCCCTGGGTGAGCCTGGCGCTGTACCTGGTGGTGTTTGATTTTGTCGGTTACTGGGTGCACCGTGCCCAGCACCAGTCGGAGCTGTGGTGGCGCCTGCACTCGCTGCACCATTCCCAGCGCCAGATGACGATGTGGACAGACAACCGCAACCACCTGCTGGACGACCTGCTGGGCGATTGCATTCTGGTGGTGGTGTCCCAATTGATCGGCATTGCGCCAGGACAATTTGTGGCCGTGGTGGCCATCACCCAGCTCAGCGAGAATTTTCAGCATGCCAACCTGCGCTGCTGGTTTGGCCGTTGGGGCGAGCGGCTGTGGGTGAGTCCGCGCTTTCACCGCATGCACCACGCCATCGGCATCGGGCACGAGTTCAGGGGCCGCACGGGCCGGCCCGTGCTGGGGGGCTGCAATTTCGGGGTGCTGCTGCCCTGGTGGGACATGCTGTTCGGCACCGCCAATTTTGAGTTGCGCTTCGAGCCGACCGGGGTGCGTGATCAGGTGGAGCCCGGGCCGCAGGGGCTGCGTGATTACGGCCAGGGCTTTCTGGCCCAGCAGTGGCTGGGCTTGAAAAGGCTGTTCGGCCGCGCCTGATGCCCGGGGGCCGGTGGCTGTCCGCCGGGCCTGCGGTGGCGTTATGCTGCCGGCATGACGCTTTTGCTTGATTCTTTCTGGCGCTCGGTGGTGTATTGCCTGCACCCCCGGGTGATTGCCCTGTCGTTTCTGCCCCTGCTGCTGCTGGTGGGCATGGCCCTGGGGCTGGGGTATTTTTATTGGGAACCGGCGGTGGACGGCGTGCGGCAGATGCTGGAGTCGTCCGATCTGCTGAACTCATTCTGGGCCTGGCTGCAGGGCGCCGGGGTGGGGCAGCTCAAGACCGTGGTGGCGCCGCTGATCGTGATCGCCGTGGTCACACCCGTGCTGGTGGTGGTGTCGCTGCTGGTGGTGGCGGTGTTGATGGCGCCGTCGCTGGTGTCGATGGTGGGTGAACGGCGTTTTTCCGGGCTGCAGCGCCTGCGCGGTGGCTCCACGCTGGGCAGCCTGGCCTGGTCGCTGGGCTCGGTGCTGCTGGCGTTGGTGGCCTTGGTGGCCTCCATTCCCCTGTGGCTGGTGCCGCCTCTGATTTTGATCCTGCCCCCGCTGATCTGGGGTTGGCTGACCTACCGGGTGATGGCCTACGATGCCCTGGCCGTGCATGCCAGCAAGGCCGAGCGACAGCTGCTGTTCAAGCGGCACCGCCTGTCTTTGCTGGCCATCGGGGTGATGACGGGTTATCTGGGCGCCGCGCCCAGCCTGGTGTGGGCCTCGGGGGCCTTGTTTGCCGCCGCGTTTGTGATCCTGGTGCCGGTGGCGATCTGGATCTACACCTTGGTCTTTGCATTTTCTTCGCTGTGGTTTGCCCACTATTGCCTGGCGGCGCTGGAAAGGCTGCGGGCCGAGTCGGTTTCTGCCGCCACCACCGTGGTTTCCGAGTCGGTGCCGGTAGGATGGCAGGATGAGCGCAACACCCACCTCCCCAACACCCCAGGCGGCCTCGAGCCTCCGCCCCATCCCTGAAGCCCCTCGAAATTTCGGGCTGATCATCGTCGGTGACGAGATCATGTCGGGCAAGCGTGCTGACAAGCACATGCCCAAGGTCATCGAAGTGTTGGGCGCCCGCGGGCTGCAGCTGTCGTGGGCCGACTATGTGGGTGATTCGCCCGAGCGCATCGAGGCCACGCTGGCGCGGGCTTTTGCCTCAGGGGATGCGGTTTTCTCGTGTGGCGGCATCGGGGCCACCCCCGACGACCACACCCGCCAGTGCGCCGCACGCGCCCTGGGCGAGCCCCTGCAACTGCACCCGCGTGCTGCCGAACTGATCCGTGAGCGCATGCAGGATGTGGCTCGCGAGAATGGCCTGGCTTATGAGCCCGAGCGCGACGACAACGTGCACCGCCTCAACATGGGGGTGTTTCCGGCCTCGGCGCAGATCATTCCAAACCCCTATAACAAAATCCCGGGCTTCAGCTGCGTGGGGCAGGGGGGCGGAGCGGTGCACTTTGTGCCGGGCTTCCCGGTGATGGCCTGGCCGATGGTCGAGTGGGTGCTGGACACGCATTACGCCCATCTGTTCAACCGGGTGGCCCATGTGGAGAAGTCGGTCATTGTGTTTGGCTCGATGGAGGCCATGCTGACGCCGCTGATGGAGGCCATCGAGCGCGAGCATGCCGGCGTCAAGGTGTTCAGCCTGCCCAGCGTGGATCACCCGCAGTACGGCCGGCACATTGAACTGGGGGTGAAGGGTGACCCCACCCTGGTGCTGGCGGCCTACCCGGCCTTGCTGGCCGGCCTGCATCGCTTCGATCTCAAGCTAGGCCCCGAATTGGTGCGTTGATATGCTGCACCAATTTGATGCATAACCGGATGCATCGAATTGGTGCACTGATGCTGGCGGCGAAAAATCCCCGCCCGAGTGCATTTCAGAGCCGGCAAACTGGCTGCAACGCCGCTCAGGCAGGGCAAAATACGGTAGTCGGCGTCTGGTGCCATGCACCAAGGATTGGCATAAAAACTGCATTCCTCCCGGCGTCATTGAATTTTTAACCAGCCTCGAACAGGAGATCCTGATGGCAAAGACCGTCGCAGACGTGATGAAGTTGGTGAAGGAAAACGAAGTCAAGTTCGTTGATTTCCGCTTCACCGATACCCGTGGCAAGCAACAGCACACCACGGTTCCCGTGTCCCACTTTGACGAAGACAAGTTCACGTCGGGGCATGCTTTTGACGGTTCTTCGATTGCCGGCTGGAAGGGCATCGAAGCCTCGGACATGCTGCTGGTGCCGGACCCAAGCTCGGCCAACATCGATCCCTTCTTCGAAGAGACCACCCTGATCCTGACCTGCGACGTGGTGGAGCCCGCCGACGGCAAGGCCTATGACCGCGACCCGCGTTCGATCGCCAAGCGCGCTGAAGCCTACCTGAAGGCCTCGGGCCTGGGCGACACCGCCTTCTTCGGTCCGGAACCTGAATTCTTCATCTTCGACGGCATCCGTTGGAGCACCGACCCGCAAAACACCTTCTACGAGATCGAAGAGTACGAAGCCCCGTGGAACACCGGTGCCAAGCTCGAAGG
This sequence comes from Curvibacter sp. EU05-FHT14A10, assembly GCF_058791075.1. NCBI lineage: Bacteria > Pseudomonadati > Pseudomonadota > Betaproteobacteria > Burkholderiales > Comamonadaceae > Curvibacter > Curvibacter sp. EU05-FHT14A10. The sequence continues at coordinate 464,821 of NZ_JBYTDE010000004.1, forward strand.
CGGCAACCGCGGCCACCGTCCGACCGTCAAGGGCGGCTACTTCCCGGTGCCCCCGGTCGACAGCACGCAAGACATGCGCGCTGAGATGTCCCTGATCCTTGAATCGCTGGGCATCCCGGTCGAAGTGTTCCACCACGAAGTGGCGGGCGCTGGCCAGAACGAGATCGGCACCCGTTTCAGCACCCTGGTGGAACGCGCTGACTGGACCATCCTGCAGAAGTACGTGGTGCACAACGTGGCCAATGCCTACGGCAAGACCGCCACCTTCATGCCCAAGCCCTACCATGGCGACAACGGCTCGGGCATGCACGTGCACCAGTCGGTCTGGAAGGACGGCAAGAACCTGTTCGCTGGCGACGGCTATGCCGGTCTGTCGGACTTCGCTCTGTACTACATCGGCGGCATCATCAAGCACGCACGTGCCCTGAACGCCATCACCAACCCCGGCACCAACAGCTACAAGCGCCTGGTGCCGCACTTCGAAGCCCCGGTGAAGCTGGCCTACTCGGCCAAGAACCGTTCGGCCTCGATCCGCATCCCCTTCGTGGCCAACCCGAAGGGCCGTCGCGTGGAAGCCCGCTTCCCCGATCCGCTGATGAACCCCTACCTGGGCTTTGCCGCCCTGCTGATGGCGGGTCTGGACGGCGTGGAAAACAAGATCCATCCGGGCGAAGCTGCCACCAAGGATCTGTACCATCTGCCGCCCGAAGAGGACGCATTGGTGCCGACCGTCTGCCACAGCCTGGACCAGGCCCTCGAAGCCCTGGACAAGGACCGTGCCTTCCTGACCAAGGGTGGCGTGTTCACCGACAGCATGATCGATGCCTACATTGATCTGAAGATGCAGGAAGTGACCCGTTACCGCATGTCGGTGCACCCGGTCGAATTCGACATGTACTACTCGCTGTGATGCGGGACTAGGCAATGTCTACCCAAAGGGCAGCTTCGGCTGCCCTTTTTTCTTGCCGCCGGCCCGGGTGCCGGTGCGGCCCGGGTGGGCTTTGCCTTTGCCTCACCAGCCGATTCGGAGATACTTGGCTCGCCGCCCGAAGGGGTGCTGAACTGGATGTATGAAACACGCTGTACTGATTTCCCTGCTGACCCTGACCTGCAGCGCCGCGATGGCGCAAGACCGCATCTACCGTTGCGGCAACGAATACACCAACACGGTCCCGGCCAACCGGGCCAAGGAATGCAAGCTGATTGAAGGCGGCAATGTGACCGTGGTGCCGGGCACCCGGCCGGCCGCCCAGGCCCCTGCCGGCGGCGATGCGTCCAAGGTGGTCACGGCGCCTGCGGGCTCGCCCAAGGTGGACAACAGCGAGCAGAAGGCGCGCGATGCCGATGCGCGCGCCATTCTGGAATCCGAATTGCGCAAGGCCGAGGCACGGCTGGCCGAGTTGCAGAAGGAATACAACAACGGCGAGCCCGAGAAGCAGGGGGGCGAGGCCAAGAATTACCAGAAATACCTGGATCGGGTGGCTGCACTCAAGGAGGCCGTGGCGCGCGCCGAGGCCGATGTGGCCGGTATCAAGCGTGAAATCGCGCGTCTCAAATGAACCGCCTCACCCTGACAGACCCGGTCGCCGAAGCCTTTCATGCCTATGACCTGCTGGCCACCCTGGTGGCGGTGGTCCGCATCGATGGCACGGTGATCTTTGCCAACGCGGCGCTGGAAGATGCCATCGGCACCTCGCGCCGAACCATTGAAGGCTCGCAATTTGCCGATTTCTTCTCTGAGCCCCAGATCTTGCGCAATGCCCTGGATGGCGCCGGTAGCAACGAGTTCGCAGCGTTGCGCTACGACGCCTGGTTGAAGCGCTTCACCCATGACCCGGTGCTGGTCCACGTGATCGTGGCGCAGACCGATCAGCCGGGCGAGGTGATCATCGAGTTGCTGCCCCTGGAGCAGCAGGCCCGACAGGACCGCGAGGAGCGACTGATCGATCAGGCGCAGGCCAACAAGGAGTTGATCCGCAATCTGGCCCATGAGATCAAGAACCCGCTGGGGGGCATCCGAGGGGCGGCGCAGCTGCTTCAGATGGAGATCGAGTCGCGCGACCTGATTGAGTACACCCAGGTCATCATCCACGAGGCGGATCGTCTGCAGACCCTGGTCGATCGACTGCTGGCGCCGCACCGTCGCCCGCACGTGGTGGGCGACGTGAACATCCACGAAGTGTGTGAGCGTGTGCGCTCGCTGATCCTGGCGGAGTTTCCGCGGGGCCTGCGCGTGATCCGCGACTACGACACCTCGATTCCTGAGTTCCGCGGCGACCGCGAGCAACTCATCCAGGCGGTGCTCAACATCGCCCACAACGCGGCCCAGGCTCTGGCGGACAGGGTGGCTGCGGGGGATGCGCAAATCACTTTCCGTTCGCGGATTGCGCGACAGGTTACTTTTGGCAAGCAACGCTACCGATTGGCATTGGAATTGCATGTCATCGACAACGGGCCCGGCGTGCCGGACTCGATCAAGGACCGCATCTTCTACCCGCTGGTGTCGGGGCGGGATGGTGGTTCAGGGCTGGGGCTGACTTTGGCGCAAACCTTTGTTCAGCAACACCATGGCTTGATCGAGTGCGATAGCGTGCCAGGGAGGACGGACTTCAAGATGTTGATTCCGTTGCCCTGAGTGTGATTGACAACAATTTGACCTGAGGTGGTATTTGCACATGAAGCCGATCTGGATAGTAGATGACGATCAATCGATCCGCTTTGTGCTCGAAAAAGCGCTGTTGCGGGAAGAGCTGCCGACCCGCAGCTTCACCAACCCCCGCGAGGTGCTGGCGGCACTGGATGAGATCGGTGACGAAGACGTCGACAACCAGGGGCCTCAGGTTCTGGTGAGTGACATTCGCATGCCTGGCGGTTCGGGCCTGGATCTGCTGGCCAAGGTGAAAGAGCGCCACCCGGGTTTGCCAGTCATCATCATGACGGCCTTCTCGGACCTGGACAGTGCCGTGTCGGCCTTCCAGGGCGGCGCGTTTGAATACCTGCCCAAGCCCTTTGACCTGCCCAAGGCGGTGGAGTTGATTCGTCGCGCGGTGGAAGAAAGCCAGCGCGAAGAAGTGGCCGAAGAGCGCATGGCGGCCACGCCCGAGATGCTGGGCCAGGCGCCGGCCATGCAGGATGTGTTCCGCGCCATCGGGCGGCTCAGCCAGAGCAATGTGACGGTGATGATCACCGGCGAGTCGGGCTCTGGCAAAGAGCTGGTGGCCCGGGCGCTGCACAAGCATTCGCCACGTGCCAATGGCCCTTTCGTGGCCATCAACACGGCGGCCATTCCCAAGGATCTGCTGGAGTCGGAGCTGTTCGGTCATGAGCGCGGGGCCTTCACCGGCGCACAGACCATGCGCCGTGGCCGCTTTGAGCAGGCAGAGGGCGGCACGCTGTTCCTCGATGAAATTGGCGACATGCCTTTTGATCTGCAGACGCGCCTGCTGCGTGTTTTGTCGGACGGTCATTTCTACCGGGTCGGTGGGCACAACGCCGTGAAGGCCAATGTGCGTGTGATTGCAGCCACCCATCAGGACCTGGAGCAGCGCGTGAAGGACGGCGTGTTCCGGGAGGACTTGTTCCACCGCCTCAATGTGATCCGCCTGCGTCTGCCGGCGCTGCGCGAGCGCAAGGAAGACGTGCCGATGCTGACCCGGCATTTCCTGCAGCAAAGCGCCAAGCAACTGGGTGTGGAGCCCAAGCGCATTGCCGACAACGCCCTGGCCCAGTTGGGGGGCTTCAACTTTCCGGGCAACGTGCGGCAGTTGGAGAACATCTGCCACTGGCTCACGGTGATGGCGCCGGCCCAGGTGATCGAGGCCAAGGACCTGCCCCCGGAAGTGCTTGGCATGCAGGGTGCTGCGGGGGCCATCAACAGCACCAGCTTCCATCCTGCGGCGCCGGTACTGGAGTCGGAGCCTGTGGCTGAGCCCATGGCGTATGCCTCGCCCTCTGCTCACGTGATGCCGGCATCGGTGTTGGCACAGCCGATTGCGATCCCGGCGGCGGACATGATGGGGTCTGATCCAGCGCGTGGCGAGTCTGTTGCTGCGTCAGTCTCTTCTGGCCTGGGGCGCTCGGCCGCCTGGGAGCAGGGGCTGGAGCTGGAGGCGTTGGAGCTGTTGGCCAGCGGCCGCCACGATGTGTGGGACGAACTGACCCGCCGTTTCGAGTCCAAGCTGATCCTGACCGCGCTGGCCAACACGCGTGGCCGCCGCATCGAGGCCGCTCAGAAGCTGGGCATTGGTCGCAACACCATCACCCGCAAGATTCAGGAACTCGGCCTGGAGTGAGTCCGGGTCCGCGGAGGGGGTTGCCCATTGGGGCGTGCCCTCTGCGGCCTTTGGGCCTGAGGCCGTTCAGATCGTGACGATCACGGGGGCATGGTCGCTTGGGCGCTCGTTCTTGCGCGTGTTCCTGTCGATCTCGCAGGCGCTGACCTGGGGCTTGAGCGCATCGCTGACCAGGGTGTAATCGATGCGCAGCCCGCGGTTGCGTCGGAAGGCGAAGTCGCGGTAATCCCACCAAGAAAAGCTCTTCTCGGCCTGTTCAAACAGGCGGAAGGCGTCGTGCAGCCCCAAGGCCAGCAGGGCCTTGAAATGATCGCGTTCGGCCGTCGTGTGGTGAATGGCCTCGCGCAGGCCGTCGGGGTCCCAGGTGTCGCGGTCATCGGCGGTGATGTTGAAGTCACCCACCAGTACCAGTCGGGGGTGGCTTTGAAGCTGCTCCTTGAGCCAGTCCTGCAGCGCCTGCAGCCAGCGCATCTTGTAGTCAAACTTGTCCGAGCCGGGCTCTTGCCCATTGACGAAGTAGCCATTGACCAGGCGCACAGGTCCGGCGTCGGTGTGCAGCGTGCCCGCAATCACGCGCGACTGCTCATCTGCAAAACCGGGAATGTTCTTCACCACGTCGGTCACCGGGGTGCGGCTCAGGATGGCCACGCCGTTGTAGGTCTTCTGGCCCATGAAGGCGCTGTGGTAGCCGGCTTCTTGCAGCGCAGCGGCCGGAAACTTGTCATCGCTCAGCTTGAGTTCCTGCAGGCACAGCGCGTCCACCGGGTGGGTGCTGAGCCATTCCAGCACCTGCGGCAGGCGAACCGAGAGGGAGTTGACGTTCCAGGTGGCAATTTTCATGGTGGCTTCGAGGGTCTGCTTGAGCGCAGAGTATCGTGGAATTCGCGCCGCCCTGTCGCCGCCGGTGCCGATCGCAGGCAGGCGAAAACTTTTTTGGACTGTCTTGAGTCGGGCAAAAAATATGTATAATTCGAGGCTTCGCTGGATACGCAGAGCAACGCAAGTTGATCAGCAGACACGGTGAAAATGCGGGAATAGCTCAGTTGGTAGAGCGCAACCTTGCCAAGGTTGAGGTCGAGAGTTCGAGACTCTTTTCCCG
>NZ_JBYTDE010000005.1:0-284 GCF_058791075.1 Curvibacter sp. EU05-FHT14A10
CTGTGCGGCCTGTGCAACCCCCCGGCCCGCGCCGGCAAGAGCAAGGCCAGCGGCGCCCTGATGGTGCACTGACCCCCACGGTCGCGCACTTCGTGTCACTCCCTGCCCCCCGAGGGGGCCGCAGGCCGCCTTGGGGCGGCCCGGCGCCGGCCTGGACTGTAAGCCCCCACACTCCCTCACTTCGTGTGGTCGCTGCCCCCCAGGGGGGGCCGCAGGCCGCCTTGGGGCGGCCCGGCGCCGGCCTGGACTGTAAGCCCCCACACTCCCTCACTTCGTGTGGTCGT